>DATAUC010000103.1:0-103638 GCA_036268485.1 Acidimicrobiales bacterium
TAGGTGACGAAATGAAGGACCAGTTGAGCTTCCTCGGCGGTTTCAAGCTGACGCTGCAGCACATGAGCCGACCTCGGGTGACCACCATGTACCCGGAGGTCAAGAAGCCCAAGCAGCCACGCCAGCACGGTCGCCATGTCCTGAATCGCTACGAGGACGGCATGGAGAAGTGCATCGGCTGCGAGCTGTGCGCCGGGGTGTGCCCGGCCGACTGCATTTACGTGCGCGGCCTGGACAACCCGCCCGACCACCCGGTCTCGCCCGGTGAGCGCTACGGCTACGTCTACGAGATCAACTACCTGCGCTGCATCCACTGCGACATGTGCGTGGAGGCCTGCCCGACCGAGGCCATCACCGAGTCCAAGCTCTTCGAGTTCTCATTCACCAACCGCTCCGACGCCATCTACACCAAGGCCGAGCTGCTGGTCGACGACCTCGGCATGCCCCAGAAGCTCCCGTGGGAGGACTGGCGCGAGGGCGACGACATGATGACCTCGGGTTGGATGCGGGCCACCTCGCCGTCGGGCAACGCGGCCTACGAGGGCGAGGTGCAGTGGTCCGGTGAGCTGGGCTACGGCGTGCGTACCCCCGAGGGTGGGCAGTCGGGCCGCCGCAACGACGAGCTGACCGGCAGCAAGCCGCTGCGTGAGGTGCTCGAGAACCACCTGCTGGCCGAGGACATCCCGCTGGCCCACTCGGGTATGCAGGGTCGCATCTGGCGGGCCAAGAAGGGCGCCGAGCGCAACAAGAAGAAGATGGACGCCATGAAGGTGCGCATGAACGACATGCGGACCGCTCGCAAGGAAGCCAAGGCCACGGCCAAAGCGACCGCCACGTCCGAGTCGCAGGAGTCGGCCTGATGCTCCACACCGCACTCGCCCTCACTTCGACGCGCCCCGCCTGGCCGGACATCCTGGTCTTCGCGGCCAGCGCCGCCGTCATCCTCATCGGCGCCCTGGGCGTGGTCACCTCGCGCAACCCGGTCCACGCCGCCCTCAGCCTGGTCATGACCCTGTTCGGCGTGGCCGTGCTCTTCATTGAGCAGGAAGCCGACTTCCTGGCCGCCGTGCAGATCATCGTGTACGCCGGCGCCATCGTCGTGCTCTTCCTTTTCGTCATCATGTTCCTGGGCGTCGACAAGCGGGAGGCCGTCGAGGTCGAGCCGCTGGCCGGCCAGCGCCCGCTGGCCTTCATCATGCTGGGCGTCACCCTGGCCGGCGTCATCGCCATGGCCGCCACCTCGCACTGGGTCACCGGCGCCCACCAGGTGGTGGGGCCGATCCAGGGCAACGTGGCCGCCGACCCCTCCTCGCCTTCGGGCGAAGTGGCACAGCTGGGCAAGCAGCTCTTCACCACCTACCTCTTCGCCTTCGAGGCCACGGCCGCCCTGCTGGTCATCGCCGTGGTCGGCGCCGTCGTGCTGGCCCGCCGGCCGCACACACCGGTCGAGACCGAGGCGGCATGAGCCTCTCGGGAGCCTGGTACCTAGGGCTGGCCGCCGTGGTCTTCACCATCGGGGCCATCGGCCTGCTGGTGCGCCGCAACGTGCTGATCATGTTCATGTGCATTGAGCTCATGCTCAACGCGGCCAACCTGACCTTCGTCACCTTCGCCCGCATGCTGGGCGACATCGGCGGCCAGGCCATCGTCTTCTTCGTCCTCGTGGTGGCGGCGGCCGAAGTGGTGGTCGGCCTGGGCATCGTGGTCACCAACTACCGGCGCCGGTCAACGACCACGGCCGACGATCTGCATTCGTTGAAGGGCTGAGCGGAACCGTGCTGCACGCTGCGTACCTCATGCCCCTCTTCCCGCTCGTGGGCTTTGTGGTCCTCGTGGCCATCGGCCGCCGGGTCGGCGACCCGGTGGCCGGCTGGATAGGCACCATCGCCGTGGCCGGCTCGTTCGTCGTCGCCCTCCTGACCCTGATCGCGCTCTCGCATCAGCCCGAAGCGCACCGGGTCTTCCTGCACAACTACTTCACCTGGTTCCACGTCGGCGGCCTGACCGTGCCCATCGGCCTGCAGGTCGATCAGCTCTCCATCGTGATGTGCATGTTCATCACCGGGGTCAGTGCGCTCATCAACCTGTACTCCATCGGCTACATGAAGGGCGACCGGGACTACTCGAAGTTCTTCATCTACCTGAACCTCTTCGTCTTCTCCATGCTGGTGCTGGTCCTGGCCAACAACCTCCTCCTGACCTTCGTCGGGTGGGAGGGTGTGGGCGTCTGCTCCTACTGGCTGGTGTCGTTCTGGTTCCACCGCGAGACCGCCGCCTCGGCCGGCAAGAAGGCCTTCATCTACAACCGCATCGGTGACGCCGGCTTCCTGCTGGCCATCTTCCTCATTTTCGAAAAGACCGGCACCCTGCAGTACCAGGGCGGCCCGGGCGGCGGCATCTTCGGGCAGCTGCATCACCTGGGTGGGGGCACCGCCACGGCGGCCGTCCTGCTGCTGCTCTTCGCCGCCACCGGGAAGTCGGCCCAGATCCCCCTGTTCAACTGGTTGCCCGACGCCATGGAGGGCCCCACCCCCGTCTCGGCCCTCATTCACGCCGCCACCATGGTGACGGCCGGGGTCTACCTGCTCTGCCGCATGAACCACCTGCTGGCCCTGTCGCACACCGGCACCGAGGTCATCGCCATCATCGGCGGCGTGACCGCCTTCGTGGCGGCCACCATCGCCTGCGCCCAGCAGGACATCAAGAAGGTGCTGGCCTTCTCCACCGTGTCGCAGATCGGCTACATGGTGCTGGCCGTCGGCTCGGGCGCCTACATCGCCGCCATCTTCCTCATGGTGGCCCACGCCTTCTTCAAGGGTCTCCTCTTCCTGGCCGCCGGGTCGGTCATCCACGGGCTGGACGACGAGCAGGACCTCAAGAGGATGGGCGCCCTGCGCAGGACCATGAAGTGGACCAGCGTCACCTTCACCATCGGCTGGCTGGCCATCGCCGGCATCCCGCCGCTGGCCGGCTTCTGGGCCAAGGGCGACGTGCTGGACAACGTCTACGCCCACTACAAGGTGCTGTGGGCCCTCGGCCTGCTCACCGCCGTACTCACGGCGTACTACATGAGCCGGCTGCAGATCCTGGCCTTCGGCGGTGACGAGCGCTGGAAGGAGATCGGCCCCCACGGCGAGCCGGCCCTGCACACCCCGCACGAGTCGCCCTGGGTCATGCGCCTGCCCCTGGTCATCCTGGCCGTGGCGGCCTTCTTCGCCGGCATCCTCAACCTGCCCTGGGCCCACCGTTACTCCTTCGATGCCTGGCTGGCCCCAGTCTTCTCCGGCAGCCTCTACCGCGACCACATCCACAACGGTGGCCTGTGGGCCCTGGCCATCACCGACGCCGTGGCCGCCATCATCGGCGTGGTCCTGGCCGTGACGCTGTGGCGCGGCACCGTCACCGACAAGGCCCGACTCGAGCCGCGGTTCCTGCAGCGGGTCTGGTACTGGGACGACTTCTACGACGCCATCATCGGGCGGCCCAGCCAGAAGCTGGCCAGCTTCATGGCCTGGGTGGTCGATGTGCGGGTGATTGACGGCGCGGTCAACGGGGCGGCTCGCCTGGTGCGTTCCACCGGCACGGCGACCCGCAAGCTGCAGACCGGGTACGTCCGCAACTACGCCCTGGGCATCGCCTTCGGCATGGCCGCCATCATCGCCTTCATGATCAGCCGGACGTGGTGGTCATGAGCGCCGGCTTCCCCTACCTGACGGTCCTCATCCTGCTGCCGGCGGCCGGTGCCCTGGCTCTGGCCATCATCGGCCTGGACAAGCGGTTCTCCAAGGAATTCGGCGACGTGCTGGCCATCGGCGTGTCCCTGGCCACCCTCGGCGTGGCCATCGGTGCGGTCGTCGCCATGAAGGTCAACGTCGGCGGCTTCCAGCTGACCTCGAACCACATCTACACCGGACAGGCCCTGGGTGTGCGTTGGAACCTCGGCCTCGATGGCATTTCGGTCTTCCTGGTCCTGCTGTCCGCCGTGCTGTTCCCGCTGGTGTTGGTGCTCGGGCGCCACAAGACCAACGCCCGGGCCTACGCGGCCTGGTTGCTGCTGCTCGAAGCCGCCGTCATCGGCAGCTTCGTGTCGCTCGACCTGATCGTCTTCTTCCTCTTCTTCGAGCTGACGCTGGTGCCCTCGTACTTCATCATCGCCGGCTGGGGTCACGAGCGCCGGGCCTACGCCGCCATCAAGTTCTTCCTCTACACGTTCTTGGGTTCGGCCTTCTTGCTGGTGGGGATCCTGGCCCTGGCCTTCATTCATGAGTCCCAGACCCACGTGCTCACGTTCTCGCTGCCGGCGCTGATGCACACGCATCTGTCGGACTCGACCGAGATCCTTCTCTTCCTGGCCTTCACCTCGGCCTTCGCCATCAAGGCGCCGCTCTTCCCCTTCCACACCTGGTCGCCCGACGCCTACACCGAAGCGCCGACCGAAGGCTCGGTCATCCTGTCCTCGCTGCTGGCCAAGCTGGGCACCTACGGCATCATCCGCTTCGACCTCTCGCTGTTCCCCCACGCCACCCGCACCCTGGCCCCCCTCATGCTGACCCTGGCCGTCATCGGGATCCTCTACGGCGCCATCGTGGCCTGCGCCCAACGCGACCTGAAGCGGCTGGTGACCTACTCCTCGCTGGCCCAGGTCGGCTTCATCGCCCTAGGCACCTTCGCGCTCAGCTCCCAGGGCCTCTCGGGCGCCGTGCTGCTGATGGTCAACCACGGCCTGATTGTCGGCGCGCTGTTCATCCTCATCGGGTTCATCTATGAGCGCCGCGGCACCTGGCAGGTCGGTGAGCTGCGCGGGCTGCAGAAGGTGGCCCCGGTCATGGCGGCCGTGTTCACCGTCGTCATGATGGCGTCCATCGGCGTGCCCGGGCTGAACGGCTTCGTCAGCGAGTTCCTGGTCCTCTCCGGCACCTTCATCACCCACCGCTGGTGGGCCGTGGTGGCGGTGGTCGGCGTCATCATCGCCGCCATCTACCTGCTCTGGGCCTACCAGCAGGTCTTCCACGGGGAGCCGAGGGCGGAGGACGAGAAGACCAAGGACCTGGTCTGGCTCGAGCGCCTGGTCATGGCCCCGCTCATCATCCTGATCGTCTTCCTGGGCGTCTACCCCAAGCCGGTACTTGACCGCATCAACCCGTCGGTCAACCAGCTGGTGGCCCATGTGGAGAAGGCCACCGGCCACTACCAGCCGAGTGTGGCCACCAAGGGCACCGCCGGCCTCGGGGGGCAGCCATGATCCACACCCTGCTGGCCGCTGCGACCGGCGCGTCCAGCAACCGCATTCCGGTCCCACCCATCCGCTACCTGACGATCCTGCCGCCCATGATCATGATCGGCGGGGCCGTGCTGTTGCTGGCGGCCGCCTCATTGGTCAGTCGCCCGCTCCGGGTCCGGGTCAGCACCATCGGCAGCGTCATCATCTCGGGTACCGCCCTGGGCATCTCGCTCTGGCAGTGGACCGACGTGCAGGATCACGGACCCCACACGTACATCGCGCACGCCGTCGTCATGGATGGCTTCAGCGTCCTCATCACGATGCTCATCTCCGCGGCCATGCTGGTCACCGCCCTGGTGGCCGACGGCTATCTCAAGCGCGAGGACGTTCAGGGCGGCGAGTTCCACGTACTGGCCCTGCTCTCGGCCTCGGGCGCCATGTTGATGGGGTCGGCCAACGACCTGATCATCGTCTTCTTGGGCCTCGAGATCATGTCCATCGCCCTCTACGTGCTCACCGCCTTCAACCACCGGCGGGCCTCCTCCGGTGAGGCGGCGCTCAAGTACTTCATTCTGGGCGGTTTCTCCTCGGCCATCTTCGTCTACGGCATCGCCTTGACCTACGGCGCCACCGGGTCGACCAACCTGACCCAGATCGCCGACTTCCTGTCCAAGAACGTGCTGGTCGACAACGGGCTGCTGCTGTCGGGCCTGGCCCTCATGCTGGTCGGCTTCGCCTTCAAGGTGGCGGCCGTGCCCTTCCACATGTGGACGCCCGACGTCTACGAAGGGGCACCGTCGCCGGTGACCGGATTCATGGCCGCCGTGGCCAAGGCCGGCGCCTTCGCCGCCCTGCTGCGGGTGCTCTTCTCGTCGCTGGGCGTGATCTCCTCGGACTGGCGTCCCATCGTCTACGGCCTGGCCGTGCTCTCGCTTTCCGTCGGTGCCGTGGTCGCCCTGCGCCAGCGCGACGTCAAGCGCATGTTGGCCTACTCGTCCATCAATCACGCCGGGTTCATCCTCCTCGGCGTCGAAGCGGGGACGGCCCGCGGTGTGAGCGCGTCGCTGTACTACCTGTTCGCCTACACGTTCATGACGATCGGCAGCTTCGCCATCATCACCGTGCTCGGCCGCGAGGGCGACGGCGACCACGATCTGACCCGCTACAAGGGCCTGGCCAAACGCCAGCCGTTGCTGGCCCTCTGCCTGGCCATCCTCTTGCTGGCTCAGGCCGGCGCGCCGTTCACCACCGGTCTGTGGGCCAAGCTGCAGGTGGTCCTGGCCACCGTCAGCGCCGGGGCGGTTCCCCTGGCCGTCATCGCCATGGTCAGTGCCGCCGTGGCCGCCTTCTTCTACCTCCGGGTGGCCGTCCTCATGTACGCGCCGGACGGTGACGCCACCGCCAGCGCCCCCGTCCCTGTCTCACCCAGTGGCCGGGCCGCCCTGCTCGGCGCACCCGACCGTGAGGCGGCGACCGTCGATGCCTTGAACTCGTCCCTCCTGCTGGCCGACGACGCACCGGATGCCTTCGGCGAAGCCGTCCCCTCCGTGGTGCCGGTGCCGGCCCTGACTGCGTTGGCCATCGGTCTGTGCGTGGCCGTCACCGTGGTCTTCGGCTTGTGGCCCGCCCCGCTGCTCGATTTCGCCCGCCACGCCTCGCTGCTCTACCTGCCTCACTAGCCCGGGCGGGGTCTGCCATCATGAGGCCCCGATGAACGACCTCGCCACCAAACCGAAGCAGAAGAAGTCGGGGCTGATCACCATCGGGATTGTGGCCGGGGCCATCGTGATCGTGGGCATCCTCATCTTCGCCGGTGTCTTCAACTCGAACACCACCTCGCCGCCACCGCGGACCCAGACCTCGGGCACCATCCCGGCCGTGGCCACCGTGGTCGTGCCCAACGTGGTGGGGCTGACCCCGACGCAGGCGCTCGAGGCCCTCAGCGCGGCCGACCTGCAGGCCAACACGACCAGTGGCTCGGCACCGACCGGCACGGTGACGGGCCAGAGCCCGGCAGCCGGCACCACGGTGACCGACCACTCCATCGTGACGGTCACGGTCAGTCCCAGTCCCTAAGGGGTGCGCCTGCGCTCGCATCCGGACCTGCCCATCTCGGCCTCCCCTTGACAACCTGACACCGCCAGGTACTATGCAATGCATGGTACAGAGCCGAGCACCCCAGCTGGCCCAGATGCGGAAGGGGGCGCTCGAGTACTGCGTGCTGGCCCTCCTGCGCGACGGCGAGCGCTACGGATTCGAGCTGGTGCGGGAACTCTCCAACGCCGAGCTGGTGACGAGCGAGGGCACCATCTACCCGCTGCTGGCCCGCCTGCGTCAGGACGGCGCGGTGGAGACGTCGTGGCGGGAGTCGACCCAGGGCCCACCCCGCCGGTACTACAAGCTGACGCCGGAGGGGAAGGCCTCGCTCGACTTCTTCACCACCGAGTGGCACCGCTTCTGCCAGGCCGTTGACGGCCTGCTCGAGTCGCGGGGCGTGCGATGAGCGACCTCGTCATGGGGTCCGATCTCAATGCCATGGTCGAGGCCTATCTCTCCGAGCTGAGCGGCGCCCTGTCCCGCCTCCCCGCCTCCCGGCGCGACCAACTGGTCAGCGAGATCCGCGAGCACATCACCGAACGGCGGAGCGAGCGCCCGCCGCGTGACCGATCCGACATGGAGGCGCTGCTCAACCGGGTCGGACTGCCCGAGGACATCGCGGCCGTGGCGCTCGAGGACATGGAGGAGCCCGCCTCCGACATCCAGTCGGCCTTGCCACCTCCCGCTGGGCCGCCCCGCTGGCATCACCGATTCTCCAATCGGGTGTTGGTGGGTGCGGCCGCCGGCGCGCTCGTCCTGGTCGTCGTGGTGGCCGGCATCGTGGCCACCGGCCGTTCGACCAGCGTGACGCGCAGCCAGATTGTGCCGGCGGCCGCAGTGCCGAGACCGCCCCGCCTACCCGGTCAGCACGTCAGCGTCGTGCCCGTCGTGATCGGGGAGTCCCAAGCCGCCGCCGCGGCCGAACTGGCCGCGCTCGGCTTCACGTATTCCGCCATCGACGTGTCCTCGACGGCCCCCGCCGGCATTGTCGTTTCGCAGTCTCCGGCCGGAGGGGCGAGTCAACCGATCGGGGCCGACGTCGTGCTCACCGTTTCGAGCGGCCCCGGCTCATCCTCGTAAGGGGCTCGCGCCGACATCAGTGATGCGGTGGGCGCTCCCGTTGCTGTTGCTCGGCCCAGCAGCGGTCACAGTTGTCACACGACGCGTGGATACCCAGATGACCGCAGCGGGGACAGGTGGCCGGGGTCTCGTCGCTCATGACCGGGTGCCGACTACCTCGTCGGTCTCCGTCCCCTCCCGTTCGTGCAGGGCGGCCAGCACCTCGTCGGGCACGGACGGCCCCGAGCGCTTGGCCATCCCGGTGGTGAGCAGGCGCCCGACGACCGGCACCTCGGTCAGCGATTCGGCCCGCATGATCTGCACCACGACCGGCACAAACTGCTCGGCCGAGTCGAACACGATGTAGCGGGGCAACCAGTTCGGCTCGTACTTGGCGTTGAATCGCCACAGTGTCTCAATCTGCAGGACGCCCGAGAGCCGGCGCAGGGCCCAACGCTCCACGCGCTGGGTGACGCCGTCGCCGGATTCCCCGTCGAGGATGGAGCGCAGGGCGGCGAAGTTGAGGCTGAGTCCTTTCATGCCCAGCTCCTTCAGGTGGGCGATGGTGGAGCACAGGGCAAAGTCGAGCAGGCCGTTGGGGTGCTCGGCCGGATCACGGCGCATGAGGTCGAGCGAGTAGCCGCCGATGGCTGGTGACGGGACGAACTGGCACATGGCGACCGGCGCGCCGTCCGGACCCTCGACCAGCGTCAGGAGGAGACCGGTGTCGCGCGAATCGAAGAGGCGGCCCAGCATCATGGAGAAGCCACGCTCCTGCTCGCCCCGCCGGTTCTTCGCCATGAGCTCGACCAGGCGAGCGGCGTCTTCGGGGGCCAGGTTGGCCGGGTCCAGGAAGCGGACGGTGTAGCCGTAGCGGGCCACCCGGTTGACGGCCTGGCGCAGCCCCTTCATCTTGCCGCCCTCGAGCGAGAATTCGCGCGGATCGACCACCGCCTCGTCGCCGATGTAGAGGAAGCGCATGCCCGATGCTTGATACGTGGGCAACCAGGCCTCCCCGGCCCCCATGACACCCAGTCCCCATCCGTTGCGGTCGACGTAGCGCCGGAAGGCGTCCCACACGTGGGCCCGTTCGGTGAACGGTCCGATGGGGTCGGGCGAGACCAGGCACACCCCGCCGAAGATGGCGTAGGCCACCATGGAGTCGCGGTGGAAGAACCACTGCTTGTCGTCGCGCAGGGCGAAGTAGTCGAGGGTGCCGGTGCCGTGGCGGCGCACGATGTCACGCGCCCGCAGCTCGGCCGCCCGCCGCCCCACCGAGGCCCGACCGCTGGAGAGTTGGCGGTTGACCACCGGGCGGGTCAACAGATACAAGGCGATCACGATCAGGCTGATACCGACGGCCAGCAGGCTGAAGGTGGCGTAGCGGTTGATGTGGCGCGGGAGGGCGATCGCCTGCACGCCGACCAGTCGCTCGGCACACCCGAGAAGCACGTGGGGCCACCACGGCAGGCGGTGGTGATGGACCCGCCCCGCCACCTCGACCCCCACGAAGGCCCCGAGGGTGGCCGTCAGGCCGCCGAAGGCCAGGACCAGGAAGGCCGAGCGCACGGTGCCCTGCTCGGTCTGGGCCCGGAAGCGCTCGCGCTGGACAATCAGAAGAATGAGGACGGCGGCGCAGACGACCAGGCTGAGTACGTCGGCGGCGTGAATCACGTGGAGGGCCAGGGCGGCCGAGAGCAGACCGACGGCCACCAGCCACGAACGCCGCTGTCCCTTGAGGATGCCCCGGGACAGCATGACCATCCCGATACCCGAAATGGCCACCAGGGCACCGGCGGCCTGAGCCACCTCAATGGGCAGGTACTGGGCGATGAGGTGGAGATGGTCCCGCAAGGGCGTGGTGACGGCGGAGAGGAGGTCGATCAGCCCGGCCACGAAGAGCGAGACGGCGGCCAGGCGACGGATGCGGCGGACCCGGATGTGGTCGGCCGCCACTTCGGGTGCGGGCGGCCAGCTCGACCCGCTGGGCCAACTGGCCACCAACTCGGGATGGAGCGCCGCCGCGCTGGCCCGACCTTTGACCACGGCGTCGCGGGTGAGGAGCCGCTCGGCCAGGGTGGCCATGGGGAGGTCGACCTCGGCGTGCATGAGCCGCACATGGAGATCGGCCCCCGTCTCAATCTCGAGGGTGGACTCGTGGCGATGGTGCAGGAACGTCGGGGGGAGACCGAAGCGGCCCCGGTGCTCGTGCACCAGCTCGGCCGTCGCTCCCGGACAGGCGAAGAAGCCGGTCTGCAGATGGGTCAGTTCGGGCACCGGGGCACCGCCGATGACCACGCCGGCCGCGCCGGCCTCAATGGCCTGCCGGGTCACGTCGAGCACCGGCTCATCATCGAAGGTCAGCAGCGAGTGGGCGGTGGGACGCGTCCCCGACGTGCGGGCGCCCCCGGCTGACCACGGGGTCGGCAGATCGTCGCCACCCAGGGCCCGCCAGATGCCCCGCGAGGTCAGCGCCACCACGACGGCCAGGACGATCAGCAACGCCACGGCGATGGCGATGGTCACCAGCAGGCGGGAGAACCACGATGCGTCGTAGGCGTGCTGCAGGGCGCGTTGCTGGCGGGGGGAGCGGAAGAGGTGTCCCAACCCGTCGACGACGAACTCCAGGCGCAGGAGGAGGGCCAGGAGGGCCAGGACCAGAGGCGGGGCCCACAGGTAGCGGCGCAATCGCCGGTAGAGCAGGCGCGACGTGACAAAGCGGCGGGCCAGGCGGGGGTCATCGAGGCGGTCCAGGCCGACGAGCCACGGCCGTTCACTGTGCGAGGCGGCCTCAGCCGGTGGGTTGGCGTCGGGGCGGGGCACGCCCGCCCGCACCAGGACGGTGCGACGCCCGGCGCCCGTCATGCAGTGCAGATCGACCGCCCCTTCCACCGTGACACCCAGCGGGCGCAGCGCGGCGGCCAGGGCGTCGTCCGGCGTCGACAGCACGGCCACCACCTGCGAGTCGGCCCGGGCCGCGAAGGCGGTCAGCGCCTCGGTCAGATCGGCATGGGCCCGCAGGGCGTCCGTCGGTCCGGTGGGCGCATCGGTGGCCGGCGCCGCCACCTGCCCGCACAGGACGACGATGCCCGGTCCTTGCCATTCGGCCAGCGTGCAGGCGATGTCGCGGCATCCGGCCAGGGAGCTGGGCGAGGGGACAGTCGGGAGCAAGAGATCGCCAATGACCATGACCCGTCGCCCCAGCGCCACCTCGATGGGCGTGCCCGGGGCGAGGCGCGACACACCCGCGACAGGCTCGGCGAGGTCGTCTTCGGTGGGCATGCACCGTCCATCGTGCCACCTTCGAGGGACTGGACCACTCCTTCTTTGGTCGAACATGCCCACTACGCTGACCGGTCGTGCATCGGGTCCCATGAGCGACGGCAGCGGTAGCGACCTCCGTCCGAATTGGTACTGGCACGCCGCCGAGGGTCCCGGCCACCCCGGTGGCCCCTGTGTCGTCTTCGATATCGACGGCGTCCTCTCCAACGCCGCGGGCCGGCAGCACTTCATTGAGCAGGGGCGCCGGGACTGGGCGGCCTTCTTCGAGGCCTGCGGAGACGATCCGATCATTGAGGAGATCGCCCGCCTGCTCGAACTCCTCAGTTCGTCTCTGGCCGTCGTGCTGCTCACGGGCCGCCCGCTGCGGGTCCAGCCCCAGACACTGGCCTGGCTCCATCGTTACGGCTTGCGCTGGGATCTCCTGGTCATGCGGGACCGGGGGGACTACGCCCAGGTCACCGACTTCAAGCTCGGCGTGGTGGGGGACCTGCGGGCCCACGGGTTCGACCTGCGGTTGGCTTTCGAGGACGACCCGTCCAACCACGCCATGTACGTGGCCGCCGGCGTTCCGTGCGTCTATATCCACTCCGGTTACTACGAGTAGGTCTCTACTCTCCGCTGCGCCCGACGCTCTCGCCGCCATCCGGCTGCCCAAATGAGGGCGAACAGCACGAGGTAGGGGAGATCGCCCAGGTGGTCGTAGGGGGTGAAGCCGCGGCGCAGCGGCACGGTGGCGAAGAGGTCCTGCCTGACAGCCAGCACCGAACGCCGCAGGACCACACCCCGATGGGTCACCACGGTGCTGTAGCCCGTCGGGGCGGACTGCACCAGGTCCCGCCCGGTCTCGACCGCCTGCACGGCGTCGGCCGCCACCTCCTGGGTGGGGACCTGGGCGGTGACGTAGGACGACGTGTTGGTGGGGACGATGAGGAGTTGAGCCCCGGCCCGGACCGAGGTGCGGCTCCGGTTGGCGTAGAACACCTCGAAAGACACCAGCGTGCCCAGGGGGCCGGCCGGTGTGTGCAACAGGCCCGTGCCGTGGCCGGGGATGGCGTCGGCCGGCACGCCCGAGATGTCGGCCAGGTGTCCGATCAGTGAGCGGTAGGGCACGTACTCGCCGAAGGGGACCCGGTGCACCTTCTCGAAGGTGGCCACCACTCGCCCACTGGGTCCCCAGGCCACGATCTCATTGCGGAATTTCGTCTGGCCCGCCGGCTCGGTGATGCCGACGACCAGCGTGGTCTTGAGCTGGCGCGCCGTCTGGCTCATCAGCGTCGCCTCGGAGGAACCCGGCAGGGGTATGTCCAGGCCGATCACGTCTTCGGGCCACAGGACCAGGTCGGGGGCCGGTCGGCGCCGGGCCACCTGCTCCATGGCGGCGAGTTGGTTGAACAAGACAGTGGCTGGGGAGACGTCGGCCTTGTCGACGCCGCGTCGCCCGCCGCCCTGGACCGTGGCCACGGTGATGGAGCGCACGGGTGCGCCACCATCGGGGAGAGTGGCCGCCACGAGAGTGAGCAGGGCCAGCCCGCCCAGGATGGCCAGTCCGCGACCGGGCCGTCGGGCCGCCAGCAGGGTGGCCAACCCGACGCCGCCGGCGTAGACACCGGCGGTCAGGAGGAGCGGACCACCGAGGCGGGCCAGTTGGAGGAGCGGGCCGTCGGCCTGGCCCAGGAACACCCCGCCGATGGGGAGCCCGCCGAAGGGCCAGGTCATGCGGCAGGCCTCCAGGACCGTGCTGGCCGCGATGAAGGCCGGGGCTCGGCCCCGCTGGGCCGGGGTCAGCATGGCGGCCGCCGCCACGAAGAGGGCTTCGAGCAGGATGAGGATGACGGCGCCGTACCAGTTGAAGGTGCGGGCCCACATGAGCCCCGGCCCGCAACAGCCGAGGCCAGCCAGCCACCCGGCCCACAGGCGGTTGCGCAGACGCAGTCCGGCCAGCCGCCAGTAGAGGAGGGCCGCCCCGAGGAGAGCCAGCGGCCACCAGCCCCAGGGCGGCAGCGACAGGGCCATCAGCCCGCCGGCGATCAGCGACGGTACAGCGATGCGGCCTCGTTCCGGCCGCCTCACAAGACGGCCTGGGCCGCCGCTTTCCCGCTGGCGATGCAGGCCGGTATGCCGACCCCACGGTATGCCGCGCCGGCGACAGCCAGACCACCGAGGCGAGCTATGGCCGACTCAATTCCGGTGGTTCGCACCAGATGGTGCACGCGGTACTGCGGAAAGGCCAACGGCCAGCGGGTCAGCATGGAGGCCGAGGGGGTTCCGGACACGCCCATGAGAAGGCCGAGTTCGCCCCACACCCGGGCTGTGATGTCGGCGTCGCTCCAGCCCGCCGTGCGGTCGTCACCGAAGCGGCCGAGCGAGGCGCGCAGCAGGACCTCACCGTCACGGGCCAGGGTGGGCCACTTCTGGCTCAGGTAGGTACAGGCGGTGACGATCCAACCCGCCTTGTCGTCGGGATGGGGGCTCGAACGCGGCACCAGGAAGCCGGTGCCCACCAGCGGTGTGGCCAGTTGATCGACGGGTACCTGGAAGGTGGCCAGGGACACCGACGCGTAGTCGATGCCGCCCAGGAGGGTCGTGGCCTCGTCGTCGATAGGCGCCAGCAGCCCGGCCGCGGTCGGTGCCGGCACGGCCAGGATCACCCGGTCGGTCGGCCGGTCCACCCCACCGGCGGTTACCACCCACCCCGTCACGCCGCGGGACAATTGTTCGGCCGGTTGTTCCAGGGCGATGGTGACGCCGCGGCTTTGCAACGCCGCGGTCAACGCGTCGACCAGCGCGGCCATGCCGCCGTCCAGGGTCCAGAAGAGCGGCTCGGCTTCGCCCGCCGGCACGGGGGCGGGCACTTCGGCCCTCAAGGCCCGCATGAGACTGCCCCGCCGTTGGGCCGCGGCCAGGAGGGGTGGATAGATGGCGGCGGCCGACATGTCCGAGACCGATCCGGCGTGGATGCCTCCGATGAGCGGATCGACCAGGCGCTCGGTGACCCGTCGGCCCAGCTTGCGGACGACCAGGGGTCCGATGGCCCGGTCGCCGATGGGACCACGGACATCGGGCCGGGGAGCCAGGGCATCGAGGGCGAGGCCGAATTGGCCGCGCAGACCCAGAATGCCGGATCGGGCCGCCGGCCAGAATCGGGTGGGGATGCCCAACGCCAACCCATCGGGCAGGGGGCGCACCTTGCCCCGGGCCCACACGCCGGCACGGCGGCCGCCGATGGGCACGAGCGCCTCGTCCAGTCCGAGTTCCCGGCACAGGCTCAGGGCTTCCGGGCGCCGGCCGAGAAATCCATCGGGTCCGACATCGACCCGGCGCCCGGCGAAGTCCACCGAGGCCAGGGCGCCGCCCAGCCGCGCCGACGACTCGAGGACCGTGACCTCGGGCGTCCCCGATCCGGGTCCGACCGCGCCACCGCTGAGTTCCCAGGCCGCCACCAGGCCACTGATGCCCCCGCCGATGACGACGACCCGCGCCACCGCTCAGACCCCCTCCGCCGCAGCCACCACCACGCCGGCCAGGGCGGTGATGAAGGCGGGATCGTCGTTGAGAGACGACGTCCGGACGACGGTCAGTCCGACCTCGTTGGCCACGGCGGCCAGTTCGATGTCGATGTCGTAGAGCACTTCGAGGTGGTCGGCCACGAAGCCGATGGGGCAGACGACCACCCGGTCGATGTCGCCCTTGTCACCCAGCTGGCGCACCACTTCGCGAATGTCGGGTCCCAGCCAGGGCTCGGGCGTGCGCCCGGCGCTCTGCCACGCCACCTGCCACCGGGTGAGGCCGGCCGCCGCCGCCACCAGCGCGGCGGAGTCCTCCATCTGTTCGACGTAGGTGTCGCCCGACTGCCGGATCCGGGCCGGCAGAGAGTGCGCCGTGAAGACGACGGGCTGGCGCTCCTGTCCCGCCGCACCGCTGTCCAGAGCGGCGGTGACGCGGTCGGCCATGACGGCCACAAAGGCCGGATCGTCGTACCAGTGCGAGATGGCGGAGAAGGACACGCCGTCGGGGAGAGCGGCCGTCACCCGGTCGAAGTACTCACCCGAGCCCATGGAGGAGCCGTGCGGGGTCAGCACCAGGCCGATGATGTGGCGCACGCCCTGTCGAACGAGTGTCTCCACCCCGTCCTCAATGAACGGTGCCGTGTGCTTGGCCCCGAAGGCCACCACGTAGGGGTCGCCGTCGCCCCGCTGCAGGGCCGAGCGCAGCGCGTGAACCTGGGCCTCGGTGCGCTCGGTGAGTGGCGAGAGGCCGCCGATGGCGGCGTAGCGGCGTTCGAGATCCTCGAGTTGCTCGGGCGTCGGAGGTCGACCCCGGCGGATGCGCGTATAGAACGGCGTGATCTCAGCCGGGTCCCGCGGGGTGCCGTGGGCCATGACGAGCACGCCCACTGGGGTCCCGGCATTGGCCTCGACGTCGGTCACGGTTGTGCGCTCACGCCGCCGTGTTCATGCTGCCGCGCTCTCGGCGTGCACCAGTTCGACCACGGCGCCCAGGATGCCGATGTCCGCTTCGGGCGGCACCCCGTGACCGAGGTTGAAGATGTGCCCCGTCCCGCTGCCGTCGGCCGCACCGGCGGCCATGACCTGGCGGGTCGCCGCTTCGACCACCGGCCAGCCGGAGGACACGCACAAGGCCGGGTCCAGATTGCCCTGCACGGCCTGGTTCGGCCCGATCCGACCTCGAGCCACATCCAGCGGAACGCGCCAGTCGACCCCGACCACGTGGGAACCGGCGGTGGCCATGAGCCCCAACAGTTCCCCGGTGCCCACCCCGAAGAGGATGGTGGGCACGCCCAGATCGGCGATGCCGGCAAAGACGGCCTGGGTGGTGGGGAGCACGAATTGCGTGTACTCGGCCGGGGAAAGCGAGCCGGCCCAGCTGTCGAAGAGCTGGACCAACTGGGCGCCCGCCTCGATCTGGGCCCGGAGGAAGGTCACCGACATGGCCGCCAGCCGCGCCATGAGCTCAGCCCAGAGTTCGGGATTGCCGTGCATGAGGGACTTCACCTTGGTGAACGTGCGCGAGGGGCCTCCCTCAATCAGATAGCTGGCCACGGTGAAGGGCGCCCCGGCGAAGCCGATGAGCGCGGTGCCGCTGCCGGCCAGCTCGCGCGCGACCAGGCGCACGGCCTCGGTCACGTAGGCGATGTCGGTCTCGGGCTCCAAGGGGCGCAGGCGTTCCAGGTCAGCCCGGGATCGGAAGGGCTCGGCCACCACCGGGCCCCGACCGGGTTCGACGTCGACGCCGAACCCGATGGCGTGCACCGGGACCACGATGTCGGAGAAGAGGATGGCGGCGTCCACGCCGTAGCGCCGGACCGGCTGCAGCGTCAGCTCGGCCGCCAGCGCGCCGTCGCCGATGGCCGCCAGGATCGATCCATCACCACGGGCGGCCCGGTACTCGGGTAACGCCCGCCCGGCCTGGCGCATGAACCAGACCGGGGTGCGGGAGACCGGCTGGCGGAAGCAGGCACGCACCAGGTCCGTGTCGGCGACCGCCTCGGGACTCACCCGAGCGGCTCCAGGACGACGGCCGTGCCGTAGGCGCAGATCTCGGTCCAGTTGCCGCCCATCTCCGACGTGTCGAAGCGCATGGCCAGCACGGCGTTGCCACCGCGGGCCTCGGCCTCAGCCACCATGCGAGCGGTGACCTCCTCGCGACTGGTCTGCAGGTTTTTCGTCATGCCCTTGAGCTCACCGCCGAAGATCGACTTGAAGGCGGCGCCGAACTGGGAGCCCACGTTGCGGGAGCGCACGGTCAGTCCGAAGACCTCGCCGAGGACAGACGTCACCTTGTATCCAGGCGCGTCATTCATGGTGGAAATGAGCATTGGCTCATCGTAGGCCCAGGGGCCCTGTGACCCCTGCTCGGTGGCGTCGTTTAAGCTGAACCGTTTCCCTAACGGGCGAGGGGAGAGAGGAGCTCTGTGCCGGACCATCCTGATCTGCAGTCTGAGCAGGAGTTCCTCAACCGCGCCCATGACGGTTTGGACTCCATGCGCGGCGAGGCCCGCCAGATGCTGCAGGGGGTCTTGGACCTGGGCAAGGGCGGGACGTTCCAGTCGCGCACCGAGCGCGACATCGTGGTGCGGACCAGCCTGGCCCGCCTGGAACAGCTCGACATCGGCGACCAGGCGCTGTACTTCGGACGGATCGACCGCTTCCCCGATGCCGAGAACGGTGGAGATCCGCGGGCGTTGCTCGGGGAGTCGTTCCACATCGGCCGGCTGGCCGTGTCCGGGCCGGACCACGAGCCACTGGTGGTCGACTGGCGCGCCCCGGTCGCAGAGCCCTTCTACCGGGCGACCGGGCTCGATCCCCAGGGTCTGGCCCGCCGCCGCCACCTGGCCGTGCGGGGTCGCACCATCCTCGGCCTGGAGGACGAGTACTTCGTCGATCCCACCCGGGCCCCCGGCGCCCCACTTCTGCCGGTGTCCGACCATGGCCCGGACGACACGGTCTCGGGGGGCGAGCGGTTGCTGTCCGAGGGCATGGTGCTCGGTGGCCCGGGCGCCCTGCTTTCAGCCCTGGGCCAGGCCCGCACCGGGCAGATGGGCGACATCATCGGCACCATCCAGCGCGAGCAGGACGAGATCATCCGCTCGCCGCTGATCGGGGTCCTAGTCGTCCAGGGTGGACCCGGCACCGGAAAGACCGCCGTGGCGCTGCACCGGGCGGCCTACCTGCTCTACACCCACCGTTTCCCTCTGGAACGCCAAGGGGTCCTGGTGGTCGGGCCCAACCCGCTCTTCCTGCGCTACATCGAACAGGTGCTGCCCTCGTTGGGCGAGACCGGAGTCAGCCTGTCCACCGTGGCCGGCCTGGTGCCCGAGGTTCGGGTCAAGGGGACCGACGGCGCCGCCGTGGCCAAGCTCAAAGGCGACGTGCGGATGGTCCGCGTCCTGGAGCGGGCGGTACGCACCCGGCAACGACCCCTCAAGGCCGACGTCGACGTGCCCTTCGGCGCCGGCGTGTTGCGCCTCCGGGCCAAGACCACCGAGGACATCGTGGCCATGGCGCGTCGGCGCCCGGGCGCCCACAACCTGAGGCGTCGCTTCGTGGAGGCCCACGTCCTGCGGGCTCTGTCCGACGACTACCGGGCCCGCTTGACCAGGGGGAACGAGTCCCTCGACGAGGGGCCGAGCTCGGAAGAGCAGCTGGACCTGGCCCGGCGCCTTCGCCGCACCCCCGAGGTGGCTGAAGCCCTGGACCGCATGTGGCCCCGCCTCTCGCCCCACGAGATGCTCCACGACCTGCTGGGCGCCCGACCGTTGCTGGTGGCCGCCGGCAAGGACATCATTGGCACGGAAGACATCCGGAATCTCTACCGGCCGCGCAGCCAGTCGCTCGATGAGGTGCCTTGGACCGTGGCCGATGCCGCCCTGATTGATGAAGCGCGCACCATCCTCGGACCGCGTCGCGGCGGGGCCCGCCTCAACCGCGGCCGGACGGCCCGACCCGAAGAGGGCAACGCCCAGGAGGGCGGGTTCTGGCCCCAGGGTCTGGCGGCATCACCCATGCCCACGTCGGGACCAGCCGGCACGCTGGAGGACGACATCCGCTCGTTCGGCCACATCGTGGTGGACGAGGTGCAGGACCTCTCGCCCATGCAGCTACGCATGTTGGCCCGGCGCTCCCTGTCGGGCTCCATGACCGTGGTGGGAGACATCGCCCAGGCCACCGGACCGTGGGCGCCGCAGAGTTGGGAGGACGTCACCCGCCACCTCAGCCCGCAGCGCCCCACGCGACTGGTCGAACTGACCGTGAGCTACCGCACCCCGGCCGAAGTGGTGGCGGTGGCGGCGCAGGTACTGGCTGTGGCCGCACCGTTCATCTCGCCGCCCCGGCCGGTACGGGAGTCCGGGTTCACGCCCCGCATCATTCCGGCCCCCCGGTCCGGGCTGGCCAGCGCCGTGGCTCAGGCCACCCGGGAGGAAGTGGCGGCCGTGGCGCCGGGCCGGGTGGCGGTGCTGGGACCGGCGGTCCTCCTGCCCGAGTTGACCCGGGCCCTCGAGGACGCCGGTCTGCATCCGATCGACCCACGCGACCCCAGTGGCGATGGCCTGGCCGCCGGTCTGGTGGTCCTGCCCGCTGATGAGACCAATGGTCTCGAATTCGACGCCGTCATCGTGGTCGAGCCGGCTCTCGTGGCCGCGGTGGGCGAATTGTCGGGCGGTGAAGGCCCGCCCGTGGCCACCACCCGGGGGTTACGCACCCTGTATGTGGCGCTCACGCGACCAACGCGACGGCTTGCCATCGTCCATGCCGAGCCGCTGCCGGTGGACTTGGTGAGCACCAAGGCGTGACTCAGGTTGCTCCAAGTGGCGCGGCCCGCAACGCCTCCACCTGCTTGTTGGCGCTTGCAGCACCATCTCGACTAGAAATTGCGCTGTGACCCAGGCTGTTTCAGTCGAGCACCCCGCGCCACAGGGCAAGATTGTCCACGACCGTCCCCCCATGCTTGCCGTGGGGGTGATGATCTGGCTGGGCTCAGAGCTCATGTTCTTCAGCGGCCTCTTCGCCGCCTTCTTTACAATTCGCGCCAACGCTCCCGGCGGCGTCTGGCCGCCGGCCGGTACCCATCTCGACACCATCCGGGGCGCCATCTTCACCCTGGTCCTGATCTCATCCAGCTTCACCATGCAGTGGGCGGTCCGTCAGGCCGAATGGCGGAACCGCAAGTCGGCCCGGCGTTGGATCGTCATCACCATCATCCTGGGCTTCGCCTTCGTGGGCAACCAGTCCACCGAGTGGTTGTTCCTCACCACACGCTGGTACACCAACTCCTACGGCTCCCTGTTCTTCATCATGACGGGGCTGCACGGGTTGCACGTGTTCCTGGGCCTGGTTGCCATGTGCTTCCTCCTGGGCCGTATGAAGGGTGACGTCGGCGGCGACCCCGGCGAGCTGGCGGCCATTCAGGGTGTCAGCTACTACTGGCACTTCGTCGACATCGTCTGGATCGGGCTCTTCAGCTGCCTGTTCTTCCTCAAATAGCCATGGCCGATCACTCCTCCACCAAGGGTCGTCGTTTCCGCACCCGCGTTCTCGTGCCCGGTGGGCTGCTGTCGGTGGCTGTCCTGAGCAGCGTGGCCCTGTTCTTCCCCGGCGCCATGGCCAGCGGAGCCATCGCCAAGTCCCACGCCAAGACCAACGGATCCTCGGCCTGCGGCACGGTCAACCTCAAGGGCGTCACCAAGGTCCAAGACACCGGCAACCCGTTCGCCAGCGGCACCATCTCCTGCGCGCACGGCCAGGTGACGGCCTACGGTGACGGCGCCATCTCCTACGCCAACCCGCCTGCCTCCTGGGCTGCCGCGGGCAAGCTGCTCTTCGACCAGACCTGCTCGAGCTGCCACGGCTCAGAGGCCAACGGTGTCGGCCCCAGCGGCAAGGCCACCATCGGACCGAACCTGCAGGGTGTGGGCACGGCCACCATCGACTTCTGGGTGTCCACCGGGCGTATGCCCGCCACCGACATCAAGGCCATTGAGGCCGAGCGCAAGCCGCCTCGCTTCAACACCAAGCAGGCCGAAGAGATTGCGGCGTACGTCAACTCATTGGACCCGTCGGTCCCCGCCATCCCGACGCCGAACCTGAAGTCGGCCAATCTGGCCGACGGCGCCAGCCTCTTCTCCCTCAACTGCGCCGCCTGCCACACCATCACCGGTGCCGGTGACGCCCTGGCCTTCGGCACCAACGCCCCTTCGCTGCAGAACCGCTCGGTGACACCTCAGCAGGTGGCCGAGGCCATGAAGATCGGGCCGGCCAACATGCCCCGCTTCTCGGGCAACCTGTCGGACGCCCAGGTGCGTGACGTGGTGGCCTACGTGACCGAGAAGATCCAGCACCCGGCCAGCCCCGGCGGTGCCGGTCTCGGTGGTGTCGGACCGGTGGCCGAGGGCTTTGTCGCCCTGCTGCTCGGCGTCGGCGGTCTGGCCCTCATCTGCTTCTGGATCGGAGAGCGCTCGTGAGCGACGCCGAGCACGAGCCATCGCGCACCAAGGTCCCCATGCCGATCGCCACGTTGAGCGACCCCCACCTGGGCGACGCGGCACGCAACCCGGAGCGGATGGAGATGTTGATCGCCCTGGTGTTCGTGGCGGCCATCCTCTTCATCGCCGGCTTCGGTGCGGCCTACTGGCAGAACTGGAACCCCTGGATCCTGGGCGGCACCATGGGTGCCGGCCTCTTCCTGCTCGGCTTCGGCCTCACGGCCTGGGGCAAGTACCTCATGCCGCAGGGCCCCTTCGTGGAGGAGCGGCACGTCCTGGCCGGCACCGACGAAGAGCGCGACTCCATGGCGGCCGCCCTGGTCGAGCGCTCGGCGGTCGTGGTCAAGCGGCGCCAGCTCCTGGGTGGGCTCTTCGCACTGGGCTCGGGCATTTTCGGCATCGTGGCCCTGTTCCCCCTGCTGCGCTCACTCGGCCCCGTGCCCAAGAACTCCCTCGACACGACCGACTGGCGCCGGGGCATGCTCCTGGTCGACGCCAACGGACGACCGGTGACCAGGGACACGCTGACCGCCGGCAGCATCATGACGGTGTACCCCACGTCGCAGTACAACAAGGGCGTGATCACCGATGACGGCCTGGCCATCGACCAGACGGTGCTGATCCGGGTCCAGGACACCGACCTGGTGACCGAGAAGGGCCGTGAGTCGTGGGCCCCGTCCGGCTACGTGGCCTACTCCAAGCTGTGCACCCATCTGGGCTGCCCGGTCGGCCTCTACGAGCAGGAGCTCGAGCTCCTGGTCTGCCCGTGCCACCAGTCGATGTTCAACGTGCGCAACGGCGCGGTGCCCCAGTTCGGTCCCGCCCCCCGGCCGTTGCCGCAGTTGCCGCTGATGTTCAACGGAGACGGGCACCTGGTGGCCCAGGGTGGCTACAACCAGGCCGTCGGACCCGGCTTCTGGGAGCGGACCACGACATGAGCACGACCGCCATCGGACCCAAGACCAAGCGAGAAGCCAAGGAAGCCCTCGGCCCCTACGGGCGCGTCGGCCATGTGGTCGGCGAGCTGGACGACCGACTCGGTGTCGCCAAGGGTGGACGCGTCTTCCTGGACAAGATCTTCCCGGACCACTGGTCATTCATGCTCGGTGAGATCTCGCTGTACTCCTTCGTCATCCTGCTGGCCACCGGTGTCTTCCTGGCCCTGTACTTCGTCCCCTCGACGTCGCAGATCATCTATCACGGGTCCTACGCACCGCTGAAGGGCCAGCGCGTGTCGGAGGCCTACGCCTCGACCGTGCACATCTCGTTCAACGTGCGCGGTGGCTTGCTGATCCGCCAGATGCACCACTGGGCCGCCGACATCTTCATCGGCTCGATCATCGTCCACATGGCCCGGATCTTCGTCACCGGCGCCTTCCGCAAGCCCCGTGAGCTCAACTGGTCGATCGGCCTCATCATGCTGGTGCTGGCCATCCTCGAGGGGTTCATGGGGTACTCGCTCCCCGACGACCTGATCTCGGGTACCGGTCTCCGCATCGGCTACTCCATCGCCGAGTCGGTGCCCCTGGCCGGGAGCTACCTGACCTCGTTCCTATGGGGTGGCAAATTCCCGGGTAACGCCATAATTCCGCGCTTCTATCTGATCCACGTCTTCATCATCCCGCTCGTCCTGTTGGGGATGGTCAGCGTCCATCTGGGCCTCCTGGTGCGCCAGAAGCACACCCAGTTCAAGGGCGAGGGCCGCACCGAGACCAACGTGGTCGGCTCACCCATGTTCCCGACCTTCATGGCCAAGACGACGGGCTTCCTCTTCATGGTGGCCGCCGTGACGGCGCTGCTGGGCGCATTCGCCCAGATCAACCCGGTCTGGCAGTTCGGGTCCTATGACCCGTCGAAGATCTCCTACGCCGTCCAGCCGGACTGGTACATGGGCTTCGTGGACGGCGCCCTGCGCATCATGCCGTCCTGGGAACTGACCGGCTTCGGCCATACCATCCCACTCGAAGTCTTCCTACCCGCCGTGCTCTTCCCGGGCATCATGCTCAACCTGTGGCTCTTGTGGCCGGGCATGGAGCGGAAACTGACCGGTGACTACGCGTTGCACAACCTGCTGGACCGTCCGCGGGACAGACCCAAGCGCACGGCGGCGGGCGTGGCCATGTTCGCCTTCCTCTTCACGCTCTTCGCCGCCAGCTCCACCGATGTGCTGGCCAATTACTTCCACGTCTCATTGAACGTGGTGCTGTGGTTCTTCCGGGTGGCCACCATCGTCATCCCGATCATCGCCGGCGCCGTGGCCTATCGCATCTGCCTCGAAATGCAGGGCGTGGTCGGTATCGGCAAGCGCAAGCGTGCCCTGATCGTGCATCGCTCGGTCGATGGCGAGTACTCGACCATTGAGGCCGATGCGCGGCCGGACGACGAGCACAGCGAGCTGCACCCCGAACCGGTGCCGGACCGCATCGACATCGAGCCCCTGGTCGCCACCTCAGCCGTGGCGACGACCGAGAGCTCGCCGACCGGCATGCGTCAGGTCACTCGCTGACTCAGGGTTCTGACCCTCGCCCTCCCCGGGCCACTGCCCGCGACCTCTGGGTCGCTCTCGAATCCGTCCACGCCGTCACCTACTTCGCGGCCGCCTGTCGCCACGCCGTCCGGGACATCGGGCTGAAGGGGTTCTGGGCCGGCTACTTCGCGGCGCGGGCCGCCCCGTTGGGCCGGGTCGGTGCCGGTCCGGTCGGTGCCGCCTTTTACAACTTCCATCCGGCCATGGTGCGACAGGCCGTCCCGGCCTGCTGGGAGGTCGCCGACCCCGAAGAGCTGATATTGATCCGGGCCCGGGCGGCGGCGGCCGCGCTGGCCGAGCTGTGCCAACCGCCGGCCCTTGAAGGCCTGGTGGGATCCCTCCCGACCCTCCGGGCCGTCGTGGGCCGGTGTGACGGCACCGGACGGATCCTGGCCGGCGCCAACCGGGCGGTTTCCGCTGTCATCGCCGCCCGACTCGGCGCCAGGGGTATGGAACAGTCGGCCGTCGGGGTGGCCGAGGCCTGGCAGGCCTGCACCACCTTGCGAGAGCATCGGGGCCACAGCCACGTGGCCGCTCTCGTCGGGCACGATCTCAGCGGCCTGCAGGCCCACCTGCTGGCCGCCGGCGTTCTCGGTGTCCCCCCGGAGGTCCTGCGGGACAATCGGGGCTGGAGCGAAGCGGAGTGGTCGTCCGGGCTGCGAGCGCTCGTCGGCCGGGGCCTCCTGGGAGACGACGGCCACGCCACCGAGGACGGCTGCGGCATCCACGCCGCAGTGGAAGCCCAGACCAACGACCTGGCCCAGGTGCCCTTCGCTCATATGAGCGACCAGGAGGTGGCCCTGCTCCTCCAGGCACTCCGGTCCTGTGCGGCCGAAGTCCAGTCGTCCGGCCTCCTCCCCTTCCCGAACCCCATGGGATTGCCAACGCTTAATTGAGCATGTAATTTGAGCATATGCTCAAAAGCGCAGTCCATGGCTAGATCAGGCCGTCCGAGCCGGGCGTCCGGCCGCGACACCGGAAAGTCGGCCGACACCAAGGCGGCCCTGGTGGAGGCGGCCATAGCCACCCTCAAGGACGTCGGGTTCGCCGGGGCCAGCGCCCGCACGATCGCCGAACGGGCCGGCTCCAATCAGGGCCTGGTCTTTTATCACTTCGGGTCGGTGGCCAACCTGCTCCTGGCCGCCCTCGATGCCGTGAGCGCGGCCCGCCTCGTCGGCTACGGCGCCGCCCTGGAGGGCATCGGCACCCCGGCCCAGCTGGTAGATGTGGCCAGCGCCATCTTTTCCGAGGACCTCGATGCGGGCTATGTCACCGTCCTGGTCGAGATGATCGCCGGCGCCTCCTCCACGCCGGGATTGGGACCCGAAGTGGCCCTCCGCATCGGGCCGTGGGCCCAATTCGCCCAGCAGGCCATTGAGGACACCATGGGCCAGTCGCCCCTGGGCGGCCTTTTGCCCGCCCGTGACGTGGCCTACGGGATCGTGGCCCTTTACCTCGGCCTGGAGATGCTGACCACTCTCAACGGCGACCGGGAGCCGGCGCTCCGGCTTTTCGCCCACGCCCGACAACTGGCCACTCTGCTCACTGCTCTGGGCGGACCGGCCCCTAAGGAGGACACACCATGACCACCGTCCTGACCGCCGACGACGCAACCTCGGCACCACCACCGGGGGACACCGGTCTCGATGTGGTGACCGGGGCCTTCAGCTACTCGGGCGCCTCCATTGCCCGGGCTCTCCAGGACAGCGGTCGGGACGTCCGCACCATCACGGCCCACCCGGGGAATGCCCCGAGCGGGTCGCCCATTGAGGCCCGCCCACTGGACTTCGACGATCCGATCGGCTTGACCCGCTCCCTCGAAGGCGCCACGACCCTGTTCAACACCTACTGGGTCCGGTTCGCCCATGGTCAGGTCGACCACACGCTGGCGGTGGCCAACTCCCGGGCGCTCTTCCAGGCGGCCAAGCGGGCCGGGGTGCAGCGCATCGTCCACGTCAGCATCACCCATCCCAGCAGCCAGTCACCGTGGCCCTATTTCGCCGGCAAGGCGCTGGTGGAGCGGGCCCTGGCCGAGACCGAGCTCTCCTACGCCGTGCTCCGGCCGGCCATCCTCTTCGGCGGCGACGGCGTGCTCATCAACAACATCGCCTGGCTCCTGCGTCACCTGCCGGTGTTCGCCGTCGGCGGCCGGGGTGACTACCGGGTCCGGGGCATCCATGTCGACGACCTGGCCCGCCTCTGTGTGGCCAAGGGCCTCGAACGCCACGACAGCGTCACCGACGCGGTGGGGCCGGAGCGCCCGACCTTCCTGGAGCTGGTCCGGTCCATCCGTCAGGCCGTCGGCAGCCACAGCCTGATCGTGCGTGTGCCCGGAACCGCCCTGACCGTATGTTCACGGGCCCTCGGTCTGCTCCTGCACGACGTGCTGCTGACCAAGGAGGAATACCGGACCATGGCCCAGGGCCTGGCCGACACCGAGGGCCCGGCCACCGGGGAGACGGTGTTCTCCGTGTGGTTGGCTGAGCACGCCGACGAACTCGGCCATCACTACGTCAACGAGATCGACCGCCACTTTTTGCCGTCAGGTCGCTGGGACTCCCGCTAAGACGGGGCGCAACCGGTCGAAGACGGTCATGGCCAACGAGAGGAGTCCGAAGGCGGCTCCCAGCACACAGATGCCGGACCAGCCCCGGCTGGCGTAGATGGTGCCGGCCAGGACCGAGCCGATGGCCCCGCCGATGAAGTAGCAGACCATGTAGGCGCTGTTGATCCGGCTCCGCGCGTCGGGCGCCAGGGCGTAAATGATCGATTGGTTGGTGATCTGCATGCCCTGGGTGCCCACGTCGAGCACGATGATCCCGACGATGAGGGCGGCCAGCGAGGTACGGCCCGACCACAGGATGGCGAACGAACCGACCAGCAGGACGCCGGCCACCAGGGTGGAGGCGGTGTGCCGTTCGGCGTCGGCCAGCTTGCCGGCCGCGTTGGCGGCCAGGATGCCGCCGGCGCCCACCAGTCCGAAGAGCCCGATGACGGCGTTGGAGTAGTGGTACGGCGCGCCCGAGAGCAAGAAGGCAATGGTGGTCCACAGCACGCTGAAGCAGGCGAAGCCGCAGGCGCCGTGCCAGGCCCGCCGGCGCAGCACCGGCTCGTCGGCCAGGAGGCGGAGGGATGAGGTCACCAGTGAGAGGTAGCTGCGCTGCGGGCGAGGTCCTTCGTCGGGCAGGGCCCGCCCCAGGATGACGGCGAAGAGCACCATGAGACCGGCCGACAGCCAGTAGATGGCCCGCCAGCCGGCGATCTGGGCCACCAGGCCCGAGACTGTGCGGGCCAGCAGGATGCCCAGGAGCAGGCCCGACATGATGCGGGCGACCACCCGGCCGCGCCGTTCGGGTGGGGCCAGATCGGCGGCGAATGGGATCATGACCTGCCCGGCCACCGAGGCCAGGCCGACGGCCACCGAGGCCAGGCCGAAGGACCAGAGGTTGGGCGCCACGGCGCAGGCCACCAGGGCCAGGACGGCCACGGCGAAGATCTGGGTGACCAGCCGGCGGCGGGGGTGGAGATCACCCAGCGGCACGACCAGGAGAAGTCCGGCGGCGTATCCCACCTGGGTGCAGGTGATGATGAGGGAAGTGGGCCCCGACCCGCTGTGGAAGCTCCGCGCCACCTGATGGAGCAGGGGCTGGGCGTAGTAGAGGTTGGCCACCACCACCCCGGTGGCGACGGCCATGAGGGCCACCAGCGACGAGGGCAGTTCCCCTTGTGCGGCCGGTGCTGGGGCCTCGGTAGTCACCGATGCAGGCTAACGGCCCCAGTTGGGGATTTAGACGTGGCCTCCGCGGCGACTCTCGGCCGTCACGCCCGTGGCGGCGATGAGAATCAATGGCACGCCGACGAAGATGAGCCAGAAGCCGAAGACCAGGGCCAGCACGGTGAGGAAGGCACCCATGCCCAGGACGAAGGGCCAGATGGAGGAGCCGGGAAAGGAGTTGATGACGCCGGCACCCTCTTCAATGGAGGCATCTTCTCGGTCTTCGACCCGAGCGCCCATTCGCCGGTGCCAGAAGAAGTAGTAACTCCCGGGCAGGAAGCCCAGCGCGGCCGTGCCGGCCAGCATCATGGTGCCGCCGTCCTCGTAGCTCCAGAACCAGTAGACGATGCCGACGACACCGAAAAAGGCACCCAAGAAAAGCAGGAACATCGCTTCGATTCTCATGCGACTGGGACCTTCTCTCTCGATGGATCGGTCTTAGGTCCGCTCGGCAGCGGCGCGTGGGGGCCGTGGGGAACCGTGAGGTCGTCAGGGTGGTTGTAATCCCACGTCGGGCGCTCAGAGCGGATTGGGGGCAGGTGCGTGTAGTTGTGGTGGGGCGGCGGTGAGGTGGTGAACCACTCCAGGGTGTGGGCGTCCCACGGGTTGTTGCCAGCCGGGACGGGATTGCGCCACGAGACCACGAAGTTGACCAACAGGATGAAGAAGGACACGCCGATGATGAAGGCGCCGACCGTCGACACGATGTTGTAGCTCTGCCATCCTAGGTTGGAGGGGTAGCTGGCCACCCGTCGGGGCATGCCCAGCAGGCCGACCACGTACTGGGGCATGAACGTGACCCAGAAGCCGATGAACATCAGCCAGAAGTGCCACTTGCCCAGCTTCTCGCTCAGCATCCGCCCGAACATCTTCGGGTACCAGTAGTAAACACCGGCGAAGCCGGCGAACACCGCGGTGCCGAAGAGCACCTGGTGGAAGTGGGCCACCACGAAGTAGGTGTCGTGGGTAGCGAAGTCGATGGGGGGTGACGCCAGCATGATGCCGGTCACGCCACCCATGAGGAAGGCCAGCAGGAAGCCGATGGAGAAGAGCATGGCCGTGGTGAATTGCAGTTGCCCACGCCACATGGTTCCGATCCAGTTGAAGAACTTGATGCCGGTCGGAACGGCGATCAGCAGGCTCAAGAAGGAAAAGAACGGCAGGAGCACGGCGCCGGTCGTGAACATGTGGTGGGCCCACACACCGGTGGACAGGGCGGCGATGCCCATGGTGGCGAAGACCATGCCCTTGTACCCGAACACCGGCTTCCTGGCGAAGACGGGAAGGACTTCGGTCACAATCCCGAAGAAGGGTAAGGCGAGGATATAGACCTCCGGATGGCCGAAGAACCAGAAGAGGTTCTGCCAGAGGAGGGGTGAACCACCCCCGACCACGCTGTAGATGTGGGTGCCGAAGTGGCGGTCACAGAAGAGCATGATGAGCGCTGCCGTGAGCACGGGGAAGGCGATGAGGATCAGGATTCCGGTGACCAGCATGTTCCAGGTGAAGATGGGCATTCGGAACATGGTCATGCCCGGGGCCCGCAGATAGAAGATGGTCGCCACCAGGTTCACGCCGGTGAAGATGGCGGAGAATCCGGTCAGGGCCAGGGCCATGATCCAGACGTCGCCGCCGGCACCGGGGGAACTGGTCGCGCTCGAGAGGGGGGCGTAGGCCACCCATCCGAAGCTGGCGGCCCCGCCGGCCACGAAGAATCCGAGCAGCATGGTGATGGAGCCAGTGAGATAGAGCCAGTAGCTCAACGCGTTCAGGCGGGGGAACGCCATGTCGGGCGCCCCGATCTGCAACGGGACCACGTAGTTGGCCAGGCCACCGAAAGCGAACGGGCCGGCGAACAGGTACAGCATCAGGCTGCCATGCATGGTGAAGAGTTCGTTGTACTGCCCGAAGGTGAGCAGGGACGAGTGGGGCGAGGTGAGCTGCAGGCGGATGAGCAGGGCCATGATGCCGGCCAGGTAGAACATCACCAGCGAGGTGATCATGTAGCTGAGACCGATGACCTTGTGGTCGGTCGAGGTCAGCCACTTGAGGATGCCCGTCGGCCCGTGGTCTTCGTGACCGTGATCGGCGTGACCGTCGTCCTGCCCGTGGCCACCCGTGACCGGGAGGTGCACGTCAGGTGGCTCTCCGCCGCCCGCGATCGGTGGTGTGATGACGTCAGTCACCGTAGAGGTCACCTCCCAAATTGGAACCGCTGGAGTTGCTGGAGTTCGAATCGTTCACGCCGCTGGGCAGCTTCGGCGCCGACGAGGGGTTGGCCTTGACCTCGGCCTGCTGTACCCGCAGCCACTTGGCGTAGGCCGAGGGCGAGACCGCCTTCACGTTGAAGAACATGAGCGAGTGGTACAGGCCACAGAGCTGGGTGCACTGGCCCCGGTAGATCCCCGGGTGCAGGACGTTGAAGTCGAAGTGGGTGGTGTAGCCCGGGCTGGCGTAGCGGCTGAAGTTGAACTGGGGCACGTAGAAACCGTGCAGCACATCGAGGGACGACAGGTTGATCTGCACGTCGGTTCCGGCCGGAATGACCATGGTGGGCGCCTGGGTGGTCTGGCCGATGACCTTGACACCGCCCGGGTACTCGAACTCCCAGCCCCATTGGAAGGCCTTGACGGTGACAGCGGCCTGGGGGTTGGACGGCGTGGCGTCGACCTTGTTCTCGGCAAAGACGGTGAAGACGAAGAGGATCACCACGATGACGACCGGGACGACCGTATAGAAGATCTCTATGAGCGTGTGGTACTGCGTCTGCTTGGGGATGCTCTCGTCCTTGCGGCGGTAGCGGAACACCGCCCACAGGATCAGGAGGAGGACCAACCCGCCGACGACCAGGCCGGCGATGAAGAAGCCCTGCCACAGGTGGTATTCGGTCCGCCCCTGGGTGGTCGATCCCGGATACTCACCAAAGCCCGGCACCTTGCACCCGGTGAGGAGCAGCGCGGTACCGAGGACGCCGACTGCCGCTAACCACCGGCGCGGCCGGTGGAAGCGGGAATTCGGGGGTGTCGCATCGGTCGAATCGGGAGAAGGGCAGGTCAACGACGAGTCCACGGCGCTGACACTATCGAACCCGACAAAAAAATACGAAGTTGCTGTACAGGGCGTTGCGCCGCCCCCACTTCGTGCTCAGGGGCTGTGGTGCTCAGGCTCAGGATCGGCTTCGGGGACGGATTCGGTGGAGGCCCAATTGAAGACACCGCGCGCCATGGTGGACGTGGCGCGCTGGGCCCGGGCGGCGAATACCCGTTGCCGGGCTAACTGGACGGCACGATCAGCCGGCGTGGCCAGCCAGGCGCTCTCGGCCAGATGGCCGGCCAGGCGGAGGGCGTGATCGCCCAGCTCTTGATCGGCCTCGCCCTCGGCCTCAGCCAGCAGTTCGAGGGCCCGGTCGGCCAGGACCCCGGCGCCACCGGCCAGGGCGGCCAACTCGGAGGCGAGGGCCCGCTCGCCCGCCGGTTTGAGGGTGGCCGGGTTCCCGTCCCACCACCCGCCGTACTGGCGCCAGACAGTGTGGACGACGAACTCGGGTTCGTCGTAGACCGGTCGGAGGTAGGGACGGGCCTCCAGCTCGGCCGGTGGGTGCACGGCATGGATGGCATCGTCCAGCCGCCCGCCGGCGTTCATGATGGCCAGGGTCTGGTCCACCAGGGAATCGAGGAGGTCGGCTGTGTCGGTCAGAGCCTGGCGCACCCGGTCGGCGCCGACCACCGGCAGGCCGTGGCCCGGCAGGAGGTACTCCGCCTCGAGCAGCAGCATGCGACGGAGGGCCTGGGCCCATTCGCGCGGGTAGCGCTGCACTTTCTGGGGGTTGCCGGCGTTGGGCGAGGCCCAGATGAAGAGGTCACCGCAGCACAGGACCTTCTTGTCGGGCTGCCAGGTGACGGTGTGGTCGTCGGTCTCGCCCTTCTCGTGCTGCAGCGCGAAGTCGAGGCCGCCCACCGACAGCGCCAGGGTGTCGTGGTAGGTGCGGTCCGGATAGCGGTACTTGGTGGGCCAATTCAGGTCCTTGAAGCCGAATTGCCGACGGTTGATGATGGTGTTGTAACCCGCCGTGAAGATGTAGCGGTCGAAGCGGGCGGGCAGGGCGTGATGGGCGATGACCTCGGGCGCCTGCCACCCCTTGCTCCGCGCTTCTTCCTCCCATACGGGAACGCCGAACACGTGGTCGATATGGCCGTGCGAGTACACCGCCGTGTTGAGGCGGGAGTCGGTCCAGCGCCGGAGGTCGCCGTGGACAACGGCCGCCAAGGGCAAGCTGCCCGTGTCGATCAACACCAGTCCGTCGTCGGTGTCGAAGGCCGAGACGTTGGCGAAGGAAGGGACGAAGCCGACCCCATCGGCTATCTCGACAAATCCGCCGATGTGATCGACCGGATGGATGGTGGCGGTGGTTACCTCGCCCCGCCACAGGCGATCAGCGACGGTGAGGACATCATCTGACATCGATCCCCCAAGCTACGAGTCCGTGGAGACCGGGCCCAGGCCCGGCACGTCAGCTCCCGGGTGCGGCGTCGTCTTTGGCCGGAGCGGCGGCCGGTGCCGGCGTTTCGGCGGCCACGGCGGTGCCGTTGTGGGCTGAGGCCTTCTTGCCCTCGTCGAGGCCCTTTTCAAACTCATTCTTCGCTGAACCCAGGTTGCGCGCCAGCTTGGGAATGGCGGCCCCGCCAAAGAGCAGGACGACCACAACGATCAGAACAATGACTCCATCGACCCCAAAAATCTCTGCCAGCATCTGTATCTCCTTCAGCCTGGTTCACGCTGCGGTGAACCCTCAGCCAGGTTAGACCCATTCGCCCACGGCGGCGCCGCAGGACTTGGGTTCTGGGTATTCGGAGTCACCCGGCCAAGAGGATGCCCAAGGCCAACGCAGCCACACTGGCCAAGCCCGACACCGAGCCCCAGATGGCCAGCCCAGCCTTCGTAGTGGCCCGGGAATGGAGCAGGGCGCCCAGCCCGGCGGCGGCCACCACCACGATCTTCGCCATGAGTACCGCTTTCCAGGCGCCGGTCTGGTCCGCCCAATGGAACGTCGTAACGTTCCAGAACCCGGTGACGACCAGGACGGCGTAGGCCGGCCAGGCGATGCGGGCAAACGCCTGGGCCAGGGCCCGCGGTGCATCGGCACCGAGGCGCCGCGCCGGGCCGACCAGGCCCATCAGGACGATCTGGCCGCCGACCCAGACCGTGGCGGCCAGGACGTGCACGGTCAGACGGAAGGTATCGAGACCGGATGCCAGCACGGAGTGGCGAATCCCCGAGGGTTACTTGCCCTGCCAGTTGGGCGGTCGCTTCTCGGCGAAGGCGATGGGACCCTCCATGGCGTCACCCGAGCTGAACACCACGCCGACGGCCGCCTGGTTGATCTTCCAGCCTTCGGATTCGGGGACGTCGGCGGACTGCAACATCACACTCTTGGAATAGCGGACGGCCAGCGGCGCGTTGGCGGCAATGCGATCGGCCAGGGCCAGGGCCTCGTCGAGCAGGGTCTCGGCCGGCACCACCTTGTTGACCAGGCCTAGGGCCTCGGCCCGTGTGGCGTCGATGGGGTCACCGGTCATGGCCATTTCCAACGCGATGGCCATAGGCAGGCGCTTGGGCATCCGGATGAGGCCGCCGGCGCCGGCAATGAGGCCGCGCTTGGCCTCGGGGATGCCGAACATGGCGTGCTCGACGGCCACCACGAGATCACACGAGAGCATGATCTCGAACCCGCCGGCCAGGGCCGATCCGTTGACGGCGGCGATGATCGGCTTGGGGAACTCACGCTGGGTCAGGCCGGCGAAGCCCCCGGAGGCGCCGATGATGTCGCCGCCCTCACCGGTGGAGAACGCCTTGAGGTCCATGCCGGCGCAGAACGCCTTGTCGCCGGCGCCGGTGATGACCACGACCCAGCAGTCGTCGTCCAGGGCCAGATGGTCCATGGCCACCGACATGGCCAGGCTGACCGGACCGTTGATGGCGTTGCGCGCCTCTGGTCGGTTGATGGTGAGGATCTCTACGTGACCCCGTCGTTCCCGCAACACTTCGTCAGCCATGCATGCTCCCTTCGGGACAGGCGCCTCGAACGCCGCTTCGATCGGTCGGTGACGCTAGCTGGGCCGCTCAGGCCAGGGGAACCGGCGGGATACCGACCGCCTCATCGGCCAGGGCCTGGCCCAGGAGGCGGGCCCGCTTGCTGTACCAGATGGTGAAGACGAACATGGCGGCGATACAGACCCCGGTGATGACCGGGGAGACGGCCAGGAAGATGCCGGTGCCCAGGAAGGCGGCCAGCACGAGGCGGGTGCTGGCCTCGGCCAGGAGCCCGATGCCCCACACCGCGGTGAGGACCCGGAAACTGTGGCGGCCCGTGGGCAGGTCATGCAGCCCGTCGAAGGCCACGACGCGCTCGGGGTCATTCCCGGCCGAGAGGAAGCGTCCGACGTAGAAGATCAGTGGCCGGTCCGCCACGAAGATGGAGATCAGGCAGGCCAGGCCGAAGATCGCCGTGAAGGCGGAGTCGCGGGCTTTGAGAACGTAGGCGTTGCCGCCGAGCAAGGTGGAGGTGATGACGCCCACAGCGAAGCCGAAGAGGACGATGACGCCGATCATGTCGACGGTCCGCTTGCGCACGAACTCGAAGAGGATCCAGGCGGTGGGAAAGCAACCGGCAATGATCAGCGCGTCAGCGTCGGAATGCACGTGGTGCCGGACCAGGTTGTAGACGATGAGCGGCACCACCGCACCACCGATGATGCTGGGCAGGAGTTGACGCACCGAGGGCACCCCCGGCTCCCAGTCGTCGGCCACCGGCTCAACACCCCCATCCCCCGTATCCACTCCCACCGTGGCGAATCTACTGCCGTAAAGGTCCGTGACGTCGGCCGTACACTTTTTCCGTGACGTTCCTCTGGCACGCCTTCGTGATCGTGCTGGTAGCGGTGGTCGTGTTGGCCCTGGTCGGCCTGGCCTCCCTGGCTGTAGCCCGCCGTCTGGTGCTGCGGCGCTGGCACCGGGTGCGCCAGCACGTGGTGACCCGCGGCGTGTTCGCGGCCGCCTCCTCCGCCATGGCCTGGCGGGAGCAGGCGACGGCCCAGCAGGCACCTGGCATGTTGGCCACGGGAACCTCCACCCGGGTCCGGCGCCGGCTCCGACAGGCGGTCGATGCGGCGGACGATTCGGTCCAGCGGGCCGAGCAGTCAGGGGCTCCGGTGGCCGAGCTGCCGGCCGTGTGCCGATCATTGCGGACGGTGGCCGGCGACGTCGATGCCATGCTGCGCCTGGAACGGCGCCTCCCGCAACACCACGCTGCGGTGCGCTCCCAGGCGGCCGAGGTCATCCGGGCGGCCCGGGACGTACAGGCTGCGGCGCTGGAAGCCATGAGCGATGCCGCCGATCCCCGGCTGCGCGCCTTGGTGCGCGAGGCCAGCCAGGAAGTGGAGATCGTGGCGGCCGCGTTGCAACGCCTGCGGTCGGTCACGTAGCCCAGCCGGGAGCAACGCAGGGCTGCATGTAAAGCTGTCGGGCGTGCCTGCACCCGCCACGCCCCGCAAGCGGGCCCCCGCCAAGCAGCCAGCCAGCCTCCTGGGGCAGGACTTCATGATCGGGGTGGCCACGGCGGGCTTCCAGGTCGAAGGCGGCTACAACGGCGAGGGCGAGCCGGGCAACAACTGGATGGACTGGGAGCGCACGGACCGGGTGGAACGCTCCGGTCGAGCCTGCGACTTCTGGGTCCATCCCGAAGAGGCGCTCGATCGGGCCGCCGCCATCGGCTGCACGGCGTTTCGGCTCTCCGTCGAATGGGCCCGTCTCGAGCCGGAGCAGGACGCGTTCGATGAGGCTGCACTGGAGCGCTACGGCGAGATTCTCACCATGTGCACGGCCCGCGGGCTGCGCCCCGTCGTCACGCTGCACCACTTCACCCATCCGTGGTGGTTGGGTCAGGAATTCTGGCTACGACCGGGATCGCCTGATCGATTCGCCCGCCACGTCGAGCGCATCGTGCCGGCGCTGGCCGCCCATTGCCGGCACTGGGTGACCATCAACGAGCCCAACATCCTCATGCTGATGGGCTGGATCGAGGGAGCCTGCCCGCCCGGGCGCCGACTGGCCTTTGCCGACGCCTACTGCGTCCTGGACAACCTGCTCACGGCCCACGTGCTGGCGGCCAACGCCGTCCTGGCTGTCCAGCCCGAGGCCGAGGTGACCTGCAACACCAGCTCGTCAACCATTTACGACCACGACCGGTTGTTGACCGACCTGCTGCTCCTGCGCTCGACCGGGGTGGATCCCGACGAAGTCGACCGTGTGGTCGACGAGCGGAGGGCTCTGCACAACGCGGCCGTGCCGCCCCAGCATGCCGGTGAGCAGGCACTGCGGGGATTCTTCGCCGCGGTGAGTCCCTACGGCACCGTGCGGGGACTGTCGGGCAGCGCTCGTTGGGGCCGATTGCGGTCCCTGACCCGCCGGCCGGCGCCCCGACGTGTTCTCACCGCCGCCTACGCCTCGCCGCACGAACGCACACTCGGTGCGGTGGGATTCGATTGGTACGACCCCGTCGCCAGTCACGCCATTCGGGTTCCCGGACGGACGGGCGCCGGCGGCCGACGGGAATGGTCGACCGGCCGCGCCATTTGGGACGTGCCGCCTCACCCTGACGGCTTGCGGGACTGGTGTCGCAGCGAGGGAGCGCTCCATCCGCACCTCCCTTTGTGGTTGGTGGAGAACGGCATGGCCACCCGCGTGGTGGCGAACCGGGCCCAGCCCCGGGCCGACGGCTGGGACCGCCCGCGCTACCTGCGCGAGCACCTCGGTGCCGTGGTCGACGCCGTGACCGACGGGGCGCCGGTCACGGCGTACCTTCATTGGTCGTTGGTCGACAACTACGAGTGGGGCACCTACGAACCCCGGTTAGGACTCTTCGGCATGGATCGCAGCGATCCGGGTGGCGCCGTGCGTTGGATGGACACCGACGCCCAGGGTGATGATGCGGCCGGTGCGTTCCAACGGATTGTGGCTGGCCTAACGGCCGGCGACCGGTCGGTGCTCGAGGGTTGAACCCATCAGGGGGTCGAAGCTCGATACTCCGTGACCGCATCTTCGGGAATAGGGGCGATCCCGTTGACCATTTCATAACGAATCCTTTGACCAACAACAAGGCGCAGCAGTTCCTTGGTCGGGATTTCGAGGCGACGAGCAGCTTCTGATGCCCTGAGTAACTCAGGGGACATCGGGACCTCGTTCGGCCATCCCAAGCTTGCGGCTGAAAATCTGGATGTGATGCTCGACCTGTGAAAGGACTCATCCAGACCGAAAAACCACGCTGTCAGGCGGTTCTACTGGCGAAAGTTGCACAGCAATGAACGGCCGCCGACGTCACTCGGGCCGCTCGAATAGCTAGTTGACGGCGCGCAGGGTGTGGTCGCGCGACGTGAACTGGCGCCACCGGTCTTCCACCTTGCCCATGAACTCCTTGCCCGAAGCCAGGTGCGTGAGGATGTCCGACTGGCCCTGGGGCCGGGCCAGCATCCAGCTATGGCCACCCGGTACCCACTGCACCGGGGCGCGGGCCACGCCGGCGAATTCGACGGCGGCGGCACCCGGAGTGATGCGGTCGAAGCAGCCCCACTCGTTGAGGATGGGCATCTGCTGGGCGACCAGCGCCCGCACTTCGGTCCGCTGGTCGACCGCCATGAGCAGGCTGCCGATCGGCATGGTCTGACCCACGGTGCGGATATTGCGACGCACGTCGGGGAGGACGGATCGCACGGTGGAGAACATGCGACCTATGAGCAGATCGGGGAAGTCGAGGATGACGGCGGTGATCAGGTCGACCATCGGCGCCACATCGGGAGCGAACGGGGCCAACAGGGCGGGAATGACGCCGTGGCGGTCCTTCCAGGCCGGTGTGCTCACGCCGTCGCGGTAGATGACACCGAGCGTCCGGCGCGGATGGTCATGGGCGAACTGCACGGCCACCGCTCCACCCATGGAGTGGCCGAGGACGATGACCGGGCCGGCATCGACCTGGTGCACGATGGCCATGACCTGATTGGCCAGGCTCTCCATGGAGACGTCGTGCCAGTCGAGTGGGTCGCTGCCGCCGAATCCGGGCAAGCTGGGGTTGATCATGCGCCAGCCCATCTGCTCGGCCAGACGCGCGCTCTCACGCCAGTACATGCCACCGCCGGCGAAGTAGCCATGGATGTTGACGGCCCAGATGGGGGGCGAGCCCGGGCCGTCGGGGCCATGGGCGGTCACGTTGTCCGACACGGCGAAGCGGAGGCGACGGCCTTCAATGCGGATGGAACTGGGCACCATGCGGATGGTCGGCGTCTTGCGGATGGAGCGCACGTACTGGTCGCGCACCAGACCGAGTCCCAGTGGCGCATGGCCGGCATCGACGAAGTCGACCGGCGACGGCCCGTCGTTGGGCGCCATGATGGCGCCGGCTATCTGCAGGGAGTCATCGGGGTTCGACGCTGCGCCGCGTTTCGGAAATCCCAATGCCATGTTCGACACCTCAGTCGTGCGTCGTGAAGCGCGTTTCGTCGCCCCACGTTCGGGGAACCGCCTCCGTCTGTGCCTGCCACCGTACCCGACACCGGCTGCCCGCAGGCAACCGGGGGGCGTGCGCCGCCGGGTGCGGACTGCAACGATGGAGGAACGAGCAACCGGGGGAGATCGGCCATGAGCGCTGACGCTGACATCGTGATTCGCGGGGGAACGGTCATTGACGGGACGGGATCGCCCGGGCAGCAGGCCGACGTCGCTGTGCAGGGCGGCCGCATCGTCGGCATCGGTTCGGGCCTCTCGGGTCGGCGCCAGCTCGATGCGTCGGGTCAGGTCGTCTCGCCCGGCTTCATCGATATTCACACCCACTACGACGCTCAGGTCTTCTGGGATCCCTCGCTCACCCCGTCGTCGCATCACGGTGTGACCACGGTGGTGGCCGGCAATTGCGGCTTCTCCATTGCCCCCATTCGCCCCGACGGCGTGGCGCTACTGGCCCGCACCCTGCAGCACGTGGAGGACATGAGCTTCGACACCCTGGCCGCCGGTGTGCCCTGGGACGAGTTCGAGACGTTTCCCCAATACCTCCAGGCGGTGGAGCGCCGGGGCACGGCACTGAACTTCTCGGCCTATGTCGGCCACACGGCCGTCCGCCTGTACGTGATGGGCGAGGCGGCCTACGAGCGGGCCGCCACCGATGACGAGATCGTCCGTATGCAGGCGGTGGTGGCCGAGGCCATGGCCGGTGGTGCCGCCGGGTTCGCCTCCAGCGCGTCGCCGACGCACAACGGAGACAAGGGCCGACCGGTGCCCTCGCGGGTAGCCGACCTCAATGAGCTGACCGCGCTCCTCCAACCGCTGCGTGAGGCCGAGCGCGGCGTGGTGGCGCTCCTCCCGGGCGGGGTCTTGTCCCACCAGGACGTCTTCGCCCTCCAGCGCGAGATCAAGCGGCCGATCACCTGGACGGCGTTGCTGACGGTGAAGGGGTATCCGTACCACGAGAAGGTCATCGCCGAGCACGATGCGGCCTGGGCCGACGGCGTCGAAGTGTGGCCGCAGGTGTCCTGCCGGCCCCTCGTCTTCCAGATGAATCTTTCCGAGCCGTTCACGTTGAACATGCGCCCGACCTTCGCCGCCCTCATGGGCAAGACCAAGGACGAGCGGGTGGCGGCCTACCGGGACCCGGCCTGGCGGGCCTCGGCCTGGGAGGACGTCAGCGGGCGCTCAGGGTCGTTCCCGCTCAATTGGGCCGCTATCTCGGTGGCCGAATCGGCCTCGCATCCCGACCTGGCCAACAAGGGCGTGGCCACGGTGGCGGAGGAGCGGGGCTGCACGCCGCTCGACGTCATGCTCGATATCTCCCTCGACGACGACCTCAGCGCCCGCTTCTGGTCCGTTCTGGCTAATGACGATCCCGACGCCATCGCCTGGCTGCTGCCCCGCGACAACGTCCTGTTGGGCCTGGCCGATTCCGGGGCTCACGTTTCGCAGTTGTGTGACGCCTGTTTCTCCACGGACCTCCTGGGCAACTGGGTCCGCGAGCGGGGCGTCATGCCGCTCGAGCGGGCCATCCACAAGCTGACGGGTGAGCCGGCCCAGGTCTACGGCATGACCGACCGGGGCACGCTGGCCGTGGGCCAGGCGGCCGACATCTGCGTCTTCAATCCCGACACGGTGGCTCCGGGACCGCTCCGCCGCATCCGCGACTTCCCGGCCGACGGCGAGCGCCTCACCGCCGATGCACCGGTGGGCATGACCCACCTGCTGGTCAACGGTGTGCCCATCCGCGTCGACGGTGCGCCCGACGAAGAAGGCCTGGCTGCCCGTCCCGGTGTGGTGGTGCGGGGCTGAACAGCGGACGCAGGGACCGCTACGTCACGTCCTTGCGGAAGGTGGTGAAGTAGCCCAGCGTGAGGGGGACCACACCCCAGCCCAGCATGGCCAGGCCACCGCCCCACCAGGGCAGGAGGTGAAAGTTCAGCGAGGCGTTGCCCCCGCCGTCGCCACCAAAGCCTGCCCCTCGGGCGATCTCGCCGGCGAACGCCGCGGTGGCTTCATTGGGCATCCAGTTGAGGTCGTAGTGGAAGATGAGGTTGACCAGGAAGACGATGAGTCCTTCCAAGATCAGCGTGCCGCCGATGGTGACCAACACACCGGCGATCTGATTCTTTACGAGCGTTCCAAAGCCCAGACCGAACAGGGACAGCAACACCGTGGCCAAGAGCAATTCGGGTACGACCGCACCGACTTGGTCAAGCACCGAACCGATGGCGCCACCCATGGAGGCGTCCCAGGGCAGACCGATGGCAGCCACGGCGACGAAGGTGAGAATCGACATGCCAACCGCCCATAGAGCGGTGGCCACGATCTTGGCCCCCAGGACCTGACTGCGCTTCGGCGTGAGGAGGAGCGTCCCGGTAATGGTCTTGTGCCGGTACTCGGTGGTCACGCACAGGACCCCGAGGAGGGGCGCCAGCAGGGTGACCGACTGGAAGCCGGCGCCCAAGAGGAGCCTTCGATCGCTCAATCGTTGCACCGCCGCGAACGTCGAATGGGGAATGGCGTGGGATCCCGCCGTGAGAAATGCGACGACGATGAACAGCCCGGTCAACGGGAAGGCCAGCAGCAGGACGACCCACATGCCCGGCATGGTGCGCAGCTTCAGGAGCTCGGAACGAATGGTCCGTATCACGATGCAGCAGCCTGATCGCCGAAGCCCATACCCTCGGTGAGGGACAGGAAGACCGACTCCAGATCCGTGCCTTCATGGACCATCTCGTAGAGGACGATCTGGTGCCGGGCCACCAGTGGCCCCAGTTGCTCCGGCGTGACCTGTTGGATCGCGATCTGGTCCGAAGCCAGGGAGGTGAAGGTCAGGCCGGCCTCGGTGAGCACCGCCTTCATGCGATCGGTCTCCGGCGTCCGCACCCGGATGGTTCCGGCGGTGAGGTTTCCCGTGATGGAGTCCAAGGTGCCCTGGGCGCGCAGCTGGCCCTGCGACACGATCACCACTTCGTCAATGGTCTGCGCCATCTCCGAGAGAAGGTGGGAGGAGACGAGCACGGTCTTGCCCTCGCCGGCCAGGAAGCGCATGAAATCGCGCAGCCAGGCGATGCCCTGGGGATCGAGCCCGTTGGAGGGCTCGTCGAGGATGAGGACCGCCGGATCGCCAATAAGGGCGCCGGCCAGTTCCAGCCGTTGGCGCATGCCCAGCGAGAAACCACCGACCGTGCGCTTGGCGTCGCCCGAGAGACCGACCAGTTCGAGCGCGGCGTCGACGTCCTTGTCGCTCTTGCCGCAGCCACGGGCGATGGTCTGCACGTGCGCCCGAGCCTTGCGAGAGGGGTGGAAGCTGGTGGCTTCCAATACGGCGCCGACCTGCAGCGACGGATTGGGCAGGTCGTGGTACAGCTGCCCGCCGATGGTGGCGCTGCCCGATGTAGGTGAGACCAGGCCCAGCAGCATGCGTAGCGAGGTGGTCTTGCCCGATCCGTTGGGACCCAGGAATCCGGTGACCTTGCCGGGGGACACCGTCAGTGTCATGTTCTCGACGGCTTTGATGAGGCCGAAGTGCTTGGTCAGTCCTTTGAACTCAATAGGCAGGCCGCGCGGCGGTGTCTCAGCGGTCACCGGTGCGACGATAGCCGCATCATTTGGACCCTTTGCGGTCGGGTCAGTTGCCTACGCGATGGACAGCTCGGCCGGTAGCAACAGTCGCACCGACACGGCCAGTTCGTCATAGACGCGGGCCATGGTCGACCAGCCGTTGATCCATCCGACCAGGGCGGAGTACCAGACGTGGCCGATCATACGGGCCCGCTCGGACATGTCAGGGATGACCGGCTCGCCCATGGCCCGGGCGATGATCCCCTCCATCAGCAGGGTGATCTGCTGCTGGCATCCGACGGCGGCCGGATCGGGCGACGACAACGAGGTGAAGACGGCGGCCACCAGCCGGGGTTGGCGTCCCATGGCCCGAAGAGCCCGGTCGAGCACATCGAGAACCCGGTCGGCCGGATGCTCGCCCCGGGGCGGGTGCTGGCCGATGCGGCTGTCCAGCAGTTCGACCCAGTGCACCAGGGAGGCGGCCAGGAGGTGGTCCTTACTGGTGAAGTAGCGGTACACCGTGCCCATGGCCACGTCCGCCCGGGCCGCCACGTCGCGCATCTGGACCGCTTCGTAGCCGCCGTCGAGTCCCAAGCTCATGGCCGCATCAATGACGCGCTGGCGCCGCGCCTGCTGGGCACGGGTGAGCGGGCGGGTGAGCGTCTGCTCCATCGGCCCATGCTATCCGGGGCACCACCAGGGTCTTCGGGATCGGGTGGCGTTGGCAACCCCCACTACGCTGACCGGGCATGACCGGGCAGCCACGCGATGCGGAGGCCGAGGTCGTCAACATCGGAGGGGCCTTCGCCGAGCCGATGCCCACCACCGACGGGCGGGTGCCCGGTGAGCGGGGGCGCCAGACCCGCCTCCGGCTGCTCGAGGCCACCACCGAGCTGTTGACCACGACATCGTGGCGCTCCGTCAAGGTCACCGACATCGCCCGGCGGGCCAACACCTCGCCCGCCACCTTCTACCAGTACTTCGGCAACGTGGAGCAGGCCATCCGGGTCCTGGCCGAGGGCATGGTCGACCAGGCCGCCCAGCTCTCGGACCTGGTCGGTGGCGACTGGTCGCCGGCTGCCAGCTGGGAGACGGCCCTGACGGTCACCGAGGGGTTCCTGGCCTACTGGGAGGACAACCGGGCCGTCTTCCGGGTGGTCGATCTGGCCACCGAGGAAGGGGACGCGCAGTTGCGGGGCATCCGGGTCCGCGCCCTCAACGCCGTGACCATCGCCCTGGCCCAGGTCATCGCCCAGGCCTCGCCGGCCCCCTCGCCCGCCGGGTCCGATCCCATGGCCGTGGCCGGAACCCTGGTGGCCATGTTCGCCAGCGTGTCGGCCCACCGCTTCGGCTTCGAGTTCTGGGGCATCCGCACCCGCAATCTCATCGACACCCAGGCCCGCATGTTGCACTGGGCCATCACCGGCCGTCCCGGCCCGGCGGAGGTGGTCGGGCGCCAGCTCATCGACCCCCGGGCCCAGCGCGAAGCCAACCGGCCCCGCACCGGTCCGGTCCTCGGCGGCTCCATGGTGAGCCACCGCACGGGAGCGACGACCGTCGACTGAGGGCCATGAGAATCCAACCCCTATGGTGGCGGCCGATCGCCGGGATGACCGGGGGGACCGGGAGGATCCATGAAGTCAGAAGCACTCGTCGCCATCGCCAGCCCGCTGGCCGCCGAGGTCGGACCGGCCTTCTACTTCGATGGGGCCACCGTCGCCCGGGGGGCCGAGCTCGGCCTCGATGTGTTCCAGTTCTACGCCCTGGGTCGAGGTGGTGTGCTGGGCAATGTCGAGACCCCGGTCATCGTCAGTGCCTTCGGGTACTTCAACGCCGCCACGGTCGACCAGCTCTGGAACACCGCCCGGGCCATTGTCGAGCCCCGGGTGGCCGCCCGGGCCTTCATGGAGTGCGGCCACGAGTTCGGGCGCACCCACTTCGGCGACGTCGCCAACCTGAAGGAATACTGCGCCGCGGCCGAGACCGTGACGGCGGCAGTGCACCCGGCCGGCCTGGCCCTCTTCGCCGGCCTGGCCGGTGAGCCCCTTCCGACCGACCTGCCGGCCCGGGCCATGCACCTGGCCGCGCTGCTGCGCGAGTTCCGGGGCAGCGCCCACCTGGTGGCCATCGTGGCCAACGAGATCGAGCCCAAGGTGGCGCACTACATCCGCCGCCCCGAGATGATGGGCGTCTTCGGCTACTCCCCCGAGGAGGTGCCGGCCGTCACCGACGCCGAGCGCACGCGGTTGGTGCAGGCCGACGCCATGACCGACCGTCTGGTGGCCGGACCCTACGGAGTGCTCAACGACGAGCAGGCCGACGCGTTGGTGGCCGGCCTCCAGGCCATGAAGGCGGCGCTGGCCAGCTGACTGAACTGCCTGAGGGTCGACTATTTGAGGGCCAACGGATTGAGTGGAGAGCCCAATCCCTTGGTGAAAGGCAGTGGCGTGGCGTCGAGCAGGAAGGTGTACTGACCGTCCTCGGCGCAGTCGGCGGCCAACTCGTCCAGCACCCAGTTCTGACCCTGCGTCATGCCCATCTCCACCAGGTGGAGCAGGTGGACGGGCAGGTAGATGTCGTCGTACTGGCAGGGAAACACCTCGAGGGGAAGCGTGTCGGTGGCCACCGCCGCCACGTCGCGCTCCCAGAACCAGGCGGCCGTTTCGATGGTCAGTCCCGGGGTGGGCCACGTGTAGGCGATCAGGTCGCGCTGGCCGGCCTGCAGGTGCGCCATCTGGCCCGTGCGCACCAGCACGATGTCACCCGGCTCGATGCTCACGTGCCCCAGGGCGCAGGCCGCTGTGAGGTCATCGGGGGTGATGGCGTAGCCGGGGGTCAGGACCTCCTGCCCGAGGGTGCGGGCCACGTCGAGCAGGACGCCCCGGCTGACCACCGTGTCCAGGAGATGGATGCCGCACCGCCCGGCTCCTGACGAATCGACGGTGGAGGCGGGAAACCCGTTGTAGAGGACGCCCCCGTAGCTGCAATGGGCCAGCGAGTCCCAGTGGGTGGCGCTTTGGAGGGCCAGAGTGACCACGTCCTCGCTCGAGCAGACCCACCCGGGGTCGGCGCTCAGCGGTTCGTTGATCTGGATCATGGAGCGCGTGGGGTTGACCCGACCTTTGATGAAGCCGGCCTGAATCCCCTCCTCCTCAGAAAGGGGGAGGCCCAGTGCGAACGATTTGCCGCTCTTGACCGATGCGGCGGCCCGGCGGCGCACGGTGGCATCTATGAAGTTCAGGGTGCCGATCTGGTCCTCGGCCCCCCAGCGGCCCCAGTTGCGCACCTTGGCCGCCACCTCGGCAAATGGTGCGGGAACGGCCACAGCGGCGCACTGTAGCGGTGCCCCGGTTGTCTGGCGGCGCAGAGGGGGCGATACTGAGGGAAGCGACAAGGGTCGACGTACTACCGGGAGGGAATTCCAATGACGACGCGTGCATCAGTCTGTGTGGGGTTAAACGAGCCTTGGAAGACAGAAGAGATCGAGATCGACCCCCCCGGTAACCGTGAGATACGGGTCAAGATGGTCTACTCCGGCATGTGCCACTCCGATGAGCACCTGCGTACCGGCGACATCAGTGCCCCGCCTGAAGTACTCGAGATGATCGGCGTGAAGTCGATGTTCCCGGTTGTCGGTGGCCACGAGGGCTCGGGCGTGGTGACCGAGGTCGGGACCAACGTGACCCAGGTCGCCGTGGGTGACCATGTGGCCGTGTCCTTCATTCCTTCCTGCGGTGTCTGCCACTGGTGCGCCTCGGGCCGCCAGAACCTCTGTGATCTCGGTATGACGACGCTGGCCGGCGGCATGATCAGCGATGGCACCTACCGCTACCACCTGGCCGGCGAGAACCTGGGTCGCATGGCTCAGCTGGGCACCTTCGCCGACGAGATGGTCTGCCACGAGAACTCGGTTGTGCGCATCGACGCCTGGTCGAACATGAAGGCCGCTGCCCTGATCAGCTGCGGCATCTCGACCGGCTTCGGCTCGGCCGTCGACCGGGCCAAGGTCAAGCCCGGTGAGACCGTGGTCGTGGTCGGGTGCGGTGGTGTCGGATCCGGCGCCATCCAGGGCGCCCGCATCGCCGGTGCCCGCACGATCATCGCCGTCGACCCCGTCGCCTTCAAGCAGGAGAAGGCCAAGGAAGTGGGCGCCACCCACGCCGTGGCCTCCATGCTCGACGCCCAGTTCATGCTCCCCGAACTCACCATGGGCCGCAACGCCGACGTGGTCATCCTGACCCCGGGCGTGCTTAAGGGCGACATGATCGCCGCCGCCTGCGCCCTGGGCTCCAAGGACGCCCGCATCGTCGTCACCTCCATCTCGCCCTTCCACGCCATGGACGTGCAGTTGAACCTCTTCAACTTCGCCATGTTCAACCAGGCGCTGCTGGGCACCGTCTTCGGCTCCCAGAGCCCGCGGGTGCAGGTGCCGAACCTGCTCAATCTCTTCGAGGCCGGTCAGCTCAAGATCGACGAGATCATCACGCAGGAGTACACGCTGGACCAGGTGCAGCAGGGCTACGAAGACCAGGCCTCCGGCACCATCGTCCGCGGCGTGGTCACGTTCGACTGACGGTCTGACGGGCGGCCCTACCGGCCGTCCCCGCTAGCCCAGGTGGCGGATGAAGCCCGCTGGGATCAGGAGATCATCGGGCGAGAGGTCCTTGATCGACGCGTGTCCGAGCCCGAGCATGGCGGACTCAATGCCGCTGCGCAGGAGGTCGAGCACGTTCTCGACGCCCGCCTGCCCGTTGGCTGACAGACCCCACAAGTAGGCCCGGCCGATCATGACGGCCTTGGCCCCCAGGGCCACGGCTTTGACGACGTCGCTGCCCCGCCGGATGCCGCCATCCAGGAGCACGTCGATCTGGCCGCCGACCGCCTCGGCGATGGGCTGCAGGGCCCGGATGGTGGCCGGCGTGCCGTCGAGGTTGTTGCCGCCATGGTTGGAGACAGACAGGGCGGTGATGCCAGCGTCGACCGCTTTCTTGGCGTCGTCGACCCGGGTGACGCCCTTGAGCATGAACTCCCCGCCCCACTGCTGGCGCAACCAGGCCACGTCTTCCCAGCTGGGTGGCGGGGTCTGCATCCAGGCCCCGTAGGCCCCGAAGAAGGTGGGACCGGTCTGTCCCTTCTCTCCCATGTTGGGTGCCGTCAGGTCGGGCAATTTGCCGGACTTCACGAAGCTGTAGAGCCACTTGGGATGGGCGATGGCTTCGGGGGCGAAGGTGGCCATCGCCTTCAACGTGACCGATTCGGGGATGGTGGGGCTGCCCCAGTCGCGGCCGTGCGAGAACGACCAGTCCAGCGTGGCGATCAAGCCGACGGCGCCGGCCGCCCGGGCCCGCTCCACCCGCTTGAGGATGTCGTCCCGGGTGCCCACCCAGTAGATCTGGAAGAAGGTCTGCGGGTTGGCCGCCACCACGTCCTCCACCGGCTTGCTGGCGAAGGAACTCAGCCCCATGGCCGTGCCGCGGGCGGCCGAGGCTCGGGCCACCGCCACCTCGCCGTCGGGATGGACGGCCTGGACGCCGGTGGGCGAGATCATGACCGGGAAGGAGATGTCCTGGCCCATGACCTTGGTCGAGAGATCACGGCTGGCCGGTGCTCCGGCCACGTGGGGGGCGAAACCGAGTTCGCTGTAGGCCGCGATGTTGTCCTCGATCGTCAGCCCCCGCTCGGAGCCGGCCACCAGGGCCCCGTAGACGGATTTTGGCAGCCGCTTCTTGGCCCGGCGCTGCGCTTCAGCGACTGTCTCAAACCATGCGTTGCCCATGTCGACCCTCTCGAGAACCCCGGGCCCGGCGCTGGCAGCTCCAGCCGGGCCTCACTTGACCGGGAGACACTATGCCGATTTTGGGCCCGATCCTCTATAGGGTCGCGTCCTGATGCGTGAGAACAGGCCCTTCGAACCCGCCTCGATCTCGCTCCGTCTCTATCCCCACAACGAACTGCCGGGCAGCGACGTGATCGCCGAACTGTGTGGCCAGGCGAGTGTCGCGTTGCGAGGGGGCTTTGACGGCATCATGACCAGTGAGCATCACGGTGGCTTCGCCGGCTACTTGCCCCATCCCTTGCAAATGGCCACCTTCATACTGGAGGAGAACGCAGCCGGTTGGGCCGCCGCCAGCCCGCTCCTGTTGCCACTGCGCCCGACGGCCATGGTGGCCGAAGAGGTGGCCTGGCTGGCCGCCCGGCACCCCGGCCGGGTCGGCCTGGGGGTCGCCGCCGGCGCCCTGCCCTTGGATTTCCATGTCATGGGCGTGTCCCTCTCCTCGGCCGTGCCGATCTTCAAGGCGGAACTGCCGCGCCTGGTGGCCATGTTGGCCGGGAACGAACTAGACGAGCTGGCCCACGACCCAGCGCTCCAGCGCTGTGCCGACCATCCGGTTCCCGTCGTGAGCGCCGCCGCCTCGACCGGTGCGGCCAAGCGGGCCGCCCGCAGTGGTGCCGGGATTTTGCTGGAGGGGATGTCGGCCGCCGACCGGCTGGCCAAGATCTGTGCCGCCTACGACGAGGCCGGCGGCACCGGACCCAAGGTGCTCATCCGCCGGGTCTGGCTGGGCCAGCCCGACTCCGGGCTGGTCGAGCAACAGCGCACCGTCTATGACAGCTACGCCCCTCAGGCCAGCGCGTTCGGCGACGATCAGACAATTAGTAGTGACGACCCCGACGACCTGGCCCAGGCGCTCCACGCCGTGTTGCGGGATTCGGGGGCCGACTCGCTCAACCTGCGCGTGCACTTGCCCGGTGTCACGCCCGAGCGGGTCCGCCACCAGATCGCCGTCTTGGCTGACGAGGTCCTGCCGCGGTTGCGGCGCCTGCTTAGGGGGACGAGCTGATCGGGGTCCAGCCGCCGCCACCGAGATGGTTGCCCCCGTCGACATCGAGCATGACCCCGGTGATCTGCCGGGCGTCATCTGACAGCAAGAAGGCAGCGGCGGCCGCGATGTCGTCCGCCTCCGTGAGCCGGCCCAGCAGAATATTGGTTCCGGCCGCCGTGCCGCCGTCGTGCTCCCACATGGCTTTGGTCGTGGTTGTCTTGGTTAATCCCGGGCTCACCGCATTGACCCGCACGCCGCGGGGACCCAGGTCGGCCGCCATGGTCCGCGTCAGTGCGTTGAGGGCGGCTTTGGCCGCAGCGTAGGCGATCATAGTCGGCGTCGTCTTCTTGGGCGATCCGCTCGAGATGTTCACCACGGCACCACCGTCATCGGCCAGGCCGACCTTCAGAGCCTCCTGCACGAGTGAGAGGGTCGGCCATGTGTTCAACGCCACGGTGCCCATGAGATCAGCCTTGGCCATGGTTTCGAACGAGCCATGAAAACGGGTGCCGCCGATGGTGTTGACCAGCAGGTCGAGGCGGCCGAACTGCGCAATGGCCGCTTGCGCCAGCCGTGCCGACGTCTCCTCATCCTCCATGGACCCCTCGACGGCGAACACGGCGATGCCCTCCGCAGCCAGCTCCGCTCGCGTGCTCGAGAGCGTGGCCGCGTCGCGGCCGTTGATGACGACCGACGCTCCATCCAGGCCGAGACGCCGCGCGCAGGCCCGCCCGATGCTCGGGTTGGCCGACGACCCGGTCACGATGGCCACCCGTTCGTCGAAGCGACTCATGGATCGACGCCACACAGTTGGGCACACGTGGTCCACAGATCGACCGCGTTGAACTGGTTGTAGGAGAGTTCGGAGGACGGCGATGGCGTGGTGCCGATGAAGTACGCCCCGGTTGTCGTGGCATAGGCGGGATCGGTGACCAGCTGGGCCAGGTTGGCGCCCGATGAAGCTGTCGTCATGGCGTCCTTCAGGAACCGGCTGGCGATGGGCAGGATGTGATTCCAGGCGAAGCGGCCGATGAGTCCGTAATTACGGCCCAGGCCCGATCCGGCCATGAGGCCGGGATCCATCGCCATGGCCACCAGTCCAGGTCCGGGCGCCGCGTCGAGCGGGTATCGCTTGGCGAACTCGTAGGCCAGGTAGACATCGCAAAGTTTGGAGGTGGTGTAGCGCCGGCGGCCCAACCCGCCACCACTGCCCTCGAGCCCTCCCCCCACGGCTAGCTCGGCCGCGCTGATGTACTGCGGATATGGCATCCCCGTGCGCAGGGCGGGATCGTGGGTGCCGCTGGAGACAAAGACCACCCGGGCCCCCTTCCCCATGCTGGGCACCAGGAGCCGGGTCAGCAGGTAGTGCCCCAGTACGTTGACGGCGAAGGTCTCCTCGTAGCCGTCCGCCGTGAGACGGGTGTCGTCCACGATCTGCACGCCGGCGTTGCAGACCAGCGCGTGGACGGGCGGAACGTCGAGCGCGGCCAAGGCAGCAGGGAAGGCGCGCACGCTGTCGAGGGACGAGAGGTCGAGTGGTGCAGCCACGATGCGGGCGTTGGCCGCTTCCATGCCCTCTATGGCCACCGCGGCACGTGCGAGATCTCGGGCTGCCACGACCAGGTGGGTCCAGGAGTCGCTACGGGCCAGCGCTCGCACCGTCTCCAGTCCGAGTCCGGCGTTGCCTCCGGTGACGATGGCCGTCCGCTCTGTGCTCGGTGCGTTCATGCGGGCCCATCCTCGCGCTGCTGTCCCAATGTCCGGACCGACCAGGTTCGGGAGCGCAGCGCGATGCGGGGGATGAGGGGTCGGAGGGTACGTGCCCGCAGGCAGCCGACCCAGACACCGGTGCCGTACGCCACATCATCGGCCACATGCAGGGCGCTGTAGTCGACCGGGTTGAGTCCGCCGCCACTATCGAACCAGTCCCGCACGGCGGGCACCAGCAGGGCGGCGGCGGCGGCCCGGCGGGTGCGGCCAAAGAGCAGCCCGACGCACAGGGCGGGTGACCAGGCTCTGGTGAGGCCGGCCAGGGCGGGCAGCGTGGAGCGGACGGTCCCGCCGCAGGCGATGGTGGCGGCCGCTTTGAGGGGCTCGTGCACCACGCCGGTCAGCCGGCGGGCCAACACCGCCACCGATGCGGCCAGGACCCCACCGGCCAGGACGGGCCGCCGCACGAGCAACAGGGCCCAGACGCCGGCCGTCCATGCCGACGTCTGGACTGGCGGGAGTGCTCCCGGATGGCGGAGGGCCAGCGGGCCGGCTGTGGTTCCGTAGAAGAAGCGTCGGCTCAACCAGCTCGGGACGCTGCCCGGGCTGTCGTGGTGTACGAGGCTGTCGGGCACGTAGCGGACGTCCCAGCCGGCCTGGCCCAGACGCCAGACCAGGTCGACGTCCTCGCCACCCCGCAGTGCCGGGTCAAAGAAAGCCTCGTTGGTGACCTGGCGGCGCACGACCAGGGCCGCGCTGGGCACATAGGACACCTTGCTGTGCTGGCGCACCGGACCGGCCTGGTCTCCCATATCGAGGGGCGAGCGCACAGCGTCGTAGCCCGACAGCGTGGTGGCGGGTTCCGCTGGGACCGGCACGATGCGTGGGGCCACGGCGGCCACCAACGGATCGTTGAAGTGGCCGAGCAGCGGAGCCAACCACTCCTCTGTTGGTAGACAGTCCGAATCGATGAAGGCGACCAGCGCGGAGGTGGCCAACTGCAATCCGGCATTGCGTGCCCCGGCTGGTCCGACATTGCCGGTCAGGCCAATGAAGGAGGCGCCGACCCTGCGGGCGATGTTCTCGGTCGTACTTGGGTCAGACGAGGCGTCGTCGACCACGATGCAGGTCAGTCCCTGCAGCGCCAGAAGCAATCGCCTCAACTGCTCGGGCCGGTCCCGCACCGGTATGACGACGGTGACGTCATCGCGACCGAACGCTGCCTCGGGCGGGGTGGGTACGAACATGCCGGCTGCTACCAGACGTCGAGCCAGTCGTTGCTCGGCCGGCCGGTCGCGGACCGGTGTGCCCGAGCGCCACTGGGCCACCAGGGCAGCGGCTCGGTCGGAGAAGCGCAGGAGGCGTAGCGGGCTGCCTCCCAGGAGCACGGTCCCGCCATCGAAGGCGGTGGTGGCCCGATCAGGGGTGAGGTCGAAGCCGGCCGGCAGGGGGGTTGATGGTCCAGCGGGAGCGGTCCCGATGGGGGCGGGCTGACCCGCGTCGTCCCTGCTGGGAGAGTTCACCAGGCAATCTTGGCAGGAAGGGGCTGCCTCGCCCCGAGCGATAGGCTGGCCCTTCATTTGGAGGAGGCCATGGTGCTGTCGCAAGACCAAGAAGTGCTGGACGCCGAAGCAGTGACCGAGGATGACGTCGACGAGCTGCTCGTGGAAGAGGTTTCCATCGACGGGATGTGCGGCGTCTATTGAGCGTCACCGAGGAGCGGGCGGTGACCGCTCCTCCTGCGTTCGATCCCTCGAGACACTGGCGTCTTCATCCGCAGGTGGCCCTGCGCGATGAGTCGTTTGGCGCGCTGGCGTACCACTACGGCACACGTCGCCTGCTCTTCCTCAAGTCACCCCAGCTGGTCGCACTGGTCTCCTCGCTGGAGGAATTCGATAGCGCTAGGGCAGCGATCGACGCTCTGGTGAGCGAAACAGAACGACCCACATACACACGAGCACTGGCTCGATTGGCGGCCTCGGAGGTCATTGATGTCGATTGATGCAGCCCCGCAAGCCATGCCGTTGCGCGAGCGGTTCACCCAGGGCCTCGACGCTCCCATCTGCCTGACCTGGGAGTTGACCTACGCCTGCAACCTGGCCTGCGTGCATTGCCTGAGTTCGTCGGGACGCCGTGACCCACGTGAGCTCTCTCCCGTCGAGGCACGCGGCATCGTCGACGAGCTGGCCGACATGAAGGTGTTCTACGTGAACATCGGCGGCGGCGAGCCCATGCTGCGACCCGATTTCTTCGATCTGTTGGGTTACGCCGTGGAGAAGAAGGTGGGCGTGAAGTTCTCCACCAACGGCACGCGTCTCACGGCGGAGCGGGCCCGCCGCCTGGCCGCCATGGACTACGTCGATGTGCAGATCAGCATTGACGGCGCATTGGCCTCGACCAACGACGCCGTGCGCGGCACCGGATCGTTTGCCGCCGCCCGGACGGCCATGGACAACCTGGCCGCTGCCGACTTCGGTCAGTTCAAGATCAGCGTGGTGGTGACCCGGGAGAATGTGACCCAACTGGACGCCTTTGCCGACATTGCCGCCGGCTACGGCGCTCAGCTGCGCCTGACCCGGTTCCGGCCTTCTGGTCGCGGGGTCGACTCGTGGGAGGCGCTGCACCCGACTGCCGATCAGCAACGGATGCTCTACCACTGGCTGCTCGATCGGCCCGATGTGCTGACGGGTGACTCCTTCTTCCATCTCTCCGCCCTGGGTGAGCCGCTCGATGGTCTCAATCTCTGTGGCGCCGGACGCGTGGTGTGCCTGATCGACCCTATCGGAGACGTCTACGCCTGCCCCTTCGTCATCGACAAGGAATTCCTGGCCGGCAACGTGCGCGACAGCGGCGGTTTCGCCCATGTCTGGCGCCAGTCGGATCTCTTTCAGTCGCTGCGGGAGCCGCAGAGTGCCGGCGCCTGCACGTCGTGCGGTTCGTACGACGCCTGCCAGGGCGGCTGCATGGCGGCGAAATTCTTCACTGGCCTTCCCCTGGACGGTCCGGACCCCGAGTGCGTCTTTGGTCACGGGGAGGAAGCGTTGGCGGCCCGGCCCGCGCTGTCGTTACCGCAGTCGACACTGGGTCATTCCAAGGTGGACAGCCACGGCGTTCCCCTTCCGGTGCCGACGCCCGTTCGGTTCCGGTCGTCAGCCCGCGTGTAGCGGGCCGCTCCCCTGACGGTGCAGCTGGGCGACGCCACCTGGCGTGAGGTCGAGGCCATGCAGGGGCTGAACCTGCTGGTCGTCCCCATCGGTTCGGTGGAACAGCACGGCCCTCACCTCCCGCTCGACACCGACACCACCATCGCCGTCGCGCTGGCCAACCGGCTTGCCCTCGTTCGCAACGACCTGGTGGTCGCTCCCGCCGTGTCCTACGGAGCCAGCGGGGAGCACGCCGCCTTTCCCGGCACCCTGCTCCTCAATCATGAGGTGTTGGCCAACCTCCTTATTGAGCTGGTGCGTTCCGCCCGGGCCGCCTTCCGCGGCGTGATCATCGTGTCGGGCCACGGGGGAAACCTCGAGGCGCTGACCGAGGTATCGCACCGCGGTGACGCCGAAGGGGACGAGGTGTTGGTCTGGTCGGCCGCCGTGGCGGGAGGGGATGCCCATGCCGGGCGGACGGAGACCTCCCTCATGTTGGCTTTGGCACCGGACCGGGTGCGGCTGCATCTGGCCGAGCCCGGCTGCACCGACGATCTGTCGACCATCCTGCCCAAGTTGCGCGTCGAAGGAGTGAGGCCGGTAGCGTCCAACGGCGTGCTGGGAGACCCCACAGGTGCCGATGCTCAGGAAGGCCGGGAACTCCTGGAGATGATGACGACTGACCTGGCCACCGCCGTGGCGCAACGCTGGTCGGCACCGTGAGCCCCGTTGCCGTCGTGACGGGCGCGGCTCGTGGCATTGGCGCGGCGACGGTCGACCATCTGGTGGCCGATGGCTGGCAGGTGGTGGCCGTGGACTGCTGTCACGATGACCCGAGCCTCGACTACCCGTTGGGCACGCAGGACGAGCTGGACGCTGTCGGCACCCGTCATGGCACCAGCGTTCTCACCATGGTGGGCGACGTGCGCAGCCAGTCCGACATGCAGGCGGCGGTGGATGGCGCCGTGGGCCAGTTCGGCGGGCTCAATGCGGCGGTGGCGGTGGCGGGCGTCATGCACGGTGGCGCTCCTCTCTGGGAGACCGAGGATGCCCATTGGGACGTGCAGTTCGACATCAACGTCAACGGTGTACGCCGCTTGGCCAGCGCCGCGGTGCCAATCCTTCTCGACGCCCCGGTGCCCCGACAAGGCCGGGTGGTGGCGGTGGCGTCCGCCGCCGGCCTACTCGGTTTGCGGAAACTCAGCGGCTACAGCGCATCGAAGCACGCCGTGATCGGCCTCGTGAAATCGCTGGCGGCCGACCTGGCCGGGACAGGCATCACCGCGAACGCCATCTGCCCGGGCTCGACGCGCGGACCCATCCTCACGGCCTCTGCCGCCGTCTACGGGCTCTCCTCGGCCGAGGAGTTCGCTTCCCAGCAACTGGTGGAGCGCCTGCTCGAACCGCCCGAGCCGGCCGCCCTCATCGCCTGGCTCTGCAGCCCCCAGGCCAGCGGCGTGACCGGCGCTGCGCTCCCCGTCGACGGTGGCCTGACCACCTAGAAAGGCTGCCATGAGCGGGTGCACCCACCTGGAACAGATGGTCGACATTGAGCCGCAGACACCCACCGGCTGCACGGCGTGCCTGCTGTTGGGGGACGGCTGGGTCCACCTGCGGCTCTGCCTGAGTTGTGGCTTCGTCGGCTGCTGCGACTCCTCGCCCAACGCACATGCCACCGAGCACTTTGCCGAGGACGGGCATCCGCTGATGCAGTCCTTCCAACCCGGAGAGGATTGGATCTGGTGTTATGTGGACGAGGTCATGATGGAACCCGCGTAACTCAGGTGCTGGCGCCGTAGGTCGTCGACCGGTCAGCCGCCCGACTGTGACCCACCTCCGCCACTGCTCGCCGCAGATCCTCAACCAGGAACGGGACGGTGGCCGCGCTGCCGGCGTGCACGGTGGCGTGCAGTGAGTCGGGCCGGGTCTGCTTGTCGAGGTACCAACCCTCGGCGTGCAGCACGTCGCTGACGGCAAAGATGTCCAACTTCTCAGGATCAATGGCTCCAAAGGCCATGACGGTCAGTTGGGGATCTCCGCGCACGGCCAAGCCATCGATGGACTCGATGCCCTGACGCAGGGTTGTGGCGGCGTCGTGCGCCGTGGTCGTCAGATCCAGATAGCCATCGATCCCGAGATGCATGAGTGCGGCCCAGGCGGCGGCAATGGGACCCGCCGGTCGGGTGCCCGCCATGGCGGTCGAGGCGTAGAAGCCACCGAGCCAGTCGTTGGTGATGAAGAGCTGATGGCGGGCTAGCTCGTGCGTGCGGTACAGGATGACCGAGACGCCCTTGGAGGCGTAGCCGTACTTGTGCACGTCAGCCGACATAGAGGTGACGCCGGGCACCCGGAAATCGAAGGGCTCGCTGAATCGACCGAGTTGGGTCATGAAGGGCAGCAGGTACCCGCCCATGCAGGCATCGACGTGACAGAGGATGCCGCGGTCGAGGGCCAGGGCGGCAATATCGGCGATGGGATCGACCACGCCCTGGGGGTACGTGGGGGCCGAGCCGACCACCAAGATGGTGTCGTCGGAGCAGGCATCCGCCATGGCGTTGACGTCGGCCCGGAAGTCGGCGCCCACCGGGACGCGGATCAACTCCACGTCGAAGTAGTCGGCCGCCTTGGTGAAGGCGGCGTGCGCGCTCTCGGCGGCCACGACCTGAGGCCGTTGGATGCCTCTGTCCTTGCGAGCCACATCACGGGCCGTCTTGACCGCCTGCAGGAGGCTCTCCGTACCGCCCGAAGTGAGATACCCCTCGACGGCACCACCGCTGGCCGGGTCGTCGGCGCCCAGCAGCGTGGCCGTATTGCAGACGATGTCGTGCTGCATGGTGCCGATGCTGGGGAAGGCCAGAACGTTGAGCCCGTTCTCGGCGCTGTAGAGCGAGAGTGCATCCTGCAGAAGTTCGTGGAGCTCATCACCGGCCGAGTACACCAGGCTGAAGACCCGTCCGCCACGCCAATCCTGATCAGCATGCTTCATGCCCATCAGCTTCTGCATGACCTCCTGGCGGGCCAGGCCGTGCTGGGGTAGCGGCGTGTGCGGGAACGTGTCCATATGGTGGGTCTAGCCCTCGTCGGTCAGGTTGTACAGCGTGGAATCGCCCTGCAGGGCAACGCTGGGCCGCCCGTCGAGACCGGCGATGGGTGTGCCTGCCGTGGTGACCCGCTGCATCCGCCGGTGCTCGTCGCCGTAGTCGTAAATGGCGTAGTGCTGCGTCGACCGGTTGTCCCAAATCGCCACATCACCCGCCCGCCAGTGCCAGCGCACCACGTTCTCGGGTCGGGTCACGTAAGACTGGAAGATGCGGATGAGGTCGACCGACTCGGCTGAGCTGTGTCCGACCAGCCGGTGGGCGAAGCCGCCCAACAGCAGGGCCGGTTCGCTCGTCTCGGGATGGATGCGCACGACGGGGTGTTCGGTCTCGAAGACCTCGGAGGCGAAGGCGGCCAGGTTGGCCAGGCGGACGTCACCGATTTTGGCCCGCAGGGCCACCACGTCGGGGCGGGCGTAATCGTGGCCGTTGGAGTGCACCGCCCGCAACTGGTCGGCCAGCTGGCGCAGGTCATCCGGCAGGTCGGCGTAGCCGCTCACCGTGTTGGCCCACAGCGTGTCGCCCCCGACCTCGGGGATGACCATGGCCCGGAGGATGGAGTACATGGGCGGCCGGTCGACGAACGTGACGTCGGTATGCCAGTGGTTGGCCGCGCCTCCGGCCAATGAGTCGAGGTCGAGGATCAGCTCCTGGCCATCGACGATGGGCAACGTGGGGTGACCCTGGGTGAGGGGGCCGAGACGGCGGGCAAAATCGATCTGCTCGCGGGCGCTCAAGTCCTGGTCTCGGATGAAAACCACCCGGTGGGCCAGCAGGGCGGACCGCACCTCGGCGATCTGCTCATCGCTGGCCTCGCGTAGCTGCACACCGGAAAGTTCGGCTCCGATGCGAACGGTCAGACGCCGGACGGCGAGCGCCGTCATTCGGGTGTCGATTGCCATCTCAGCCTCCCTGCCGATCCATTCCCCATCAATTCGGTCAGATTTAGATACTACGAGCAGCCAAGCTGGACGCGCCGCGGCCCGGGTAGTTTCAGTGTCTGGCCGAGGGGGACCCCATGCATTTCGCCGTGACCTTTGGACGAATGCGCCCGGACCAGTGGGTTGAGGCGGCCTGCGTGGCCGAAAGCCTGGGCTTTGAATCGATCTGGTTGCCTGAGCACCTGGTCTTCCCGGTGAAGATGGCCGGCTCGCCCCATGCCGGCGAGGAGCACCCGCCGATCCCGCCGGCCACACCGCTGTTCGACGTGGGTTCCCTCCTGTCCTTCGTGGCGGCCCGGACGACGACGATCAGGCTCGGTACCTACGTGTACCTCCTAGGCCTGCGCCACCCGTTCATTTCGGCCCGGACCTTCGCCACCATCGACTGGGTTTCGGGCGGGCGGGCCATCATCGGCGCCGGGGCGGGCTGGTTGCTCGAAGAATGGGAAGCGGCGGGCATCGACCCCGCCACCCGGGGTGGCCGGCTGAACGAGGCGATTGACGTGTGCCGGCGCCTGTGGACCGAACCGACCGTGGCCAACGACGGGAAATTCTTCCCCTTCCCCGAGGTGGCCTTCGAGCCCAAGCCGATACAGCAACCCATACCGATACTCGTCGGTGGCGAGTCGGCTCCCGCTTTGCGCCGGGCCGGCCAGCGAGGGGACGGGTGGATCGGCATGTCCCAGACACCGGAGTCGGTGATCCCTCTCATCGAGATACTGCGCGCCCATCGGGAGGATGCCGGTCGGTTGGACCGGCCCTTCGATGTCACGGTGGCTGGCGCGTGTGAGACCGAGGACGACGCCGCCCGCTGGGAAGCGGCCGGCGTGCACCGGCTCATCGTCACACCCTGGCAACGATCAAGAGATGCCTTGGCGGCGATGGAGACCTTCGCCGGTCGCTTCCTGAAGGAGGGTCCGGCCCTCTAGGAGGTCCAGATGATGGCTTGCGGCTCGGAGTAGGCCAGCAGCCCGAAGTCGCCGCCATCGCGACCGACGCCGCTCATCTTGAAGCCGCCGAAGGGAGCATCGTGATTGCGCTGGGCCGTGTTGATGCCGATGTGACCGGCCTGGAGTTGCTTGGCCACCCGCAGGGCGCGGGCCCCGTCCTTGGAGAACACGTAGTCATACAGACCGAACTCGGTGTCGTTGGCGATGGCGATGCCTTCGTCGTCGTCGTCAAAGGGGATCAGGGTGATGACCGGTCCGAAGATTTCCTCTCGCGCCACCCGCATGGTGTTGTCGCCCGTGATCAGCGTCGGGGCCACGTAGAAGCCCTTGTCGAGACCTTCCGGCCGTTGCCCGCCGATGACCACCTCACCGCCGTCTTCTGCGGCGGTGGCGATGTGCGCTTCAATGCGGTCCCGCTGGGCCGCCGAAATGACCGGACCGATGATGGTGGCCGTGTCGGTGGGGTCACCGACCTTGAGATAACCGGCCATCTGGACCAGGCCGTCGCGCACCTGGTCGAAGACGCTGCGGTGCACCACGGCCCGCGTTGGTGCTGTGCAGATCTGGCCCGAGTGGAACGACCAGGTCGAGCCGATGCAGCCGATGGCCGCCTTTATGTCGGCATCGTCGAAGACGACACAGGCTCCCTTGCCGCCGAGTTCGAGGAGCAGGCGCTTCATGGTGCGTGATGCCTTCTCCGCAATGGTGATGCCGACCTGAGTGGATCCGGTGAAGCTGACACAGTCGATGTGGTCAGAGTCGACCAGGGCGGCCGACGAGGTCGGACCGTTTCCATTGACCAGGTTGATGACCCCGGGGGGAAATCCAACCTCGTGCAGAATGCGGACGAGTTCGACCACGGCCAGCGGGTCCTGGGGGGCCGGCTTGACCACCACGGTGTTGCCGGCGGCCAGCGCGGGGGCCACCTTGCCGGCCATGTTCACCATGGGGAAGTTGTACGAGGTGATGCAGGCCACCGTGCCCACCGGCTGGCGGTTGATCATGCCGCCGATGATCCCGCCGGGGGCCAGCGGTGTGGCTTGGGCCGACTGGGGCAGCAAAGGGGTCTGGAGTACCGACCGGGGATCGCGGGCGTAGCGCTCGAAGCGGTCGGCGGCGACGGGGACCTGCATGCGTGAGCCGACCGTCGCCGTGGCGCCGGTCTCGGCAATGACCAGTGGCAGGAGGTCGGCCGACTTGGCCCGGATGGCCGCGGCCGCCTCGCGCATCAGTGCGCCGCGATCCTCAGCCGACCAGGCGGCCCAGGCTGGCTGCGCCTCCTTGGCCGCTTCGGCCGCCGCCAGGGCGTCGCTGGCGCTGGCATTGGGCGCCTGCCCCACGACTTCCTCGGTGGCCGGGTTGATGATGTCGTAGGTGCCATCGGAGGCCTCGACCCACTTCCCGCCAATGAGGAGCTGGTGTTCGTTGCGGCTGGATTGCGACATGCGAGTCCCCCTGTTGGGCCGTGCGGAGTATCTGACGGTGCGTCACATCTTGATCGGCGGGAGGCGTCAGCGCCAAAGGCGCAGCTGGGGGCTATCGGGTCGGGCGGCTGCGGCTGGTTTCGCACCGGCCCGCGCTTGGGGCGAGACTGATGCTCATGACCACCGAGACCACGCCGGCGGGGACCGAAGGGTTCCTCGTCCCCCTGGGCGATGAGGAGTCGGACGGCTTCTGGGAAGGCACCGCGGTCGGTGAGTTGCGGGTGCAGGCCTGCGCCGAGTGTGGCGCCTTCCGCTTCCCGCCCCGGGTCATGTGCCCGCACTGCCAGTCGACCGAGCGCGTCTGGCGAGCCGTGTCGGGCCGGGGCTCCATCTGGTCCTATGTCGTTGCGCATCCGCCGTTGCTCCCGGCGTACGCGCCTTTCGCCCCTTTTCCGGTCATCACCGTGACGCTGGAGGAGGATCCGGCTCTGCGCATGGTGGGCAATCTGGTGTCGGGGCCGGACGGCGCCATCAACGAGATCGATCCGGCCACCATCATCATCGGAGAACCGGTCCAGGTCGTCTTCAGCCGCCGGGTACGCGCTGGCGACTCGGACATGTTTTTGCCGGCCTGGGTGCGACCGCCGGCGACCGCCTAGCAACCCGGGCGCAACCCCGTTCGCAAGTTTGCCGGTGGTGCGACGGTTCCCATTGCATGAGGGATGAACGGAGATTCACCGCAGGTACCGCCGCCAATCAGGAAGCTCCTTGTGCTGAGCCCAACCTGAGCTATCCACCAGTTGCCGCTCACGCCATGGACGGCGTGGTCGGCGACACCATCCTGGGGAGTGCCGATGTGTCGCGCGCCCAGGAGCGGCGTCGCCATGCGCGACTGCGCCGGCTGGTGGCCCTGGGGGCCCTGGCTGTCGGGTGGATCGTTACCCGGCACTTGGCCGGTCGTGGCATTTTCCCGACCGTGCATCCGCCCCACTGGCTGTTGCCATTGTTGCCGGTCATGCTCATCGTGCTCTTGCTGGGAGCGGTCATGGTGGCGCCGCTGATCGGCGCCGGCCGGTCGCCCCACATGTTGATCCGGCCGGGCGAGACGACGGTCGGTCTCAACGATGTAGTGGGCATCGACGGGATCAAGGCCGAAGTGGTGCGCTCGGTGAACCTGTTCCTGGCTCATCAGACCTTCCGCGACTCCATGGGTGGATCGGCCCGGCGCGGCGTCCTGTTCGAGGGTCCGCCGGGCACCGGGAAGACCTTCGTGGCGAAGGCCATGGCCAAGGAAGCGCAGGTTCCCTTCCTATTCGTGTCTGCTTCGGCCTTCCAGTCGATGTACTTCGGACAAACCAACCGCAAGATCCGCTCCTTCTTCAAACAACTGCGTAAGTACGCCCGGGCCGAGGGCGGCGCCATCGGATTCATTGAGGAGATCGATGCCATCGGCGCGTCACGGCGGGGCATGGGCAGCGGTGGAGGCAGCGAGGGCGTGACCGGCGTGGTCAACGAGCTCCTGGTGCAGCTGCAGTCCTTCGATACGCCGACCAGAGGCCAGCGGATGCGCAACGCGTGGATTGACGTGGTCAACCGCTACCTGCCCGACGGCGCCAAGGTGCGCAAGCCGGCCGTCGTGCCGGCCAACGTGCTCGTCATCGGTGCTACCAACCGCAAGGATGACCTCGACGCTGCGCTTATTCGTCCCGGTCGTTTCGACCGGTCCATCTACTTCGGGCTGCCCGGCCGGCAGGCCCGGGGCGAGATCATCGCCTACTACTTGGGCCGCAAGTCGCACGAGGTCGACCTCGATGCACATGACGCCGTCGACGCCGTCGCCGGCATGACCTTCGGCTACTCGCCGGCGGCATTGGAGCGCCTCATGGACGAAGCCTTGGTGGTGGCGCTCACCCACGGACGTTCGGCCATGACAATGGCCGACGTGGCTGAAGCAAAGATGCTGGTCGAGTTGGGCGTGTCCGACGAGACCGTCTACACCCCCGACGAGCGCATCCGGGTGGCTACGCACGAAGCGGGCCACGCCACCGTGGCGTACTTCGTCGGCCAGACCCGCCAGTTGGACGTCCTCTCCATCGTGAAGCGTCGCGACTCGTTGGGCCTGTTGCAGCATTCCGATACGGAAGAACGCTTCACTCAGAGCAGCGAGGAACTGAACGCCTTGCTACAGATCTGCATGGGCGGCATGGTGGCCGAGGAGCACTGGTTCGATGAACTGTCGACCGGTCCGGCCGGTGACCTGGCTGCCGCCACGTCCATCGGCGCCCAGATGATCGGCGCCTGCGGCATGGGGAACTCGCTGATCTCGGTGGCCGCGTCCGGCCCGACCGGCGGAGGCCTGGTTGACAAGGTCTTGGCTGACAAGGACGCCCGGCTAGAACTCGATGCGCTCCTGCAGGCTTCATGCGCCACGGCTATGCAGATCGTCACCGACCACAGCGACGTCGTCGAAGCGCTGCGCGATGCGCTGCTTCAGCGCGACGAGCTGGTGGGCGTGGAGATCACCGACGTCATTGAGAAGCGTCTGCGAGAGTTCACAACGCCACGATGACCTTGCCGGTATTGCCCCCGGTGAACAGCAGGTTGAGCGCGTCGGGCGCCGCCTCCAGGCCCTGCACGATGTGCTCGGCATGGTGCAGCTTCCCCTCGGCCAACCAGGTCAGGAGGGCGGCCTGGGCTTCGGGGAAGCGGGCGGCGTAGTCCAAAATGATGAAGCCCTCCATGCGGCCACGGCGGCCGATGAGGGCGCGGTAGTTCCCGGGTCCGGCTGGGCGCCCCTCGTCGTTGTAGGTCGAGATGGCGCCACAGAGGACCACCCGGCCATGCAGGGCAATCTGACCGAGACAGGTATCGAGGATCTCGCCGCCCACATTGTCGAAATAAAGGTCGATGCCGTTCGGGCTGGCCGCACGCAGGCGCTGGCCGACGTGCTCGGTCTTGTAGTTGATGGCCTCGTCGAAGCCCAGCTCTTCGACGATCCAGCGACACTTCTCGTCGCTGCCGGCCAGCCCGATCACCTTGCCGGCGCCCTTGAGTTTGGCGATCTGGCCCACGGCAGAACCGGTGGCGCCGGCGGCGCCTGAGATGACCACGGTGTCGCCCTCTTTCAAGGCGCCGACATCGAGGAGACCGAAGTAGGCGGTCATCCCGTTGACCCCAAAGAGGTTGAGGGCCATGGTGGGTTCGACGCCCGGTGGCAGGGTCTGCAGCCCGCCGGCCGCTCCGGCAATCGTGTAGTCCTGCCAGCCCAGCATGCCGAAGACCAGATCCCCCACGGCGTGGCGCTCGGTGTTGGAGCGGACAATCTCGCCGATAGCGGCACCACGGATGACCTCGTCGATGCCGATGGGGGGCAGGTAGCCGGGGGCATCGTCCATCCAGGTGCGGATGGTCGGATCGATGGAGAGGTAGCGAACCCGGACCAGCGCTTCGTCCGGTCCGGGTTCGGGGATAGGGCTCTCGTCTTGGCGCACCGTCGTGGCATCGACCATGCCGGAGGGTCGTGCGGCGAGGAGCAACCGGCGGTTCATGTCTGGCATGACCACAACCTATCGGTGCCCTTTCCCGGGCACCTCGGAGTCGTTCCCGATACGGTCTCGCCCCATGGGAGATATGCGGTGGGCTCGTGTGGTGTTGGGTGTGGTCGGTTTGGCTACCGCGGCGGTGCCCCTGGTTTTCGGGGGAACGCCGGCCGTTGCGGCGGCGACCGTTGCCGCCCGCCCATCGTCGGGGTGTGGCAAGTCGTCGCCGACGAGCGCCGGCACAACGAACCAGTTGATGGCGGCGGCTGGTGACGACGGGGCGTACGTGCAGGAGATCCCACATTCGTATGCTCCAACCAAGCCCATGCCCGTCATCTTCGACCTCCACGGCTACGGCGAGTCAGCTTCGCTGCAAGCGAGCCTGACCGCCCTCGGCACCTACGGAAATACACACGGTTTCATCACGATCACACCCCAGGTGAGCTACGCCGTGCCGATGTGGAACGTCACCTTAGGCAGTCACGATCTCGCTTTCTTCGGCGCCTTGCTGCACCGGGTCGACGCCAACCTGTGCATCGATCTGAACCGGCAGTACGTGGCTGGATACTCAGACGGCGCATTCATGACGTCCTCAATCGCCTGCCAGTTCGCCGGACAGATCGCCGCCGTTGCCCCAGTGGCTGGAATCCAAACTCCCACCGGGTGCCGTCCCAGTCGTCCGGTGCCGGTGCTGGCCATTCACGGAACGGCTGATCAGTTCGTGCCTTACAACGGTGGCTTGGGGCCGGCCGCCCTCAAGCTTCCTGCTCCCGACGGGTCCGGAAAGACACTCGGTCAAGAGCTGCCGGCCAACTCGAGTCAACGAAAAGGTCCGTCCGTGCCCGCTCGCACCGCAACGTGGGCCAAGCGCAATGGTTGCGCCGCCAAGCCGACCGACACTGCCGTGGCCAGCGATGTGACGCTGATCGATTACTCGTGCCCCAATGGAGACAATGTCGAGCTCTATCGGGTCACTGGCGGCGGTCACGCCTGGCCGGGCAGCGTCGCTTCCAAGGCGATCACCTCGGTCATCGGCAAGGTGACGTTCTCCATTTCGGCCAACAAGCTCATCTGGAACTTCTTCAAGGCGCACCCGCTCAACCACTAGGACGGCGGACGATCCGATCCGCCCAGCAGGCGCCAGACGAACCGTGCCATCCGGCCCGGTCTCCGGGCGCGCGCTGCAGCCCGGGCTTCTGCTTCATGCTCGTTGCTCAGAGGCCCGCCCAGCCGCCAGCGCACGCCGCTCTGCTTTGGATAGGGCAACACGTGCTTGACCGAAGGCAGCGTCTGCCTTGGTTTGCGCCGGCGCTGGCGACGAGTGCCCACGAATCAGGGCGCCAAGTGGGCCGTGTCGTTGAAGCCGCGCAGGATCCATCGGTCCGGTGTCAGGATGAGCCGGGCAATGGCGGCATTGTCCGTCATCAAGAAGGCGAAGGGAGTAGAGCCCGTGGCTTGCGCCAGCACTTCGCCGATGGCAGCGCCGTGGGAGAAGGCCACCACCTTCTGGCCCTGATGGGCGGCCGCGATCCCTTCGATGGCTGCTCGGATGCGGGCCGAGAAATCGACCGCCTTCTCGGCTCCGGGCACGATCTCCCAACGTTCTTCCGCCAACATCCGCACGGCCACCGGATCGTTGTCCGCCACTTTCTGTCGGAAGAGCCCGCCCTCCCATTCGCCCAGGTGGATCTCGCGTAGGTCGCGTTCGACGACGGGGGTCAGGCCGGTCAATCGGACTAACGGCGCGGCCGTCTCGACCGTGCGCCGCAAGGTGGTGACGTACAGCGCATCGAACCGGTGTTGAGCCAAGCGGGCGCCGACCAGCTCAGCCTGTTGCTGGCCGATTTCGGACAATGGTGGATTGCCGTGGCCCTCGACCAGCTCGAAATCCTCGCCCTCGACGGCATCGGCCGAAGCGCCGTGTCGGACCAGGAACAATTCGGTAGAGCCGGGGGGCCCGGTGTAGGGAACCTGACTGAACTTCCGGGGGGTAGCCACGCCGGCTGAGTGTATGAGACCGATTGGCAGGGCCGCGTTCAGCGCAGCTGGGGTCGCCCCTGGTCGCCCTCGTCGTCATCGTCGACCACCTCGGCGTCAATGATGGTGGGATCATTCTGAGGGAAGCGCTGGCCGGGGCTCGGTCCGGCGCCCCGTGTGAAGTTGGTGAAGAACGCGCCGGCGCCACCAGGAAATTGACCGAAGTTGACCTGCAGTCGTTGGCCGGCGTCGGGACCGAGCTCGTTCCAAAGGGGAACGGCCCGCCGGTGCACCACGTACGTCTGCACGGCCAGTGTCACTGCGACGTACAGCAGCAGCGTGGTGGAGGCGAAGTTGCCGGCTCCGGCGTGGTTGGCCCCCTCGTCACCCACGAAGTGCAGACCCAGAGAAACCAACCACAGGACGAGTGTGAGGGCGGTGCCCTGGCGCACCACCCAGTTGTTGGCCGTCCACAGTTTCACGGTGAACGCCCTCACGGCACCGAGAACTCCGGCCCCGATCACCAGGGTGCCGATGACCCAGTCGTAGTCGGTCGAGCTGACGTGGTGAGAACCGGTGTAGTTGATCAGCTCGAAGAATCCGATGACACCCAGGACGACCGGAACGCGTAGATGCAGTTGCCGCGGTACGGCCCGGATCATTCGTTGACGGCTGAGGACGTACAGGATGACCAGGATGTCGAGGGCGACGGTGAAGAACATCGCCCACCACCTTATGGGCGCCGAATCGGGCCCTGGCGTCGTCAGCCAGGCAGCAACGGCCCGACCTGCTCGCCGAAGGCTGCCGTCTGCTCGCAAAATTCATCGAGTGAGCGGGCCATGAAGCGAACTTGCAAGTGGTTGACGCCCATGGCCACGAGCTCGCGCAGGGACGAGGCGATCTCCTCGGGTCCCCCTTGGAGGACGTAGCCCGGGAGCTTCCAAGCGTTGGCGGCCGTGGTCAGGTGGATGGGTTCGACGATGGTGCCGATGTCTAGCGGTGCGCCCCCCCGCAGTTCCTGTCGCAGTTGACGCAGGCGGGCGATCTGTTCGGGCAGGTCCCGGCGGCGGGTGCCCTGGGGCAGCCAGCCGTCACCGTAGGCAGCGGTGCGCCGGATGGCGGCCGGGGACGAGCCACCGATCCAGATGGGCGGGCGGGGCTGGCGCACCGGTCGGGGGGCGATTCCCATGCCCGAGGCCGGGAAGCGGGGCCCGGGCAGGTCGGGGAACTCGGAGGTGAAGGCCAGGGCCAAGGCCGAAACCGCTTCGTCGGTGTGACGCCCGCGCTCGGCGAAATTACCGGTGAGCAGGTCGTACTCCTCGGGCACATGTCCGGCTCCGACGCCAACAATGAGCCGGCCACCCGAAAGGGCGTCGAGCGTGGAGAGTTCCTTGGCCGCCCGGAGCGGATGGCGCTGGGCCAGGATCAGCACATGCGAGAGCAGGTGCGTGCGCGTGGTCAGTGCGGCCAGCCAGCCGAGCGTGGCCGTGGTGTCGTACCAAATGGTTCCCATGGCATCGGCCAGCCGGCGCGGGATGGCCGTGTGGTCGCACACACCCAGATAGAAGAAGCCGGCGGCATCGGCCACCTGGGCGATGCGGGCCAACCCAGCCGGACCGGCGTCCTTTTCCCAGTCGGCCACATACAAGGTCGACTGGGACTGGATGGGCAGTTGCATGCCGTAGACGACCTGTCCGGCGGGCACCGTGCGCACCACGTCGGCGGGGAACAGCGAGGGGTCGGTCATGGCGAGGATCTCCAGTTGGTCTAAAGAAGGGTCGAGAGAGCGGCCGAGAGTTGCGCCGGGGTGCCGAACGTGGTGGCCAGGAGGCGGGAGCGTTTGAGGTGGAGGTGCAACGGCACCTCCCAGGTGTAGCCCATACCGCCGTGGACCTGAATGGCCGCTCTGGCGTTGGCCAGGGCGGCTTCGTCGGCCAGCACCTTGGCCCCCATGACGGCCCGGCTAATGACCTGTTCGGCTGTGTGGCCCGACAGTTGGGCTTCGGAGGCCACCACATCGGGGTCGTCGGCCAGGCAGGCCGCGGCCTGCACGGCGCTGCGGGCCACTTCGGAGCGGACCAACATGTCGGCGCAGATGTGCTTCACGGCCTGGAAGGAACCGATCGGCTTGCCGAACTGGTGGCGCTCCTTGGCATAGGCCACGGCCAGGTCGAGAGTCTCGGCCGCGTGGCCGACCTGAAGCGCCGCCGTGAGCAACGATCCGTCGCGTACGAAGCGGAAGCCAACGTCCCGGACCGGTTCGCCGGCGGGCAACGACGCCAGATGCCACAGCGGCGTGAGCGGGTCGAGTGGGGCCAGTATCCGGGTGGCCGATTCAGCGGAGGGTACGGTAGAGAGAAAGCGTGCGGTGGCGCCGCGGGCAAAGCCGGATACGACCAGGAGTCCGGCCAGATCCGGGAGATGCTCCACCAGGATGGGATCGCTGCCGGCGCTGAGCACACCGACCTGCACCAGTCCGTCGGCCGCGCCTTCGACCAGTCCGGCGCTGGCGGCCAGGAAGGTCCCGACCAGTGGTCCGGGAACGAGGGCGCGCCCGAGCTCTTCGAAGACCACGACGGCGTCCGCCATTCCAAGCCCGATGCCGTCGGGTTCGGGCAACGTGAGTGAGAAGACGCCGGTCTCACCGAGGGCGGCCCACTCGTCGGCACCGATGACCGTGGCGGCGCCCTCGTGAGCCCGTAGACGATCGAGTGGCAGCCGGCCCTGGACCATGGCGCGAATGCCGTCAGCCAGTTGGCGTTGGTCAGCTGAGATCCGGAAGTCCATCAGCGCACCCTCGGCAGACCGAGAATGCGCTCGGCCACGATGTTGCGCTGCACCTGCGAGGTCCCGGCGGCGATGGTCAAGTTGATCGACTTGAACCAGTTGTGCAGTTGCTCCTCGTTGCCCAAGGCGACGCCGTCGGCGCCCAGCAGCGGGTCGCCGCTGAGGGCAGCCCGATCGAGCACCTCCATGGCCAGGTCGCCCAGGGCCTGGGCGTGCTCGGAGAACGAGAGCTTGAAGACCGATCCGCCGATGCCGGGTATGCCGGTCTGCGCCGCTTCGGAGACGTTGCGCTTGGTCAACGCCCACAGCGCGTCGAAGGCCGCGCCCAGATGGCCAATGCGACGCTCGAGGCCGCTGTCGTCCATAAGATCGAGCCGGCTCGCCAGTTGGCGCAGGGAGTGCAGCAGGCCCATCGACTCGAGCAGGTCGCCCACGAACGCGGTGCCCCGTTCGAAGGAGAGGGTCACCATGGTCACCCGCCAGCCGTCGTTCTCCTCGCCCACCCGGTTGGCCACCGGGATGCGCACGTCGTTGAGGAAGAGCTCAGCGAATTCGGTGGAGCCGGCAATGGTGCGAAGAGGACGGATCTCAATGCCGGGAGAGTCCATGGGCATGATCAACCAGGTGATGCCCTTATTTCCCTCGGCGCCGGTGCGGACCAGGATTTCGCATTGGTCGGCCACTTCGGCGTGGGAGGTCCAGATCTTCGATCCCGTCACCACGTACTCGTCGCCGTCGCGTACGGCCTTGGTGCGCAGTGAGGCCAGATCACTGCCGGCGTCGGGTTCGCTGAACCCCTGACACCAGACTTCTTCACCGCGCAAGATGGGGGCGAGGTAGCGCTCGCGCTGGGTCGGGTTGCCCTCGGCGATGATGGTCGGCCCAGCGTGCAGCAGGCCGACGAAGTTGACCCCGACGTAGGGAGCGTCGGCGCGGGCGCACTCCTCTTTGAAGATCAGCTGCTCAATGGGGGACGAGCCGCGACCGCCACCTTCACTGGGCCAGTCCACGCCGGCGTAGCCGGCCTCGAAGAGCAGTCGTTGCCAGTTCGAATCGAAGCGACGACGTTCGGGCCAGTTGTCGGCCGCCGGAGCCGCCGGCAGCGTGGGGAGTGTGGTCCCGAGCCATGTGCGCAATTCGTCGCGGAATTGCTCTTCGGCCGGCGTGTAGCGGAGGTCCACGTCGAAGCAGTCGGGTGTGTCGGGGGCGCTAAATGGGAAAGTCGAGGCCGAAGAGCTTGATGGCGTTGCCGCGCACGATCTTGCGCCGCTGCTCGTCCGTCAATCCGGCCATTTGCACTTCGGCGATCTGACGGGTCTCAGGCCAGGTCGAGTCCGAGTGTGGGTAATCGGACTCGTAGGTGATGTTGTCCTCACCGATCTCATCGACCGACTTGAGGCCGTGGGCGTCATCGAAGAAGCAGCCCCACACGTGGTCCTTGAAGTACGACGACGGCTTTTCGGGCACGATGTCGGCCACGCCACCCCAGCCGCGGTTGTCTTCCCACACGCGGTCGGCCCGCTCCAAGATGTAGGGGATCCAGCCGATCTGCCCTTCCGAGTACGCCACCTTCAGTTCCGGGATGCGCACGAAGACGCCGGAGAACAGGAAGTCCACCAACGAGTAGGTGGCGTTGGTGTGCGTCAGTGTGGAACCCACGGCCGGCGGTGCGTCGGCCGATGTCGACGGCATCTTCGACGAGGAGCCGATGTGCATGTTGACGATGGTCTGTGTCTCGGCGCAGGCCCGGAAGAAGGGATCCCAGTAGTGGTCGGGGTCGTGCACGCTGGGCAGGCCCAGGTAGGGCGGGATCTCGCTGAAGCAGACGGCTCGGACGCCACGCTCGGCATTGCGTCGCACCTCGGCCGCGGCCAGCTCGGCGTCCCACAGGGGAATGAGGCAAAGCGGGATCAGGCGGCCGCCGGAGTCGCCGCACCACTCCTCGACCATCCAGTCGTTGTAGGCCTGGACGCAAAGGAGGCCGAGGTCGTGGTCCTTCGCCTCGGTGAAGGTCTGGCCGCAGAAGCGGGGGAAGGTGGGGAAGCAGAGTGCCGCTTCAATGTGGTTGAGGTCCATGTCTTCGAGCCGGGGCTTCACTTCGTAAGAGCCGGGGCGCATCTCCTCGTACATCACGCCGCGCATTGTGACCTCATCGCGGGGCACGCCGACGGCTGAGTCGACCCGGAGGAGGGGACGCTTCAGGTCCTCGTAGTACCACCAGTCCACCGGCTCGCCCTTGGAGCCTGGCTTGACGGTCAGTTGGCCGCCCCGGAACACGACCTCGGGCATGGGGGCGCGCACGACACGGGGTCCCACCTCCAGATATTTGGCCGGAAGCCGGTCCTGCCAGACGTTTGGTGGCTCGACCACGTGGTCGTCCACCGAAATGATCATCGGAAGCGGCTCAGGCATGGGATCGAGCGTAGTCCGGAGCTGACGGGCCGTCAGATGTGGTCCGGGGCCCGAATTCCCAGGAGGGGAGTCCTCCCCGTTGATCAGGGGCCGGGGGCCCGTCACACTGCCAGAAGGGTCAGTTGAATACCTCACTGGCTTTGGCGGAAGCACCCTCAGAAAGGCGGCATCACATGGCACTCGGAGCCTGGATCATCGGCGTCACCATCGCAGTCACCCTCATCGCCATTCGTACCCACGAACTGTCGAGCGACCTCCGGCAGCGCCGGAACCAGGAGTACGCCGAGGACATGCGGTACTGGTACCCCGAGCTGCACCTCTTCTGAGCCGAGGCCTAGAAGACCTCGTCGAAGAGGGCCCGCATGGCCTGCCACGAACGCCGATCGGTCGGCTCGTGGTACTTGATCCCGGGGATGCCCGACGCCTCGGCGCCGGGACGCGTGAAGCTGTGCTCGGCCCCGCCGTAGACATAGAGCTGCCAGTCCACCCCACCGGCCCGCATCTCCTCTTCGAAGGCCTTGCGCTGCTCGTTGGGGACCATGGGGTCGTCGGCGCCGATGCAGGCCAGCACCTTGGCCCGAATGTTGAAGGCATCTTGGGGGCGGGCCGTGCCCAGCCCGGCGTGAAAACCGACGGCAGCCTTGAGGTCGGCGCCACTGCGGGCGAGCTCGAAGGTCAAGGTGCCACCGAAGCAGTAGCCGATGGCCGCCACCCGGGCCGCATCGGTGCGGGGCTCGGCCAGCAGCACCTCCAGGCCGGCGGCGCCCAGAGCGCGAGTGCGCAGCGGATCGGCCGACAGTTCGCCCAATCGCTCCATCATGGCGCCCCGATCCGTCAGCGGACGCCCGTCGCCGTGATAGTCGAGTGCGAAGGTCACGTAGCCCAGATCAGACAGGCGGCGGGCCCGGTCGCGGACGCCGTCATCCAGACCTGGCCCCTCGTGGCACACCAAAACGCCTGGGCATATGTCGGATCCGTCCGGGACGACGAGCGTGCCGATCAAGGTGCGTCCATCGGCGGTGTAGGTGATCTCTTTGGTGGTGGCCATCTGCGCAACGTACCCGACCACATCAGGCCCGGGTCTGGCCCAAGCCGATCGCGGAACATGTGCGGCGCGCCATACTGCGGTGTGCGGTCGCGTCGGGTGCTCATTGCATGGGCCGTAGTGCCACTGGCGTTGGTGGTGGCCTCGTGTTCCTCAGCGAGCCCAGGTCCGCCCACCATGTATGCGCCCATCACGACGGCCGCGGCTGGAACCACCATCGCCTCGGTCTCGCCGGCCAGCCTGCCCAGCGGTCCGCTCGTGGCCGGCGCACCCATTGCTGTCCCGCTGACGGCCAACGCGGTGACGGCGGCCGAGGCGCCGGACGGCGCGGTCTTCCTCACAGGGCAGGCACCCGCCGCCCCGGGACCATCGGTGGTCTGGGTGGTGGACGGCAACGGACCGGCGGCCATTGCGGAACATGTCACCAGCGGCGTGGCCGCGCTGGCTGCGGATGGCACCAACCTGTACGTGGCCAGTTACGCCAGGGTGACGTCGTACCGGCGCAGTTCCGGCAACGAAGTCAGGCATTGGAAGCTCCCCTATATCAACACGGCCAATGCCTCGACCGACGATCTGCTGGACCTGACCGCGGCGGCCGGGAAGCTGTTCGTGTCGATCACGCAGGGCAATACGGTCAGCGTCTACAGCCTCAACCCCAATTCGAAGAAGGCGCCGCATCTGATCATCCGGGGCGGCGGGGCTGTCGTCGGGCCCGACGGCTCCGTCTACTACGAGCGCGCGGACGACCATCTGGTCAAGCGCAGCCCGTCCGGGGCCACCACCGCCGGTCCGGCGTTGGCCAACGCGCCGAATGGGCTGGGTGGCGGCGTCCAGTACATCGACGAGGTCGCCGGCCGTTACGTCTGGGTCGGCCAACCGGCGGGCCAAGGCCTCGATAAAGAGGACACGCTCTACAGCACCGCCACCCTGAAGCAGGTCGGCACCTACGACGGATCGGGCTTCCAGGTGATTGTCGCCAGCACGGGCGGCGTGCTGACCCTGGTGGGTCCCGGGGGACCGGGGGGATGCGCGCCGGCGGCGCCGCAAGCCTCCACCAGTTGCGTGTTCCGTATCTCGACTCAGCGCACGCAGACTGACGGCGTGGCGGTGGGAGCGGCCGTCACCATCCTCGGCCCTTCCCCGGCCGTCATCGCCGACAACGCCGATTCGACCGCGTTCGAGGTGGAGCGCCTGATGTAAGTGAACGGATGGCTTAGTAGTGCATGGCCACGCCACCGTTGGGGCTCAGGAGCTGCCCGGTGACGAAGCTGCTGGCATCGGAGGCCAGATAGAGCACGCAGTAGCCGATGTCCGAGGTGACGCCGACCCGGCGCAAGGGAGCGAACTTGGCCATAGGGGTGAGCATGGCGGCCTTGGTTTCCTCATCGATGCTGCCATCGGGCTTTGTGTAGTAGCGGGCCGTCATGTTGGTCGGGATGAAGCCGGGAGCGACGGTATTGACCCGCACACCCTTGCGGCCGACCTCCACCGCCATGGACTGGGTCAGCTGGGCCACGCCCGCCTTGCAGATGGCGTAGGGGCCGATGCCCGGTGAGGGAGCCAGCACGGCGGCGGACGCCATGTTGATGATGCTGCCGCCACCCTGTTCGACCATCACCTTCCCAGCGGCCTGGCAGCCGTAGAGGACGCCCTTCAAGTTGACGGCGAGGATGCGGTCGAACTCGTCAGGATCGAGGTCGATGATGGAGCTATCGATCATGATCCCCGCGATGTTGCACATGATGTCCAGCCGGTCGTGGTACGACAGGATGCGATCGACGGCCGCAGCGGTGGCGCCCCGTTCAGCCACGTTGAGCTCGACGCCGTGCGCCGCACCCCCGGCCTCCTTGATCTGTTGCGCTGTTTCCAGCGCACTGGCCTCGTTGATGTCGGCGCAGATGACGGTGGCGCCCGCCCCGGCCAGGACCTCGGCGGTGGTGCGGCCGATGCCGCTGCCGCCCCCCGTCACCAGGGCGATGCGCCCGGTCAGATCGAAGGCGGCCCGGACGGTCTCGGTGGTTTCCACGGCCGCACCTTAGGCAGTGACACCCTCAATGGCGAGCAGGCTGCGCTTCATGGGGAGTCCGCCGCCGTAGCCGCCGATGCCGGTGCTGGCCAACACCCGATGACAGGGCACGATGATGGCAATCGGGTTCTTGCCGTTGGCCTGGCCCACTGCCCGGGGCCCCTTGGGCCGGCCCACCCGGCGGGCCAACTCGCCGTAGCTGATGGTCTCACCGTACGGAATGCGGGAGAGCTCAGCCCACACGTCTTTTTGAAAGGGGGTGCCGTCCAGTTCCATGGGGATGTCGAAGTCCTGGCGCTCGCCGGCGAAGTACTCCTCCAGCTGCCTGATGGCGGTGCGGATCACCTGGGGCACATCCGGGCCACTGGCCTTGGTGGAGCGACCGGTGACGGGCAGCCAGAGGCCGACCAGCACTTCACCGTCACTCTCCAGGACGACTTGGCCAATGGGAGTCTCCATCGGCATGAGGAATGTGGTGTCGGTAGCCGTTGCGGTAGTCATGCGGCGTGGGTTCCTTTCAAGGGTGAGGTCGTCAGGGTCGTCTTGTTCATCGGGAGTTGCGCGTCGGGCTGGGCCCACAGGTGGGCCATGGCATAGCTGCGCCAGGGTCGCCAGCCCTCGGTGAGGGCGGTGAGTCGAGCCGGGTCGTCGGGGAAACCCAGGCGTTGGGCGGCTCGCCGAATGCCGAGGTCGGTCGGCATGAAGGCGTCGGGGTCGCGCAGGGCCCGCATGGCCACGTACTCCACCGTCCACGGCCCGATGCCGGGCAGCGCCAACAGCGACGCCCGCAGCTCAGCCGGATCGGCGCCGGGATCGATGACCACGCGGCCGTCGTCCACCGCATGGGCCAACGCCACCAGGGCACCACGGCGGCTGGCCGGCATGGAGAAGGTGGCTGGCGCCTGCTCGGCCAGTGCGATCAGGGCCGCCGGCGTCGGGAAGAGGTGGGTGATGGCCCCCAACGGATGGTCGAGCACCTCACCGGCGGCTTGCGTCAGGCGCCCCGCAATGGTGCGGGCACCGACGACGGACACCTGCTGGCCGATGACGGCGCGCACGGCCAGTTCGAACCCGTCGGCCGCGCCGGGGACCCGGCGTCCGGGGTCGGCGGTAACCAGCGGCCCGAGCAAGGGGTCGGCGCCCAGGGCGTCGACGATGGCGATGGGGTCGGCATCGAGATCGAGCAGCTGGCGGCAGCGTGACACCGCGGTGGTGAGGTCGCGCAGATCGGACAGGTGAAGCTCACCCTCGACAAAGGCTGGCCCGTCGTCGCCGTGGTCCACAGCCGTCAGGGCAACGACGCCATGGCCGTGGGGCAGGCGGAGGCTGCGCTGGTAGGTGTTGCCGTCCAATGCCTCCACGCCGGGCACCGCCCGCAGGCCCAAGAACTGCAGCACCGAGTCGGGGTTGAAGGGCCGGCGGCACGGCAGGCGCAACCGGATGCCGGCGGCCACCCCGTCGGAAGCGCCCTTGCCGCGACGTTGCCGCGTGGTTGAGGACACCCGGGACCGCAACCCGCTCGGGGTGTCGGCGAAGATCTGCTGCATGGTCTCGTTGCATTGGCGCACGCTGGAAAAGCCGGCGGCGAAGGCCACGTGGGCCACCGGCAACTCGGTCGTCTCCAACAAGATGCGCGCCGTCTGGCTGCGCTGGGCCCGGGCGATGGCCAGCGGGCCGGTGCCCACCTCGGCCGTGATGACCCGGTTGAGTTGGCGCACGCTGTAGCCCAGGCGTCCGGCCAACCCTTCGACTCCCTCCCGGTCCACAATGCCGTCACGGATCAGGCGCATGGCCCGGGCTACCACGTCGGCCCGCAGGTTCCACTCGGGCGACCCCGGGGTGGCGTCAGGCCGGCAACGCAGGCAGGCCCGGAACCCAGCCTGTTGTGCGGCCGCAGCCGAGGCGTAGAAGCGCACGTTCTTGCGCATCGGTGTGCGGGCCGGACAACTCGGCCGGCAGTAGATCCCGGTCGAGGTGACCCCGCAGAAGAACCACCCGTCGAAGCGGGCGTCCTTGCTCAATGCTGCTTGGTAGCAGCGGTCCGGGTCTTCGATCACCCGTGCATGGTGACACGGGGCTGTGCCGATTACTGGCGGAAATCGGACATCACCGTTTTAGCCCCGCTTGGCCTGGGCCAACACTAATCGTCGTTGGGTCGACGCATCGCCCCAGGCCGCTGAGAGGGCCCAGGTTCGCTTCATGAAGAAGTGGAGATCGCACTCCCAGGTGTACCCGATGGCTCCATGCACCTGTAAAGCAACCCGGGCGGCCAGGTCGGCTGCGTCCGAGGCCATGGCCTTGGCCATCGATGCATCGTGCGACACCGAGGGTTGGGCGGTGGCCAGCGACCAGGCGGCCCGGTAGGTGGCCGGTCGGGCGAACTCGAGCTTGACCCGGGCATTGGCCAGCAGGTGCTTGACCGCCTGGAAGCTGCCGATCGGTTTGCCGAATTGCTGGCGGTCCTTGGCGTAGTCGGCCGCCATGGTGATCATGCGATCCGCCAGCCCGAGCAGCACGGCGGCCGAGCCGGCGGCGGCGCGGTCGGCCAGCACCTGCACCACGGCATCGGCGGTCACGCCGTAGGCCAGGAGAGTGTCCGCGGAGAGCGGCCAGTGGACCGTCGAGACGTCGCGGGTCGTATCGAGAACGGGCGTCGACTCAATGAGGCAGTCGACGGCCGGCACGGCGTGCACCTGCCAACCCGAATCGGTGTCGCGACAGGCCAACACGAGGACCTTGGCCGTGCGGGCGCCGACCACGCGTGGAGTGGTCAAACGACCGTCGGCCGAGACGGTGGTGGGCGAGGTGGGTCCGCCGAGCGAGACGTCAATGCCACCGACGGCGGCCGTCAGGCCGTGGTCCACAATGGCCCCCAGGGCGAGTTCGGCTTGCGGGGCGGGCAGCAAGGTAGCCAGCAGGGGGGCGGCCAGGGCGGCCGTTTCGAGCAGCGGCTCAGGCAACGCGGCCCAGCCGCTCTCTTCGAGCACTCCGACCAGGTCGACGTCGTTCAGGCCGAGGCCGCGGGACGCCTCGGGTACCAACAGCGAGGGGGCGCCCAGTTCAGCCAGTACCCGCCAGCGTTCGGCGCTCAGCGCGGTCCGACCTTCCGGCGACGCCTCGTCGAAGCTGCGCAGCGCGCCGACCGTGCATTCCTTGTCCAACACCTGGCGCACGGTGGCGCGCAATTCGCGCTGGTCGTCGTTGAATCCGAAATCCACGGTCAGCCCCTTGGCAATCCGAGCAGCCGCTCGGCGACCACGTTGCGCTGGATCTCGTTGGTCCCGGCATAGATGGGGCCGGCCAAGGAGAAGAGGTACCCGTCGAGCCAGGGTCCGGGCGCACCGGCATCGAACACTTCGGCTTCGGTCCCGAGCAGGCGCAAGCCGGCCTGATGGATGGCCACGTCGGTCTCGGACCAGAAGATCTTGTTGCAACTGGCTTCGGGACCGACGGCGTGACCCTGCATCACCTTGGTGGCCGTCCAGTACGTGTGCAGCTTGTAGGCCTCGGCATCCATGTAGGCCTGGGCCACGCCGTCGGTGGACGCGCCAGGTGCGCCGCTCTGGTCGTACAGGTCCAACAGGCGGGCCGCCGCTTCGGTGTAGCGGGCCGGGCTGCGCAGGCTGAGGCCGCGCTCGCTGCCTGCGGTGGCCATGGCCACCGACCAGCCCGCCCCGACCTCGCCCAACACCTGGGCGTCGGGCACCTCGACGCTGTCGAAGAAGATCTCGGCGAACCCGGTCTCGCCGTCAATCTGCGGTATCGGTCGAACAGTCAGGCCGGGGCTGTCCATAGGGATCAGGAGGTAGGTCAGCCCCCGGTGGCGTTCGGCCCCGGGGTCGGTACGAAAGATGCCGAAGCACCATTCGGCGAAGGCGCCCCGGCTGGCCCAGGTCTTCTGCCCGGTCAGCACCCACCCGTCGTCGGCCCCGTTGCGTTCGGCCCGGGAGCGGATGCCGGCCAGGTCGCTCCCGGCGTCGGGCTCGGACCACCCCTGGCACCAGATCTCCTGGCCCGAGGCCATCGGGGGCAGGAAGCGCTCCTTCTGGGCCGCGGTCCCGTACTCGAGCATGGTGGGGGCCAGCAGGAAGACACCGTTCTGGCTGACCCGGGTGGGGGCGCCCGCCCGGTAGTACTCCTCTTCGAATATGAGCCACTCCATGATGCCGACGTCGCGCCCGCCGTATTCGGTCGGCCAGCTGACGACCGACCAGCGATCGGCGTACATGGTCTGCTCCCAGGCGCGATGGCGTTCGAATCCCTCGGCCGTGTCGAGTGAGGGCAGGGGCTCGGCGGGGACGTGATCGGCCAACCACTGCCGCGCTTGGGCTCGGAACGCCTCGTGCTGGTCGCTGAAGGTGAGGTCCATGGTCAGGTACGGGGGTGCAGCTGCGAGACGAAGAAGCTCAGGACATTGTTGGTGATCTGCTGCTCATTGAGCGAGGCCCCAGCCTGGTCGAATTCGTGCCCGGCGCCGTTCACAACGAGCAGTTTCTGCGGTACACCGGCCGCCGCCAAATCGAAGTCCAATTCCTGTGACTGCTGGAGGTAGACGATCTCATCGTTGTCGGCCGCGATGATGAGGAACGGCGGATCGCCGGCGGCGATGTAGGTGACCGGGCTGGCGGCCCGGAGCTCGCCGCCCAGTTTGGCCGGCGAGACGTTACCCAACAGGGAGATGAAGGAGTCCTGAACCACCCCGCTGACACCCTGGTCGCCCATCGTCAGCAGGTCCGCCGGTCCGGCCATGTCGACCACCGCCTGCACCTTGCTCGATTCGTTGCTGTAGGCCCCGCCGTCCCAGCCGACGTTGGGACCGGCCGTGCCGAGCAGGCTGACCAGGTGCCCCCCCGCGCTCTGACCCCAGGCCCCGATCTCGTTGGGGTTGACATCGAGGGCGCGGGCGTTGGCCCGCAGGTAGCGGATGGCGCACTTGACGTCCTCAATCTGGGCCGGCCAGGGCTTGCCCGGACCCAGGCGGTAGTCCACGCTGACCACGACGAAGCCGAAGGCGGCCAGGGTCGGTCCGATCTTGTTGATGATGAAACCGCCGGTGTCGTAGTCGCCCGAGACCCACGATCCGCCGTGGACGTAGACGGCGGCCGGGGCCCGGCCGAAGCCCTTGACCGGCTCGGTGATCCTGGCCTGTTCGCCGTTGCAGTAGGTGACCGTCACCTTCTGTCCCGGCCCCAGCGTGGGCACGGTTCCGGTGCCGGCGGGAGTGCTCGGTGCGGCGTTGGGGTCCGCCCCGGCGCCACCGCACGCCGCCAGCCCGAGCATGGCCGCCACGAACAAACCGGCGACGAGGGGAAAGCGGCGAGGCACGGGTCATATCCTGGTCGATCAATTGGGGGTGCGGGTGACGCAGGGTCCCCAAATCTGGCACCCCGTCAGATTCGGGTCCACAATGGCTCCCATGCCTAATGCCGTGATCGTCGATGCAGTCCGGACCCCGGTGGGCCGTCGGGGGGGTCGCCTCTCGGGCTGGCACGCCACCGATCTGGCCGCTCAGCCCCTAAAAGCCCTGCTCGACCGCAATGATCTCGATCCCGCCCTGGTGGAGGACGTGATCATGGGTTGCACCATGACTGTGGGTGAACAGGCCATGAACATCGCCCGCAACGCGGCGTTGGCGGCCGGATTCCCCGAATCGGTCCCCGGGACGACCGTCGACCGCCAGTGCGGATCGGCCCAGCAGGCCATCCATTTCGCCGCTCAGGCTGTGATGTCGGGGGCCATGGACATCGCCATCGGAGCGGGCATTGAGTCGATGAGCCGGGTGCCGATCGGGTCGACCACCGATCCGGGTCCCGGCGAGGCCTACGGCCCCCTCTACAAGGAGCGGTTCGAGCTCATCCACCAGGGGGAATGCGCCGAGGAGATCGCCCGGCGCTGGAAGGTGACCCGGGAAGAGATGGACGCCCTGGCCTTCCAGTCCCATCAGCGGGCGGCCCGGGCCACCGACGAAGGCCGCTTCGCCAATGAGATCATCTCGCTCGAGGCCCGAGTCCACCCCGACATTCCTGGTGCGGCGGACGTCACCGGGATGATGGAGAGCGACGAAGGCATCCGCCGAGATACCACCTTGGAGAAGCTGGCCGGATTGCGGCCGGCCTTCTTCGAAACCGGCACCGTCACCGCCGGCAGCTCCTCGCAGATCTCCGACGGGGCGGCCGCGGTGCTCATCATGAGCGAGGAGCGGGCCAACTCGTTGGGGCTGCGGCCGCGGGCCCGCTTCCACACCTTTGCGGTGGCGGCCAACGACCCGCAGATCATGTTGACGGCACCCATCCCGGCCACCGAGCTGGTGCTGGCCAAGTCCAAGCTCTCCCTTGACGAGATCGACCTCATTGAGATCAACGAGGCCTTTGCTTCTGTGGTCCTGGCCTGGGAGCGCGAGTTCCATCCCGACATGGACCGGGTCAACCCCAACGGCGGCGCCATGGCCATCGGCCACCCGACGGGGTGTTCGGGGGCGCGGCTGATGGCCACCCTGCTCAACGAGCTGGAGCGGACCGGTGGCCGCTACGGGCTCCAGACCATGTGCGAGGGCGGCGGCCAGGCCAACGCCACCATCATTGAGAGGTTGGGCTGATGGCGACGCAGGTACCGGCGATCGACGGTTGGTTCACCCACGGAGAGCACGGCGCCGCGTTGTTGGGCTCTCGCTGCACCAGGTGCGGCACCTACGCCTTTCCCCAGGCCACCATGTACTGCGGCAATCCGGATTGCGAGGGACAGGAGTTCGACACGGTCGAGTTGTCCCGGACCGGGAAGATCTGGTCCTACACCGACGCCCGTTACCAACCGCCGGCGCCCTACGTGCCGGCCGACCCCTACGTGCCCTTCTGTATCGCCGCCGTCGAGCTGGCGGCCGAGAAGCTCGTCATCATGGGCCAGGTCGTCGCCGGCGTGACGGTGGACGACCTCAGGGTGGGTGACGAGATGGAACTCGTCATCGACACGCTGTACCAGGAGGACGACACCGAGTATCTCGTGTGGAAATGGCGGCCGTTGACGGCCGCCGGAGAGGCGTGACCGATGCCTGACGACAAGCGCATTGCGGTGCTCGGGGCCGGTATGCACCCCTGGGGCAAGTGGGGTCGGCCCTTCGTCGAGTACGGCATGGCGGCGGCGCGCGACGCGCTGGCCGACGCGGGCATCGGCTGGCGCGACGTGCAGTTCATTTCGGGAGCCGACACCATCCGGAACGGCTACCCGGGCTTCGTTGCCGGGGCCACCTTCGCCCAGGCCCTCGGTTGGACCGGGGCACGCGTCTCGAGCTGCTACGCCGCCTGCGCCTCGGGTGCGGCCGCCATCGGCAACGCCCGGGCGCAAATTCTGGCCGGGCTGTGCGACGTGGCCCTGGTAGTTGGGGCCGACACCACGCCCAAGGGCTTCTTCGCTCCCGTCGGGGGTGGCGACCGCAAGACCGATCCGGACTGGTTGCGCTTCCATCTGATGGGCGCCACCAACCCGACGTACTTCGGCCTGTATGCCCGACGCCGCATGGACCGCTTCGGCGCCACCGAAGAGGACTTCGCCAACGTGAAGGTCAAGAATGCACGCCACGGGCTGGCCAATCCCTACGCCCGCTACCGCGGCGAGGTGACCGTCGATGAAGTTCTGGCCTCTCCGATGGTGGCCGACCCCCTGCGACTGTTGGAGATCTGCGCCACCTCTGACGGCGGCGCGGCGTTGGTATTGACGAGCATGGACTTTGCCCGCCGGCACAGCGGCGGGGCCGAGCCGACCGTGACCATCAATGCCGTATCGACGGTGACACCGTCATTTCCCAACACGGTGATCGAGATGCCCAACTTCTCCACCGACTCCGCCGTGGCTTTCAGCGGCGAGTGGGATGCCGGCGCCGGCTTCCGCCCATCCATCACGGCGGCGGCCTACGCCGAGGCCGGCATCGGCCCCGAAGACATCGATCTGGCCGAGGTCTACGACCTCTCGGCCGCACTGGAACTCGACTGGTACGAAGACATCGGACTCTGTGGTGAGGGCGAAGCTGAGAAATTGCTTAGAGACGGCGTCACGTCACTTGGGGGCCGGGTTCCGGTCAATCCCTCCGGCGGCCTTTCCTGCTTCGGCGAGGCCATCCCGGCCCAGGCTATCGCCCAGGTCTGCGAAAGCGTGTGGCAGCTGCGCGGGGTCGCTGACGGTCATCAAGTTGAAGGAGCCCGGGTGGCCATTACGGCCAACCAGGGTTTGTTCGGCCACGGCTCCTCGGTGCTCTTAAGTCGATAGCGCCACCACCTGCGAGGACGCAGTTGGTATCCTCAAGAGGATTAGATCCCAGTGCGACGGGGTATTGCATGCAGCGACCGACCAGAGCGGCCGCCCGTCAGACAGCGGCGGTTCAAATTGGAGGATGCATGCTGGCTACTGATGTAAGAGACACTCCCGTTCGCCCAGACATTCGAGGAGGAATGAGCAACTCAATGCCCGACCAATCAGAGAAGGTGGCCGGGTCAGACGAGGTGCTCAAGGCGCTCAACGAGCTTGAGGCCGTCTTGAAGGAAAATGCCGAGAACGAACGCATCCTCTTCCAGCGCATTGCCGAAGTTCGCCTGGCCCGTGAGAACGGGAAAGAGTGGAAGACCATCCTCCTCAACGAGGATGAGCCGGGCACCGTGCAGCTGGTGAGCACCATCTTGCGTCGCCAGTCCGAAGCGAGCGGGTACCTACGCCGCTCCCTGGTGGTGGCGTTGCGGGCCGAAGGTCAGAGCATCCCCAGCATCGCCAACCTCTTCGGCGTCACCCACCAGCGGGTGTCGAACCTCTTGCGCCGGGTGGCGCAGGGTACGGCGTCGGAGGCCAACTAGGCCGGCGCTGTCCATCCCGCCAACACGTCGTTGGCTTCGGAAATGATGGCATTAATGATGTCGTCCACACTCGGCAGGGACTCAATCAGGCCGACTACCTGACCGGTGGGCAGCACGCCGACATCGGTGCGTCCATCGACCAACGCGGCCTTGGTCATCACGGGGGCGTTGGCCGCCATGACGACCTGGGGCCACGTGAGTTCGTTCCCCTCCTTCATGGCGCGCCCTTCTGTGAGCAGGGCGAGCAGCGACGAGCCCGACTCACGACGGAACTGGTGGGCACTGCGTAGGGCTCGCGGGAGGGCGCGCAGCCAACTCTGCGACTCCAAGTGGTCGATCAGCTCAGTGCGCACGACGCGTTGTGGGGCACCGTCGACTTTGGTGGTGACCACCGTGCCCGTCACCGGCGTGCCGACGTACTGCGTCTTCACGGTGTCGGGGACCCGGCTCTCGGCTGAGAGCAGGAAGCGGGTCCCCATGGCGATGCCCGATGCGCCATAGGCCAGCGCGGCCACCAGCCCGCGGCCGCTGAAGAAGCCACCGGCGCCGATGACCAGGACCCGATCACCGACGGCGTCGACCACTTGGGGCAGCAAAAGCGAAGTGGGCACCGACCCGGTGTGGCCTCCACCTTCGCCCCCTTGGGCGATGACGGCGTCGACGCCCCAGTCGGCCACTTTCTCCGCGTGGCGGCGGGCGCCCACGGTCGGCATGACGAAGAGGCCAGCTTCTTTGCAGCGAGTCACGAGCGCCGGATTCGGGGCCTGGGCGAAGCTGGCCACTCGGGCACCGGTCTCAATCATCAGGGCGATGCGGTCGCCCACATCCGCCACGTCGGTGCGCAGGTTGACCCCGAAGGGCTCGGTCGTGCGGGACCGCACCTCGGCAATGGCCGCGGCCAACTCATCGAGGGACATGGTGGCCGAGGCCAGAATGCCCAGCCCGCCGGCGTTGGCCGTGGCGGCTACCAAGCGCGGGCCGGCCACCCACCCCATGCCGGTCTGCACGATCGGGTAGCGCACGCCGACCTGGGCGCAGAACTCGGTCTGCAGCGCGGGATGGGTGGTGCTCAGGGCTTCACATCCCGGTCGCGCCAGGACTTGGGGTCGAGCACCGTCCGTATGAGGTCGAGCTCCTCGGGTGTCGGGGTCCGCGTCTCGGTCACATCGTCGGGAATGGTCAAGGTGAACGCGGTGGCCGCCGCGATCTCCTCCACGCTGCTGCCAGGATGGAACGAGGCCAGCCGCATGGTGTGATCGGGCGTCGCAAAGTCGAAGACGCCCAAGTTGGAGACGACGCGGCGGATGTCGTGAAAGCGGGTGGCGCCGGCGCCTGCCGCGGCGGCCCGCTCGTATCCCACACCGCTGACCACGTCGACGTGTTCGACAAACGAGCGCACCGTGTGGTCGGGCACCCAGTAGCTGGTCGGGTGGTTGACCGAGTTGCCCGGGGCGCCGCGCACGCCGACCAGCTGCGCCTTGGGGCGGGCGTGGTCGCCGATGGCCGAGATGTTCTGGTTGCCGGTGCGGTCGATCTGGCTGGCCATCATCATGATGTGGCGCCGGCCGGACCACACCACGTCGAAGACGCTGCGGTAGGGCATGGTCGCTTCGCGGATGAGCTCATGGGGCTTGGCCGTGATGGCGGGTGCGCCCACCATGAGCGCGGCCTCGCCGTCGGTGAGGACGATGTCGGGGGCGAAGGTCAGCTTGGCCAAGCGGGCACCCAGGGCCGGGATGTTGCCGAAGGGGCTGACCATGATCTCGCCGGCGTTCCGCCACGTATCGGCACACGCGATGATGCACGCTTCGGCGCGACTGTAAGGGGCGTCAGTCACGAGGCGCTCCGTTCTTTGACGTGGGCGTCGTACTCGGCGTCACTGACGTCGACGTAGCGCGCTGCGAAGGCGGTCCACGCGGCCGGATCGGCGGCCGAGGCGGCGTAGTCCTTCTGGAACGCTTCATCACGCCCGTAGTCGGGCGGGTTGGCGGTGAAGTGAGCGCCACCCGGGCTCTCTGCCACGCCGTCGGTCAGCATGCGGTGGATGACCACCGTGCTGATCGGGCCCTCATCGGTCAATGCTCCGTTCTCGACGATGCGCTCCGTCGTCATGAAGCGGCGATCGGCCGCTCCGAGAAACAGCGGGTCGAAGAAGGCGTCGGGGCTGAGGATCTGACCGTTGCCCGCGGTGTCGGCCCGATTGGTGTGGACGATGGCGGCATCGAGATGCAGGGCCGGCATAGCGACCAGCTCGACATCGGCATCGGCTGGGTCGCTCAGAAACGGACTGTCGGACCCGTAGGGAGAGCGGACCAGCTTCAGGTCCGGATTGATGGTGAGCACGTCGGAGCCCAGACCGGCCCGGGTGGGCAGGAAGGGCACACGCCAGGCCGCGGCCTGCAGGCCCTGGAAGAACATGCCCTCGTCGACTTCCATCACCTCGACTCGGCCCGCTTGACGAGCCGCCCGCCAGTGCGGATCCAAGGCGATGGAGTCCAAGGTGACAAAGCCACAGACGACCTTGCGCACCTTGCCGGTGGCGCAGAGGAGGCCGACGTCAGGGCCGCCGTAGGCCACGATGGTCAGGTCCTTCAGGTCGGATCGGCACAGGGCACGGATGAGGGCCATGGGCTTGCGCCGCGAACCCCAGCCGCCGATGCCGATGGTCATGCCGGAGCGCAACTCGCCCACGATGTCCTCGATGTTGGTTCGCTTGTCAGCCACGGGCGCTCACTTTGAGGTGTCCGCTTCGCGCTTTTCGACGAAGGCGGCCCGTTGCTCGTCGGCCACCCCACGGACGTGCAGCTCGTAGGTGAATCCCTGCTCGAAGCGGTAACTGCGCTTCACGTCAATGGGATCGATGCCGTTGAGTGACTCCTTGGCCCGGCGGATGATGGACGGGCTCTTGGTGGCGATCTGGCCGGCCAGCTCCAGCGCGGTGCTGCGCAGTTCGGTCAGGGGGACGACGGCGGCCACCGATCCGTAGGACGCCAACTCAGCGGCCGAAATGGCCTTGGCCGTGTAGACCATCTTGCGCATGGCGTGCTGCGGCACCAGGCGGGCCAGATGGGTGGCGGCCCCTAAGGCTCCCCGGTCGACTTCGGGGAGCCCGAAGGTGGCGTCCTCGGAGGCGATCACCATGTCGGCGTTGCCGGCCAGTCCGATGCCGCCACCCAGGCAGAAGCCCTGCACGGCGGCGATAACCGGGACCTCGCAGTCGTAGACAGCGGCGAAGGCGGCGGCACAGCCCCGGTTGACACCCACGAGGGCCTCGTCGCCCTTGACCTGGATCTCTTTGATGTCGACCCCGGCACAGAAGCCGCGACCCTCGGCCCGCAGCACCACCACTCGGTTCTCCGCCACCCGACCAGCGGCGATGAGGGCATCGGCCAGCTCGAACCAGCCGGCTACGTCGAGCGCATTCACCGGCGGATGGTCGATCACCACCTCGGCGATCCCGCTCAGTTCTTGGATCACGTGTACGGGCATGGTGTGCCGTGTCTCCCTTATGCCGTGTGCCTGACGCCTCGTCAGAAAACCTCTGGAAACCTAGGCGAGCCGGGTGGGGCGGGCCAATACCGGTGCCGTAGGGTTGGCGGCCATGGCCATTGCCACGTTCGACTTCACTGACCAGGTTGTGGTGGTGACCGGCGGCTCGCGCGGGGTGGGCGCCGGCATCGTGGCAGCCTTCCTGGCCGCAGGCGCCCGGGTGGTCACCTGCGGTCGGACCGAAGCGACGGTTCCCGGCGCGCACTTCGTCCAAGCCGATATCCGCCAGCCCGACCAGGCGGCGGCTGTCATGGTGGCCGCCGTCGAGACCTACGGCCGGCTCGACGTGCTCGTCAACAACGCGGGCGGGTCGCCCAAGGTGATGGCTGATGTGGCGTCGCCCCGATTCATTGAGGCGATCGTCGGCTTGAACCTTCTCGCCCCCTTCTACTGCGCCCAGGCGGCGTACAAGGTCATGCACCTCCAGCCCGAGGGCGGGGCCATCGTGAACGTGGGCAGCATCTCGGGCCTGCGTCCCTCCCCGGGAACGGCGGCCTACGGCGCCGCCAAGGCCGGCCTCATCAATCTGACCGCCACCCTGGCCATGGAGTGGGCCCCGGCTGTCCGGGTCAACTGTGTCAGCGCCGGACTCCTGCGGACCGACGACGGCGAGGGCCACTACGGGGGGCCCGAAGGCCTGGCCCGGATGGCCGCCACCGTGCCCATGGGGCGCATGGGTGAGCCGGACGATGTAGCCCAGGCCTGCCTTTTCCTGGCCAGTCCGCAGTCGTCCTACGTGTCCGGTTCCAACCTGGTTCTCCACGGCGGAGGCGAATGGCCGCCGTTCCACAGCGAAGTCACAGAGACCACGCCGACCTGACGGTCCTGGTCGAAGGGATTCAATTCAGAACTTCCGCCCTCTAGCTGCTAAGAACAACCTCCGTGAAATTGGCCGTCCCTACCGAAACGCGTCCCGACGAGCGGCGAGTTGCCCTCGCTCCCGACGTGGCAAAGAAACTGGTCGCCGCAGGCTGGGAGGTTGTGGTCCAGTCTGGCGCCGGCCTTGAGGCCGCCTACTCGGACCAGGCCTACCAGGAAGCCGGAGCCACTATCGCGCCCGACGCCGCGGCCACCCAGGCCGGAGCCGGTCTGGTGGTCCGGGTCAATGCGCCCAGCGCCGAAGACGTGGCCCTGGTGCCCCAAGGTGCGGTGACCCTGAGCTTCTTCCAGGCCAAACAGTCCGAGGAGGCGCTGCGGGCGCTGGCCGCCAAGGGCGCCACCGTCTTCAGTTTCGACCTCCTGCCCCGCATCAGCCGGGCCCAGAGCATGGATGCTCTGAGTTCTCAAGCCACCGTGTCGGGCTACCGGGCCGGTCTGACGGCCGCCGAGCACCTGACCAAGTTCTTTCCCATGTTCATGACGGCCGCCGGTACCGTGCCGCCGGCCAAGGTCCTCGTCATGGGCGTCGGTGTGGCCGGCCTCCAGGCCATTGCCACCTCCCGCCGCCTCGGGGCGGTGGTCAAGGCGTATGACGTCCGGGCCGCGGCCAAGGAAGAGGCCGAGAGCTTGGGGGCCACCTTCGTCAACCTCGGCGTCACCGCCGAGGGTACCGGCGGCTACGCCCGTGAGTTGACACCGGAAGAACTCCAGGCGCAGCAGAACGCGCTGGCCGCCGAGGTGGCGGCCTCCGATGTCGTCATCACCACGGCTGCCGTGCCGGGCCGCGCTGCGCCGATCCTGGTCACCGCGGCCATGGTGGACGGGATGTCCGAAGGGGCGGTCCTGGTGGACATGGCGGCCGATTCGGGCGGCAACTGCGAGCTGACCAAGGCGGGCGAGGTAGTGGACCATCACGGTGTGCACATCGTGGGCATGGCCAACCCGCCGTCGGGCATGCCGACGCATGCCTCGTTCCTGTTCTCCCGCAACGTGGCCAACGTGCTCGGCCTCATGGGCCAGGACGGGGCGCTTGCTCCGGACTGGGACGACGAGATCGTGGCCGGTATGTGCGTGCTGCGCGACGGCAAGGCCGTGTCCGCCGCAGCGGTTGAGTTACTCGGAGGAGCTTCAGAGGGGAGCGCGTCGTGACCGGCATCGTCGAGTACCTGACGATCTTCGTGCTGGCGGCATTCGTTGGCATTGAGGTCGTGTCCAAGGTCCCGAGCATTCTGCACACCCCGCTCATGTCGGGGTCGAACGCCATCCACGGCATCGTCCTCGTGGGATCGCTCTTTGTCATGGGCGAGGCCAGCGGGACGGCGCAACTCGTCCTCGGTTTCCTGGCCGTGTTCCTGGCCACTTTGAACGTGGTGGGCGGATTCGTGGTGACCGACCGCATGCTCGAGATGTTCAAGGGCAAGCCGAACGACCGACCGGCCCGCAAGGGCGCCGACGCTGGTCCCGGAGAGTCGGCATGACGCTGGCCTCCATTTCCTTCCCATTGTCCACGTGGCGCGACCTGATCTATCTGGTCGCCATTGCCGGATTCATCCTGGCCCTCAAGGGCCTGGGCTCGCCCAAGTTCGCCCGTCGCGGCAACCAGCTCGGCGCGGTGGCGGCCATCGTGGCCATCGGCTTCACCTTCACCAATCCCATCGTGCACCAGCACGGCAAGAACGTCATCCTGGCCCTCGTGGCCATGGTGCTGGGCACGGTCATCGCCGTACCGGTGGCCCGCCAGGTGAAGATGACGGCGATGCCACAGTTGGTGGCCATCTTCAACGGCGTCGGTGGCGGTGCGGCCGCGCTGATCTCGGTCATTGAGCTGCTGCACCTGCATTCGCTCGGTCTCAAGCCCGCCGTCTACATCACGGCCGAGGTGCTGCTGGGTGTGCTCATCGGTTCGGTCTCCTTCTCGGGCAGCGCCATCGCATTCATCAAGCTGCAGGAGTTGATCACCGGACGCCCCATCACCTACCCGGGACAGCAAGTCATCAACGCCCTCGTCGGTGTGGCCATCGGCGTGCTGATCATCGTGTCGCTCATCACGGGCAACATCGCCTTCGTCTTCATCCTGCTGGCGCTGGCCCTGGTGCTTGGCGTGATCTTCGTGCTCCCCATCGGCGGGGCCGACGTGCCCGTCCTGATCTCGCTGCTCAACTCATTCACCGGTCTGGCCGTGGCGGCCTCGGGCTTCGTGTTGGACAACAACCTCCTCATCGTGGCTGGCACCCTGGTGGGTGCCTCCGGCATCATCCTGACCCGCCTGATGAGCGGTGCCATGGGCCGCTCGCTGCCCAACATCCTCTTCAGCGCCTTCGGCTCGGTCATCACGGCCACCGGCGGCGAAGACGGGGACGCCTCGCGCCCGGTGCGTACAGGTACGGCGGAGGACATCGGTGTCCTCCTGGCCTACGCCCGCAAGGTCGTCATCATCCCGGGCTACGGCCTGGCGGTGGCCCAGGCCCAGCACACGGCCCGGGAACTGGCCGACGCCCTGATGGCCAAGGGGGTCGAGGTCTTCTACGCCATCCACCCCGTGGCCGGTCGCATGCCGGGGCACATGAATGTGCTGTTGGCCGAGGCCAATGTCCCCTACGACGAGCTCAAGGAAATGGACGAGGCCAATCCCGAGATGGGCACCGCCGACGTGGCGCTCGTCGTGGGCGCCAACGACACCGTGAACCCGGCGGCCAAGACGACACCGGGCAGCCCCATCTACGGCATGCCCATCATCCACGCCGACGAGGCCGAGAACATCGTCTTCTTGAAGCGCTCGATGCGACCCGGCTTCGCCGGCATCGACAACGAGTTGCTCTACAACCCCAAGACGACGCTGCTCTTCGGTGACGCCAAGGACACCCTGCAGAAACTGGTGGCGGCTGTCGCTGACGCGTGATGCCGCGCCAGTCTGAGTGGACAACCGGGGTGGACACACGGGTTGAAGCAATACCAGTTCAGGAATCGGGGGCACAGCCGTGATGGCGGTGCTCCTGGTCCGTTGCCATATGGATGGCGCTAGCTGACAAGCTGGCCCACCTCGTCAGGGGGGTCTGTTCGGGGATGGGGAGAACAGTCTCGGGTGCAGTCGCTCGGGTCAAGCGGGGCGCGCCCCCGCTCGGCCTGGTCATGCTCGCCTTCTTTCTCACGGTGGCCGGCTTCCTGGCCGCCGTCGGTTTTGGCGCCGCCCCCACCACCCACAATCACGTCCCCAAGGTTCAGGTCATCGCCGGCACGCGAGCCAGCGCGGCCGAACTGGGTAACCGGTCGCACATCGGCGGGATCGCAGCCATCAACCTTCCGGCCGCCTCGGCCGCACCAGTGGCCGCACCCACCACGCTGGTCGATGCGCCCCCACTGGCCAGCCGAGAAGACTTTGCCTTTGCGCCCTATTGGACCCTGCCCCAATCGGCCGGCTTCTCGTTGACCGGCCTCTCGACGCTGGACTACTTCTCCGTTGGTGTCAACCCCGATGGGTCGCTTCTGCAGAGCGGACCGGGGTGGAACGGCTACCAGAGCGCCGCCCTGGCCGATCTCATCACCCGGGCCCACACCGCCGGTGAACGGGTGGTGCTGACCGTCAACGACTTCGGACAGAGCTCGCTCGACTCCTTGACCTCCGAGCCCACGGCACCCGCCACCCTGGCGGCCGCCCTCATTCCTGCCTTGCAGGCGAAGAATTTCGATGGCGTGAATTTCGACTTCGAAGGCTCAGGCAGCCATGACCAGGCCGGCCTGACCAACTTGATCGCCACCGTCTCGAGCGACCTGCGGGCCGCCGATCCGCACTGGCAGATCACCATGGACACCTACGCCTCGTCGGCGGGAGATCCGGGCGGTTTCTACAACATTCCGGCCCTGGCGCCCTCGGTCGATGCCTTCTTCGTCATGGCCTACGAGTTGAATCTCCAGAGCCCGGCCTCTTCGGCCTCACCGCTCACCAGCGGCATGTTCAGCGATCTGACGACGGTGGAGCAGTACACATCGGTCGTGCCGGCCAGCAAGGTCATCGTGGGCACGCCCTTCTTCGGCATTGACTGGCCCACCAACAACGGGACGCTCGCCGCGCAAGCGACCGGCCCCGCCACCGACATCGCTGACACGCAGACACAAGGGCCGAACCGGCCGCAGTACTGGGACCCGGTCACCGAGACCGGATGGACCAGCTACCTGGTCGGGACCCAATGGCATGAGTCCTACTTCGAGAGTCCCTACGCGCTCTTCCAGGTGGCGCTGTTGGCCGCGCACTACAACGCGCGGGGCGTGGGCATCTGGGCCTTGGGCATGGAAGACAACGACGGCGAGATGATCACGGCCCTGGACGGTTTCGCCCCGCCGGGCGGCCCCGGCGGCACCGGGCCCACGGCAACATCGGGCAGCCCACCACCGGTCGTACCGTTGGCGGCTGGAGCGACGACCACGACGCCGACGCCGGCTGGTCCCCATCCGGTCGCCGGGCCCGCTTCGACGACCCCGGCGACCGTGCCGGTGACGTCCTCGACGACCACAACGGTGCCCGCCATCACCGGTGTCTTCCACGGAACCACCCGGGCGCTCACGACAGTGGCGTCGGGCAACGTGGACCGGCTGCTCAGCCTGGGCATCATCTACAACTTCACGACCACCGATCCGGCCTTCAGCTGCCTCAACGGGAAGTCCATGACCGTGTACCTCTATGGCGCCCTGACCGGACGCTATGTGGCGGTGGCCACCACACCCACCGACTGCGTGACCCAGGAGTTCACCTTCCCGGACTGACGATGACTCGTGCAGTGACCTCTGTAGCGTGGAGGGCACCATGACCGTCACGGATGCGACGCAGTCGCCGCCCAGATCCCGTCGTTGGCCCCGCCCGGTGGCTACCCAACGCGCCCTCCAGGTCGTACTCGGCCTCTTCTGGGTCCTCGATGGGGCGTTGCAATTTCAGCCTTACATGTTCAGCCACAGCTTTGTCTCCGACGTCATCGTGGGCAGCGCCGCTAGGCAACCGTCGGTGATCGCCTCGCTGATCACCCACATTGGCCACTTCATTTCCCCCGACATCGCGGTCTGGAACACGTTCTTCGCCCTCGTGCAGGTGGTCATCGGAGCCGGCCTCCTCTTCCGCCGCACCGTCCGGCCTGCTCTCGCCGTTTCCTTCGTATGGGTCATCGGCGTGTGGGTCTTCGGCGAGGGATTGGGCATGCTGTTCACCGGCACAGCCACCGCGCTCACCGGGGCGCCCGGCTCCGTGCTCTTGTACGGCTTCATCGGCCTGATGGCCTGGCCCCGCCGGGAGGCTGGCCACTCCGTGGGTGTGGCGTCATCGGCCGCCGGCCGGGGCATCGGAGGCGCCACGATGGCCTTGTCGGTGTGGGCCGGATACTGGAGCCTGGCCGCTGTCCTGTTCGTGTTGCCCGACAACCGCACCCAGACATCGGTCTCAAGCGCTATCACGGGGATGGCTCCGGGCACGCCCAGCTGGTTCGCCCATTTCTTGACCAGCTTTGGCGATCAGTTCACCTCCATCGGCGTCGAGAGCGCCTGGGTGTTGGCCATTGTGTCGCTCATCATCGGCTTGGGGCCGGTGGTGGCCCGCCGGCCGGGCCCCTACCTGCTGGCCGGGGGTCTGCTCACGATCGCCATGTGGGTCACGGCGCAGGGATTCATCGGCGGCATCTTCACCGGGTTGGGCACCGACCCCAACACCGGTCCGCTGATCATCCTGCTGGCCCTGGCCATGATGCCGGCTGTCGTCCCAACCGGGTTGCGGCCGCCCATCGGCGCCCTGTGGCGGCGCAGCCCATTCGTGGCCGTCGGCGGCGTCGCTGTCATCGGGGCCGCCCTGGCCCTAAGTGCCACCTACCCGGTGGCGGCCCAGGAGTCCTCCACCTCCGCCATGTCCGGTATGACCATGCCGGCGACTTCGGGTTCGTCGACCAACGCCGCGGGCACAACCACCTCCAGCTGTACGGCCCATCAGACCGGATTGAAGATTTCCGGTCTGGATCTGAGCAACTCGCCGGTCATGATCATGAGCGGCCATCTGGGCATGGACATGAACGGGGCCGACGCCAGTGCGGCCGCTGGCCTCAACACCACCAAGACCAACTGGCACTACACCGGGCCGCCGCTGTCCCAGGCGCTGGCCACGCAATTACTGGCCGGTGGTCCCAACAATCCCATCGACATCCACATGGCTGAATCGGGCTGTGCCGCCTCGGTCACGGCCTCCCAGCAGATCAAGGCCGTCCAATACGTGCAGGCCACCACCGAGTCGGCGGCTCAGTTTGCCAACCCGCTGGCCGCCCTGGCCGCAGGGTACGTGGCCGTCTCGCCGGCGAACTACCCGGTGGTCACCTACGTGAATCCCACCATTGTGGCGGCCAACGCCGCCGCCAAGCGCGCCCTTAATCCGAAGGACATTGACGGTCTGGTCTACGCCAAGACACCCGATGGCACCGAGGTCCTGGCCGCGGCCATGTACATCCTGCCCTCGACCGTCACCAAGGTGCCCATGCCCTTTGGCGCCCTGGTGCAGTGGCACGAGCGCACCAACACGTGCGGCACGTTGACCTCGACTAGCAGCTCGCCCTACGACGTCACCGGCGTGATGCCGTGCGCCTCGGGCACGGTTCAGCGGGCCACGCCGTACACGACCATGGTGTGGCAAGTACCGGTGGCCGGCGGCCCCTTGGCCATTCAACCGCCCGACATTCAGATCGTCGAAGCCGCCGTGATGGCCGGCGGCTCCTAAGGCTTAGACGGCGTCGATCTGGGCCAGGAGGTCGGGGCTGAGCGTCCAGGCCCCCGCCGCCACGTTGGCCGTGATCTGCTCCGGCTTGGTGGCGCCGGCAATGACCGACGCCACTTCGGGGTGCGCCAGCAGCCAGGCGAAGGCCAGATCTAACACGGTGTGCCCTTCCCCCCGGGCCAGGGCGTCGAGGGCCGCCACCTTGGCCATGCGCTCGTCGCTCATCTGCTCGGCGCCCCGCTCGCCCCAGGCGGCCAGCCTGGTGCCCTCGGGGGCAGCCTGTCCGGCTGTGTACTTGCCGCTCAGGAGGCCGCTCTCCAGCGGGAAGTAGGGCAGGAAAGCCACCCCGGTGTGGGCGCACTCGGCCAACACGTTGTCGTCGGCCTTCTCGGGCGCCCGGTGCAGCACGCTGTACTGGTTCTGCACGCTGGCGAACTTGGGTGCACCGTCGGCCACGGCGGCCTCGGCCTCCTCCAGCATGGCGGCCGTGAAATTGGAGCAGCCGATCTCACGCACCTTGCCTTCGGCCACCAGTTCACCCAGGGCACCGAGAGTGTCGGCGATCGGTGTCTTCACGTCGGGCGCGTGCAATTGGTACAGGTCGATGTGATCGGTACCCAGCCGGCTCAAGCTGTCCTCGACCGCGATCTTGATGTACGCCGGCGTGGCCCCACCTTCGTGTCCCTCGTAGGGGACGCCGAATTTGGTGGCCAGGATGATCTCGTCCCGCCGCGAGCCCAGGGCGGCCCCGAGGTAGGTCTCGCTTTTGGTGCCGCCGTAAATGTCGGCGGTGTCGAAGAGGGTGATGCCGGCATCGATGGCGGCACCCACCACGGCGGCGGTCTCCGCTCGATTGATGCGCATCCCGAAGTTGTTGCAGCCCAGCCCGACCACACTGACCGTGAGTGAGCCGATTGTGCGAGTGTCCATGGGTTGTGCCCTCCCGTTGTCTGGTCCGATGCAGGGGTCTCGGACCGGCAGTAGCGTACCGGCGACATTGAGCGCATGATCCGGCGCAGATCTTCAGGAGGTAGCAATGGCAGAAGGCGCAGTTGACGTGACGGTGGGGGCTTCCCCGGCTGACGTATGGGCCAAGGTGGGCGACTTCGCCGGCGTGGGCGACTTCTTTCCGGGTATCGAGTCGTTCCGCCTGGAAGGTGACGATCGGGTCATCGGCATGTTCGGCATGGAGATCCGCGAGCGCCTGCTCTCCCGGGACGACGCGACCATGACAATCTCGTACTCGGTGGTCGACGGCGTACCCATTGAGCACCACTCGGCCACTATCACGGTCGAGGCTGAGGGCGACGGTTCCAAGGTGACCTGGGCCTATGACGTGACCCCCGACGAGATGGCCCCCATATTCGGCGACACCTACAAGGGCGCCCTGGCCGCCGTCGAGGCGGCGTTCGCCTAGTCGCCTCACCAGGAGGTGGGTGGGTCACCCCGTCGGTGGCCTACCCTGCACGGGTGACCCCAGGCGCTGACGACCCGGCCACCCCTTCGCTGCCAGCGAAGAAAAAGGCGGCGGCCAAGAAGGTACCGGCCCCGGCTTCGGTCACTCCCAAGCCCCTCACCGAAGACGTTCCCCTCATTTACGCCCGGCGCCTGCCCGAGCCGAGCCGGCGCGACCTGCTGCGCCGAGGGGGGACCATCGCCAAAGTGGTGGCCACCCACTTCGCTCCGACGGCGGTGCGCCAACTGCGCACCATCCGCCAGGGAGCCCTGTCCGGCGAGCAACTGGCCCGACCGCTACGCAAAAGCTTCACCGACCTCGGCGGCACCTTCATGAAGTTCGGCCAGATCATCGCCTCCTCGCCCGGCATGTTCGGCGACGCCGTGGCCGACGAATTCCGCGCCTGTCTTGATACCGGCCCGGCAGTGCCCTTTGTCGAGGTGCGTCAGCGCATCGAGGAGGATCTGGGCCGCCCGCTGAAAGATGTGTTCGCCGACTTCGAGCGCGAGCCCATCGGCACCGCATCGATCGCGGTGGTGCACCGGGCCCGTTTGCACGACGGCCGGGTGGTGGCGGTCAAGGTGCTGCGCCCGAACATCGAGCACGTGGTGGCCACCGACCTCGATCTCATGCAGCCGCTCATGGAGATCCTGGTGCGCCAGACCGGGGACCAGTTGGCCGGCTCCACCCTGCAGATGCTGGACGGATTCCGCGAGCAGATCGGCGAAGAGATGGACCTGCGCAACGAGGCTCGCTCGCTCGTGCACTTCCGCCGCCTGCAGAACGAGTTCGACCTCACGCTGATGGCGGTGCCCGAGCCCTATCCCGAGTTCTCCGGCCGCAATGTGTTGACCATGGAATTCTTCGACGGCATTCCCATCGACGACCTGGCCAAGGTGGCGGAGTTGGGGATCGACCCCATGCCGCTGGTGCAAGAGGTCATGCGGGCCTTCTTCCTCACCACGGTGCGCTGGGGCGCCTTCCATGGTGACGTACACGCCGGCAACATGATGCTGCTGCGCGACGGCCGCATCGGCGTCATCGACTGGGGCATCGTCGGCCGCCTCGATCCCCTCACCCACCGCTTCTTCCTGTCGCTGCTCTCGGCCGCCATGGGCAACGAGGCGGCCTGGACCGACGTCACCGGCTACATCACCAACGCTTACGGGCCGGCCATCGGACTGGCGGTGGGCATGTCGGACGAAGAGTTGACTGTCTTCATCCGCAGCATCATGGAGCCGGCCCTTACCCGCCCCTTCGGCGAGGTCAGCCTGGCCGGCCTCATGCAGTCCATCCAGCTTCAGGTGGCCAAGGCGCAAGGCATTGAGGCGCATACCCGGTCGATCGGGGCCATCGTGCACCGGTTGCGCTCCCAGCGGCGGATCCGCCAGATAGCCGAAGAGGATGGCGGCCTCATGTCCGAGTTCGACCGGGGCACCTTCCTACTGGCCAAGCAGCTGATGTACTTCGAGCGCTACGGCCGCATGTTCGTTTCGGAAATCCCCATCCTCAACGACCGGGAGTTCATCGGAGCGCTGCTGGCCGGAGTCGATCTCACCGCCGGGAGCGATGCAACGAAGTCGTAGTCAGTACGCGGCGCGTACGTTCTCCAGCATCGGGAAGTGGCGCACATTGAGCGTCAGCAGGTCCGCTTCAAGAATGCTTGCGGTGGCAGCGATGAGGTAATCCGCTACGCCGATGCCGCTTAATGACGCCGGGTAGCGCCGAGCCATGGCGCCGGCGTGGCGCGTCACGTCGCGCGTAATGGGTATCCACGTGAGGGTGGAGCAGAAGAGTTCGAGGTGCTCGATCTCGTCGTCGCGTACGCCGGAGAGGAGTTCGAATCGGACAACTTCACTGGCCGCAAGCTCCACGTCGTCAACGAGCAGTGCGTAGAGCAGATCGACCGCGGGCGGGAAGCCGCGCAGATGGTCGATGGCGACACTGGTGTCGAGCAGTTTCATGAGAGGCCGAGCGTGCCCAGCCGTTCATTGAGGTCGCCGCGCACGGCATCGACGTAGTCCGCCCCGCTCCCTCGTAGGTGCCGAAATGAGCCGGCACTGGCCTGCAGCGCCAGCAGTCGTTGCGCTTTGTCCACCGTACCGAAGGTGCTGCGAATGGCCCGCCGGATCAGCTCCGACCGAGAGGCACCCGTGGTCTCGGCTGCCTGATCCAACAACGCCAGCTCTTCGGCACTGAGATAGATCTGGGTCCGTTCCACGACACCACTGTACATCGGATGGTGTATACAAAGGCGGTGGCCTGCGTCGGCCAGACAGCACTCTTGGCACAGAACTGGAATCTGTTCTAGTTTCAGCGGGTCCGCACTTCAGCGGCCACGACATAGGGGAGGTGACGATGGCTGACGAAGTAAAGCTCTACAGCGCCGACCACGTCTTGGAGTATCCCTACGTCCGTTCGGTGGGCCCGGTCATCGGCGCCTTCCTGACCGGACTGCGAGACGGCAAGGTCGTCGGGATCCACGGCACCGGGGGCAAGGTCATCGTGCCGCCCACCGAGTACGACCCCGATACGGGCGAGGAAACCAAGGACATCGTCGATGTCGGGCCCGAGGGCACCGTGACGTCATGGTCCTGGGTGCCCCACCCGCGTCCCAAGCACCCACTGCAGACGCCGTTCGCCTGGGTGCTGGTGAAGTTCGATGGCGCCGACACGTCGTTTCTCCACGTCATGGGGGCGGCCAGCCCCGACGCCGTGAGCACCGGCATGCGGGTCCGCCCCCAGTTCGCCCCCGAGGGCGAGCGGGTCGGCCACGTGCACGACATCGTGCAGTTCGTCCCCGCCGGAGGTGCCGCGTGAGCGAGCCCGTGACCATGATGGCCGCCACCACACGGCTCGACTTCGTCTTCACTCCGGGCGTGGCCCAGAGCAAGAACCTGCACGGTCTGGAGCAGGGCAAGTTCATCGGCCAGCGCTGCCCCAAGTGCAAGAAGGTGTACACGCTGTCCCGCGGCTCCTGCCCGACAGACGGTGTACCGACCGACGAGATCGTCGAACTGCCCAACACCGGAACGGTCACCACCTACTGCGTGGTCAATGTGCCCTTTGCCGGTCAGTCCATTGAGATCCCCTACATCTGTGCCCAGATCCTGCTGGACGGAGCCAATCTCTCCTTCATGGGTCTCATTCAGGAGATTCCCACCGACGAAATCCGCATGGGCCTACGCGTCGAAGCCGTGTGGGTAGCGCCCGAGGACCTCGGCCCCACCATGGCTTCGGTCAAGTACTTCCGCCCTACCGGCGAGCCCGATGCCGACTTCGAGACCTTCAAGGAGTACCTGTGAGCGGTTTCCCCGATCTGACCTCAGGTCACCGCCCGGTCGGCGTGGTGTCGTTCGCCCAGTACGACAACGTCCGTCGCGAGGGTGCCCACAACGAAGTCGAGATGCTCATGCCCGTGGTGGCCGAGGTCTTCGGCAACATCGGCATCACCAAGGACGACGTCGGCTTCATCTGCTCGGGTTCGACCGACTACCTGGTCGGCGGTCCCTTCTCCTTCGTCACGGCGCTCGATGCGGTCGGCGTGTGGCCGCCCCGGGCGGAGTCGCACGTCGAGATGGACGGCGCCTGGGCCCTGTACGAAGCCTGGGTGCTCTTGCAGGAAGGCGAGATCGATGCCGCGCTGGTCTACTGCTTCGGCCGGTCCTCACCGGGCAACCTGAGCGAGATCATGTCGGTGCAGCTCGATCCCTATTACATGGCCCCCCTCTGGCCGGACCCGACATCATTGGCGGCCATGCAGGCCCAGTCCATGATCGATGCCGGCCTGGCCACCGAAGCGGATTTCGCCGCCGTGGCCAGCCGCGCCCGCAATTCAGCCATGGACAACCCCAAAGCCCAAGTGGCCTATGACCGCAGTCCCGAGGAACTTTTGCGCGAGGACTACGACGTGGCGCCGTTGCGCCGTCACGCGCTGCCGCCATTGACCGACGGATGTGCCGCCATCGTGCTGGCCGCCGGTGATCGGGCCTATGAGTTGTGCGAGCGGCCGGCCTTCATCACCGGCATCGACCATCGCATCGAGACGCACGCCCTGGGCGCCCGGGACCTCACCCACTCGCCGTCGACCAAGCTGGCCGGGGAAAAGGCGGGCGTGGGCAAGAAAAGGGTCGATGTGGCCGAGCTGCATGCGCCCTTCGCCCATCAAGAACTCATCCTCGCCGAAGCCCTCGGCCTCGGCGACGACGTGAACATCTGTCCTTCTGGAGGTGCGTTGGCCGCCAATCCCATGATGTCGGCCGGGTTGATCCGCATCGGCGAAGCATCCAAGCGAATCTGGTCCGGCGACGCCGACCGGGCCGTGGCCCACGCCACGTCCGGGCACTGCCTCCAGCAAAACCTCGTCTGCGTATTGGAAGGTGTGTGATGTCCGAGCGTTGCGCAGTCATCGGAATCGGTCAGACCGTGGCCAAGGCCAAGCGGGAAGACGTGTCCATTGCCGGCCTCGTCCGTGAAGCCGCCGTTATGGCGCTCGAGGACGCCGGCCTGACATTCGCCGACATCGACGCCGTCGTGATCGGAAAGGCCCCCGACATGTTCGAGGGCGTCATGATGCCCGAGCTCTACCTGGCCAGCGCGCTGGGCGCGTCGGGCAAGCCGATGTTCCGGGTGCATACCGCCGGCTCCGTCGGTGGCTCCACCGCCATTGTGGCGGCCCACCTGGTGGCCTCGGGCATTCACGACCGCGTGCTGACCGTGGCCTTCGAGAAGCAGAGCGACTCCGACGCCATGTGGGCCCTGTCCGTGCCGCAGCCGTTCTCCACACCGTTGTTGGCCGGCGCTGGTGGCTACTTCGCCCCCATCATCCGGGCCTACATGCACCGCTCCGGCGCACCGCGCGACACGGGCATGAAGGTGGCGGTCAAGGACCGGCTGCACGCATTGAAGAACCCCTACGCCCACCTCCACCTGCCCGACATCGATCTCAAGATGGTGGAGGACTCCATCATGTTGTGGGATCCACTGCACTACCTGGAGGCCTGCCCGTCGTCCGACGGTGCCGCCGCCATGGTCATCGGCTCGGAGAAGGCGGCCACCAAGGCCACGGCCGACACCGGCCGCCGCCCGGCCTGGATCCACGGCATGGCCATGCGCTCCGAACCCACGATGTTCGCCGGCCGCGACCAGGTCAACCCCCAGGCCGGCAAGGACTGCGCCGCCGACGTGTACCGGCAGGCCGGAATTACCAACCCGCGCCAGGACTTCGACATGGCCGAGGTCTACGTGCCCTTCAGCTGGTACGAGCCGATGTGGCTGGAGAATCTTGGCTTCTGCGCCGAAGGTGATGGGTGGAAGCTGACCGAAGAGGGGGCGACCTCCATGATCGCCGGCGGTGACATCCCCTGGAACTGCTCGGGCGGCGTGCTGTCGTCGAACCCGATCGGGGCCTCGGGCATGCTGCGTTTCCTGGAGACGGCCCTGCAAATTCGTGGCGAAGCGGGCGAACACCAGGTGCCCGACGCCAAGCGGGCCCTCGGGCAGGCCTACGGTGGTGGATCGCAGTTCTTCGCCATGTGGGTGGTCGGGGTGGACAAGCCCTAACATCCCGGGTCCGGCCGATATGCTCGACGGTGCCCATCAACCAGGAGGTCGTCTGTGAAGGTCGTCGTGGACTTCGACGAGTGTGCCAGCAACGCCGTGTGCATGGGCATCATGCCCGAGGTCTTTGAAGTACGCGATGACGGCTACCTCTACATCCTCAACGAGAACCCTCCCGAAGAACTCCGGGAGAAGCTCCGTGAGGCCGTCAATGGGTGCCCGACCGGGGCTATCTCCATTGGCGAGGACGACTGACGTCCTGACGTACCCACCGACGGCGCTCGCCGCCGCCACCCCATGACCGACGCGTCCGCCCCCACCGCACCAAGGGTGCGCTTTGCCCCCTCGCCGACGGGCTACTTCCACGTAGGAAGCGCCCGGGCCGCCTTGTTCAATTGGCTCTTCGCCCAACAACAGGGCGGCACCTTCGTCCTGCGCATTGAGGATACCGACGAGGAGCGCAACCGGTCCGAGTGGACCGACGGCATCGTGTCGGCTCTCGACTGGCTCGGCATGTCCCCGGACGAGGGGCCGTACTTTCAGTCCCAACAGGGCGAGGCGCATCAAGCAGCCATTGAGGCTCTGTGGGCGAGCGGTGCGCTCTATGTGTGCGACTGCACGCGGGAAGAGATCGATGCCCGTACCAAGGTGCGTGCCGCCGCCGGTGATGCCACGCCGGGCTACGACGGACACTGCCGGGACAAGGGCCTGCCTCGCGGCGGCGGTCACGCGCTGCGCTTCCGTACCCCCGACGAAGGCGTGGTCGCCATGGTCGACCTGGTGCGGGGCGAGGTGGAATTTCCCCAGCGGGCGCTGGAGGACTTCATCTGCGTCAAGGGGAACGGCAAGCCACTCTTCGTCCTGGCCAATGCCGTCGATGACCGCACCATGACCATCTCCCATGTCATCCGCGGTGAAGACTTGCTGCCCACCACGCCCAAGCAGATCATGTTGTGGGAGGCGCTCAATGTGGCCACCAACACCGATCTGGCGCTGCCCACCTACGCCCATCTTCCTTTGCTGGTGAACGAGCAGGGCAAAAAGCTGTCCAAGCGCCGCGATCCGGTGGCGGTCGAGATGTACCGGGAGCAGGGTTACCTGCCGTCGGCGTTTTGCAACTACCTCTCCCTCTTGGGTTGGAGCCCAGGCGACGAAGAGATTGTGCCGATCCAGACCATCGTTGACACCTTCCGGCTCGAGGACGTCCAGCGGTCACCGGCCTTCTTCGACCTCAAGAAGCTGACGCATATGAACGGCGTCTACATCCGCGAGTTGTCGGTCGATGGCTTCATAAGCGCAACCCGTCCCTGGGTCGACCCGGTGTCGGGGGAGTGGGCCCCGGGTACCTGGCGCGATCCCGATACGAGCGAGCCGGTGGTGGCCGGGCCTGTGTGGTCGGCAGAGCGATTCGATGCGGACATGTTCGGGCGATTGGCCCCGTTGATCCGAGAGCGAGTGTCCATCTTGAGCCAGGTGCCGGATCTGGTCGACTTCCTATTCCTCGAAGAGCCGCCCATTGATGAGGACAGCTGGCAGAAGGCCTTCGGCAAGGACGAGGTGGCGACCGACATTCTGAAGGCCGCCTACGCGGCGTACGCGGATTGCCCATGGACCGCCGCCGACCTGCACCGGGTGACGCAAGAGGTGGGCGAATCATTCGAGCGAGCACTGGGAAAGGCGCAGGCTCCTATCCGGGCTGCCGTCACAGGGAAGCGCGCCGGCCTCCCGCTCTTCGAACCGCTCGAGGAACTCGGTCGCGAAGAGACCAGACGGCGCATGGCCGCCGCACTCGATCGGCTCGGTACGAGCAGCTGATGTTTTTCTCGCCGCTTCGATGGGCCTTCCGCATCGCCGGACTCATTGTGGCGGCCATCGTCCTCTACTTCGCGGTGACGCTGGTCCAGGTGTGGCTGACTTCGCGCCAATACGGAGCGCATCAGGCCACTGCCGTTCTGGTCATGGGGGCGGCGCAGTACAACGGCGTACCGTCGCCCGATCTGCAGGCTCGGCTGAATGAAGCGCTCATCTTGTTCAACGCCGGCGACTCCAAACTCATCATGGTGACCGGTAACAAAGAGGCCGGCGACATCTACACCGAAGCCGAAGCCAGCACGAGCTATCTCAAGCAGAACGGCGTGCCGACACAGGACATACTCGAAGCTGGTGGGGACGACAGCTACGAGAACGTGGCCGATGCCGCCCCGCAGCTCCGGGCCCACAATGTGTCCACCATTCTGGTCACCACCGACCCCTTCCACGAGTTCCGCTCGATGGCCATCACCTCCTCATTCGGCTTCACCCCCTCGGCCACTCCGACCCACACGTCGCCCATCACCGGCTGGTCCACAGTGCCCTATTTCATAAAGGAGTCGGTAGGAGTGGGATTGGGCCGGATCTTCGGCTACAACCACCTGGAATGGCTGCACGATGCGTGAGCAGCCCAGGGGGCACGAACCCCTGCCCACCAGGGAGATTTTGCGCCCCAGGCGCCTCGACTAACCTGATCATCCACCCATTCGGGGGTGGTGTAATCGGCAACACGACTGGTTCTGGTCCAGTTATTGAGGGTTCGAGTCCTTCCCCCCGAGCTTCGGAGTAATCTTCACGGACTTCTCCGCAAGGTCCCATCGTCTAGAGGCCTAGGACACCACCCTCTCAAGGTGGCGACACGGGTTC
>DATAUC010000104.1:0-17039 GCA_036268485.1 Acidimicrobiales bacterium
CTCTACAGTGAGTGGATCGACAATGACCGCAAAGCTCGCGAGTTGCTCGCCAAGATGCGAGAAGTGGCGGCCAAGGCGGCCCAACTCCTCATTGATGACAACCCGTCATAGGGGGTCACCAAGGGTTTAATTGCAAGCTAAAGCGTCGTTCGGAAATAGACCGGGTTGCCTTCAGGACATGATTCGGTAAGAGCGACAGAGTCATCCCTTGCCGCCCGTCACATCCGCAAATCGGTGAGACCGAAAGCCGTGAGCCGCCCGGCAATGGAGATCAGGCCCGCGTTGTGTCGAACATCACTTGAGAAGCTTCCGTTGATCGAAACGCTCAAGGCCCGTCCTCCTTGGTAATGGTGGACGGTCTTATGGATGACGAGACGCCGACGGTCCAGGCCGCCGAAGTAAGAGGGATGTTGTCGTTCTACCCCGACCGCACTCAGGTGACGGTCGACGGTTAGTCACTTCAAGGCTACCCACCTGTCGAGTTCGATCTCCGGCTAGTCAGCCTGCCCACTCGCGGCCGGTGGGGGGCGTCGAAGACATAATCCTTAAAACGCCGTGCCGGAAGCTTGCCGACGGATCCCCTCTACGGCGGAGGCCACCGTCCATTTGGGCTTACAGACTCAGCCGTGCCCCCCCCGCCCAGGTCCGCCCGAAGAACTGGATCCCGGCCCAAGGTCAGATGCGAACCCCACCCCTTTTGGAGGCTCCCAGTGCTTTGGGAGAATCCATTGGCCGGTTACGTGGTCTCGTTGCAGAGGCAGGTTTTGGAAAAAAGTCGGACTTGGTGTCGAATGCAGTGTTGCGGCGCCATGGCTGTACATTCCGATGATCCGGGTACGTTTGTCTCTCTAGATCACGTTCCATTTGTGGAGGAGGCTTGAATGGACAGACACTGCATCTCGACAGAAGAGGCACCTGCAGCACTTGGCCCCTACAGTCAGGCGATCGTCGCGAACGGTTTCGTTTTTTGCTCAGGAACGGTTGGCATTGACCCCCGAACCGGTGCGCTTCCCGAGGGAGTGGCTGAGCAGACCGAGCAAGCCATCTTGAATTTGGACGCCATCTTGAAGGCGGCGGGATCCTCGCTCGAACGGCTCGTCAAGACAACGATCTTCTACACCAACGTCGAGGATTTCATCACCATTAACGAGGTCTATGGGCGTTACATGCCCGATCCTCCACCGGCCCGCTCCGCTCCAGCCAATGTGGCTTTGCCACGAGGTCTCCTGATTTCGATCGAAGCGATTGCCGTCGCTGACGGTGGAAGTTGACCCGCTGACGGGGTCCCCGTGAAGTGACGCTCGTGGCGGGTGAGCACCGTGGGCCGGGACTGGGTGCCAAGGCGCACGATTGGGTGAATTCAACTTCGGAGCGATCATCCAACCAATCGAGCGGAGCATCAGTTATTTCGACGGCAGTGAGGGAGTCACGTGCGGCGTGTCCCTGCAACGGTCACCCCAACGTGCATAGTGATCTGCGAATTTGCCGCCTGCTTGATGCGGCGATTCGACGCCGACCACGCCGAATGTTCTTGATCTACTAACCAGGCTCGACGTCGCTTTCACCGAGCGCGTTGCGCAGGAACGCCTCGACCTCGCTGAACTCGACCGATCGCCGCATCGGCGGCAGCGTCGAGAGGAGCACGCCGCGGTAGGACGCCGTGGCCAGGCGAGGATCCAGCACGGCGACCACGCCGCGGTCCTCGGCGGTGCGGATGAGGCGGCCCGAGCCCTGAGCCAACAGCGTCGCCGCCCGGGGCAGGTCCACGATCGAGAAGGCCCGGCCCCCGGCCCGCGCCCGCCGGGCCTGCAGCAGTGGGTCGTCGGGTCGGGGGAAGGGCAAGCGGTCCAGTGTGACCAGAGAGAGAGCCCGGCCCGGGATGTCGACGCCCTGCCAGAAACTCATGGTGGCGAACAGGCAGGAGGTCTCGTCCGCCGCGAACTGCTCAAGTAGCCGCCCCTTGGGCAGGTCGCCCTGCAATAACAAGGTGTACGGCAGGTCGGGGCGCAGGGCGGCCGCCGCTTCGTCGGTGGCTCGGCGGCTCGTGAAGAGGGCCAACGTGCGCCCGCCGGCGGCCCCGATGAGAAGGGCCAACTCTTCGTGCAGCGCGGCCTCGGAGTCGGGGTGGCGCCGATCGGGCAGATGGCGGGCCACGTACAGCAAGGCGTGGGCCCGGTAGTCGAAGGGGCTGCCGACATCGAGCTGATTGGTCTCGCTGCTGTCGAGCCCGACCCGCTCGATCAGGCTCGGGGGCACGGTGGCACTGGTGAGAACGGCCGTGATGTCGCCCCACAGTGCGGCGGCCAGCGGCGGCCCGACGTCGATGGGGGAGAGACGCACCCGAGGATTTCGTCGGGTGCCGTCAACCCAGGCCACCTCGCCGTCTTTGCGAGCGACCAGGCGTTGGAGATCTTCGGTCAGATGGGTGGCCGCGCTGACTGCTCGGGTCTTGCGGCTGTTGCGGTCGGCCGAGTTGGAGCTGGAGCCGCCACCTTCGGCGAACAACGACTGTTCCATTCCGCTGCGCCGCAGTGCATCGAGCACCCGCTTGGCGGCATCGGCGGCCCGGTTGATCAGATCCGCAATGGCGCGATCATCGACGGGAGGTTGGGCGTCGTCGTGCATGAGCCGGGTGCCCACCCGGTCGATGACCATGGCCCCGAGCTGATCGCCGAGGGTCTGCAGGTTGGTCAGGAGATCTTCGTCTTTGTCGTTGATGAGGGAGCGGGCCGAGGTGGCCAAGGCGCGGAAGCGGCCCGGCGTGACTTCGACACCCAGGCTGGAGGTCATCACCTCTTCGAGTTCGTGGGTCTCATCGAAGACGACGACCTCGTGCTCGGGCAGCACGGCCCGACCACTGGCCAGGTGGGCGCCGTACAGATGGGTGTTGACCACCACCACGTCGGCGGCCGCTGCGTTCTCCCGGGCCGCTTCGGCGAAGCAACGGCTGCCGGACGGGCAGTTGAAGGCGCCGGGACACTCGCGCGGGCCGACGCTGACCATGCCCCACGCCCGTGAGCTCGGTTCGAAGTTGAGGTCGCCCCGATCGCCCGTCATTGTCTTCTCGGACCAGGCCACCAGGGTCCGCACCTCTTCGACCAGACCCTCGGGGGCGGCACCCGCCCGATCGTCGTCACGCTCAGAGGTCTCGCTCTCGGCGGTGTCGTCCGGGGCCGCCCCTAACTCGGGCTGAATCCCGCCGTTGCCGACTTCGGCCACCCGCTGGCGGCAGATGTAGTTGCTCCGGCCCTTCAGGACGGCGTAAGAGAAAGGGAGACCAAGGCCGGCTTCGACGAGCGGGAGGTCCTTCTCGGCCAGCTGATCCTGCAGGGCCTTGGTGGCCGTGGCCACCACCACCTTCTTGCGGCTGAGGATGGCCGGCACCAGGTAGGCCAGGGACTTGCCGGTCCCCGTGCCGGCCTGAACCACGAGGTGGGTGCCGGTGACCAGGGCTTCGGCTACGGCCCGGCACATCTCCTGTTGCTCGGGACGCTGCTCACCGCTCGACATCTCCGCCGTGACCTTGGCCAGCGCCGCCACGGCGTCATTGCCCGCCCGCCGGGCGCTTTCGTTGACCTGGCCGGGCGCGGCCGACTCATCGCTCCAGTCGGGCTCCACCCCAGCATCATGCCCGCGCCGGGTGACAAGTCCGGCGCGGTAGTTTCAGCAGGTGATCTCCCCATCTCCCGACGAGGGAGTTGACCCGGTTCCGCCCGAGCTGGACCTGACCCGGGTCCCGGTGCATGTGGCCTGCGTGATGGACGGGAATGGGCGTTGGGCCAACGCCCGGGGTCTGCCGCGGACCGAGGGCCACGGTGCCGGGGAGGCCGCCCTCCTCGATGTGGTGAACGGCTGCCTCGAGATCGGCGTGCGCTGGCTCACGCTCTACGCCTTCTCCACCGAGAACTGGCGCCGGCCGGCCGACGAGGTGCGCTATCTCATGGGATTCAACGAATCCCTGCTCATGCGCCGCCGGGACGAGCTCAACGAGAAGGGCGTGCAGATCCGCTTCGCTGGGCGCCGGGACTGGCGTGTGCCCCGCCGGGTGCTCAAGCGGATGGACGAGTCGATCGAGCTCACCAAAGACAACTCCCGCATGACCATGACCATGGCCTTCAACTACGGCGGACGGGCCGAGATCGTCGATGCCGTCAAGGCCCTGGTGGCCGAAGGCGTCACGGCCAACAAGGTCGACGAGAAGGCCATCCGACGCCATCTCTATTTCCCCGACATGCCCGACCCCGACCTGGTCATCCGCACCTCGGGCGAAACCCGGATCTCGAACTTCCTACTGTGGGAGATCGCCTACAGCGAGCTGATCTTCCCCGAGGTGCTGTGGCCGGACATGCGCCGCGGTCATCTGTACGAGGCGGTGGTCGAGTTCCAGCGCCGGGTCCGCCGCTTTGGAGCGGTCAACTGATGAGGATGACCCGGGTGGCCCTGCTGCTCGGCGCTCTGGTCGTGGCCTTCCTGATCGTCCTGGTGGCCATCGGCTTCCACGATGCCCTCACCCCGCTGGCCACCGTGGCGGCGCTGGTCATCCTGATCGGCGGCGGCAACCTCCTCTATGGGCCCAACTCGCACGGCGCCATGGCGCAGGCGCGCAAGCGGCCGGCCCAGGAGGCGCACGATCGGGCCATTGACGAAGCACGCCAGCGGGCCCACCAACATCCCGGGGAAGATCAGGGCGCATGAGCCTCTTCCGAGACACCGGTGTGGTCCTGCGCACCTACCGTCTCGGTGAGGCTGACCGCATCATCGTCTTCCTGACCGAGCAGCACGGCAAGGTGCGGGCGGTGGCCAAGGGCGTGCGGCGGACCAAGAGCAAGTTCGGCGCCCGGCTCGAACCGCTGACCCACGTGGACCTTCTGCTCTGGCAGGGGCGGGGCGATCTGGACATCGTGAATCAGGTCGAGGTCATCGACACGTTCCGGGGCATCCGCGAGGACCTGGACAAGGTGGCCAAGGGCGTCGCCCTGCTGGAGGTCACCGATCAGATGGCCCAGGAGCGCCATCCGGACCGACGGCTCTACGCCATGCTGGTCGGCGCCCTGCGTTCGCTCTCGGAGAACACCGGAGACCCGCGCCTGGTGGCCCCGTCCTTCTTCCTCAAAGCGCTCGTGCTCGAGGGTGCCGCCCCCATGCTCGATGCCTGTGCCTCGTGCGGCGAAGCCGACGGCGCTGTCGAATTGGTGGCCTTCGACCTGGTCGAGGGGGGCGTGCTCTGCCGCCGCTGCCGCCGGGGCCGACCGCTGAGCCAACCAGCGCTGGCCCTGTTGCGCCGCATCCTGGGTGGGGATCTGGCCGCCGTGCTGGCCGGACCCCCGCCGGCCGGGGCGGACGAGGTGGCCGAGTTGGCCACCGAAGCCATGGAGGTGCACCTGGACCGGCGCATCCGCTCCATCCGCTCCTCCGCCGGCATATGAACACGACCACCTTCGGCGTCTACGTCCACGTGCCGTTCTGCCGGGAGCGTTGCGACTACTGCGCCTTCGCCACCTACACCGATCGGGACCACGTGATGGAGGCCTATGTCGAGGCCTGCGTGATCGACGTGCAGCGCCAGCTGGCGGCGGGCGCATTGCCGTCGGCCACCAGTGTCTTCTTCGGCGGGGGCACGCCCTCCCGGCTGCACCCCGAGGCGCTGTGCCGGATCCTGCAGGCCATTCCCCTGGCCGACGACGCCGAGGTCACGGTGGAATGCAATCCCGAGGATGCTGACGCCGAGCATCTCGAGACGTACATCGGCCGCGGCGTAACCCGGGTCTCCTTCGGCTTGCAGTCCACCCAGGCCCACGTCCTGGCCGGACTGGGGCGCCGCAATGTGCCCGACGCGGCGGCCCGCATCGCCGCCGCGGTGAGCGCCGCCGGCTTCCAGACCTGGAACCTCGATCTGATCTTTGGTGGTGCCGGGGAAACTGACGACGACTGGCGGCGCACGCTCGCAGAGGTGCTGGCCCTGACCACGCCGCCGCCGCACATCAGCGCCTACGCGTTGACGGTCGAACCGGGGACGCCGCTGGCCCGGTCGAGCGAGCGCCACCCCGACGACGACTCGTTGGCCCAGCGCTACGAGATGACCGACGAGATCCTGAGCGCGGCCGGCTACCGCTGGGAGGAGATCTCCAACTGGGCCCGACCCGGCCACGAGTGCCGGCACAACCATCTCTACTGGGACCAGGGCAACTACCTGGGCATCGGTTCAGCTGCGCACAGCCACCTCGACGGCGAGCGCTGGTGGAACATGCGCACGCCCGAGCGCTACATAGAGGCCATCGAGCGCAGCCAGTCGCCGGTGGCCGGGCGCGAGGTGTTGACGGCCGACCAGCGGGCCTTCGAGGCCCGTTCGTTGGCCCTGCGGACCCGCGACGGCGTAGAGGCGGCGGACATGACCCGGATAGACGAGCTGGAGGACTTGGTCGAGCGGCGAGGCCAGCGCGTGGTCCTCACGGTGCGCGGTCGCCTGCTGGCCAACGAGGTCACGACGAGACTGGTGTCCACCTCGACGTAGCGGATACGCAGGGGGCAACCAGTAGTCTGCACCGATGACTGATGAGCTCCAGGCCAGCCCGGACGACCTGATGGAGAAGGTTGTTCGCCTCTGCGGCCACCGGGGATTCATCTTTCCCTCGGCCCAGATCTACGGCGGGTTCCGCTCCACCTACGACTACGGCCCGCTCGGGGTCAACATGCTGCGCAACGTCAAGAACACCTGGTGGCGCTCCATGGTGCAGCTTCGCCACGACGTGGTCGGCCTGGATGCCGCCATCCTGTCGCCCCCGGCCGTCTGGGCCGCCTCCGGCCATCTGGCCACCTTCACCGACCCGCTGGTCGACTGCCGTAACTGCCACGAGCGCTGGCGCGAGGACAAGATCGACGGCGTCTGCCCCAACTGCGGATCCAAGGACCTGACCGAGGCCCGGGCTTTCAACCTGATGTTCAAGACGCATGCCGGCCCGGTGGAAGACGAGGGGCACGTGGCCTACCTGCGGCCCGAAACGGCGCAGGGCATGTTCACCAACTTCGCCAACGTGCTCAACAGCACGCGTAAGAAGCCGCCATTCGGTATCGCCCAGGTCGGTAAGTCGTTCCGCAACGAGATCACGCCGCAGAACTTCGTCTTCCGCACCCGCGAGTTCGAGCAGATGGAGATGGAGTACTTCGTCCCGCCGGACCAGAGCCAGCAATGGTTCGAGTACTGGTTGAAGGAGCGCTTCCAGTGGTACCTGGACCTCGGTATTCCCGAATCCAAGCTGCGCCTGCGCCACCACGAGACCACCGAGCTCTCGCACTACTCACGCGGCACGGCCGACGTGGAGTTCCTCTTCCCCTGGGGTTGGGACGAGCTGGAGGGCATCGCCAACCGGGGCGACTTCGACCTCTCGGCCCACGCCAAGGCGTCGGGGGAGAAGCTGGACTTCTTCGACCCGACCACCAACGAGCGCTACACCCCGCACGTCATTGAGCCGGCCGCCGGGGCGACCCGCACCATGATGGCCTTCCTCCTCGCGGCCTACGACGAGGACGAGGTGGGCGGCGAGGTACGGACCGTGTTGCGGCTGAACTGGCGTCTGGCCCCCTACCAGGTGGCCATCCTCCCGCTCTCGAAGAAGGACACGTTGGAACCCTTCGCCCAGGAGGTGTTGCGCAAGGTGCAGCCGCACTTCATGTGTGACTACGACGTGACCCAGGGCATCGGCAAGCGCTACCGCCGCCAGGACGAGGTGGGGACGCCGTGGTGTGTCACCGTCGACTTCGATTCCCTGGAGGACAACGCCGTCACCGTGCGGGACCGGGACACCACCGAGCAGGTGCGTATCCCGATCGACGACCTGGTGGCCGAGCTGCAGCGCCGCGCCGTCTGATTTAGGCGGTCTTGCGGTACTTCCAGACGCCCAACGGGACGAAGACGACCAACATGCCGGCGATCCAGGCCAGGGCGTACCAAACCTCGCTGGTCGAGTGGTAGTAGCCGCCCACCATGAGTGATCGGGCAGCGTCAATGGCCACCGAGACCGGTTGGTGGCGGGCGAAGCCCTGCAGCCAGCCCGGCAGGGTCTGAATGGGCACGAAGGCGGTGGAGGCGAAGGTCAGCGGGAAGAGGATGGGGAAGGACATGACCTGCGCCGTCTCGCTGTTGGGGGCCGAGAGGCCGATGGCGGCAAAGCCCCAACTCATGGAGTAGGCGAAGACCAGCAGGATGATGGCGCCCAGGACGTAGTCGATGACGCCGGGTCCGATGCGGAAGCCGACGGCGAAGGCGACCGCGGTCATGACGAGGATGACCACGACATTGCGCAAGGCATCAGCGGTGGTGCGACCGGCCAGGACGGCCGAGCGGGCCATGGGCAGGGCGCGGAAGCGCTCGATGAGCCCCTTCTGCAGGTCTTCGGCCAGGCCGACGCTGGTGCTCACGGCACCGAACATGACCGACTGCACGAAGATGCCCGGCATCATGTAGTCGACGTAGGGGACGCCACCGGGGATCGGGATGGCGGCCCCGAAGACGTAGCGGAAGAGCAGCACGAACATGATCGGCTGCAAGGTCGAGAAGAAGAGCGCCTCGGGGATCCGGGTGTAAGCGATGAGGTTGCGCTTGGTGACCGTGATGAGGTCGGCGAACATCCAGTACAGCCGGTTTCCCGAGGAGACGGGAGCCCCGGCGGTCACGGGGGCGGCAATGGTCATGCGGCGTCCTTTCCCTTGCGCTTGGACGGGGCGCTCTCGGGTTCGTCGGTCTCAGCCTTGTGCCCGGTCAGGCTCAAGAAGACGTCGTCCAGGCTGGGCTCACGCAGGGCGAGTCCGGCGATGGTGATGGCGGCGGCATCGAGCGTGCGTAGGGCTTCCACGGCGACCTTGGGCCCATCTTCGACGGTCAGTTCCACCGTCTTGCCGTCCACTGTCGGGGCGTTGGCGCTGAGCGACGTCAACATGGATGCGGCCTGCGTGGCCACATCGTTCTCACTGAAGGTGATGGAGACGACGGAGGTCCCGAGCGTGGCCTTCAGCTCGGCCGGCGACCCGTGGGCGATGACCTTGCCGTGGTCGACCACCACGATGTCGCTGGCCAGGCGGTCGGCCTCTTCGAGGTACTGGGTGGTGAGCAGCACGGTGGTGCCACCGGCCACCAGTTCCTCAATGACGAGCCACAGGTCGTTGCGACTCTGGGGGTCCAGCCCGGTGGTGGGCTCGTCCAGGAAGAGGATGGGTGGCCGGGCCACCAGGGCGGCGGCCAGGTCGAGCCGGCGGCGCATGCCGCCCGAGTAGGTCTTGAGGGTCCGGTTGCCGGCGTCCATCAAGCCGAAGTCGTTGAGCAGTTCCTCGGCGCGGGCGTTGGAGTTCGGCTTGCTCATGTGGGAGAGCCGGGCCACCATGCGGATGTTCTCGCGGCCGGTCAGGTTCTCGTCGACGGCGGCGTTCTGTCCGGCCAGGCCGATGATGCGGCGCACCGTGTCGGCTTCCTTGACCACGTCGTGGCCGAGGATGGTGGCGGAGCCCGAGTCGGGGCTCAAGATGGTGGAGAGGATGCGCACGGCCGTGGTCTTCCCGGCGCCGTTCGGGCCGAGGAGGCCGACCACGGTACCGGCGTTGACTTGCAACGACACGCCATCGAGCGCCCGCACGTTGCCGCGCGGGAACACCTTCACCAGATCGTGGGCGTCGACCGCCAGGGTGGAATTGTCACTCATTGACAAAGAAACTTAGTGATAAAGTTATTTACGTGTCAAGACAATGGTCACGGGCCGACCTCATGGCGCAGTTGCGCTCGGAGATCGTGGGCTACTTCGGTGCGGCGAGTGCCTTTGACGAGCGGGTGGCCGAGAAGCTCAAGCTCAGCCGTACCGATCTGCGCTGCCTGGAGCTGATCGAGCGCCTAGGTCCGCTGACGGCGGGCACGTTGGCCGAGGAGAGCGGCTTGAGCACGGGAGCGGTGACCTTCCTGCTGGACCGGCTGGAGGAAGCCGGCCTGGTGCAGAGGCGACGGGACACCGACGATCGCCGCCGGGTATGGGTGGAGATGATCCCCTCGGCCCTGCAGAGGATTAAGCAGTATCAAGAGCCCATCGCCCAGGAGATGCGCCAGGTGGCCCAGCGATTCAAGGCGGAGGAGCTGGCCATCGTGCGGGACTTCATGCGAGAGACCAAAGAGGTGTTCGAGCGGCAGATTCTGGGTCCGGCCAAGGGCCGGCGGGTCCATGACAGGAGTAATGGGGTCGCCCCGGACAAGTAGGCTGTCTCCTTCCGTCCCAGACCTGGGGCGGGCACGACCACCCCGCCTGCCAGGGCAAGGAGACCCGATGCCGTACGTCTTCGATTTCGACCACGACCACGCTCGACCACCCATGGAGCTCAAGGATCTCCTCGGTGGCAAGGGCGCCAACCTGGCCGAGATGACGTCCGTACTGGCCCTCCCGGTGCCGCCCGGCTTCACCATCTCGACCGACGCCTGCCGGGACTACATGAAGGGCGGCTGGCCCAAGAGCCTCGACGCCGAGGTGGCGGCCGCCCGCAAGCGCCTGGAGAAGGCCATGGGCAAGGTGGTGGGCGACGCCAAGGACCCCCTGCTGGTCTCGGTGCGCTCGGGAGCCAAGTTCTCCATGCCCGGGATGATGGACACCGTCCTGAACCTGGGCCTCAACGACAAGTCGGTGGAAGGCCTGGCCAAGCAGACGGCCAATGAGCGCTTTGCGTTCGACTCGTATCGACGATTCATCGCCATGTACGGGCGGATCGTGCTGGACCTGCCGGGCGAGGAATTCGACTCCCTCTTCGAGGCGGCCAAGGAATTGGCCGGCACCACGTCGGACGCCAAGGTGCCGACGGAGCTCTTGCGGTACCTGGTCGACTCGTACCAGCAGATCGTGGAGCGCCACACCGGCCAGCCCTTCCCGCAGGACCCGGCCGACCAGCTCCGTGGTGCTGTCGAGGCGGTCTTCCGCAGTTGGAACGGCCCCCGGGCCATCGCCTACCGCGACCGCGAGCGCATCGACCACAACCTAGGCACCGCCGTCAACGTGCAGGCCATGGTCTTCGGCAACCGGGACGACAACTCAGGCACCGGCGTGGGCTTCACCCGCGACCCGGCCACCGGGGCCAAGGGTGCCTACGGCGACTTCCTGATCAACGCCCAGGGTGAGGACGTCGTGGCCGGCATCCGCAACACCGAGCCGATCTCCGAACTCAAGAAGCAGTTCCCCAAGGTGCACGCCGAGCTGCTGGCTATCTTCGCCCGCCTCGAAGGCCACTACTACGACATGTGCGACACGGAGTTCACCATTGAGCAGGGCAAGCTGTGGATGCTGCAGACCCGGGTGGGCAAGCGCACCGGCGTGGCCGCGCTGAAGATGGCGGTGGACATGGTCCGGGCCAGCGACTTGGGAATATCTAAGGCAGAAGCCGTGTCCCGCATCACCGAGGACCACCTGGACTCGGTCCTGCACCCGCAGTTCTCGGGGTCGGGTTACTCAGTCTGGGCCAAGGGCCTCGGAGCCAGCCCCGGCGCCGCCGTGGGCCAGATCTACTTCACCGCCGACGATGCGGCCGCCGCGGCCGAGCGGGGCGAGAAGGTCATCCTGGTGCGCAGCGAGACCTCACCCGAGGACGTGCACGGCATGCTGGCCTCCGAAGGCATCCTGACCGCCCGGGGCGGCCTGGTCAGCCACGCCGCCGTGGTGGCCCGGGGTTGGGGCAAGCCGGCCGTGGTCGGCGCCGAGGCGCTCAAGCTCACCGAGCATTCGGTCACCGTTGGCGGCGTGACGCTGCAAGAGGGCGACTGGATCTCCCTCGACGGAGGGGCGGGCATTGTGGTGGTGGGCCAGGTTCCCCTGACCGCCGCCTCGCCGCCGGCCGCCTTCGCCACCGTGCTCTCGTGGGCCGACGACATCCGCCAGGGTCATCTGGCCGTGCGGGCCAACGCCGACACCGGCGAGGACGCGGCCAACGCCCGCTCGCTGGGCGCCGAGGGCATCGGCCTGTGCCGCACCGAGCACATGTTCCTGGGCGAGGACCGCCTGCCGGTCGTGCGCCGCATGATCCTGGCCGACACCCCGGCCGAAGAGACGGCTGCGCTGGAGGAGCTGCGTCAGGTGCAGCGCGAGGACTTCATTGAGATCCTCAAGGCCATGGACGGCCTACCGGTGACGGTCCGCCTGCTCGACCCGCCCCTGCACGAGTTCCTGCCCAGCACCGAGGAGATGGCCATTAAGGACGCCACCGTCGGCCTGAGCCCCGAGGAGCGCCGCCTGTACGACGCCGCCCTGTCGTGGAAGGAAGCCAACCCGATGCTGGGGACCCGGGGGGTGCGCCTCGGCGTGGTCAAGCCGGGCCTCTACGCCATGCAGGTGCGCGCGCTCATGGAGGCGGCCCGCCAGCGTGTGGTCGACGGCGGTCACCCCATCGTCGAGATCATGATCCCGCTGACCGTGAGCCGGGAAGAGCTGGCCCTGGCCCGCAGCTGGGTCGAAGAGGCCGTGGCCGCCGTGACGGCCGAGAAGGCACCCCGAGCCAGCAAGGGCGCCAGCAAGGCGGCACCCAAGGCGGGCAAGCTCGAGGTGACCATCGGAACCATGATCGAGACACCGCGGGCCGCGTTGCAGGCGGGGGAGATCGCCGAAGAGGCTGACTTCTTCTCCTTCGGCACCAACGACCTGACCCAGATGACCTTCGGCTTCAGCCGGGACGATGTGGAAGGTCGCATGATGGGGGCCTACCTTGAGCTGGGCCTGCTCTCGCGCAACCCCTTCGACACGATCGACCAGGACGGGGTGGGCGAGTTGGTCCGCCTGGGCACCGAGCGGGGCCGGGCCACCAAGCCCACCCTCAAGGTCGGCGTCTGCGGAGAGCACGGGGGCGACCCCCTTTCCATCGGCATGTTCTTCGATGCCGGGCTGGACTATGTGAGCTGCTCGCCCTTCCGGGTCCCGGTGGCCCGGCTGGCCGCGGCCCAGGCCGTGCTGGCCGCCAAGCCTCAGTAAACGCGCTGAGGCTACGCCGCGGTACCGTCGGGCTATGGGCATACCTGACGAGGACGTAGCCCAGGTCCGGGCGGCCACTGACATTGTGGCGCTGATCGGGGAGCACGCGGCGCTGAAGCGGTCGGGCCGGCGCTGGACCGGGCTGTGCCCGTTCCACATGGAGAAGAGCCCCTCCTTCAGCGTCAACGCGGAGGAGGGCTTCTACTACTGCTTCGGCTGCCAGGTCTCGGGCGACGCCATCACGTTCGTTCGGGCCATGGAGCATCTTGATTTCGTCGATGCCGTCCGCCTGCTGGCGGACCGGGCCGGCATCGCGCTGCACGAGGACGAGGAGATCGGCAAGGACCGCAAGAAGCGCACCGAGCTGCTGGACGCCCTCGAGCGCGCCGTGGTCTGGTACCACGAGCGGCTCCTCAGGTCATCGGACGCCGGCCGGGCCCGGGACTACCTGCGCTCCCGCGGTTACGACGGCGCGGTGGTGCGCCAGTTCCGTCTGGGCTGGGCCCCCGACGAGTGGGACGCGCTCAGCAAGGCGCTCAAGCTCTCCGAGCGGGTGCTTACCGACTCGGGGCTCGGTTTCATCAACAAGCGGGGCCGGGCCCAGGACGCCTTCCGGGGCCGGGTGTTGTTCCCCATCTGCGACCCGTCGGGTCGACCGGTGGCGTTGGGTGGGCGCATCCTGCCCCCCAGCCCGGGCAGCCCGCCGCCCGACCGGCCGGAACCGAAGTACAAGAACTCCCAGGAGACGCCGGTGTACTCCAAGCGCCGCACCCTCTACGCGCTGAACTGGGCCAAGCAGGACGTCATCGCCAAGGGCGAGGTGGTGGTGTGCGAGGGCTACACCGACGTCATCGGCTTCTTCCAGGCCGGCGTGCCCCGCGCCGTCGCCACCTGTGGCACGGCCCTGGCCGAGGAGCACTTCACCCTGCTGCGCAACTTCGGCAAGCGCATCGTGCTGGCTTACGACGCCGACAGCGCCGGGCAGAGCGCCACCTCCCGGGTCTACGAATGGGAGCGCAAGCACGAGGTCGACGTGGCCGTGGCCAACCTGCCCAAGGGCAGCGACCCGGGTGACCTGGCCCGCAGCGACCCGGGCGCGCTGGTCAAAGCGGTGGAGGAGGCCCGGCCCTTCCTGCAGTTCCGGGTCGACCGGATTCTCGAGGGCAGCGACCTCACCACCGCCGAGGGCCGGGCCCGGGCGGCCGAGGTGGCGCTCATCGCGGTAGCCGAACATCCCGACGACCTGGTGCGCGACCAGTACGTCATGCAGCTCTCCGATCGGTGCCGGCTAGACGCAGCGCGGCTGCGCGAACGCCTGGTCCATCACCTGGCCCATCCGCCGGACGAGCCGCCGCCCAGGAAGACGTATCAGGACGAGTGGGACGACCAACCCATCCCCGACCCGGTGGTGCCGGTGCGGGCCGGACCGGGGCTGGAGGCGTTGAAGTTGGCGGTGCACCGGCCCGAGGAGGTGGCCGACCGCTTGCACGCCGTGCTCTTTGCCGACCCGCTGCACCGCGACTCGTTCAATGCGTTGCTCGAGCACGAGGATGTGCAGGGTGCCATTGCCACGGCCTCGCCGGCGGTGGCCAGTGTGTTGCGTCGCGTGACGGTGGAGGAGCCGCTGCAGGGCGACCCCGAACTGGGAGATCCGGTCGATTCGGTGGTCGCCGTGCTCCTCCGTGAGGCGGTGCGCCAGGCCCTGACCGACGTGGGCAAGGAATCACGCGGTCTTGATGCGTCATGGCAGGCCGGGGCGGCTGAGACGGCACAAGTACGCCTCTGGCTGGCCGAACTGGACGAAGAGGGTGCGGGGCGCACCGCAGCTGACCGGTTGGTAGCGTGGCTCACGGAGAGGGAGACGAAGGACGCATGAGCACGCAGGGTTGGCACCCATGAACGATGAGACGGCGATCGCCATTGAGGTGACGGTGGACGACGCCGCGCCGGCGGTCGACGCCCCGGTCATCGCGCTCAAGATCGACGATTCACTCCCGCTTGGCGTGTCCCAGGTCGACTTCGACGCCGCGCTGGCCGCCGGCCGCGAGAAGGGCCACCTGACGCAGGACGAGTTGATCGAAGCGCTGCACGCGGTCGAGCTGACGCCCGAGGTGCTGGCCAGTTTGCTGGCCCGTATCAACGCAGAAGGCGTGGCCCTGGTCGACGAGGACATTGAGGAACTTCCCGACGAGGTGGCCGAGCGCCGCAAAATCCGCCAGGAAAACCGGGACGGTGCCACCGGACGGGGTCCCGCCCGCAGCACCAAGCGGGCCAGCGCGGCGGAGTCATCGGGTAGTGCCGAAGATCCGGTGCACACCTACCTCAAAGAGATCGGCCGCGTGCCGCTGCTCAACGCCGAGCTCGAAGTGGAAATCGCCAAGGCCATTGAGGCGGGCAACGAAGCGGCGGCCCGTCTGGCCCTGCACGATCTGGCCGTGGCCGGCGAAGGCAACCAGGCCGACCTGCTGGAGAGCGGCGAGCAGACGCGCCAGCGCCGGCAGGTGCGCAGGGGCCAGATGGCCAAGGACGAGCTGATTGAGGCCAACTTGCGCCTGGTGGTCTCCATCGCCAAGCGCTACCGCAACCGCGGCCTGGCCTTCCTGGACCTCATTCAGGAGGGCAACCTCGGCCTGATGCGGGCGGTGGAGAAGTTCGACCACACCAAGGGCTTCAAGTTCTCGACGTACGCCACCTGGTGGATCCGCCAAGCCATCACGCGGGCCATCGCCGATCAGGCCCGCACCATCCGCATCCCGGTGCACATGGTCGAGACGATCAACAAGGTGGTGTGGGCGCAGCGCCAGCTCCTCCAAGAACTCGGACGCGAGCCCACCATTGAAGAGGTGTCCCAGCGCGTCGAGTTCCCGATCGACCGCATCCGGGAGATCCTGCGCATCAACCAGGACACCGTGTCCCTTGAACAACCGGTGGGGGACGAGGACGACTTCAACCTGTCCGACCTCATTGAGGACCGGGGTGCCGTGGTGCCCGACGATGCGGCGACCCGTTCCCTGCTCGACGCCGCCGTGCGCGAGGCCCTGGGCCACCTGTCCGAACGCGAACAGGACGTAGTGCGCCTGCGCTTCGGACTGGACGACGGCAAGATCCGCACCCTCGAAGAGGTCGGCCGCGAGTTCGGCGTCACCCGCGAGCGGGTCCGCCAGATCGAAAGCAAGACGCTGGCCAAGCTCCGCCGGCCTGACGCAGCGCACCTGCTCAAGGACTATCTAGAAGAGTCTTAGCCCCGACCATTTGGGGGTCCGTTGGCCGCCCGACGACCGCTTGGCGACCGCTCAGAGGTGGGGCGCACCGCTGATATCGTTCCGGGGGCACGATCGCAGGTCTTTCCGAGGTAGCTCAATGGCAGAGCAAGCGGCTGTTAACCGCTAGGTTGAGAGTTCGAGTCTCTCCCTCGGAGCTTTTTCGTTGAAAGCCCTGGTCAGGGGGTGTGCACCCGAGACCCCACCTTCCGCAGTACCCCCGTCGTGCGCGCTACGTGCGCGATCTCTTCCCGACAAGGGTCGCAACGGGACCACAATTCCGCCCAAAGTGAACGGATTGAGCGCCTCGGCCAACAAGGCATCTCGCTCCTCGCTGGCGTGCTCATAACGCACCACCATGGTCACGGACTTCCAGCCGCCCCGGCTCATGATCTCTTTGGTCGACGCACCGGTGGAGGCGAACATGGTGGCAGCAAAGTGGCGTAGGTCATGGAAGCGAACCGTCGTCAATCCGGCCTTACGGCGAGACTGCTCCCAAATGTTCCAAAGTCCACTCGGGCGCAAGCGCTCGCCAGTGGCCCCGACGAACATCGGAGCTTCTGACTCGGGGCCCACAAACCGCTCTAGATGGTCTTCAATGATCGGCACGACGCTGCGGGGGAGATGGACCCGCCGAGGCTCACCGTTCTTGGTGGGTCCGAGCTCGAGGGACCCGTCGTGGTATTCGTGCAGCGCACGTTCAATGCGGACCGAACCGGAGACGAGGTTGAGGTCCTTTCGCATGAGCCCGAGCACCTCGCCCCGGCGCAGCGTTCCCCAGGCCGCAAAGATGACGGCCGCTCGG
>DATAUC010000105.1:0-41461 GCA_036268485.1 Acidimicrobiales bacterium
GGATGCAGAAACTCAATGTGCTTAGGCCACGGCCGCCTGGGGTGCCTGAGGTCCACTGTGGTTCCGAAGCTCTTCAGGGGTTGCCCGTCGTGGCTTCGGGAATTCGGGCGAGGGGCCGACTGACTTGGTCGGCAGACTAAGCCGGAAGATGGTGCGCAGCACCTGTCCGTATTGTCGGTACAAAGGACCAGTTGTATAGGGAAGGTCGTACTTCTCGCACAATGCCCGGACGCGCTCAGCGATTTCAGGGTACCGGTTGCTCGGCAGGTCGGGAAAGAGATGGTGCTCGATCTGATAGCCGAGGCTACCGGACATGACGTGCAAGAACCGGCTTCCCTCGAAGTTAGCCGAACCGAGCAATTGGCGCAGGTACCACTCGGGCTTGCTCTCGTTCTCGAGCTCCTCTTCGGTGAACTTCTCAGCGCCATCCGGAAAGTGTCCACAGAAGATGATCATGTAGGACCAGAGATTGCGTACCAGATTGGCTGTCACATTGGCCGAGAGCGTGGTCAAGAAGTTGGGGCCCGATAAAGCCGGGAAGATGATGTAGTCCTTGCCTACCTGGCGGCGCACTTTTTGCCAGATCCCCTTGAGTTGACGCTTCAGTTCGAGGGGATCCTTCTCGCGCTTACGGATAGCCACGATATCGAGATCGTGTACAGCGACGCCCCATTCGAAAAGCAATGCCAAGAGCGCGTTGTACACGGGTTGACCCAAGTTGACCGGATGCCACTTCTGGTCTCTGGTTACTCGCAGGATGCCGTAACCGACATCATTGTCCTTACCGATCACGTTGGTGAACGTGTGATGCACGAAGTTGTGGGAGTGCTTCCACTGCTCGGCCGGGCAGGTGTTGTCCCATTCCCAGGTGCCGGAGTGGATTTCGGGATCGTTCATCCAGTCCCATTGCCCGTGCATGACATTGTGACCGATCTCCATGTTCTCGAGGATCTTTCCCGCCGCCAACATGGCGGTGCCGGCGATCCATGCCGGGGGAAACGCACTGGCGAACAGACTCAGCCGAGCAGCCACCATGAGCCTTCGTTGGGCGGAGATGATCCACCCGATGTAGGCGGCATCGTCGGCCCCTCGAGCCTCCTCGATGTCCCGGCGGATCGCATCGAACTCTCGGCCCAGCGCCGCGACATCGGCGTCGCTGAGATGAGCGAAGGTTCCCACGTCTGAAATAGCCATTTCCATCCTCCTTAGATCTCGAGTACACAATCACCGGCAGCGGCCGTGATGCAGGTCTGCACGCCGGCGTTCTCGCGGTACTCCGTACCGTTTCGCAGATCCTTGACCGTGCCTTTCTTCAACGGGACGATGCAGGTGTGGCAGATGCCCATGCGACATCCGAATGGCATCTGGATGCCGGCGGCCTCTCCCGCTTCGAGCAAGGTAGTAGCGCCGTCGACTTCCGCCGCTTTCCCAGAAGCGGAGAAACTGACTCTTCCACCCTCGGCCGACGTGGTGAGTACGGCGGAGAACCGCTCTACGTGCAGCCTTCTTCTGAGCTTGGCGTCCTCCCATCGCTTCTCCGCCGCGGCCAGCATCGGAGCGGGACCGCAGACCCAAGCTTCGCGGGTCTTCCAATCTGGACATACTTCGGTGAGACGGTCCACATCGAGGATGCCATGCTCGTCGTCGAAGTTCTCGATCAGCTGGAGGCCGCCTTGGCGCGTAGCCAGGGCCAACCGCTCTTCGCGGAAGAGGGCAGCGTCCGTCGTGGGCGCGGAATGGATGTGGACCACGTCGGGCATGGTGCCGCGGCGCTCCAGCATGCGCAGCATGGACATGACCGGCGTAATGCCACTTCCCCCGGTCCAGAACAGGATCTTGGCTGGCGGGGGATCGGGCAGGACGAATTCACCCTGGGGTAGAGCCAGGCGCACGATGGTTCCGGGCTCGAGCCCTCGGACCAGATGCTCGGACAGGAATCCTTCGGGCATCGCCTTGACGGTGATTGTGAGGAGGCCACCCCGACCAGTCGAGCCGTCATCAACGGGGGAGGAGCTGATCGAATAGGAGCGCCAATGCCACTTGCCGTGAAGCTGCACGCCGATGCCCACGTACTGGCCTGCTTGGTAGCTGAAAGGCCAACCCCATCCGGGCTTGATGATCAAGGTGGCAGCGTCGTCGGTCTCCGCGATGACCTCGACGATCTTTCCCCGCAGCTCGCGGGCCGACCACAGTGGGTTCACCAGGTGCAGATAGTCGTCCGGAAGCAGGGGGGTGGTGATACGAGCGACGATGCTTCGGGCAATCTCGGTCGGTGACCCCGTTTCGGCGCCACCGGTTCGAGCGTTCTCCCTCGGGGGCGAATCGAGCCCGGGATCGCTCCCACGCAGGCGCAGTTTGGCTAAAACACTCATCATCGGCTCCCATTGGTGATGAACAACTATATGTTACCCAAAATAACAGATACTATGCAAGCATGACCCGTCGAACATCAGCGGCTCCGCGACGAGACGGCCGCAGCGACCGCTGGACGGCTCACCGGGAAATGCGGCGTCCAGAGCTCATCGCCACGGCCATGGCGGTGGTTTCTGATCTCGGTGCCGATGTCGGAATGAGTGACATTTCATTGGCATCGGGAATCGCCAAGCCGGTGTTCTACCGGTATTTCAAGGACAAGGCAGACCTGTTCGGTGAGGTGGGGCGGACCACGGCTGAACTGGTGGTGGAGGAGACGACGAGCGCCATCGATGCTGCGGAGTCACCTCGGGACAAGCTGGTGGCCGGCATCGACGCCTACTTGCGCGGCATCGAGTCGCGCCCGGAGTTGTACCGATTCGTGGCCCAGCACCGTGATCTGGGGGACTACGTCACCATCGTCGGACTCCACGCCACCCGGATTATCGAGGAGTTCATGCGGCAGGCAGGTATGGATACCAGCGCAGCAGAGCTCTGGGGTTTCGGCATCGTGGGGTTGGTCCGGGCTGCTGCCGACCGGTGGCTCGAGCAGCGCACCATGAGCCGCGACGCCGTCGTGCGTGCTCTCACTGCCCTCATCTGGCCTGGGAATTCGGGGCTTTCCGCCGGTTTTCGTGGCGACTTGCCCATCCAGGGTGTCGAAGTATTCCCGGGTTCACTTCCCGAAAGCGGGACGAGCGGCACCTATCAACGCGACCACCAATGACAATTCTTGGTAACCGGCCCATGGCATCGTTCGCGACTCGAGACCCGATCGCCGATCAGCGTGAAGATTCCACAGCGCTCTCTGTCGGAGTGGCCCTGCACCCCGACCGGCAATAGCCAGGCTGGCTGTCAACGGCTTCTCGTCCCAATTTCCCACAGCCCGGGGCACGGTCTCGTTGAAGGTCGAGAGACGTCGGTCCTACCGCCTCCGACCTTTCCGTCGGCCACACCTGATGTCTCTCGGTTGGTCGGCAAGCGTGCATAGTGGACGACTCTGGTCGTCTGACGGGATCCCAAGGCTTCGGTGCCTCGGCATTGCCGCTAAACCTACAAGGCTGGCCCAGAAGACGTCAGACCTCGTGTTGAGGCGCACGACAGGCTCAGGAATGAACGGTTGGGCAACGGCCGCGAGCGGCCGATGGTCCATTGACCCACGTCCCCCCGTCAGAATGAGGTTGTTCATCAACGACGGTATTACCCTTCGACATGTGGGATTTGGGATGAGCCCGAAACGAAGCGCACGAGGGAGAGCTGCAAATGGGGCGATCGAGTTGGGTCAAATGGTTCGGGTGGGGCATGATCGGCGGCGTTGTCGCGCCTGTCGCACTGTTGAGCATTTTTGTGCACAGGTCGGCTCGACCACGGGTTGTGCGGATTCTGCTAGGCCTCCGAGAGGGTGTCGCCAATCAGCGTGACGAGTGGTTTAGCGAATTCACGCGTGAAGAATTCCTTACCGGCGCGATCGCGAGGCGCACCCGCCGATAGTGCACTCTCGGTCCAGACATCGCCCGAGGATCAAGCTCCGCCACGACTGGGCAGTCAATACTGATCCGGGCACTTCCAGGGCTCTCTGACTTGGTAGGGCATTGAAGACGACGCCGCCTTCGTCGGTGAGCAGCTAGATCGTTAGGGGGTCAGTGGTCTCGCAATTCCTACCCGCCTTCTGAGCTCGTGGGCTGCCTCCCTCTATGCCGGTGGCACCTGGTCGCCTGGGGCGACCCAATCACTTGGGTACTTGAACTGCAGTAGAGCGCCCTCATCGCCAACGGGGTCAATCTTCCATAAAGACCAGCCGTCTCGCTGGCGACGATCGAACTCTTCGCGCAAGGCGGCTTGTTCTCCCCGTTTGTGGAAATAGTCCTCGTATTTGGCCTCAGGCGAGCTATCCATGTCCCTTGTTCGTTACAGACCCGTACTGCGGATGAAACTCGAGCGGGAGATAGCAGCACCGGTTGCTACTTGGCGGGGGCTACCGACCACCTCGATGCAGTCCTGGTCGCACCCGTTGGCGGTTCGGATAGTGTCATGGCCGGTCGCACCGGACACGGGCGTGATGTGTCCACCCTGGAGAACGTGACGAGCGGGTGATGGAAGCAGACGAAGCGGAGACCGAGGCCTTCAGGCGTAAGCTCGACGATCTGGTGGGGACACAGGTCGGCTCGGCGTCGATCGGTCCGGATCCGGTCAACCAGCCGATGATCCGGCACTGGGCAGCGGCATTCGAGGATGAGAACCCCGTGTATACCGATCCAGTGGTGGCTGCCTCGACCCGGTTCGGGGAAGTGGTAGCGCCGCCGCTGATGTTGCAATCGTGGACCATGGCTACCCCAAGAATCACCGGGATCGCCGAGCGCGGCGGGTCCCCCGTCGAGTTGGCCGAGGCGAGCCCCCTCACCGTATTTGACGACGCCGGGTTTGTCGGCACTCTCGCCTCCAACACCGAGTTCGACATCGAGCGCTACCTCCGGATTGGGGACACCGTATCGGCCACCACGTTCATCGAATCGATCTCAGCGAGAAAGCGGACCCGGCTAGGCCCCGGATACTTCGTGACCTGGGTCACAACCTACACCGACGGATCCGGCGAGGTGGTGGGTCGTCAGCGCTTTCGCATTCTCAAGTTCCGACCGGAGGCGCCGTCGTGAATTCGCCCATCCCGAGCTCTCGGCCTTTTGCCGGCATCCGGGTGGGCGACTCCCTGCCTGACTTAGTCATCGATGTCACCGCCACCCGCATAGTGTCCGGAGCCATTGCATCGCGAGATTTCATGCCTGTACACCACGACAAGTCCTACGCCAATGTGCAGGGCGCTCCGGACATCTTCATGAATATCCTGTCCGACACTGGCTATTGCAGCCGTTTCCTCACCGACTGGGCGGGCCCAGAGGTGATGATCAGAAGGTTGGACATTCGACTGGGTGTACCCCTGTTCCCCGACACAGTGCTCACCTATCGGGGTTCGGTCACCGCCACCCGGGAGGAGGGGGACGAAGGCATTGTGGAACTCTCGCTGGCTGGGACTACTTCTTTGGGTAACCACGTGAACGGCACGGCAATACTCAGCCTGCCGCTGGGCTGATCCGCCTGATGGTCGGCATGAAAGGTCTCCGAACCGAAGCCAGCTTTCAAGTGCGTCCAGACCAATAAAATGAGGCGCGCATGGCAGCAACGCTCAAGCTGCCGATCGTAATCTGGTGGTCGCTCTGGGTCGGTATGGCAAGCTGCGGGGCTGGGACCAACGAGGGGGACTGGTATGGCGATCGGCGTGTATTACCAACCAGAAGGGCTGACGTTTGAGCAGTACGACCGGTTCTACGATCGACTGGAGCAATTTCTTCAGGAACAGGGTCTCGACTCGCCTGAGGGGGCGCTCCATCTTTCGCTCTTCGGCGAGGATGGGCACCTCGCCGGGTTCGAAGTCTGGGAGTCCGAACAGGCATACCGCAAATTCGAGGAAGTGCTCATACCCATTCTGGCCGAGGTCGGGATCCAGGGAGCCCAACCACAGATTGTTCCAATCCATCGCCTCGCTCAGACCGAGGTAGAAGTCCCGTGGGTCTGGCGTCGATGAAACCGGAACGCCTCGAATGCGGATTTCAGGGCCGCAACGGCGGTACTCGTAGAAGGGCCTATGCAGCCTTCCGGAGAACCAGCAGCACGGCGTCCTTGGACTGGCTGGTCAGGACAGACTAGGTGGGCGGAATAGCCGCCAGCTGAGCAATGCGATGACGCGAAACAGTAGTTATCCGGTGGCGTTCACTCACGGGCAACTTGTCGCAGGTTCGTCTTGGCGAGCTCGACTCTTTCGTCAGGCGTCCAACGATTCGTAGCACTGAAGGGGATACCTGGGCTGGACTTGGCCGATCACATCCCCGCAGTGGGTCACCGCATGATTGGGATGGTGGCCATCACCGCTCGCGCCCCGGGGTGTCGTCTCGTTCCTGATCAAGGTGATAGCAGGCGACAGAGCCGATTCCGGCCTCTGTGCCTCAACCCGGTCGAGGGCCACGAACCCACGCTACCGATCCTGGTCGGAGGGGGGACCAAGCGGACCAGGGCCGCTGAGGTCGTCGTCACTGCCGGCACGGCCCGAACGCCAGCCTCACAGCTTGGCCATAACCTCCTCCCCGAACTGAGCGATTGCCTCCAGCGAGGCGGTGAGGTTTCCCAGTACGACCGGGGCATGAGTCCACGTGACTCCAAGCTTGGCCAGCTCGGCGAGTCCGCCCACGAAGGCCGGAGGATCCGACAATCCGACCCTGGTCGACGCTATCGACCCGGAGATATCGACGTCCGACAACGAGCGCCCGTGACGCTCCAGCCGCTCACCCAGATCGTCGAGGGCATCGGCGAAGTCCTGGTCAGTCGTGATCGCCGCGGTCCGCGCCGTCTGGGTGAGCACTCCGCCCCCGAGCATTGGTGCCCAACCGTCTCCCCACCGCGCCACCCGGTCGCGAACGATCCGTGCGTTGCCGCCCAACCACAGCGGGGGATGAGGTTGCTGCACCTGGCGGGGAAACATGGTCTGGCCAAGAGCGGTGAAGTGCCTTCCCTCGTACTGCAGCTCCTCGGTCGACCAGAGACCCTTGGCCACCTCGACGGCTTCGTCGAAGAGGGCGTTTCGTTCCTCGAAGTCGACTCCCAAGGCCAGGAACTCCGAACGCAGGTAACCCGTTCCCAGAATGAAGGTGGCACGGCCACCGGAGACGATGTCGACCGCTGTCATCGACTTCGCCAACAAGAGGGGATTTCTGTACGGCACCACGGTGAGCGCCGTCATCAGACGGAGCGTGGTGGTCACTCCCGCACAGAAACCGAGTCCGACGAAAGGGTCGATGGTGGCGTGACCGCCCCCATCGAGCCACTTCTTCGAAGGTGCCGGATGATCGGTGAATGCTATGGCATCGACGCCGGCTGCCTCCAGGGCGGTGGCGAACGCCACCATGCTCGACGGCGTGGCCCAAGGCCTGCCCTCGTCGTCGATTCCTAAGGGGTACTCCACCATGAATTTCATGTGCTCTCCTCACCCCGGTCCGGGCGTGGCTGCTCGGCGCCCTGCATAGCAGATGGTGAGGGCCCGGGGCATCGGAGACGGTCCGCCACAGTCCGGTACGGCCAAAGCGACGAACCCGCTTTCGCCCCACAGCTCGTCCAGCCATGCGACGTGGTGCGGGAGAGCAACAGGAGCACGCGTCAGGCCACAGCTCCGAGATAGCCGTTCGGATTCAGAACGAACTTCTCGGCCGCCCCGGAGTCGAAGTCCGTATATCCCTGAGGAGCCGCATCGAGTGGAATAGTCGTGGCGTTTACCGCATCGGCAATTCGGACCTTGTCGTGCAGGATGCACATCATCAGCCCGCGGTTGTACTTCATGACCGGGCATTGTCCAGTGGCGAACGAGTGCGACTTAGCCCATCCCAAACCCAGCCGGATCGATAACGACCCTGTCTTGGCTGCGGAATCAATGCCCCCCGGATCCTCGGTGACGTAGAGACCAGGAATGCCGAGGGCACCCCCGGCCGCCGTGATTCCCATGAGGGAATTCAAGACCGTCGCCGGGGCCTCCTGAGCCGAGCCCTTCCCGTGACCATGGGCTTCGAACCCGACAGCGTCAACGGAGCAATCGACTTCGGGCACACCGAGGATTCCCTCGACTTGGTCTTCTGGGTCACCCACGGAGACATCAATCGTCTCGCAGCCGAAGCTCCGCGCCTGAGCAAGTCGATGGGCGTTCAGGTCCCCGACGATGACCACAGCAGCCCCGAGCAGCTGCGCCGAGTGCGCTGCCGCCAGTCCAACGGGACCGGCCCCGGCAACGTAGACGGTCGAGCCCGGTTTGACTCCGGCGGTGGAGGCACCGTGAAACCCGGTCGGGAAGATATCGGACAACATGGTCAAATCGCGCGCTTTCTCGATGGCCTGATCCGGATCGGGAAAGACCAGTAGGTTCCAGTCTGCGTACGGTACGAGGACGTATTGAGCCTGGCCCCCGACCCAACCACCCATGTCAACGTACCCGTACGCCGATCCAGGTCGATCCGGATTGACGTTGAGACAGATGCCCGTTTTCCCTTCCTTGCAGTTGCGACAGCGACCACAGGCGATATTGAAGGGAACAGAACACACGTCTCCCAACTTGACGAACTCCACGTCGGGTCCGGTCTCGATGACCTTGCCGAGGATCTCGTGGCCGAGCACCAGTCCCTTGGGGGCGGTAGTGCGACCGCGCACCATGTGTTGGTCTGATCCACAGATGTTGGTCGCGATGACCTCGAGGATCACGCCATGAGGCGTCTTTCGCCCAATGTTGGCTGGGTTAACTCCCGGTCCGTCCTGCAGCTCCAGCTTTGGGAACGGTGCGTCTTGTACCTCGACGTGTCCTGGGCCCATGTAGAGGACCGCTTTGTTGCCCGACATGCAGGTTCCCTTTCGTCATAGGTCGCTCCTACCGATCGACCTGGAGCTTGGTGTATCGACCCCCGATGAGCCACTCGGAGACATAGAGATTTCCGCCTGCATCCACCGCTACCGAGTGGGGGGAGTTGAATCGCTTTGGCTGCGGGAGCGTAGGTGCTTCCGCCTGTCCGTCCTCGTTCAGGGCATTTGGCCATCCGGGCCGAGCAGGCCAACCCTGCCCCTCCGGGGCATCCGGATCTGCACCGATGTAGCCAATAAGGTTGTCGTCGAAGTCCAGTACAGCGAGCCGTTGGTAGAGCTCGGCAACCACCAACGTTGCCCCCCACTGTGCGAATCCGCTGGGACTGTTGAGGAAGGCTTCACCGATCGTCCGTAAGTAGCTGCCCTCAAGGTCGTATACCTGGACTCGCTTGTTCTCGCGGTCAGCTATATAGAGCTCAGGAACCTTGCCACCTCGCCGGTCGATGTAGACGGCATGGGGGCAGACGAACCGCCCCCCGCCCTCGTCACCGGTCAAGGTGGAAAGGTAAGCCCCATCCTTGTCGAAGCGGTGGACCAAGCTGGAGCCATAGCCATCAGCCACCCAGATGTCACCGCTGCCGCCGAACCGACTCTCGTCGATGGCCGTACCGCACGGGCAGTATTGCCCCATCATCCCTGGCGGCAGATCGGGATCCATCGGGGGGATGACCAGTTCCGCCTGGATCTCGCCATCGAGTGACAGTTTGACCACGCGAGGGTCACGACTCTCTCGGTGGATCCCTTTGCCGAACAGCGGCTCCCAAGCCTCGTCGCCTTCGGTAGCGCATTCGAACACAAAGCCCGGATCGCTGACCCAGACGTACTCGTCGTCCCCTTCGCGGACGAGGGTGATGCCATGACCCTCGGTGAGGCCCGATCGGACCACGCGCAGCACGCTCCCGTCCTCGTCGAAGGACACCAGTTGGCCGGCATGGAACCCAATCAGTTCGCCATCGGTGGTGACGACGAGCCCGTTGTGAGCCCAGGACGATGTGGCCCCCGGGATCTGGGACAGGTCGGCCCAATCGCCAACGGTGGCAAAGGTGGGCATGTCGGGATGATGCTGGCTACCTACAGACACATCGACACGGCCCTTCAATACGGATCCGGGCACGAGGCCAGCGCCGGCGTTGGGTCCTTCGGCCACCCCTCATCATGGCAAGAATAGTATTCTACTAATAGGCATAGCGCCACCTTTTCGGAACGGATATGGTGCTGTTAGCCAAGCTGAGATCGGGGGTCCGGCGAGGATCTCCACAGAACGGTCGTCGCGGTCGAAGATGCCAAACGGAGGAAACCAGATGGCTGCAGAAATCTCCGGAAGCCTGTTGCTCGATCCGACGGTGCTCGATGAGCCCTATGCCTTCTACCGGCAGCTCCACCAGCAAGCACCGGTATGGGAGATCCCCGGCACCGGCATCTTTACCGTGAGCACGTTTGACCTTTTGGCCGAGGCGGCCGGTCGAGTGCAGGACTTCTCCTCCAACATGACGTGCCTGCTCTATCGAGATGAAGGGGGCCTTCCCGGCCGTTTCGTATTCGGGGATATCAACGGCCAAGCCCTGGCCACCGCCGACCCGCCTCTCCACGCCATCCATCGCAACGCCATCTTTCCCGAGCTGGTGGCCAAGCGGATGGAGGAGCTCGAGCCCGCCATCGTCGAGATGGCCGAGGCGCTCGTGGGCAAGGCACTGAACAGTGGCACCGTGGAATTCATGACCGCGATTGGCAACGTCATTCCCATAACCATGATTAGTCGGCTCATCGGCTTTCGAGAGAGCAACCTTGACGACCTGTGGGAATCGGCTGTGAACGGGACGAGGATGCTGGGGTCCACGCTTACCTTTGATGAGTTGATCGAGGTCGCCACCAGGGGCGACGAGGTCCACGCCTGGGTCGCCCAACAGCTGTCTGCGGCTCAGAAGGACCCAGGGGAAGATCTTCTGGGAGCTGCCGCCCGTGGCGTGAACGACGGCGTGTTGAGCGAGACCGAAGGCATGGGCATCCTGGTCACCCTTTTGAGTGCCGGTGGAGAAACCACAACGAGCCTGCTTGGCAATGCAGTACGCATGCTGGCCGAGGATCCGGACCTGCAAGACCATCTCCGACAGAACCCCGACGAGGTCCCCACCTTCGCCGAGGAGGCCCTCCGCCTCCAGTCTCCGTTTCGCTACCTCATGCGTTCCGTACCGGAGGACACCAACCTGGGAACCACGGACATTCCCGCCGGGTCTACCGTGTTGTTGCTGTGGGGCGCCGCCAACCGCGACGCCGACGAATTCGATCGTCCCGATGAGGTCGATCTCCAACGGCGCATTCCTCGTCGTCATGTGGCCTTCGGGCGCGGCATTCACCACTGTGTTGGGGCGCCGCTGGCCCGCATCGAGGCGCGCACTGTGCTTAACATCCTGCTTCAGCGCACCAGCAGCATTACCCTCGACGACGCTGGGCACTCACCGAGCTGGGTACGTAGCTTGTTGGTCCGGCGCCACCATGAGCTTCCCGTACGACTTCACCCTCGATGAATCGGGTTCATCGGTTCGCCAGTGCTGCGCCGGGCGGGCCCGGACTACGACGATGGCCTGAGTGCCGACCCCACGGCTGACTGGTCTGGAGGGGCCATTTGGATCGCCTCCTCGATGGTTTGGTCGCCTTCTGGACCGGTGGCCCGGAGGACTGCGGGTGGTGCATCGGCCTCCAACACCTCGATGATCATCGACGCAACATCATCGACTTGCAGCATTTCATAGCGGATATAGCCCTCCTCGTACCATCGTGGCAGCCAGTGGCCGAACAGATCGGGGTCGAAATGGTCCGCCACTTCGGTGCCGGCTGTCGCCCCGATGACCACCTCGGTCACGCGGAGGTCGACGTATTCGGCGGCCAACCCCTGGGTGTAGGCCCGGAGAGCGGCTTTGGACGTCCCGTAGACAACCAATCCCGGATACGGCCGGTCGGCGGAGTCTGAAGTGAGGAATACCGCTCGGCCGTGGCTCCCGTCTGCTTGCAGGTGCGGCAGGGCGGCTCGAGTGAGCAGCGTTGCACCGAAGAGGTTGGTGGAAAAGAGCTCGAGCCAATCTTCGTAGCTCGCTTGGTCCAACCCGTGAAGCCGGCTCAGCCCGGTGGCATAGATCAGGGTGTCAAGACCACCCATCCTGTCCACCGCCCCCTCCACCAGGGATTCAACGTCGCCGGGTTTGGTCACATCGCAGGCAATCGGAGTTGCCCCCTCGAGCTCTGCCAGCCGATCGCGCCGTCGCGCCGCAGCGACAACGATCGCGCCGTTGTCGATGAGCGCACGGGCCAGTCCCCGCCCAATGCCGCTGGATGCTCCGACAATGAGCGTGCGTTGACCAATTACTGCAGATCCTGACGTAGACATCTACTGCCCCCTTCTACTACCAATTGGATTCGGTGTGAGTCCGATGACGGCCGTACCCATCGCCCGCAGTGCCAGGCTTAGTCTCCGGTGTGATTCCCATTAGGCGAAGAGTCGTTCCACATCGGACCGCACGACCTTGCCCATCGCATTGCGGGAGAGGGTAGTGAGACGCCATTGCTCGGGAACCTTGTACCGAGCGAGATTCTTGAGGCAATGGGCCTGAAGATTGTCGACGGTCAAGTCCGATCCGGGAGCCAGCTCGACGACAGCTGCTACTCGTTGTCCGAGGCGTTCGTCGGGCGTACCGATGACTGCGGCACCGGTGACGCCCGCCAGCTCGCTCAATACCCTCTCGACCTCGGCTGGGTAGACGTTCGCTCCTCCCCGGAGGATCAACGCGTGTCGGCGATCCCGCACGATGAGGTTGCCCTCGTCATCCAGCTCGCCAATATCCCCCGTGAAGAGGACGCCCTGGCGGACGGCCTGTGCCGTTTCTGCCGGTCGGCCGTGGTAGCCCAGCATCGGGCGGTAGAGACCACCCCAGGGGCCCGCATCTTGGGCACGGACTGTGATCTCGCCGACGCAGTTGGCGGGCTGGACGACGCCCTCGTCGTCTCGAATATCGACGACCAACTGAGGCAACAACTGACCACTCGAGCCAGGGGCATGCGGGCCACCAAATGGTTCGATGGTGACGACGGTGGGGACCTCGGTCATGCCGTAGGTGGCATACACCCGATGACCGAAGCGCTGTTCGAATGCTTGGCGCACGCTCGGAGGAGCGTGCGTTCCCCCGGTCCAAACGTCGCGCAAGGTGGCCAAGTCCTCGGCAACTACATCAGGCGATGTGGCCAGACCATGCAACATGGTCGGGACCCCGAACCACGAATTGACTCGTTCCTCGCGGATCCAGGTAGCGATCCCGACCGGGTCAACTCGATCCATCACGATTTGGGCACCCCCGGCCTGCGCCGTGAGCAGGGTGCTCGTCACCTGGAGGTTGAGGATGGTAAGCGAGGCGCAGTCGCCCCGTCGTAGGTCGGGGCCGTATCCGCGTACGGCGACCAACGATGCCCCGGGAAGTAGAAGGTTTCGGTGTGAATGCGTTACGCCCTTCGGTCGTCCTGTTGTGCCGCTGGTGTAGGCAATCCCTGCAGCCTCGTCGAACCGGCAGATCGGACGAGGATATGGAGAGGGGGAAACGGTGTCGTCGGCCAACCACGGGCCAGGGCTCTCGATCGAGGACGGGAAGACGGGGAGGTCGACGATGGGGTCGAGAGCTTCAGCGCTGGTGTGATCGGTGATCAGGAATTGGGCGCCCGCGTCATCCAGGATGTAGGACTTCTCAGGCGGAGCGAGGTTGGCGTTAAGCCCGAGAAAGATGGCGCCGAGGCGCATGGTGGCATAGAACAGCACGACCAGTTCGGTCGAGTTGGGCAAGCTGATTCCGACCGTGCTCCCACGGCGGACACCCAGACCGAACAGCGTCGAGGCCGCATGATCGATGGCTATGTCCAGTTGGCCGTACGTCAATCTGCGATCGGAACCCACGACCGCTTCATGGTCGGCGTCCCGGGCCATGGGTGCGTCAAGGGCATCCCCGACTTGTGCCGGCAGTCGGATGGTGCCGCTATCGCCGGTAGTCACCAGCGAGGTCCCAACGCAGCAGGTGAGAGAAGCACAATCTATTGATCATAGAGTGTAACTTTTCACATGGGAAAGCCAAACACACAAAGGCTCTCTGTCATGAAGGAGTTGTATGTCGTCTGACGAGGTGTTCGTGATAACCGGTGCCGCCGGGGGGATGGGCCTGGCCTGCGCTCGCATGCTGGCGTCCCAGGGCCAGTTGCTCTTGATCGACGTCGGCGATGAGCAGTTGAGGGCGGTGAGCACCACCCTTCGGGTTGACGGAGCCCGGGTGGACATACAGACCTGTGACGTCACCAGGGCCGAGGACGTCGCCGCGGTCGCTGAGAAGGCCCAATCGATGGGGCCCTTCCGAGCGTTGGTACACACCGCCGGCGTCTCGCCGGAAATGGCCAGTGGCCGCCGAGTGCTGGATGTTGATCTGCGCGGCTCGGTGCGGATGACCGACGCCGTCCTTCCGCTGGCCCAGCCGGGCAGTTCGGCGGTGCTCATCGGGTCCATAGCCGGTTACAGCGATGTGGATCCTGAAGTTGAGTTGCTGTTGGATGAACCGCTGGTCGAGACGTTCTTCGACGATGTCGAAGCGGCGCTGGGGCGGCCGCTCGACGGGCAGAACGCCTATGTGTTGGCCAAGCGAGGCGTGGTCCGCCTGGTCGAACGATTGAGCAAACCGTGGGGCGAGCGGGGGGCGCGGACCGTTGCCATTGCTCCAGGCCTCATCGATACCCCGATGGGCCGCCTTGAGCTCGACAGGCAGCCCATCATGCCCACCATGATCGAATTCACACCGATCAAGCGCCCGCAACAACCCCTGCCCGGTCGTCCGGAGGACATTGCCGCGGCAGCGCGATTCCTTGTCTCCGATGAGGCAGGTTTCATCTCGGGATGTGAGATCAGGGTGGACGGCGGTTTGGTTGGAGCAGGAAAGCACATGGTCGGATTGGGCTGAGCTTCCGGGCTGGTCGTCGCCCGTTGGCCGGCCCCATACCGGCCCAGCGCGCTCGCTCCTAGAGCCACGTTCGGAACGTGGCCGCTCCCGAAGCGATCACTGCGCCATCCTTTCCTTCGTCGACCAAGCTCAGGCGGACCGCCACCCGGCCCTCGACACCGCTACGGGCCTCGGCCGAGACCAAGAACGGTCCCACCGTTCCCGGGGCCACGAAATGGACGTCCCAGTCTTCGACCTGCAGCCGGTCACTACCGACTTCGATACTTGCCACTTCCATGGACGCCGCTTCGAAGGCCACGTGGATCGGTCCGATGTGCAGCGATGCCGACGTGGAGGCCTGCTTGGAGTCCAGCCGGGGCAGACGCCAACCCTCCGGATCTCGCATGGCTCCAAACATCGTGTGGAGCGGGGGTAAATCTACGTCTGGGGGCATCTCGGGCGGTAGGTCGATAGGGCGGAAGCCCGGGGGAGCGGCACCGAGGCTGACGCCGATGCCGGTGGTGATGGCCACCACTCGTCGGGGATTCGATGCGTCCGTAATTTCGGATCGGCTGAAGCCCATCTTGCGGCCTTGTCGAACCGTTGTCCGCTCCACGCGGATCACGTCGATATCGGCAGCACTGTCCAGGATGTGCAGCGAGTAGGCCACGGGCGCCGGCACCACGGATCGGTCTCTCCAGCCGCCAGTTTCTGGCGCGGCAATGGCCAGGGGCGCAGCCATGACCCCGCCCTGCGCATTGCGCATATCGGCGCGTAGGCGCATGGTGTCCGGATCCTCGAGTTGGTTAAAGGCACGGCCCAAATACCAATACGTGATGAGACCCTCTGATCCCATCATCGTGCGCAATCGGTCCCAATACTGGTCTGCCGGGCCGTCCCTGATGTCCTTGACCATCGCACCCTTCCTTGTGCTCGCTGTCCTAGTGCCGCCTCTATGGAGACCACGGCGTTGGGAACTACTCTCCTGCGCCATTCGATGTCGCGCTCCCGGTTGCTGCCGGAAAGTCCAGGACCGATCGGCAGCCAACAGCCGCCTCGACGACCCGTGACACCGAGTTGACGGCGCGAGCCGCGTTGAGCTCGATGATGCCCGGGCCGACGGGCACGGGCACCGTGATCTCGGCGATCAGATCCGGTGTGCCATCCAGCTCAATGCGCCAGTTGGGCTGCTCGATACTGGTGCGCCAGCCCGGTGCGAGCCCAAGGGCCACGGTCATCTCGACATGCATCTGGTAAAAGGGCTGGCCGGCGGCAATTCCGGTGAATTGCCAACGCACCCCGGCAACCGTTCCTTTCTCGATGGTCACGCCGCTGTTGGCCAGATGGAGATCCCCCGTCGCGGGAACGACCTCCTTGGCCGAGATGCCGAACTGCTCCAGATCGACACCGAGGCCATCTGCCACCATCTGGGCAGATTGACGGAGAGCTCTTTCCCAACCCCTGTCAATCGGTGACCCGAGGTCGGTTGCGCCGCCGCATGGAAGACCGAACCCCACGCCGTCGGATAAGTCGGTCGCTGACGGAAGATCCGGGACGTGGTTGCGCTGCCAGGTACGAGCCTGGGTGATGCTTCCGGTGTAACCGGAGAGAAACAATGGCGTGACGTCGCTGATGAGCCCGGGAATATTGCCGCCGGCGGCCAGGGTGGTCCCGCCCTCCTGGCATGCACGTTCGAGTGCTTCGAAGTCGGGTTCGGCGCGCAAGTAGTAGGCGTGGTTGCCGGAATAGACGTTGACCCCGCTACGGAGAATGTTGGAGATCACCGCCTCGTCCCAGTCGCCATTCCACAGCGCGCAGTCGGCACCAGCCTGAAGCAAGGCATCGAGGTCTCTCGTTGCCCGAATCCCGATCGGCGAGATCCCCGCGAGGTCACCGGCGTCCTGACCCTCCTTGTCCGCATGGTGCACGTAGACCCCAACGAGATCGACCCTTGGGTCACGGGTGGCCAAACGAATGGCGGCCGAACCGACGGCACCGGTGAAGCACTGGATAACCCGATAGGCCACGGCGTTCGCCTAACTCGCCACCGGCGCCGAGACGCCGATGTTGTCCATAAGGTTCGTGTGGGAAAATGCGATCGATACGAGAACGCGGATGTTCCCACGAATGGGGCGTACTGGAGCGAGCGTGGCAGCATCGACCACCACGGCATATTCGAGGCGACCGACACCCGCCAGTTCTTCCTTGAGCCGAGCCATAATCCGATCAGGATCGATCTCGCCGTCGAGAACAAGCCGCTTCGCCGCTTCGAGCGCTGGTCTGATCCGGACAGCCATCTGCCGTTCATCGGGCTCGAGTTTGGTGTTCCGACTGCCGAGCACCAGTCCGTCGGCCTCTCGAATCGAGGGGCAAGCGACGATGTCAGCGGCCAGGCTGAGGTCTGTGACCATGCGTCGAAGAACAGCGACGTTCTGCCAGTCTTTTTCCCCGCAGTAGAGCCGGCACGGGCCGACAACGTTTACGGCCTTGGCCATGATGTTGGCCACCATGTCAACGAACACTCCGTCGCCGCTTCCGGGCCATGGGGTCCTGAGGTCGTCGGCCACATGCAGTCGGACCAGGGGCTCTCCGAGAGCAAACAACTGTTCATTGGGCGGTCGGAAAATGATCGACGCCCCCGCCTCTATTGCCAGTTCCTGGTCACGGTCGTAGTTGCGGTCATAGGACGGAACCGGGCCTGTGCTGATCGGCACGTGTCCGGTGAAGAGCCAGAGGACGGTCAGATCGGAGGAGTCAACGGACGCCCGGATCAGCGAGAGGTGGCCTTCGTGCAGGCCTCCGCTTGTGCCGATCAGCCCGACCGTTCCGCCCGAAAAGCGATGTCTATCGAGGACAGGGCCCAACTCGGCAGGCGTTGTCAGGACCGGTATTGTCGATTGCGACATCGAGGGTGATGTGTTCATGTCCGTGACCACCGGGCGCGGAAATTCATCAAGGGACAGAGCGGTGGTGCCACTTCGGACGGCAACGATTTGCCACCAACCCGCTTGTCATGACGGCTGGTGCAGGTCATGCACATACTCAGAGTTCGATGGCAGACATCGCCGATGTGTCCGGAATCGAAATATGCGAGGTGTAGCCGCCGTCGATCGGCAGTAGTACCCCGGTCACGTATGCCGCAGCCTCCGAGGCGAGATAGATAACGCCATTGGCAATGTCGCGTGGTTCTCCCAGCCGGGGAACGAGGATCTGATGGCGTATCCCCGAGATGAACCGCTCATTTTCGATCATCTTGGAGATGGCCGGACCACCGGTGTTGATGAAACCGACAATGATTGCGTTGCACCGGATGTTGTCGGGCCCGAAGTCAACGGCCATCTGCCTGGTCAGAGCATTGATCGCTCCTTTTGAAGCCTGATAGGCCGGGCGCCCCTTGATGGCCAGGATGCTCGACGCCGCCGAGATATTGGTGATGGAGCCTCCGCCGTGTTCGCGCATGTGGTGAATGGCGTACTTCGAGGCCCAAAGAGTTCCGGAGAGTCCGGTTCGAAGGACAGTGTCAAAGGCGAAGTTGGCAATGTCGGCGACGTTCGAATCCGGCTTGCCAGGGCCGGTCATGTCAGTGGCAGCTGCGTTGTTGACCAGGGTGGTCAGACCGCCGAATTGCTCGACTGTGGTCGCTACTGCTCGGCGGACTTCGTCTTCGATAGCACTGTCGGCGACCAGAAACTTGACGGCATACCCCTTCGCTGCACACTCCTTCTCGAGAGCAGCTCCCGTCTCGGGGTTCCGACCGGTGAACAAGACCGATGCGCCCTCCTCGGCCAGCCCTTCTACGATTGCCCGTCCGATTCCTCGGGATCCACCGGTAACCAGGGCGATGTGTTGACTCAGGCTCATTGAAATACGTACACGTCGATCAACGTTGCCCGCTGCTCGGATCATGACCGGCGGGAAAGTCTCGAATGATGTTCTCCTGCATGTACGACGCCACCAGCCGCCCGTCCTGGGTGAACACGTCCGCTCGTCCGGACGACCGGCCTCGACCGGCGTAGGGGCTGTGGTGGGCGAGTAGATGCCACTCATCAGCTCGAAATGGCTCGTGGAAGCTGATCGTCTGAGCGACCACATTTGTGGAGATGGTGACGTGGGCGAGTGCTTGGCCGACCCCCTTGTGGGGGCGCATGGCCGTAGCAATGAGAAATCCGTCCGATGCGAAGGCCAGGAGTGCCGACTGGGCATAGGCGACTTCAGGCACGTCGGCGAATCGGCTCCATACGTACAGCTCGGGCGGGCCGACCTGATCAGGATCCTGGAGATCGACGTCATCGACAACGCGTAGCTCCCACCATGGATGGCCACCGCTTCGAGACGGAGTCTGGTCCGGCCGGCTCACGCTGGGAGCATCCGTACCGTAACGGATGAGATCGGACTCTGGCTCGTGCAGAAGGGCGACCGAGCGCGTGCACATCCGGTCGCCTTGGTGGGCGGTCAAACTGAGGCTGGCGAAGGTGCGACCTTGTTGAAGGACCTCGGCGTCGATCTCAAGGGGAGCATCTGGCGCCCCGCCCCGAGCGAACACCGTATGGAGGGATTTGATCTGTTTGTCCGGCACGGATAGAGCCGCAGCAACAACCGTCTGCGCGAGGATCTGGCCGCCGAACACTACGGGAGATGGTCCCGGGAGGTTCTTTCCCACGAACTGCCCCGAGCCGACTTGCTCGAGCTCGAGCATCTCGGCCACGGAATCATTGGTCCTCATGTACGGTCCCCCCGGGAAAGTATGACTTTACTAGAGGAGCATAGAGCGTAGTCCGAGGAACCATCAACCAGAGCGACGACTGACGTGCCGTCCGACATGACAGCTCACAACTCGGCTGATCGTCCATATCGCCGCCAATCCGGACTGCGATCGAGGACCTCTGGGCTAGATAGAGTGGCAATGTTCATTGAGTAGAATACGATGACCGACCATCCAGGGCCTGCTGACGGCCAGACGAACCGTACCGGCGGTCGACACTGAAGGTGGTAGTGACGTGGGCGAACGCATGTTGATCGACGGAAAGCTCGTCGAGGCCTCGACTGGCCTGACCTACCCCAACATCAACCCCGCCACCGAGAAGATACTCGGGGACGTACCCGATGGTTCCGAGAACGACATGGATCAGGCGATCGATGCGGCACGGCGCGCCTTCGACACCACGACCTGGTCAACAGACCACAAGTTCCGCCAGCACTGCCTCCAGCAGTTGCAGCAGGCTCTTGAAGGGGCGCGAGAGTCCTTGCGAAAGACGGTGGTCGCCGAGGTGGGGGCGCCATTGTTGCTGACCTACGGACCCCAAGTCGATGTACCCATCGATGAGGCGATCAATGCTCAGATTGCGGCCATCGACAGCTTTAACTGGGAGCGGGAGCTGCCTGTCGTCAACGGGATTATGGGCAGCGGCCGCCGTCTGGTTGTCAAGGAGGCCGTCGGGGTGGTTGGCGCCATCGTGCCCTGGAACTTTCCCTTGGAGATCACGCTGCACAAGCTGGCTCAGGCCCTTGCCACCGGAAATACCCTCGTCATCAAGCCAGCTCCGGACACCCCGTGGAACGCAACTCAGCTCGGGCGCCTGATCGCTGAATCGACTGATATTCCCCCCGGCGTGGTCAATGTCGTGACCTCGCAGCACCATGGTCGCGGTCAACAGTTGGTGGTTGACCCGAGGGTAGATCTGATCTCCTTCACCGGATCCACGGCCACGGGGCGGCGCATCATGGAGTTGGGCGGGGCGACGCTCAAACGGCTCTTCCTCGAGCTTGGGGGGAAGTCAGCAAACATCGTGCTCGACGACGCCGATTTTGAGGCCGTCCTCCCTGCCGCGTCCTTCGTATGCGCCCACGCCGGCCAGGGGTGTGCCTTGCCAACTCGACTGCTCTTGCCGCGGTCACGCTATGAAGAAGGACTGGCCATCGTCGCCCAAGCGATGTCCCAGGTGAAAGTGGGCGATCCCAACGATCCGGAGGTCCTCGCCGGCCCGTTGATTAGCGATACGCAGCTGCAGCGGGTCCTTTCCTATATTCAAGTTGGACGAGACGAAGGCGCTCGCGTCGTTTTGGGTGGCTGGCGAAGCAAGGATCTGGAGCGCGGCTACTTCGTCGAGCCGACTCTCTTCGCTGATGTGGACAACCGAATGCGCATTGCCCAAGAAGAGATCTTCGGTCCAGTGCTGGTCGCCATCCCCTTTGATGACGATAACGACGCGGTAGCCATCGCCAACGACTCGATCTACGGACTGTCCGGGTTGGTCAGCTCCGCTTCGGACGAGCGGGCTCTTTCGATGGCCCGGCGCATCCGGTCCGGCACTTTGGGCGTCAACGGAGGCAGTTGGTATGCAGCCGACTCGCCCTTTGGCGGGTACAAGGCGAGCGGGATCGGACGCCAAGGTGGCGATGAGGGATTTGAGCAGTACCTTGAAACGAAGACCCTCGCCTTGCCGGTGCGATGATCTCCGTCCGTTCTAGTTGTGGTTGCCCATAGGGATACGGGTCACGGTCCCAGGAAATACTGTGAGACAGACCCCAATTGGCGGGCGCTGATCAGGAGGTGTCGAGCGAGATGCAGTCAGAATCCCCACCAACGGCAATCGTGAGTGGAGGGAGTCGAGGCATGGGGCTGGCCGTGGCCCAGCGGTTTGCCGAACTAGGTGGTCGGGTCGCCGTGCTCGGTCGGTCGGCTGAGGCTCTTGGCACGGCGCGCCAAAGTCTCCAAAGCCTCGGGTCGTCCGACGTCCTTGCTCTCACGGCCGATGTCACCGACGAGAGGTCGGTGGCGGAGGCCTTCGCTACGGTGGGTGAGGTTTGGTCCGAGGTCAACGTACTGGTGAATGCGGTGGGACCCTCGGGTGTGGGCCGATTCGATGACATCGGTGATGAAGTCTGGCGAACGGCGTTCGAGGAAGGCGTCATGAGCGCGGTGCACTGCATCCGCTACGGGCTCCCTCTTCTTCGAGCGGCGGAATGGGGGCGCATCGTCAATCTGACTGCACTCTCGACGAAGCACCAGAGCTCCGGGCTGATCGCCTATACGACGGCCAAGTCGGCTCTGGCCAGCCTGACCAAGAACCTCGCCCGCACCTTGGCGCCGGAGGGGATCCTCGTGAATGCCGTTGCACCGGGTGCGGTGCTCAGCGAGCCGATCCGTGGGGTCGTGAGGAGTGTCGGCGGCGACCCCGAGGACCCGGAGGACGCATATCGAGTCATGGCCGATCGATTCGGATCGGCGATCGACTTGGGGCGAGTGGGTCTGCCTCACGAAATCGCCGAAGTTGTCCTGTTCTGCGCGTCCCGAAAGAACACATATATGACCGGCGCCAACCTCAACGTCGATGGTGGATCTGACTTCTTCTGACCGCGCTTCCCGCACGAGCTCCGGTGAGTCGGACAACGGTATGGGCCGAGGGGATTCGGGCGTCATCGCGGTCTCTCGTCGTTCACCTCGACAGGGACCGCCGGGAACGTCAGGTGCGGAAAGCGGTACTGTACCTGAGTAAGAACGGCAATGTACCAGCCTGCCCACCCTCGACCGGATTGGATGTCATGTCAGCCGCTCACACCGTTGTCGTGTCGCATGGGCCCTCGCACCCGGGCAGATCGCACGTCAGCCGGAAATGTCCGTCAAGTGGTCTGCAACCCATCGTTGTTGCCGACGGTGCTGTCTCTGGATCGTGGTGACCGAGAGCGAAGAGCCAATACGCGTCAGTGGTGACTCGGTGCTGACGATCACGTTGAACCGGCCGGAATCCCTCAATGCATTGGACGAGGGGCTTCACCGTGGCCTCTTGGCCGCCTTCGAGGCGGCTGCGCTGTCGAACGCTCGGGCAATCGTTCTTACTGGTGAGGGTCGTGCGTTCAGCGCCGGGGGAGACCTTGAGATGATCCGGCTCCTGCAGCATGACCTGGGTGCTCGGGAGGCAGTCCTTGATACCAGCCGCAAGTTGTTCCAATTGCTATCTGGCTACCCCATTCCGATCATTGCTGCCGTCAATGGGCCAGCCGTGGGAGCTGGCTGCACGCTCGCTCTGCTCTGCGACATCGTGATGATGGCAGACGATGCCGTGTTGGCCGATCCCCACGTACGCATAGGGCTGGTCCCAGGTGACGGAGGTGCGGTGCTCTGGCCCCTACTGGCCGGGCTAGGAACTGCGCGAGCGTTCTTATTGAGCGGTGACTCATTATCGGCGGCCGAGGCCTTTCGATTGGGACTGGCTTACCGCGTGTTCCCATCCCACTCGCTCATGTCTGAGGCCACAAGACAGGCTGAACGGATCGCGTCTCTCCCACCGGTTGCCGTGCGTGAGACCAAGCACACCCTCAACCTGCATATAGCCGAGGCCGCCTCCATTTTCGACTACGGAATTGGGGCAGAGAGCCGAAGCTTCGACTCGTCGGAGCACCATCAACGGATCGCCGACCTCCTCAGTTCCGGTTCCAAGCGTGAGGATCGAACCTGAGATGGAGCCGCAACGAGTGGCGCTGGTCACCGGCGGCACTCAAGGCCTCGGGGCGGCCATCAGCAACCGACTTGTCGCCGACGGGAACATTGTCGCTGCGGCCTATCGTCGGAACGATGCCGCGGCCAACGCCTGGTGTGCCAGGGCTAACTTGGAGGGCGTCGCTTCGGTCCATTGCGCCGACGTAGGCCAGGTCGACTCGTGCCTGGGCCTGGTATCTGAAGTAGTCCGCCGGTACGGTCAAGTGGACTATCTCGTTAACAATGCCGGCGCTTTGGTCGAACGCAAGGTGGCTGACATCGGGTTTGACGAGTGGGATACCTCTCTCCGACAGAATCTCTCATCGGCCTTCTATCTGACTCAGGCGGTGCTGCCGGCAATGATCGGCCAGCGGTTCGGACGAGTGGTCAATATCGGATCGGTGAGTGCTGCGATGGGTAGCGCATTTCAGGCCGACTACGCGGCGGCCAAGTCAGGGCTGATCGGTCTCACCAGGTCACTGGCCCGTTCCGTGGCCCGGAAAGGCATAACGGTCAACTGTGTCGTGCCTGGTGGTTTCGATACTGCCATCGTGGACGATATGACCCTGACCGATAGGAGCCTGATCGAACAAAGCGTGCCGATAGGTCGATTCGGGCGCCCCGAAGAACTGGCTCATGTGGTCGTTTCCCTCCTCCATGACCAGGCGTCCTACACAACCGGCTCGGTCATCGTGGTCGATGGTGGCCTGAGCATGGGGACGTGACTCGGGGGACGGCGGGGCGCTGAGTGCCCAGCCTCCCAGACCAGGTTCCGATCAGGCCACACTGATGGGGAGGTTGGAGTAACCGGCGACATTGGACATGTTGACTCTGACCGACCGGTCAAAGTCGACTTGGTAACGAGGCCAGAGCCTGCGGATTCCCTCGAACGCGACCCGAGTCTCCAGCCGGGCCAGCCAGGCACCGAGGCAGCTGTGCACTCCATAGCCAAAGGCGAGCGTGGCTCGACCACCCCTTGTGATGTCGAATACGTCAGGTTGATCGTACGCCCTGGGGTCGCGGGTGGCGGATCCGGTGATCAACAGGGTGGGCGATCCGGCCGGGATCACACCACCGTCGAAAGCTGCGTCCTCGACTGCGAATCGGCCTTGGTATTGGGAGGGAGGGTTGTAGCGCAGCATTTCCTCAATGGCTGCGGGGATCACCGTCTCGTCGTCCAGGACCATCTGCCATTGGTCTGGGTTCCTATCGAAGAGCGCAACTCCGCTGCCGATCAGTTTGGTAACGGTCTCGCTACCGGCGCCGGCAATGAGCACGGCAAATGCAGCCACGTCGTCGTCGCTCAACCTCCTCTGAGTCCCGTCGGGATCGGTGACCTCGACGTCGACCAGCTTGCTGATGATGAGGTTGTCGGGCGACAAGCGTTTCTCTTTGGTCAGTTCGAGAAAGTAGCTGGCCATGAGCAATGCGGCCTCAATGCCTTCCTGCGTGGTGTTCGGGTTGCCCTCCTCACGAGACAAGAAGGAATCGATCCAATGGCGAACCTGTTGGCGATCCGGTTCGGGCACACCGAGCATCGCCGATATCACCTCGACCGGAAACAGGGCACCGAAGTCGGCAACGATGTCGAACTCCTCTCGACCTTCGAGGTCGTCGAGGTAGCGGCGTACGGTGCCGATGACGAGTGGCTCGAGTCCGTCGACCGTACGCCGACTGAACGCTTGGTTGACCAGCCTTCGCAGTTGTGTGTGCTCCGGCTGGTCCATGATGATCATCATGTTCGACTCGACGCGCTGCTTCTCGAGCAGCATTTCGACGGTGACACCGTAGGAACTGGACAATCGCTGGGTGTCCTGATGGGCGGCAACGACGTCGGCGTGCCGAGATAGCGCGTAGAACCCGTACTTGTCGTTGAAGTACACCGGTGCGGTGTCACGAAGGGCGGCGTATGTCTCGTACGGATCGTCGAAGAAGGTGTCTGAAAATGGGTCGAATTCAATGGTGCTTGGCGTTCCGGCAGGTCGGTGCACACGTCCCCCTCAGGGCTGCAGGCGTTCAGGAATGGTTCGGGAACTGGAGCGAGTGTTGGAGCGCAGGCGGTACATTCTTGACTGCCACTGGAGGAGAAGCGTATTCTACGTGACCTGACAGGGTCAAGGTCCTGTCGATGCAACTGGGGAGGTCACATGCCCGACGCTGTCATCGTGGCAGCATGCCGCACCGCCATTGGGACAGCCCGACGGGGCACCCTCGTCGACGCCGATCCATTCGATATGGCAAGCGTCACACTGCGAGAAGCCGTCGCTCGATTGCGGGCCGGGGCCCGAGCTGATCGACGAGGTCAGACTACGGAGGTGTGAGGTCGTGGCAACGGTAGACCGCTCAGGAACGGCATAATCCGGCCGTGACCCGAGCGGGTCCAATCGATAGGAGACGCTCGCAGTCGAAGCGTCGGATGGGAGAGACATGGCACGAGCTTCAGAAGCACGGGAGTGGGCACCCGGTGCCCTCCGGGGGCTGGTCGATTCACTGTATACACCGTTCAGTGGCCCGGGGGGCGAGCACATCGACGAGGATTCCCTCCGCGCTCTGGTCACCCACTGCCTCGGGGCCCTCGATCATGATGGGATCTGGGTCGGAGGCCTGTGTGGGGAAGCATGGGCGTTGAGTACCGAAGAGCGCAAGAGGCTGCTCGAGGTGGCCGTGGCGCAAGCCCGGGACATCAAGCCGGGAGCCCTCATCGAGGCCTGTCCGGCGAGCACCAACGTCCTCGAGATCGTCGAGCTCACCAACCATGCGGCGGCTACCGGCGCGGACATCTGCTTCATCATTCCGCCGTACTTCGAGGCCAGCGGCTACGACTCCATGCGCGAACTGCTGACGTACGTAGTGGACCGGACTGACATGGCGCTGGGCTTGTTCAACACGCCCGCAGCGAAGTGGGCATTGACTCCCGACGAATGCGCCCGGTTGGCCGACGAGTTTCCCGCCGTCTGCGCGGTCAAGAGCGGCTTGTTCCGTCCCTCGCACTCAGCTGCACTTCATCGACTCGCTCCGGAGCTTGTTATCTGGGAGTGCGACATGTTGGCCTACCGTGGAGGGTTCCTCCGTCGCGGCATTACCGCCGCCGGCATCCTTGGCGGCACCGCGTACCTCTACGAGACGCCCAGCAACAAGATTTACAGCGAACAGTGGGATCTGCTTGTGTCCGACAAGCTGTCGGAGGCGATCGACCACTGGTACGACTCAGGCCTCGACGACTTGACTACCAGTCTTCACCGGGCGTTCGGGGCCTCGAACGTCGAAGCTCCTTATATCCATTGGGGATCGGCATTCAAGACCGCGGCCTCCGAGTTGGGCCTTCCGGTCGGGGACTACGCACGTTCGCGCCCGCCCCAGCCGGAGTTGCCCGAGGCCATGCGGATCGCCGTTCACGAAGCGTACGAGCAGTCGGGCCTTTTGGCCTCCTGACTCGCCGTTCACGTCGCCTCACCACACTCACATTGATCGGGACGTTGCCGTGCAGCCCCCGCGTTTCGAAAGGGAAGCCGCCATGGAGACGTCAGATCTCACTTTGGTCAGCATCGACGACCACGTGATCGAGCCACGGGAGATGTTCGACGCCCACGTGCCGGAGAAGTACCGGGATCGGGCGCCGAAGAGCGTCACCGATGCCGACGGTATCGAGAAGTGGTGGTTCGAAGGGGTGGCCAGTGGCTCGGGAAGCCTGAATGCGGTGGTGGGATGGCCCAAAGAGGAATGGGGGATGGACCCCACGACGTACTCAGAGATGCGGCCCGGCGCCTACGACGTCCACGAACGGGTGCGGGACATGAACCGGAACGGGATCCTGGCTTCGATGTGCTTTCCGTCGTTCGTCGGGTTCAGCGGGCGGTTCTTCCAAGAAGCGATGGACAAGGACCTGGCGCTGATCATGACCCAGGCCTACAACGATTGGCACATCGACGAGTGGGCCGCTTCGTATCCGGGCCGGTTCATTCCGTTGGCCATCCCGCCGGTGTGGGACCCGGACCAGTTGGCGGCCGAGGTCAGGCGGGTGGCGAAGAAGGGCTGCCGGGCAATGACGATGCCTGAACTACCCCACATCCAGGGCCTTCCCAGCTACCACGACAAGGAGTACTGGGATCCCTTCTTTCGTGCTGTGTCCGAAGAGAACGTGGTGATGTGCCTTCACATCGGGCAAGGGTTCGGCGCCATCAACTCGGCGCCGGGTGCTCCGATCGACAACCTCATCATCCTGAGCACCCAGGTATCGACGCTGGCCGCGCAGGATCTGCTCTGGGGCCCGGCCTTCCGCGACTACCCCGATCTGAAAGTGGCGTGGTCGGAAGCGGGTATTGGATGGATCCCCTTCTACCTCGACCGTTGCGACCGGCACTACAGCAATCAGAAGTGGTTGGGCCATGATTTCAAGGGGAAGCTGCCGAGCGACGTCTTCCGAGAGCACTCCCTCGCCTGCTACGTGACCGATCCCTCGGCGCTGAAGATCCGAGAGGATATCGGGGTTGAGAACATTGCCTGGGAGTGCGACTACCCGCACTCGGATTCCATCTTTCCCGACGCGCCAGAGTTCGTCCTGGCCGAGTTGGACGGTGCCGGCGCGTCTGACCGCGAGATCGACATGATTACCTGGCAGAACACGTGCCGTTTCTTTGATTGGGACCCATTCGCCCACGTGCCGCCCCAAGAAGCCAGTGTGGGCGCCCTCCGTGCCCTTTCCCCGGACGTCGATACCACCATCCGATCCAAACTGGAGTGGCGCAGGCGCTACCAAAAGGTCACGGCGTAGGTATGAAGCGAATCAGCCATTGGATCGGCGGAAAATCGGTCTGCGGTGAATCAGATCGGCAAGCCCCCGTATTCGATCCGGCCTGCGGGATCCAGACGGCAGTGGTGGATCTGGCCGACCCGGTCGAGGTCGATGCCGCGGTGGCGGCGGCCGTGGCTGCTTCCTACGAGTGGCGATGGAGCTCGCTCAGCACTCGCACTGCAGTGATGTTCCGGTTCCATCAGCTTCTTGACGGCCATCGTCGTGAGCTGGCTGCCGCGGTCACGGCGGAACACGGCAAGGTCCTGTCCGATGCCAGCGGCGAAGTGGCCCGAGGGATCGAGAATGTCGAGTTCTCATGTGGCGTTGCCCATCATCTGAAGGGGGGCTACTCACAACGGGTGTCCACTGGCGTCGACGTGCACACCGTCTTGGAGCCGTTGGGCGTCGTGGCCGGGATCACGCCGTTCAACTTCCCGGTCATGGTTCCGCTGTGGATGATCGCCAATGCCATCGCTTGTGGAAACACGTTCGTCCTGAAGCCATCCGAAAAGGACCCCTCGGCGTCGATGCTCATTGCCGACCTGCTGCACGAGGCCGGCGTGCCCGAGGGTGGGTTCAACGTCGTCCACGGCGACAAGATCACGGTGGACCGGCTCCTCAGTCATCCCGACGTCGACGCCGTGTCCTTCGTGGGCAGCACGCCGATAGCCCGTTATGTCTACGAGACGGGCGTTGGCCACGGCAAACGGGTGCAGGCATTGGGCGGTGCGAAGAACCACATGGTCGTCCTGCCTGACGCCGACCTCGATGCCGCGGCCGACTGTGCTGTCTCTGGGGGATTTGGGTCGGCCGGTGAGCGATGCATGGCGGTGTCCGTTCTGGTGGCTGTGGGTGAAATCGCCGACCCCCTGATCGAGGCCATCGTTGCCCGGATCCCCGGCATCGTCATTGGCCCGGGCCACGACCCAGCGTCGGAGATGGGCCCACTGGTCACCGCCGAGCACCAGAAGCGAGTGGCCGGATACCTGGACCGAGCGGGTCCCGAAGGAGCGCACGTAGTCGTCGACGGACGCCAGAAGTCCTTCGATAGCGAGGGGTACTTCCTGGGCTGCTCCCTCATCGATCATGTGCGTCCGGGCATGGCGGTCTACGACGAAGAGATCTTCGGGCCGGTGCTGGCTGTGGTGCGAGTGCGCACCTATGACGAGGCGGTGGCTCTGGTGAATGGGAACCCCTACGGCAACGGCGTCGCCCTGTTCACGGGGGACGGCGGTGCCGCTCACCGCTTCGAGTCCGATGTCCAGGTGGGCATGGTGGGAATCAATGTTCCACTTCCCGTTCCCGTCGGTTCCTACAGCTTTGGCGGCTGGAAAGACTCGCTCTTCGGAGACTCAGCTATCTATGGCCCAGACGGTGTCCGCTTCTACACCCGACCCAAGGTCGTAACCGCTCGCTGGCCCGTTCCGGCGACCAGTGTCGTTGACCTGGGCTTCCCCCAGACTCGCTGAGAGGGCGTCGTGGTCGAACTACTTGCTAGGCCGTCCAACTGGACCTTGGTGTCCAGGTCCTTGGTGACGGGTCGTTCCGACGGGATCAACGGCCAATCCTTGGCGCTGCCTACAGACCGAATGCAGACAGCAAGCGAGCCAGGTGATCCCCACCGCTGTGCTCGAAGACGACGGAGGCTCTGACAATGGATCTCGAGTTGACCGCTGATCAGGAATTGTTCCGCGACACCACGCGGCAGTTCTTGACGGCCCAGGCGCCACTGACATCGGTCAGAGCGTGGGCCGATATGCCGTCGGGCTTCGACCCCAGTTGGTGGAAGCGCGGGGCCGATCTCGGTTGGACCTCCCTGTTGGTGAGCGAGGACCACGGTGGCGGAAGCATCTCGGGCGACGGACTGTCCGATCTGGCTCTCGTGGCCGAGGAGATGGGAGGTCTGGTCTCACCGGGACCGCTCGGGCCGGTGAACGTCGTGGCCCAGACCGTCTCCATCGACGGATCGCCCGAGCAGGTTGGTTCGGTATTGCCCGGTTTGTTGACCGGCGAGACCGTTGCCACCTGGTGTGCGACCGAGCCCGGGCAGCCTGTCGGTGCCGATGGGGTATTTCTCGAGGCGCGGCCTGATGGAGATGGCTTCGTCCTCAACGGAACGAAAAGCCCGGTCGACGCGGGGGCACAAGCAGACTGGTTCCTGGTGACGGCCGACGGGCCGTTGGGGCTGGTTCAGTTCCTGGCTCCTGCGTCCACACCCGGTATCGAGGTCACGCCCCTCGAGGGGCTCGATCTGGTCCGACGTCACGCCAAGGTCCGTTTCGACCATGTCCATCTACCCGCTTCAGCCGTCGTCGGCACGTCCGGTGCTGGTGGTGCCGCATTCGAGCGACAGATGCGAACCATGCTCGTTCTGCAGTGTGCCGAAACGGTGGGCGCTACCGAGCGGGTCTTCGACTTCACCGTGGAGTACGCATTCGATCGCTATTCGTTCGGGCGGCCGTTGGCCTCCTACCAAGCGCTGAAGCACCGGTTCGCAGACATGAAACTGTGGTTGGAGTCGGCACAGGCGATCACGGTGGAGGCAACGAGGGCCGTCCAGCACGACCATGACGACGCCGGCGAAGTGGCGCGAATTGCCAAGGCCTACGTCACGGAGCGGTGTCCGGAGATCATCCAGGATTGCGTCCAGATGCACGGTGGTATCGGGGTGACCTGGGACCACGACATCCACCTCTACCTACGGCGTGCCGTATTGCATCGGCAGACCTATGGCGATCCCATCGAGCAACGCGAGCGCGTCGCCATCCTGGCCGGCGCATAGGAGAGACGCAGCCATGACTGAATCCGCAATCGAAGATGTCGATACCCTCAAGCGGCCGAAGGCCCATGCCAAGAACCCCACGGCATTCCGAGCTCGTGCTCGGGCCTGGATCGTCGACAACCTGGAACCGCTGAACGGGGCCGACCCGTTCATGGGCCACGCCCTCGACGATGCCGACCAGGTGGTTCGGTCCAAAGCCATCCAACGAAAACTGTGGGACGGCGGATTCGCCGGGATCTGTTACCCGGTGAAGTACGGAGGCCAGGGCCTCCCGCCCGAATGCCAACAGATCTTCAACGAGGAGTCGCGGGGCTACGAGTTGCCGATGCTATTCAACACGCCCACGTTGACCATTATCACGCCCACCATTCTCGACTTCGGGACAGAGGAGCAGAAACAGCGCTACATCCCGGCCGTGCTCCGGGGTGACGAGCTCTGGGTGCAGTTCCTGTCCGAGCCGACGGGCGGGTCGGACCTGGCCGGTGCGTTGACGCGGGCGACCCGTGATGGCGATGTCTTCGTGCTCAATGGTTCCAAGATCTGGAGTACGTACGCATGGAAGTCCGACTATGCCCTGTGCGTGTGCCGGACCGACTGGGACGTACCCAAACATCGTGGCCTTAGCGTCCTGATCGTCAAGGTCCATCAACCGGGCATCCATATCGACCAGATCAAGCACGTCGACGGGACCGACGAGTTCTGTCAGGAGTTCTTTGACGACGTGCCCATTCCTGCCGACCACGTTCTCGGCCAGGTGAACGATGGCTGGACGGTGGCCTCGAAGCTCATGTTCCACGAACGAACGGCCATGGGGGGTGCGTCGCCCTACGAAGTGGGGCCGAGAATGGCCGAGCGTCGGGGAGGGCAAGGGGGCTCCGGTTCGCTCTCCGAGGTGTCGTCCCGAAAGGACGACTCCCGGGTCAGGCAGCTCCTTGGTGAGGTTCGCGTCCTGACCCGAGTCCACAAGGCGCTGGCCGAACGGATCGGCACTTCGATACGGACGGGTCGGCTTCCCCCTCCGGCGGGATCCATTCCCCGGCTGTCCGGGGGGATGCTCAATGTTCGCCTCTCCGTCATCGGCCTCGAGTTGGGGGGCGACCGGACAGTGGCGTGGGAGAAGGGCGACACCGCCGGCGACTTGGGAGTGAGCTATCTGGGCCGCCAGGGTGCCTGCCTCGGGGGCGGGAGCACGGAGATGGCTCGCAACATCATCAGTGAACGGGTGCTGGGAATGCCGAGGGACCGATCCCCGGATCTCGACTTGCCGTTCCGCGAGGTGCGAACCAACTCGATGCCAAGCCGCAACTAACCACTGGTGAAGGAGGCTGTTATGCGACCCGACCGTTGCCTACCCGAACCCTCGAAGTGAACGCTAAGGAGAATGATGTCGACACGTAAATTGGCCTTTCCCGTCTTTGACGCTGACAACCACATGTATGAGACCCCCGAGGCTCTTACCAAGTTCCTCCCCCCGGAGTACAAGGGTGTTATCCAGTACGTCCAGGTCAACGGCAGGACGAAAGTGGCCATCAAGGGTCAGATCAGCAACTACATTCCCAATCCGACCTTCAACAAGGTGGCTCCTCCTGGTGCCATGGAGATCGAGTTCAAGTTGAAGAACCCCTCCTCGAATGCCAGCGCACAGGATCTCAAGCTCGAGCCGCCGCCGCGGTACATCGAGGCACCGCCCGCGTTCTTCGAGCCCGCCCCCCGGCTGGCGCTCATGGACGAGCTGGGCCTCGACCGATCCATGATGTGGCCCACACTGGCCAGCCTGGTCGAAGAGCGGCTGGCCGGTGACCTCCCGGCCACCCACGCCGTCGTACACGCCCTCAACCGGTGGATGTACGAGACCTGGTCGTTCAACTACGAGGACCGGATCTTCGCCACGCCGGTCATCACCCTCCCCATTGTCGACAAGGCAATCGAGGAGCTCGAGTGGGTCCTCGATCACGGGGCCCGGGCCATATTGGTGCGGCCCGCTCCGGTCCCCGACGTTGACGGCCGCCGTCGATCCTTCGCCCTGCAGGAATTCGACCCTTTCTGGAAACTTGTCGAAGAGGCGGACATCGTCGTCGGGATGCATGCCTCCGACGACGGGTCCCAGCGGTACCTCAACGAGTGGGAAGGACTTCGAGGTGACGAGTTCCAGCCCTTCGCCGGCCGACGCTCGGCCTTCGTCGACATCATCACGGCCGATCACCGAGGCATTCACGACGTAGTGGCTTCGATCATCGGCCACGGTTTGGCCAGCCGATTCCCCCGGTTGAAGATCGTCCCGGTGGAGAACGGCAGCGCCTGGGTACGGCCGTTGGTGCAGGTGCTCGAGCGACTGTACGAACGAACGCCCCATATCTTTTCCGAGGATCCGGTGGCGGCGTTGAAACGATGTGTATACGTGCACCCCTTTCATGAGGAAGACCCGCTCGGTCTCATTGAGCTCGTCGGAGTGGACAACGTGGTGTTCGGGTCGGACTACCCGCACCCGGAGGGAATGTACGACCCGACCTCGTTCGTCGACGAGCTTGCCCCCCTCACCGAGGTGGACAAGGCCAAGGTCATGGGGGGCAACATGGACCGGTTGATGAAGATCGGACCGTCCGGCAGTCGTCGGCTTCTCACCCTCTGACCACCTGAGGCTTCCGTATCCGATCGGTGCTGTCAGGGTGCCCCTGCCGCTGCCTCTCGGTAAGCACTGCCCTACCTGTGCAAGAATATAGTTCTACTAAAAGGACAGTACTGGTAGGTCCTAGGGGGACGACAATGGCAACTGCCCGAACAACTCAGACGCTCGAGTTCGATCCGTTCTCGGACGAGTACTTCAACGATCCGTACGATCTGTACCGGCGCCTACGCGACGAGTCGCCCGTTTACTTCAACGAAAAGTACGGTTTCTGGGCCCTCTTCCGTTACGACGACGTATGCGCCGCCCACAAGGACTGGCAGACGTTCTCGAGCAGCCATGGCGTCGATCTCTCCACCTTGCGGGCGGATCCAGAGCTCATCCGGTACTACCGGAGCATGATCATGCTGGACCCACCTGAGCATGACCGGCTCCGGGGCCTGGTCAGCCGGGTATTTACGCCTCGGGCCGTCGGAGCGCTCGAACCGATGATCCGCGACGTCATCGAGACGTTCCTGGCTCCCTTCGACCATGCCGAAGAGTTCGACGCCGTGGCCGACTTCTCCGGCCCGTTCCCAGTCGAGATCATCTCGCGCATGCTCGGAGTCCCCGAGGGCGAACGGCAACAGATCCGTCACTGGCTGGATGCCAGCCTGCACCGAGAGCCAGGGCAGATGGATCCGACCTCCGAAGGCATCCAGGCCGGCCTGGAGAGCAAGGCGTACTGGGTCGAACTAGCGAGGGAGAAGAGGATCCACCCCGGGGACGACATGATCTCGAGGCTCACCCAAGTAGAGGTGGATCGGGACGGGACGACATCACGCCTCGAGGACGAAGAGATTGCCGGTTTCGCCGGCCTGGTGGGCGGGGCTGGGGCGGAAACGGTGACCAAGCTCATTGGCAACGCCATGGTCCTCTTCCACCGCAATCCGCTCGAATATCGCAAGGTAATCGAAGACCCGGTCAAGGTGCCGGCTGCCGTCGAGGAGATACTCCGGTATTGCCCACCCTCGCAATACCAAGGGCGGTTTTCGATGAGCGATGCAGTGGTCAACGGCATCACCATTCCCGCCGGTGTTCCGACCATTCTCGTCACCGGTTCGGCCACCCGGGACGAACGCTTCTACGACGATCCCGACACCTTCGACATCGACCGTCCGGCCAGCCTGTCCTTGGGTTTTGGCTATGGAATCCACAGCTGCTTGGGCGCGGCCCTCGCTCGGTTGGAGAGCAGGATCGCCATCGAGGAGCTGGCCAAGCGTTGGCCGCAATTCGAAGTGGACGAGGCGGGGTGTAGGCGGGTCCAGATGTCCAATGTGGCCGGCTACTCGCAGGTACCCGTGCGACGCCTGGGGTAGTCCGAGCTACTGGCCAGGCGGGAGGCCGCCGACAGAGGGGATCGAGCGGCTACTTGGATCAGAATCGCTCCGTTTTCGGATCGGCCCTGCCGGCGCTTCGCCCCATTCATCTCAGAGAGGAAGTTGTGACGTGCCCGTGGATTTTTCGTTCCCTCCGGAATTGGTGGACTTGCGACTGCGGGTACGCGAGTTCATGGAAACCGTCGTACGAGCCAATGAGGCGGCTGGGGACGAGGCCGGGTGGGGGCGCAGCGATTGGGTTCGGGCCATCGTCGACATGCGCGCTGCCGCAAAAGAGGCGGGCCTCTGGCTACCGCATATGCCCAAGGAGTGGGGCGGTATGGGCTTGAGTCACGTGGCCATGGCCGCAGTGTCGGCTGAGGCAGCTCGAACTCGGATGGGCCCTATGGCCCTGAACGCCCAGGCACCCGATGAGGGCAACATGCACACGCTCTTGCATTGGGGCACCGAGGAACAGAAGGAGAAGTATCTCAAACCACTGTGCGAAGGTGTTCGCCTGGTTGACGGCAAGCCAAAGGGATTCCGGTCGTGCTTCGCCATGACCGAACCCGATGTGGCTGGATCCGACCCGACCCTCATCCAGACGCGGGCCTATCGCGACGGCGACGAATGGGTCATCAATGGCCACAAATGGTTCATTTCAGGCGCTCGTGGGGCCCAATTCGCAATCCTGATTGCCCGAACCGAGGACAATCCCGATGTGCCACAGTCGGCCAATTCGGCATTTCTGGTCGACATCCCGTCCGACGGATGGGAGGTGGTGAGGGATGTCGAAACGATGTCTGGTAGCCACAATCATTGCGAAATCCGAATCACCGACCTTCGAGTTCACCGCGACAGGATGCTCGGGTCCCCAGGGAGCGGTCACCTCCTCGGCCAGTACCGACTTGGACCGGCTCGATTGGCCCACTGCATGCGGTGGATCGGGCAGGCCGAGACGGCTCTGGACATGATGGTCGATCGCGCTCTCGGCCGATACAGCCACGGGTCAGTTCTTGCTGAGAAACAGGGAATTCAGTGGCTGATTGCCGATTCCACCATCGAGCTCTACCAAGCCAAGCTCATGGTCCTGCACTGCGCCTACCTGATTGATGCGGGAGGAAACGACGCCAGCATCGTCGACTTCACCGGTGAGGTGTCGATGACCAAGTACTTCGTGTCCAACACCTTGAACCGGGTCATCGACCGGGCGGTGCAGGTTCACGGCGCGCTGGGGTACTCGACCGACACCCCCCTGGCCGGCATGCTCACGCAGGCACGGTGGGCTCGGTTCGCCGACGGGGCAGACGAGATTCACCTGATGAGAACGGCGGGGCGGGCCATCGCTGCCTACAAGGACGATGGATCGACGAGAAGAGCCACGGGGAACCTGCCTCTGTAGTCGGGTCGGAGCAAGACCCCAGGGAAAGCCTCATGATCTATGAGATAGAATACTGATTGCACTGGTCCCAATGGGGTTGGGATCAGGAGCGTGCTCGTGTGCCACGGGGCCTGCGGTCCGCGCCGCCCTGGCCCTCGGTACCAGCCAGATGGACCACGGATCGTTCCCTCGGCCCCCACAGTGCTCGGCCCAAGCGATCCGGTCCCAAAGCGCCGAGCCGTGCCATCGATCAGAGCCAATAGGCCCTCGTGGGGCCGGTCAGTGCCCGCAGGGTCCATCTGGGGATACGCGAGTGACTGCTACTCTGAGACAGATTCTGTAGCGAAAAGAGAACCTCATATGCGCTCGCCACTATTGACATTTGATCAAGACGACAGTCTCGTGATCGACAGGAAGGCCAGGCGTGGTTAGTCGAAAGCCGATCGCCCAGGAGGTCGAGTCGGTCGAAACGGAAGACCGGCTGCCCGAGTGGAAGCAGCAGAGTATCGATCGCTCACTCCAGGCCGCTCGAAGCCGAGCAACGGAACGCAGTGATCGGTTCGTAGCCTCGGCCATAGCGATCATGGACCAGAGGGGTGGGTTGGACTTCACTGTCCAGGACGTGGTTGACCATTCGCGGATGTCCATTCGGACGTTCTACAAGTTCTTCGCCAGCAAGGACGATTTGCTGGTGGCGGTCCACCAGACGATTCTCGCCAGTGAGCTCGTCCCTCGGCTCCGCAAGTACTGCGATGCCGAGACTGATCCTGTCCGGCGTCTAAAGGCTTATATCCAGGGAATGTACGACCTCACGTCAAGGCCGGGCGACTCGGTGCAGCGAGCCCTGACCACCTTTCGCAACCGGCTGGCTGAGACCCGACCTGAAGACCTCTATCGGGCATACCGACCACATTTCGAACTGGTCGCCGAACTCGTCCAAGATGCCGCTGCGGCGGGGGAGTTGAAGACCAACCTGCCGCCCGACATCCTCGCCTACCTCTTTTATCAAGCCGTGCTGGCCGTCGTCCACGCCCGGATCCTGAGTCCCTATGACATCGATGTGACCCCAGATCAGCTGTGGCTCTTCTGCAGTGAGGGGATTGGTGCCGTGCCGGCCTCCACCAAATCCACCCCCAAGCGCTCGTCCCCCAAGCGGTCGACGACACGGAGTCGCTGAGGACCCGGGGACCTGCTCAAAGGTCCAAGAGCCTCGGCGCTTCGCCCCGCAGCATCAATTGGTGCCCGACCTCCCTGGATAGCTCTGCCGGGTTGCCGAATAGCCGGTCGATCGATGAGGCCTGCTTCATGAAGCGGTGGAACGGGTGCTGTGACGTAAAGCCGATTCCGGCAAGAACCTGCTGGCAGTGGGCGGTGACCTTCGCGGCTGATCGGCCGGCCACGAGCTTGCTCATGGCCCCGGCCAAGGATCGGTCATCCTGGCTGCTATCCCTGCCGGTGGCTACCTCTCCCATCCCGACCGCCGTCGCCCTCGCTGCGGCGACGGCAACGTGCGATTCCGCCAGCCGATGGCGTATGGCTTGAAACGTGCCGATCTGCTGGCCGAATTGGGATCGTTCCACTGCATGGGTCAAGGCCAAGGCGTGCATAGCGGCAAGCGTGCCGACGAGCTGATGGCTGAGGGCATAACGCCCACTCGAGATGGCGGCCTTCCATGTGATGGTTGCGTCGACGTCGTCGAACTCGAGCCGTGCGCGGTCAACTGATCCCGATACCATCACCGTTCCGATGGCCGGATCCAGTCCCTTTATGGGCTGGAAGCTCGTCTGTGCGTGTTCGAAACGCACCAGAGCCGTTCGGCCATCTTCCGTGGGCATGGCCCCGAGGGTCTGCCTCGACCCAGTCCGGGCGCCAAGGAGGAGGCCTTCGACTGTGATGTACTCGCCGTCGAGGCGACAAGTGGCCGTTTTGCCAGGGTGGGGAACGAGCACAGCAGTTGTCTCCTCGACCCCTACGGCTGCGCCCAGAACATCGTGCAAGGCCGAAGACCACGTGCCCGATGCACCTTGATTGCCGAAGATGGCCGATATTGCTGCACCGGGCTCATCGGTGAGCACCTCACGCCATCCGAAGGCATCCAGAGCGGCCGTGAGCTCGGGCCCCTCATGTTGCTGTGTCAAGGCCGAGACCGTTTGGTCCAGTAGCCCAATCTCGTCGGCGTTCATCGAGCCACCCTCGGTAGGTTGAGCACCTGGGCAGCAACGATGTCGCGCTGAATCTCGGCGGTCCCGCCATAGATGGATGCAGCCCTCGAGTACAACCACTCCTTTCGGTAGCGGTCGGCCACGGGGGTGTCGCCGAACTCCACCATGCCCCCCAGGACTTCTCGGGCGACCCCGAAGACGGACTGATCGGCGGTGGCAATGAGGATCTTGTCGATCGACGATTCGGCCCCCCGACGCTGACCCTCGGCCAGGTCGTACTGGGTGGTGCGGGATCGGGATCGAAGCGCAATGACGTCGGCATAGGCCTCGCCCAGCAACTGGGCGGCAAGATCGTCGCCTGGCTCCACCAAGCGGGACAACTCACCGAGATGATGGAGCAACCAACCCCCACGCTGCCAAAAGATCGGCCCACGCTCGCAAGCCAAGATGTACTGGGCGACAGCCCAGCCACCTCCCCGCTCACCCAGGATACGCGCAGCCGGGACGTGCACCTCGTCAAAGAACGTTTCGCAGAACTCGTCTACATCGGCCATGGTGTCGAGAGGTCGCACCTGGATCCCGGGGGTGTCCATGTCCACCAAGAACGCGGTTATGCCGCGCGATCCCCGGTCTTCCTCGGTTCGGGCCAGCACGATGCACCGTGAGGCATGATGAGCCCAGCTCGTCCACAGCTTCTGTCCGGAAATGACCCACTCGTCGCCATGCTCGACGGCCCGGGTCTTGAGCGAGCCGAGGTCGCTGCCCGCGTCGGGCTCGGAGAACCCCTGGCACCACAGCTCGTCCCCGCGAAGCATGCGCGGTACGGCGATCTTGGCGACTTCGGTGTGGGCGAAGTGGACGACGGCCGGGCCGAGGACTTCTGGCATGGAGAACGCGGCCGTATGCACGAGGCCGCGAGAGGTCAGTTCCTCGCCGAGCACTGCTCGGAAGAGGGCAGTTCCTCCGAGGCCACCGACGGCTTCGGGCCAGCCCCAGCGCATCCAGTTCTCGTCGTAGAGGAGCCGTTGGACCCGTCGTTGATGGTCGAGGATCTGCTGGGTTGTCCCGTGCCCGTCGTAACCGGGGCGTAGGAGGCCGTCATGGTCGCCAATCCATTCGACCAGGGCGCTGCGGAAGTCGGACGTCCCCGACCACCTACTCGTACTCTTGTCTCCGGCCTTCGCTGAGGGCATAGGACATTCTCCTCAAGGGGTTACTCAAATAGAGAAAAGAGGTTACCTAGGTATAGTCTCTCATCTGCTCTGGGCGTCCAACTTTGTAGGAGGAACGAATGCGACTCGCCAATGCTTCGGCCATCGTCAGCGGCGGAGCCGGTGGATTAGGCGAAGCGACGGTTCGGCGCCTGGTCAAGGCGGGAATGTCCGTTGTCATCGCCGACATGGACGAGGAACGGGGACAGGCGCTGGCCAAGGAACTGGGCCCCGCCTCCCGGTTTGTACAAACGGACGTCACCTCTGAGGAATCGGCCAAGAGCGCGCTTTCGGCCGCCCAGGAGCTCGGTCCACTAAGGGTTTCCGTGGCGGCTCATGGCGCGGGTAGCGCCACCGGTCGGGTGGTGAATCGGGATGGTGCCCCGATGCCACTCGAAGCTTTCCAGCGGACCATTGCCGTGTTTCTGACCGGCACTTTCAATCTGTTGCGTTTAGCCGCAGCCGCCATGGCCACCAATGAGGTCTTGGAGGACGGCGTCCGTGGAGTCGTGATCAACACAGCTTCTATTGCTGCTTACGAGGGTCAGATCGGGCAGGCCCCCTATTCGGCGGCCAAGGCTGGAGTGGTAGGGCTGACTCTCCCAGCAGCCCGGGATCTGAGTCCCGTCGGCATCCGGGTCATGGCCATCGCCCCCGGCACCTTCTACACCCCCGCCTTTCGGATCTCCGAAGAGGATGCGCAGGCAGCATGGGGTATGGCGGTGCCGTTCCCCCAGCGAATGGGCCACCCAGCCGAGTACGCGGCCCTGGTCGAGCAGATCGCAGCAAATGATTACCTCAATGGCGAGGTCATCAGAATCGATGGCGCCCTTCGGTTTGCACCGAAGTAGCAAGCGCCGCAGCAACAAGTACAGGGGGGATGCGCTTATGGGGCTTCGGTCGATATGAGCTTGAGCAAGCGATCGAGATAGAAGGAGCGACAATGCCGGAGTACAAGTACGTGACGTACGAGGAGCTTGACGGGGGGACGATCGTCAGGATCCTCCTCAATCGTCCGAAGACCCGCAACGCCCAGAACCGTGGACTGCTGGTCGACCTGAACGATGCCTTCTTGGAGGCCGAGAAGGATGACAACGTCCGCGTGGTGATCCTCGGCGGCATGGGACCGATGTTCTCCTCGGGCCACGATCTCGGCTCCAAAGAGCAGATGGCCGAGTACCAGCCCGGGCCGGACCAGCACATCACCGCTCGCACCAACGGTGGGACCCGGGAAGGGGCCGAGAGCCGGATGCTGCAGGAGTGGCACTACTTCTACCAGAACACCCTGCGCTGGAGGAACCTCCGGAAGATCACCGTGGCCCAGGTCCACGGGACCGTCTATGCCGCCGGCCTGATGCTCATGTGGGCCTGCGACCTCATTGTCGCCGCCGACACGGTGAAGTTCGCCGACCCCGTCGGCGTCCGCCTGGGCATGTGCGGCATGGAGTATTTCGCCCACCCCTGGGAGTTCGGCCCCCGCCGGGCCAAGGAGCTCATGTTGACCGGTGACTCGATCTCGGTCGACGAGGCGCACGAGATCGGCATGGTGTCCAAGATCTTCAAGGACGACGAGCTGGCCGAGCGCACCCTCGAGTTCGCCCGCCGCATCGCCGAGCGCCCCACGGTCACCTCGCTGCTCATCAAGGAGTCGGTGAACCAGTCGGTGGACAACATGGGCTTCCAGAACGCCCTGCAGGCCTGCTTCACCCTGCACCAGCTGAACCACTCCCACTGGGCCGAGGTCAACGACGACGGCTATCCGGCCGGCAAGCCCGAGCAGGGCGTTCCCGACTGGAAGACGGCCCCGCCCGTCGTGCCGGCGGTGAAGGACCTCGTCCGCTCCCCGGATCCGGTGGGCTGACC
>DATAUC010000106.1:0-24944 GCA_036268485.1 Acidimicrobiales bacterium
CCACTCCCACTGGGCCGAGGTCAACGACGACGGCTATCCGGCCGGCAAGCCCGAGCAGGGCGTTCCCGACTGGAAGACGGCCCCGCCCGTCGTGCCGGCGGTGAAGGACCTCGTCCGCTCCCCGGATCCGGTGGGCTGACCGCCGCCGGCCGGGAAGGGGAGAGCCCTGATGCATGGGACGAAATGTTCGTGGTGCAGACGACCGAGTGCATTCGGATCACTGTGACCGACTCTCTGAGAGATGTCCTATCCATAAGCCGGGTCGATGAGGCTCACGGAGAGGAAGCAAGCTCTGTCGAGCGCTTCACGGTCAGCCCTCCCGGCGACGGCTTCCTCTTCGCCGGGCTGAGCATGGCACTCGGTATCACTGCGGCCCAAGCCACCGTCGAAGGTGATCTCGTGCCAAAATCGCTCCACTCCATTTTTGTGAGACCAGGTCGCTGGGGCCCCGAGCTGGATGTCAACGTTATTCGCGAGAACGACAGCCGCAACTTTGCCGTCCGCCGAGTACTGGTGAAGCAGAATGGTCGCACGTTGGCCGAGCAGATGGTCCTACTCCACCGACCGGAGAAAGGTAACGATGGGCCCGCCAGTCCCGCGCCCGACCTTCCCGACCCCAGCCAACTCCCTGTGGCAGCACACGGACTTCCCTGGGACGTCATCGAGCTCCGTCCGGTGCAGCCCCATGGAACAGAGACATGGGAGCTGATGCACCCCTACTGGGCTCGCTTCGGAAAGGTCACCGTCGAACCGACGTTGAGAGCGCCTGCTGTGGCATTCGTCACCGACTATGGCATGACCTATACGCCGTTCCCGCGAGGATCGACAGGTGGAAGGAAGTACCTGAGCCAGACTCTGAGCCACACGATCTGGTTTCACCGGCAGTGGGGCACAGAGTGGCTCCTCCTTTCGGCCCGACTGCGGTCCACAAATGGCGGGCGCTACCTCAGTGAGGGAGAAGCACACGACGAGGATGGGTTCCTTGTCGCCTCGTTCATGCAAGAGGGTCTGTTGAGCTCGGAGCCCAGTCGTCCATGGCCGGGCACCGACACGTCGGCGCAGTGATCCTACGGCCACGCGGAGCCGTTCTAGTATAGTGTACGACAATGGCGTAGATCCCACGCCATTGGTCAACGCGGAGGTGCTGAATGGAGACGACAGCCGTCGATCCACTCTTCGATCCACTAGTGCTCGAACAGCCACACGACTACTACGCGCAGTTGCGGCAGTCAGATCCGGTGCATCTGGTCGAAGGAACGAACGCCTATCTCGTGTCTCGGCTGGATCTCATCCATGAAGTCATTGCCAATCCCAAGATCTACTCGAGCAATAGCGGCGAGTTCCTGTACCTCAGTGAATCGAACCAGCCCGGACTTCGGTCACCCATGGACGGACCCACCGTTGATGACATGCCTGGCGTTCTGGCCACTGCTGATCCGCCGGATCACGGACGGCAACGAAAGGTGCTGAGCCGTGTCCTCTCAACTGCGGCCATCAACAAAAGGGAAGGCGAGTTTCGTCAGCTCATCGATTCGGCCCTCGAGCCGCACCTAATCTCGGGCCACGTCGAGTGGATGTCAGAGATCGCAGAACCTCTGCCCATGATCATGGTGGCCCGCCTTCTTGGCGTTGATGACGATGCAGCTCCGGTCCTGAAGGCACAGGGCTACGCGTCCGTGGAGCAGATCAGCGGCTTCGTCCCTGAGGAGCGTCGCCAGATATTGATGGAGAAGATGACGGAGCTTGGTCCGGTGATCGACGGATACGTCGCTGCTCGTTCCGTTGACGATCCTGATCAATCGAACGTGATCGGAGCTTGTGCCCAGGCTGTGGCCAACGGGGATCTCGACGAAATGGAGGCCTTCGGCATCCTGGGTATCCTTATGGCTGCGGGCGGTGAGTCGACGACAAGCCTGCTTGGAACCGGAGCTCGGATCCTTGCTGAGCGGCCTGATCTTCAAGATCGCCTGCGTGCCCAGCCTGACCTCGTACCGGTCTTTGTCGAGGAAGTCTGTCGGATCGAGCCTCCCTTTCGGGGACACTATCGGCAGGTGCTCGCTGACACGACGCTTGGTGACGTTGCCATTCCACAGGGCTCTCGCCTGGTGTTGCTGTGGCCAGCGGCCAACCGAGATGAGGAAGCGTATGACCAGGCCAACGACATCGACGTTCATCGTCCAAACCCGAGGCGACACGTCGGATTCGGTTGGGGTATCCACCTCTGCGTCGGCGCCCCATTGGCCCGTCTGGAGGCGAAGGTGACGTTCGAGCGGCTCCTGGAGCTGACCTCGTCTTTTTCGATCGAAGTCCCAGCGACATCGTTGCACCATCACAAGAGCCTCATGATTCGCCGTCTGATCGAGCTGCCGCTCTTGGTTTCTTCGTAGGGAGAGCCATCGGGGTCCGAACTACAGTCGATGCAATCGTCCCGTCTGATCCAGCAGTCGATGAGCCACCGAGTGCAAGAGGGAGACCGCCTTCTCTCAGCGAGGGTGAGATAGTCGATGCTGCCCTTGGCCTTACTCGAGGGGTGGGCCTCGACAAGTTGACGATGAGGGCCCTGGCCAGGGAGCTGGATACCCCGCCGATGACGATCTATCACTACGTGCCGAACAAGGAAGCACTTCGGGAACTGGTGGTGAATCACATCCTTTCCGAAATTCGCGTACCAGGCCTTGACGAGGGGACCTGGGAGGATCGGCTGCGGCAGCTCGAGCGGTCGGCCCGTCGCGTCTTTGCCGAGCACCCTGGCGTGTCTGCTCAGTTCGGGGACAGTGGATCTGTTGAGACCAGGCGCCTGGCAGACGGCGTGTTGGCCATCCTTCGTGATGGCGGCTTCAGCTCTGAGGAGGCGGTGCTCTGCTTTGCCGCGCTCTATACGTTCATGACCGGACAGATCGACCTCGACGCCATGGCCGATGCGATCGTCAGCGGCACACCGAGGGAAACGCTCGAAAGCGTGACTCGTGTCAGTGGCTACAGCCGTGATGAGCTCTTTGAGTTCGGATTTGGCGCAGTCATCGAGGGGCTCAAAGCCAAGCTGCTGGAGTAGCGCGGAACAAACCTGCGCCCGGTCGGGCGCTGAGTCGTACGGTGCTGCGATCGGACGACTGTCCAGGTGCCCCAAGTGGCCCTTGCCCGGTGGCGGGGACTCCGATTAAGGTAGAATGGGAGTTGCACTGACAAACAGTTGTATTGCACCATTGCTAATGTCTGGTAATCGAGGGGGGACCTTGCGCAGTTACCTTGCAAGATTGATAACCGCGGTCGTTGTTGCCGGAGGCCTGGTGGCCACGGTTGGGGAAACGGCACCGACGTCAGCATCGGCGGCGCCCAAACCGCTCACCATCGCTCTCATTACGTCTCTGACCGGAACGGCCGCGGCCGAGTACTCCACGTCACCTGCCGGGTTTCGCGCTCGCATTGCATTGCAAAACGCCCAAGGAGGGATCAACGGACAGAAGATTATTCCGCTGGTCATCGACGACGCCACGAGCCCGACGACCGTGGTCACCGCGGTGCAAGAGGCCATCTCCAAGGGCGCCATCGGGATTGTCTCCAATAGCGCCCTGTTCTTCGCGGCGGCTAAGTATCCCCAGCAGGCCGGAGTACCCGTCACTGGGAACTTCTCCGATGGGCCTGAATGGGGAGAGCAGCCTTATACGAACATGTTTGCCTCTGACGACGGCAGTGTGGACCCTAAGTACCCGGTCAACACGGGTACTGGGCTGTTCCTGAAGCAACACGGTGGCACCGTTATCGGTAGTTATGGGTACAGCATCTCTCCCTCATCTACCCGCTCAGCGATCGGGGTGGCCAAGTCGTTCAACCTCGCTGGCGGGAAGACCGGGGTGTTGGATACCTCGATCCCGTTCGGCGGAGTCGACTTCACCACCGAGGCACTTGCCGCCAGGTCCAAAGGGGTGAATGCAATCTGGGCGGCGATGGATAACGACTCAAACTTCGCTCTTGCTACTTCCTTGAAGCAGGCCGGTGTAAAGCTCAAGGCCGTCGTGTTCCCGACCGGATACGAGCCGGACGTTATCAACTCGCCTGCGTGGCAAGCCGTACAGGGCGACTACTTCGTAACCCAGTATCGTCCGTTCTCGCTGCCCAACGCCGCTACGGTTCAGATGGCTGCGGCGCTGCAGAAATACCAGCACTTCTCGAAGTCCGACTTTCCCAACTTCGGCCAGTACGAGTCCTGGTTGGGCGCTGACCTCATGATCAAGGGGATCCAGAAGGCGGGCCAGAATCCAAGCCGGAGTGCAGTCATCAAGAGCCTCCGGAGCATCAAGAGCTATAACGGTAACGGCATCCTGCCCTATTCGATCAACTACTCGACGATCTTCGGCCATGACCTCCCACAACAATGTGCGTGGTACATGCAAGCTCAAACAAAGGGGTTCGTCCCCACCTCTCCGCAGCCCTTGTGCGGCCATGACGTTCCGGGCACGTCAACTGCCCAGTCCTGACCAGCGTTGATATTGCGGGACCTCATCGTGCCTCCCGACAAGGAGCTACGGTTCGCCGAGAGTGTCGGCGACTGACCGGTCGAGGACATTGACGCCGGGCATATGTGCATGGACAGTCAGCCGGCCGCATTGGCGGAGATCTTCAACCGCATCGCTACCTGACTGACCGCGCCACTCGGTGGATCCTCGAGCACGTCGTTCGATGCCGTCCCCGGTCCGTCGAGAGAGCGCGCAGTCGAGTTCGACGCGGAGATGCAAAGCCGGCATCCCGCGGAGTCGTCGAATGAGGTCGCGTCGCTGTCATCGGTTGACGAAGACCGATGAAGCCTAAGCGGGGCGCTGTCCTGATCCCATTGCCATCATCCAGGGCGCGATGGGATTCTCTTTGGTTGGGCCCTCCAATCCAAGTTGGATCTGGTACAGCAGCGCGGTGTCGTAGAAGGCATAGACCAACTTGATTTTCCGGTCCTCGACGTCGATTCGATCGAGAAACCGGAGCTTGATCTCGGAACCCCTGGCTTGATCGGCAATCGTGCCGCCGAGCTTGTTGCCGCTGAAATATCCCTGGACGAATGCGGTGTCTCCTATGACCCATAGTTTGTCGATCGTCATCTTGAGGTCCAAGAAGTTGGCTTCGTCCTTTTCAAGGGTCTTTTCGAGGAAGTCCTTGCCGGCGCTAAGGTCCGCGTCGACGAAGCACATCTCCGGGTAGACGACCACCGCGTCGGGGTGGATCAAGGCATTGTGCGCATCGAAATCCTTCTCCGAGTACGCGCGAAACCATTCTCGGACAATTGCCTCGACCTCACTGGGTTCGTACACGTTCTCGTCTGGGGCTGCTCTCGTCATGACTCCTCCTATGCCATTCAGTATACTGATTCCGAGCGGTTCGCTTCGGTTCGGCTCAGGACCGACTTCACCACTGGGAGAGTCGTGCAGAACTCACGAGGTACATCGCTTCAGACGCTATCGGGCGGAGCGCCTGACCTGATGGGCGAAATCGACATCTCGGTGCTGGGCTACGAAGAGACAGAGTTTCTCGTCACGGGACGCGCCGACTCCTTCGTGCTCCAAGGCGAACGGGCCACGGACGGTAGATGGGACGTTGCCGCCGCTGGGAGCGCGGAGTTCTGTACGCGAATCTTGGTTCGACGACCCGCCGACCCACAGGACTTCAGTGGCACTGTACTGGTGGAATGGAACAACGTGTCTGGCGGTATCGACGCTTCGCCAGAATGGGCGCTTCTGCACCGGTACCTCGCGTCTGCGGGCCACGCCTGGGTCGGAGTCTCTGCGCAGAAAGTGGGGATCGACGGTGGCGGGTTCGTCGACGGGCTACATCTCAAGCTCTTGGCACCCGACCGCTATCGCCAGCTGGTGCATCCTGGTGACGCCTGGTCCTTCGACATCTTCAGCCAAGTGGGCCAGCTGCTCCGCCTTCCAGAGCTCGAAAACCCGCTAGGCGATCTCGTACCCGAGCACGTGCTGGCGGCAGGCGAATCGCAGTCCGCCGCCTGCTTGGTCACCTACATCAACGCCATTGACCCCATTGCGCAAGTCTTTGACGGATTCTTCGTGCATGGTCGTCCGGGTATGGGCGTCACCCTCGAGGGGGCATTCATGCCCTCGTCTGTCCGTAGCCTCGAACTGGAGGAGGTAGCTGATGCCGTCTCTGAGGGTGGTGAGCACATCCGCGAGGATGTTCGGGTACCCGTGCAGGTTCTCCAGAGCGAGACCGACATCGTGCTACTCGGAGGCGGCCGAGCTGATCAGCCCGACACGGAGACCGTGCGGGTCTGGGAGCTGGCCGGCGCGGCCCACGCAGACACCTACCTCCTCAACGCAAGTCGTCATGATGACGGAACACTGAGCTCGGTCCGATTGGCGGAGCTCCTGCGCCCGACGTCTGATCTGGTTATAGGGAAGACGGCGACCCCGATCAACGCCGGACCCCAGCAGCACTACGTGGGCCAGGCTGCTCTGTCCCATCTGGTGCAGTGGGTGACGGACGGAACTCCGCCCCCACGGGCTCCCCGCCTGCAACGGGACGGTGATGCCTTTCGCGTCGATCAACACGGTAACGCGACTGGCGGGATCCGCACCCCGTGGGTCGAAGTACCGACAGCGGTCCTGTCTGGTCTCGGCCAGACCGGTGAGTCGTTCGCCATACTTTTCGGTCGAACGGAGCCCTTCGATGACGCCACGTTGTCGACGCTCTATCCGAGGAGCAGGCCTGAATACCTCGATAGGTTCGAGGGCGTCCTCGAGGCCACCATTGCGGCGGGGTTCATTCTCGATGAGGACCGGGCGGAGATCCTCGGGTTGGCAGCCGCTTCGTATCCGCTGGTCCTTGCCGACGCGTAGTGGGCTCCGGAAGATAGTGGCCTATCAGGCGTCGAAACGCTCTCGGCTCAGCAACCTGTTGTGAATACCGCTCCTTCCGCGCCATCGGAGTGTCCCCTTGATCGCCCGGCAGTACCCCGTGGGTGACTAAAGAGGATACGGATAGCTGCGGATGGCCGGCCGATGCACCACAATCGTTTGATGAAATTGCCTTGGCCTTCTCCCCGGATGAGTCTGAGTCCGCTTAAGTTCCGGCGGTAAGCCGGTTGCAAGCTGACCCTTATTAGGCCAGGTAGAGATATTCTAAGGCGGCTTGGATACTTACGGCAGTGATGTTGCCGGAATGCCTGGAACTAGGGAAAGCGGATGCCCGGATCCCGATCGGTCGCGAACTGTTCACGTCCGGCACAGTCAGAAACCTTCCTCAATTTAGGCTACCTATTGGCACGCCTCCGCTGTATTGTTCGGTGGGAGTAGCCAACGTCTACTAAGGGGGAGGGCTATGACCGACACGGGAAGCCGACCGAAGGTCCACCTGAACATCGCCGGTGAGCGCATCGAGACGGGGAGCGGAGGTGTCCACGTACACATCAACCCAAGTACGGGGCAAGCCGATGCCAAGATCCCCCTCGCTGGTCCGGGCGAAGTCGACCGGGCCGTCGAGGCGGCAGACGTCGCCTTCCGTGACTGGCGGCGGACCGCGCCTGAAGAGCGGCGCCGGCTCCTACTAAGGCTGGCCGACCTCATAGAGGCAAACGCAGACGAGTTCGGCAGACGAGGGACAATGGACAACGGCACGCCGGCCGCCGTCGTTGGTGGCATGACAGCCTCGGCCGCGGAGTGGACTCGCTATTACGCCGGGTGGGCAGACAAACTGTCCGGTGAGCTGTCCAGCAGTTTTTCCGCTGGGGTCGGTGAGCTGAATTACACCCTTCTTGAGCCTTACGGCGTAGTCGGGATCATCATTACCTGGAACGGCCCCCTTATCTCGCTCGCCATGAAGGTACCGCCCGCCCTGGCTGCGGGCTGCACGGTCGTATGCAAGCCTTCAGAGCTCACGCCATTTTCGGCTGAGCTGTTCATGGACCTAGTCGAAGAAGCGGGGTTCCCGACGGGCGTTTGCAGTATCCTGCCGGGTGACCCGGGAGCTGGCGAGGCACTTGTCGTCCACCCTAAGGTGCGAAAGGTATCCTTTACTGGCGGACCGGTCACTGCGAGCAGGATCCTCCATGCCTGTGCCGACACCATGAAGCCGGCGACGCTCGAGCTCGGTGGGAAATCGGCCAACATTGTCTTTGACGACGCTGACCTCGATCAAGCCTGCGGGTTAGGTGCCATGATGAGCGTCGGTGTCCTTTCGGGCCAGGGATGTGCATTTCCTACTCGCATGCTGGTCCAGCGTCCCGTGTATGAGGAGATGATCACCCGGGTTGCCATGGTTGCCAAGGGCATCACGGTGGGGGACCCTTGGGACCCGGCAGTCATATCTGGGCCGGTCGTCAATGAGGCCGCGCTTGAGCGCATTCTCGGCATGATCGAACGGGCAAACAAAGACGGGGCTCGTCTCGTCACCGGGGGGTCTCGGATCGGTGGCGACCTGGCTGGTGGCTATTTCCTTGAGCCAACCGTCTTCGCTGACGTAGGCCCCGATTCCGAACTTGCCCAGAATGAGGTCTTTGGGCCAGTGCTCGCCATTACCCCGTTCGACAGCGACGACGACGCGATACGCATCGCCAACAACACCCGCTATGGGCTCTCGGGGTACATACAAACCACGAACCTGTCTCGCGGGCTACAGGTAGCCGAGGAGCTCCAGACGGGTGAAGTTCTCATCAATGGCGCAGCAAATTTGCGGGTACAGCGCCCCTTTGGGGGCATTGGTATTTCGGGAATAGGCAAGGAGGGCGGCAAGCTCGGCGTCGAGGAGTTCTTGCGGGTCAAGGCCGTGGGCATCGCTTGAGCGAGGTTCAAGGCTCCAACAGTCGGACTCCGCTATGAGAAAGGAGCAGTGAATTTGATGCCTGGACTCGATGGCAAGGTTGCATTCATCACCGGGGCTGCGCGTGGGCAAGGACGTGCACACGCCGTGCGGTTGGCCAGGGAGGGAGCCAACATCCTGGCAACTGATATTTGCGCAGACGTTCCCGCCATGGACTATCCAAACGCCACTCGGGCCGACTTGGACGAGACGGCGAAGCTCGTCGAAAGTGAAGGCCGCAAGGTAGTCGCCCTAACGGCGGATGTTCGTGACCTTACCGGCCTGCAGAAGGCGTTCGACGAAGGCATGGCCTCGCTCGAGCGGGTCGACATTGTCATCGCCAATGCGGGCATTGTTCGCCTTACCGATGGGGGGGATCCGGACGCCGTGTGGCGCACTATCGTCGACACCAACCTCACCGGCGCGTGGAATACCGTTTCGGTGGCACTGCCGACTCTGCGGGCTCAAGGTCCTGGGGGAAACATAGTCATCACCAGCTCCACGGCCGGACTCAGGCAGACCGCGGGCTTCGGAATCGGGGCCATGGCCTATACCTCGACCAAGACAGGTCTGGTCGGCTTAATGAAGCAGCTGGCGGCGTCACTCGCTCCCGAATCGATCCGAGTCAACAGCGTGCACCCTACCGGTGTGAAGTCAGGCATGACGATGAACGAGGCCATGGGAGAGCTGATGGCTCAGGCCATGGCGGGCGAGAGTACCTCGATTTCGGCGATGCAGAATGCCATGCCGATTGACATTCTCGAACCGGATGACATCGCGGACGCAGTCGCGTTCCTCGTTTCGGATCAAGCCAAATGGATCACTGGCGTGGCCCTACCGGTCGACGCAGGTTTCTGTATCCGATGACGGTTCGGCTGCGATAGGCAGCTCGACGAAGCCCCCGGCCAACGGCATTGCAGAAGTTCAGTGATGCCCTGGCGAGACACGAGACCTGCCCACGATGGCCGACGTGCCTTCCATTTCCGTCTGCTTACCCCGCCGGATCTTCCGACGGTCCACTTCGGTCTTACCAACTATCAGTATACTAAATGGCCAGTCCAGATAAGATAACTCGCTATACTCCAGGTCATATGAACGCCGACCGCACATCATTCGAGACCCTCGGTTTTGAGGTCAAGGATCACGTCGCCACCATGACCTTGGGACGGCCCGACATGCTCAACTCGTTCAATGAGCAAATGGCCGGGGAAGTCATTGAGGCCTGGGGTCGGGTCAGGGACGAGGACGACATCCACGCCGCCGTGCTCCGGGCCGACGGCGATCGAGCATTCAGCACCGGTCTCGATATCAGGGAAGGCGTGTGGTGGGCTGATCGCAATGTTTGGAACCACGAGGATCCCGGCGCAAGCTTGGGCCCGAAGCACAACAAAGTATGGAAGCCAGTCGTAGCTGCAGTGCACGGTATGTGTGCCGGCGGTGGGCAGTACTTCATCAATGAGGTGGACATCATCATCTGCTCCGAGGACGCCCTCTTCTTCGATCCACATGCCAACTTGGGAGCCGTTTCCGCGCTGGAGCCGATTGGGATGCTCCATCGGGGCGTGCCCCTGGGCGACGTCTTGCGCTGGGCGCTGATGGGTAATGACGAGCGAATTACCGCTGATACCGCTCTGAGACTTGGATTGGTCACCGAGGTCGTGCCGCGATCAGAGCTATGGAGCCGCGCCGACGCCATCGCCGCGGGAATCGCGGCCAGACGGCCCAAGGCAATCCAAGGCACCGTCCGCGCCATCTGGGAATCGATCGACATGCCTCGCTCGATTGCTCTTCAAAACGGACTGGCGTACACACACATCGGCAATGCCAGCGCGGACGAGCCTCGGCCCCCACGGGGAGAGAAGCGGGCGCCTGAGCTTCGGTGATTGGGCTTATTGGTTATCGGCGCGGCCGACAGGAATCAGGGAGTTGCTCCGAGGGCGCGTAAGCAAAACGAATGGACGGCCCGGAAGGAGTCAGCGTGCGGACGCTTCGCTTCGCGCAACGGGTCGAGCCCGGCAGCAGCCCAGACTACCGACTGAACGAGTCGAGCATCGGTGGACGGATCGGCCAGAGGAAATGTGCCATCGCGCTTGCCTGAGGCGAGGATCTCCTCGAGGGGAGCCACCAGCAACATGGCGGCGTGCCGGGTCTCGGCGGCATAGCCGTCTGCACGCATTGCCCCCGGTGAGCCGAGGACGGCCACCCGGGCAGCCTTTTTTCGGTGGTGCATGAAGCTCATGATCTCTTCGATCCATGCATCCAGGGCCAACCGGGGGTTGGCAGTAGCTGTCACCTTTGCGTTGAGCCGCTCGGCCGCCGCCTCCGCTTCTCGGCGGTAGAGAGCGCACAGAAGCTGATCCTTGGACTGGAAGTGCCGATAGAACGAACGGGTCGACAGATCTGCCTCGGTAAGAATGTCGGCTACCGCCGCATCCTGATAGCCGTTGCGCTCCATGACGACGAGGGCGGCGTCGAGCAGCAATCGCAACTCGTCTGCCTCCTCAAAGCGCCGTGGGCGCCCGGCGCGAGTCATGTTCGTCAACGCTAGTTCAACCTCAGGACGATTTCGGCCGAGCCCGAGGCATGGCGTACGTGTCGCTCACCTTGTCGAACCAGATATCAACCTTGTCGCCGACCTTGACCGTCTCGGGGTCGCAGTCGGTGATGTTGAGCATCATGCGGGCTCCCGCGCCTTGGGTCCCGTCCAGCTCGATGATCCCTGATACGTAGGGGACAACATCGGCAAGAGCAGGTGAGAGCGGGTGACGTACAACGGTGTACGTGTAGATGGTGCCGGTACCGGGCAGTTCGGTCCACTCGAAGTTCTGGTCCTGGCAACTGAAGCAGAACGGCTGAGGGGTCAGGACGAAGGTGCCGCAGTTGGTGCATCGAGGAGCAACGAGGCGGTCCTCGAGGGCGGCATCCCAGAACGGTTGGGTAGTGGCGTCGGCGAAAGGATCCTTCATCATCGCCGGGAATGTTCCTCGTCTGGTCTCGGTCATGTGTCTACCTCGTCACTTTCGCAAGAGTGTGCCGCTGACAGGAAGGCCCGAAGGGCCACCGGTGACCAGTGCCACCTCGGCCCCTTCGACCTGGTTGATCGCATCGCCTCGTAGCTGCTCGACGGCCTCCCGGATGTGGGTCATACCGATGATGTACGCCTCCGACAGATGGCCGCCATGGGTATTGACCGGGATAGATCCCCCTTTCCACCGGATGTTCCCATCGGCGACGAATGGTCCTCCCTCGCCGATAGGGCAAAAGCCGTAGTCCTCGAGCTGCATGATCACGAGGGGGGAGAAATGGTCGTAGAGCAAGGCCACGTCGACGTCTTCGGGCCCCATGCCGGCCATTTCGTACATGCGTTTGGCGATGGGTCGATTCCCCGACGAGGCGAAGTAGTCGTCGGGCATCTGGAAGTACGTGAAGATGGCTGATCCCCACCGTCCCATACCGCCGTGGGCGGAGCCCGAGATGTAGACGGGCGGATGGCGAAGATCCTTTGCTCGCTCCGCGGATGTGATGACGGCAGCAACAGCCCCATCGGTTTCCATCGTGTAGTCGTAGAGACAGAGCGGATCGGAGATCATGCGGGCGTCGAAATACTCGTCCAAGGTGAGGGGCTCACGCCGGATCGAGGTGGGTCGCCGGATCGCGTTCTCCCGTTGGGAGATGGCAACCTCGGCGAGATGTTCACGCTTGGTCCCGTAGAGCTCCATGTGCCGTTTGGTCAACAAGGCAAAGCTATGGCCGGGAGCCATGAGGCCGGCACCAGAGATGAATGCGGCGTAGTTCGGAACTCCACCGCTGCCATAGGGGCTGCTTCCCCCGCCCCCCAGGCCGGGACCGCCGTCACCGACGGCTGAGCCACCCAGGCGACGCTTAGCCTGTTGCAGGGTCATCACTGTCACGCACACCTCAGATTGGCCTGAGGTGATGGCAGCAGCGGCCAGACCGAGGGAGCCGGCGGAACCTCCTCCACCGGAGGTGAGGGTGGCGGCGAACCGGACCTCGGGCACACCGAGGACCGAAGCCACCTGAGCGGGATCGCACGAACTGGAATAGATGGCGAAGCCATCGAGATCGTTGATGGTAAGTCCTGCATCGTCGAGCGCACCAAGGATGGCCTTGCAGGCCAGCTCGAGCTCGGTCTGGGGAAGCGATTCACCCCGCCGGTAATACGGCGTGGCCCCGATTCCGATTACCGCCGTCTGGTCCTTCAATGTCATCGTGTCGTACCCCTCTATCGCACTAGGTATTGGGAATCGGCTCGTTATTCCCGGGTAACGAGGAAGCCAGCACCGGGACCTCGGCCAGAGAACGGAGCGCGTCGTTGAGGTGCGTGCAGCAGTCGGATCCCCGGAGACGCTCGAGCACTTCGCTCCGAAGGGCGCGCATCGGGGTCCCGATCAGCCACTCGGCGTTCGGCGCAGCCAAAGGACACTCCACGTAGGGGAGGATTCGAGGCCGTGCCTCCACCGAGGTGAGCGCGTCAGTACCGCCGTCAGCCCGCGCCAGCAGATGGTACTCATGGACGGCGATCTCAGATCCGTCTGGGTCCCAGCAGCTGTCTCGGAACATGGCGTCGATGCTGAGCTCCCCGTGATCTCGCCACACGTCGATCCGGCGGGCACGTCGCATGGCAATCTCTGGATGAGGAGCCAGCTGGTGCCAGCTCATTGGGTCGTTTGTGGCCGACAACGGCCCCACCGCCTGCACCCGGTGGGCAGTGCCCGACTGCGTTCCGTCACTGAGCAACGAACTGGACCCCGGTCGGAACCCGGAGCAGACGCCCTGCATCACGCGCCGCGGAGCTTTACGCCGGAACTCCTCGAACTCCGGTATGCGGTCTGCCCAACGGAAGAACGCAAACCCGGCAATGAGTGTGGAGCCGGCAAGGTCATCGAGGAGAAGGTGGAGAGGTGTCCCGAGCTCGACTTCATCGGGAACCTCGTGGGCAATTGCGGCACGCAAGTTTCCGCCCCCTTTGCAGCCGACCAGGTGCTCGAGCCCGACGGCCATCGGTTCGCTCACGATGCTCTCGATGTTGCGGTCCGTGCCCGTCACCACCTGCAAGTCGGCAGTGGCCAGAATTCGTGGAGATCCCTCGGTCGGTGTCACGAGGTCGCGGCTGCGACCGGTCAGGTGCAACCCAGCGCCAATGCCGTTCGGCCACGTCATCAGCATGGTCGACGTACGACGAACCGATCCGAGACGGCGTGGAGGCGAGACAATCTGGTCAACTGGGGGCATGGCCACGGTCGTCATAGCCGGAACCCCCTTTCGCAAATCACATTTTCATTATAACCGACGATGCGTCCAACGGCCATCGGTCATGGCCTTGCACCCCGCGCCAACTCACCGCCGCCCTTGACACGAGGCGCATATGAGAACAATATTTGCATATTGACCCAACCGTTGATCTCGCTCTAGGGAGGAGACAGATGTCAGACATGACGCAGGAGAAGCTCTGGGCGAACTCCGGAGACTCGCACCTCATGGAGCCCCCCGACCTGTTCGACTCACTGCCCGAGGACATCAAGGAACGCATGCCTCGAAGCGTGAAGGATCCGAGCGGAGATTTTGAGACCATCTACATCGACGGTCAAGAGTTCCGGCGTGACCTACCCAAAAAGAGTCCCGGAAAGAAAGGGATGGGGATCAATGCACGGCCGACCGATTCCAAGGAAGAGGATTTCATCGATCGAGTCCTGGGCGGCAATGATCCAGTCCGCCGGCTGAAGGATCTGGATGACGAAGGGGTCTGGGCCGAGGTGATGTACCCATCGCTGGGCATTTGGACCTTCAACATCCGGACCCCCCGCGTGGTGAAGGAGGGTGCTCGAGCGTTGAACGATTGGGCACTCGAATTCCAGAACAAATCGGATCGCTTCGTCTGCGTGGCGTCGATTCCCCTGCTCGATGTCGACGACGCCGTCACTGAGATCAGGCGGGCCGACGCCGGGGGGTTCAAGTGCGGATTTCTGCCCACCCGACCACCCATCGGGCGTCCTGAGTGGAACGACGAAGAGTGGGACCCCATGTGGGCTGCCTTTGCTGAAACTGGGATGGTGATCGGCTTCCATATCGGGACCGAACCCCATGACCCCACCGAACGCACTGGCGTCTATTACCGAGGCCGAGGGGGCGCCGTTCTGAACTACGTCGAGACTACATACGGAGGTCAACGAGCGGTGACACAGATCATCGCCAGCGGCGCACTCGACCGGCATCCGGAGCTACGTGTCCTCGTCTCCGAGGGCGGAGCGACATGGGGCCCCTTCATCGGCGACCGCATGGATGAGGGCTATCGCCAACATGGGGCAGCTGTCCGACCGAATCTTTCGAAATTACCGAGCCGATTCCTTTATGAGCAGGTATATGCATCGTTCCAACACGATGGGTCGGCAGTGGCGGCCAACTGGGCCATGGGATGGAAGAACGTGCTCTGGGGCAGTGATTATCCTCACTTCGAAGGCACCTTCGGCCACACGCAGAAAACCCTCCACGAGCTGTTCGACGGGGTGGATGATGTCGTGAGTCGGCGAATCCGCATGGGGGCTTTCGAAGAGCTGTTCCCACACGTGCCGACGATGCCCTCGGCCTGACCACGCCGCAGACGACTGGTGACCGCTCCCGATTATCAGTACACTCTTTAGGTAGTCGGCGGCGGCAACGTCCGTCGGTCTGCAGTTCCGAGGAGGCACGAGGTGGCCATGGCGACGACATCTGCTGAGTTCGAAAAGGCAACGGACTACCAGTTCCGGGAAGTGGACATCGAGCGGGCCAAAGCCCTGGTTGGGCGTTGGGCTCCGTCGCCGGCGCGCGAGCACCTGACCACCGCCACCCATGACGCCATGCGGAATTTCGCTCGCGGCTACGGCGACGATAACCCGTTGTTCTGTTCCGAGGACTACGGGACGACGACCCGTTGGGGTGCACAGATCGCTCCGCCCATGATCCCCATCGGCCTCAACCGGCCGCTCTATGCCGACCCACCCGATCACCCGTTGAAGCGCCCCTCGTTCCGAGGTATCCACGTCTTCGTATCGGGTAGCACGTGGCGATGGTATCGACCACTTCTGGAGGGTGATCAGCTCTACAGTTTCGGCGGCACGGAGTCGGTCATCGAAAAGAAGTCTGAGTTCGCCAAGCGTTCGGTGCTCGTGACCTACGCAAGCGTGAAGATGAACCAACGTGCCGAGGTGGTCGCCATCTCTCGTACCTTGGCTATCCACACCGAGCGAAAGACGGCGCGCCAGGAGGGCAAGTACGCCGCTATCGAGCCGGCGATCTATAGCGACGACGAACTCGAGCGTCTTGATGCCATCTACGCGGCTGAGACGGTGCGCGGCTCCGAGCCTCGCTGGTGGGAGGACGTCAGCGTTGGCGACGTACTTGCCCCCATGGCAAAAGGTCCTTTGACCACGACCGACATGATCGTCTTCCATGCCGGAGGCTATGGGTTCGTGCCCTATGCGCCCTGTTCGAACCGCATCGCCTACAACAATCGCCAACGAATTGCGCCGTTCTATGTGAAAAACGAGTACGGGATCCCGGACGTCGCTCAGCGTGTCCATTGGGACTCCGCGTGGGCCCAGGCCATCGGGAACCCGATGGCCTACGACTACGGGGTCATGCGTGACTGCTGGCTATCGCATTACCTCACCGACTGGATGGGTGACGACGGATGGCTGGTTAGCCAGAGCAGCGAGATCCGAAAGTTCAACTACATGGGCGATAGCCACGTGATCACTGGCGAAGTGGTCGACAAGCGCATCGATGAGAACGGTTGCGTTGTCGACATCGAGATGCGGGGGACGAACCAGCGCGGCCTGGTCACCTGCCCGGGGACAGCCACGGTTGCCCTGCCCAGTCGCGACCATGGCCCCGTGTCCTTACCCGAGCCCCCCGCCGATCTGCAGGCCCAGGCCGTTTCGATGTTGGAACGACACCACGAGCTCATCGAGGAGCGAAAGGCGAAGGATACGGAGTGAGCCCCGGGGGGGACCTGGCCACCGCCGTGCAGGCCTGGGTCGATGTCAGCTGGGACCAGACCCTGACCATCCGGGAGTGGTGGCATCGCCTGGCCGACGCCGGTTACGCTTATCCGGCCTGGCCCGTGGGCGTCGGGGGATCGGGCATGTCGAGCGCGGATACCAGGGTCGTCATGGGCATCCTTGCCCGCAATGGTGTGGTGGGTCCGCCGGTCGGCCACGTGGCCGCCAATCTCGCCGCACCGACCCTCCTCAAGCATGGCACCGACGATCAGATTGCCGAGCACGTGCGACAGATCGCCTTGGGCGAATCCGCCTGGTGCCAGCTCTTCAGCGAGCCGGGATCGGGATCCGATCTCGCCAGCGTGGGTACACGAGCGATCCGAGACGGTGACCAATGGGTGGTCACCGGCCAAAAAGTATGGAACTCGGGAGCGGACTCCGCTGACTTTGGAATGCTGCTGGCTCGGACCGACCCCGATCAACCCAAGCACCGGGGGATCACCTACTTTGTCATCGACATGCATCAGCCTGGAGTGGAGGTTCGGCCCCTCCGTCAGATGAACGGCATGAGCTCCTTCTGCGAGGTGTTCCTCAACGAGGCTCGCGTGCCCGTCGATCAAGTATTGGGCGAACTCAATGATGGGTGGCACGTCGCTCAGACGACGCTGGCTCACGAACGCAATTCCGTGGCCGGAGGGGGTGCGACGGGTCTGGTGATCGCCCGCTCCGGTAGAGGTGGCGATCTCGAGTGCACGGTCGGCCAGGTCATCGAGCGAATGGCCTCAGCGGCCAGAACACGTCAGCGGCGCATCCGAGGGGGTGCCGTGCCATCGAAGACAATGATTCACCTGGCCAACACCTACCGAGTGACGAGTGACCCCGTGCTCCGTCAAGACCTTGCTCGCTATGTAGCTCAGGTGCGGGTGAACGGATGGACCATGCGGCGCATCGCTGCCGCCGGGGGTCGGCTGACCGGCGCCGACGGCTCGATCGCCAAGCTCTCGACCTCGAGAATCTGCCAACAGTCCCGGGACCTGTCCTACCGGATCGTCGGCGCCGACGGCTTGGTGAGCGGGCCAGAGTCAGCCCTCGACGGTGACCTACAGGTGGTAGGGCTGGCCAGCCCGGGTACCCGGATCGGTGGAGGCACTGATGAGATACAGCTCAACGTCCTCGGTGAGCGAGGTCTGGGCTTGCCTCGGGAACCGAATGACGATCGAACGATCCCGTACCGGGATCTCAAGGTTGGCACCCAGCGCTAACGCCCGCGTTCATCCTTGGATTGACGAGGGTCGCGCTGCATCCGTTCCGCCATCAGACGGCCAGACTGGATCTGGTTCTCCGCCTCATGGGCAAAGAGATAACGACGGCGCTCTATTTCGTCCTCGGCCTCGTTCAGGTTGTCCTTGACCAGAGCGAGCAGGGAGGCGGAAGTTCGCAAAAGCTGGCGTGCGACTCCGAACGTATGGTCACGGAGCTCTACCGCCGGAACGACGGCGTGCACCATGCCCAGTTCGAGTGCTCGGTCGGCGGAGATCTTCTCGTTGAGGAGATAGAGCTGACGGGCTCGAGCTGTTCCGATGATCCGGGTCCAGAAGAACGATCCGCCATAGTCGCCCGAGAGCCCGTTGGCCGAGAAGTTCGAGGCGAACACGGCGTCATCGGATGCGAAGCGGAGGTCGCAGGCAGCAGCGAGGCTGCACCCAGCGCCCACCGCCGGTCCACCGATCATGGCGATCGTCGGCTTGGGCATGAGATGGAGAAGCATCGCCGCATGGGAGTCATGGCGTGAGAGATCACCCGAAAGTGCGTCGGCCGGAATGCCCTTTTCTGTGCCCGGAGACCCCCGTCCGCCGCCTTTGACATCGCCTCCGGAGCAGAATCCGCCATGGGCTCCTTCGGCTGGTGCCCCGGTAAGGACCACGACCTTCGCTTCGGGATTCTCGGCCATCTCGCGGACTGCGTCGTCAAGGGCGGCGATCAGTTTTCCGTTCAAGGCGTTACGCCTCGCTGGCCGGTTGAGAGTGATGACCCCGATCCGACCGTCCACCTCGGTCAGGATCACCGGCTCGGCATCGTCTGTTAATTCGACCAAGGGTCGCCTCTCATCTCCGAGGGTATTGAGGGTACTATATAGTACCGACATCGAGGCCGCGAGCACGAGGATGCCATGCAGTTAGATCTGACCGATGATCAGTCGCTGTTCCACCAGACGACGCTGCGGTTCATCGAGACTGAACTTCCGCTCGATCAGACCCGATCACTACACGACGATCCCCAGGGCTATACGCGGTCATGGCTTCGCAAGTCAGGTGAGATCGGTTGGTTCGCCATGCTGGTTCCAGAAGCCTACGGGGGTGGAAGCGTCAGCGGTACCGGCCTTCTCGACGCGGTCATCGTGTCCGAGGAGCTCGGTCGCACCATGCAACCTGGACCTTTCATCCCCATGAACATTGTGGCCAGCGCCCTCGCGTCGGGAGGTTCGGATGCGATGCGGTCCGATGTGCTTCCCCAGATTATCGCCGGCGAAGAGGTGGCGACCTGGGCGCACGCTGATGGTCGCGGGAACTGGGACGATGGATCGTCCCTCGCTCTCGAACGCTCGGGTTCTGGTCTGCGCCTCAGCGGTACACGCGGTTTCGTACAGGACGCGGTATCGGCCGATTGGTTGCTGGTCGTAGCCACGACCGATGACGGACCCGTCCAAGCCCTGGTCAGGGCGGACGACCCCGGGGTTCACGTCCGGCCCCTCACCTGCTTGGACCTCTCGCGTCGGTTGGCTGACGTGGACTTCGATGGTGTTCAAGTGTCACCCGACGCGATTCTCGACACCGCTGGCTCTGACCTCCTCGAGGCCCAGCTGCTGCTGGCCGCGGTACTGGTGTGCGCCGACACCGTCGGGGCCATCGATGCGCTGTTGGCCATGACCGTGGCCTATGCCAAGGACCGGATTGCTTTTGGCCGGCCCATCGGCTCGTTCCAGGCACTGAAGCATGTGCTGGCCGACCAAGCCTTGTATCTGGAGACATGCAAGGCGGGCGCAGTAGCGGCGGCCAAGGCAGTCGCAACAGGGGCGGACAATGCCCCCGAGATCGTGAGCATGGTGGCGGCCTACATCGGAGACGTGTCCAATGAGTTGGCCCAGGAGTGCTTGCAGGTCCACGGCGGCATCGGCTACACGTGGGAGCACGACCTCCATCTGTTCCTGCGGAGGGTGCGGTCAAATGCCGTGCTCTACGGCGAACCCACCTGGCATCGTGAGCGGGTTTGCGCCTTCCATGACCGGAGCGATGGAGCCCTCCGGTGAGCGAGGCATCTGTGGACCTCGACCAGTACCGAGCCACGGCGCGCCGCTGGCTCGACGCCAACGTGGCGCGGCGCGACGAGCGAGCCGAGCTCCGCTCCGCTCACGAGATCTCCGCTGATCAGCTCGCCCAAGACCGAGCGCTTCAAAGGGTGATGTACGAGGCTGGCTACGTCGGCATTGTCGTGCCGGTGCAATATGGCGGGCTCGGGCTCTCACGTCGGCATCTACAGGTCTGGCGAGAGGAGTCCGCTGGTTACGCGGTGCCTGCTCCGGGTGGGATTGCCAGCCACGTGACCCTGGGCATCGTTCTGCCGACGATCCTGGCCCACGCCAACGAGACGCAGAAGCGCGAGTGGATTCCCAAGATGCTGAGCGCCGAGGAGATCTGGGTCCAGCTGTTGTCAGAACCGGGGGCGGGATCGGACCTTGCCGGGCTCCTCACTCGCGCCACCGCTGACGGCGACGCCTGGGTGCTCAACGGCACCAAGATCTGGTCGTCCGGGGCCCTGAGTGCGGACTATGGCATCTGTCTAGCTCGGACAGACTGGAACGCCCCCAAACACCGTGGCCTCACCATGTTCAAGGTTCCCCTCAGGGATGAAAGGGTCTCCGTTCGCCCCGTCCGGGAGATCAACGGAAGCGCGGAGTTCTGTGAAGAGTTCCTCGACGATGTGATCGTTACCGACGACATGGTTATCGGCGAAGTCAATGCGGGCTGGCCGATCGCCAACGCCATGCTCGCCATCGAGCGAAGTGGGGTAGCCGGCCAGATCGACGTAGCCGGCGATGGGAGCTCGCAACGCAGCCTTGCCCCGGATCTGGTCGAGTTGGCGTCGGATCACGGCACCCTTGGGGACAAGGGCGTCCGGCAGCTCATCGCCAGAGCGCACATCAACGACTACATGCAGGGACAGCTGGCCAAACGGGTGTCCATGGCCATCATGGCCGGCACGGCCAATCCCTCTCTCGCTTCTTACATCAAGCTGGGCCTCGGTCTCGTGCAACCGCAGCGAGCTGCCTTGGCCATGGACATCGCAGGGCGCAGCGCCATCGCGTGGTCCGCCAGTGACGGTGGTGGAAATGCCGCGTCTTTGAACTTCCTGAACGGTCGGATCATGTCCATTGCTGGTGGGAGCAACCAAATTCAGCGGAACATCATCAGCGAGCGAATCCTCGGGCTTCCGCGAGAGCCGAGTGTCGACTCCGACAAGCCCTTCCGCGTCGTCCTCCGTGAAGCCAAAAGCTGGGGTTCTAAGTCGTAACTCATGGGTCGTCAGTTCCCAGTCAGGCCTGGCGAGCCGTCGGGACTTGAGTATACTCATTTATTGAAACTTGATCCCGGGGGGCTCATGCCGATGCAGCAAGAGGCAGCGACCGATATCCAAGCCGGGCCCCTCGCTGGGCTTCGTATCCTCGACTTCTCCAATAGTCCCGCCGGAGCCCAGGCGAGCCAGACACTTTCCGACTTCGGTGCCGAAGTTGTGCAGGTTGAACCGCCCACTGGGAGTCGGCTGCGTTCCATGCCCAGCTTCCCGTTCATCGCCCGGGGAAAAAAGAGCATTGCTCTGGACCTTCACGATGCGGGCGACGTGGCTGTCGCTCGCGACCTCGCTCTTGGCGCCGATGTGCTCATTGATACCTTCCGTCCTGGTGTGATGGATCGCCTTGGGCTCGGATACGACAGCCTCAAGTCAGAGAACGACGGGTTGATATACGGCTCGGTGACGGCCTTCGGCACCACCGGCCCCTACGCAGGTGCAAAGGGGTACGAAGCGCTTGTCATGGCGCGCATCGGTGCGTTGTGGGCCTCGGGGGGCATGGTGACGCGAGATGGACCAGCGCACGTGTCGGTGCCGTTCTGTAGCTATGGCGCCAGCCAGACGTTGCTGGTGGGAATCCTTGCCGCATTGCACGAGCGAGAGTCGAGCGGCATGGGCCAGCGGGTGGAGACGAGCCTGGTCAAAGGCGTTGCTGCCATGGGAACCTGGAACTGGTACCTCCGGATCATCACGTCGAAGTATCCCGAAGCGTTCACTCCTTCGGCGCCGATCAGCGACGAAGGTCTGCCGCTGTCGCCGATGATGTTCATGCTGTTGATCGGGCTGGCACAAGACGGCAGGTGGCTGCAGTTCTCCCAGGTCCAACTCCACCTCTACGTGGCAATGCTCAAAGCCATGGGCCTGGACTGGATGCTCGAGGACGACGCCTGGAAAGGCGCTGCGTTTGCTGCTGATCCAGGAAAGACCGGAGAGTTTTGGGATCAACTGATAACGGCGGTCCAGTCAAAGTCATTAGCCGAGTGGCAAGAGGTCTTCGAAAAGGACCACGACGTCTGGGCCGAGACCATGCGGCGAGGCAGCGAACTGCTCGACCACCCACAGATGCGTCATCTCGGTGCCGCCGTCGAGCTCTTCGATGGCGAGCACGGGTTGGTGCGTCAACCGGGGCCTATCGCTCAGCTGCCGGCGACTCCGGCCTTGTTGAGTAGCGGCTCGCCAGGGCTTGATGCGGACGGCAATGACTTGCGAGCTGCGCCGTGGCCAGCGCACCCTAGTTCGAAGGGGACCGGCGACAGGGCTAGTCGGGCACTGGGGGATGTCATGATGCTCGAGCTTGGGACCTTCTTTGCCGCTCCGTTCGGTGGCACTGTGTTCCGCGAGCTTGGGGCCCGTGTGATCAAGGTCGAACCCATCGACGGGGAGCCCATGCGAAACCTGCTGCCCTTCCCCGAGGTGGGCGCGGCCAAGGCGATGCAGGGCAAAGAGAGCATCGCCGTCGATCTCTCGAGTGACGAGGGCCGTGCCATCGTTCACGAGCTGGCTCGACGAGCTGACGTCGTCTTGCAGTCGTTTCGAGCGGGAGTGGCTGAACGACAGGGTGTGGATAGCAACACCCTTCGTACCTTGAACCCCGACCTGGTCTATCTGAACGCCCCTGGTTATGGCATCGACGGACCATGTGGAGACCGACCTGCCTATGCACCCACAATCGGCGCGGGCAGCGGGCTGGTGATGCGCAACATCGGCACCGCAATTCCTGAGTGCCCCGGTCTTTCCGTGGCTGAGATCCGTGCCAACGCCCTTCGCTTGGCGGGCGCGGGCACCACGGAGTACGCCCAGGCCGACGGCATCTCGGCTCTCACCGTGGCTTCGGCTCTTGCCCTTGGCCTTCTGGTGCGGGACCGGAAGGGCGTCGCCCAGACCATGCTCACCACCATGCTCACTTCGACGGCCCACGCGCTGGCCGACGATGTGGTCGAACACGAGGGACGGGTCCCGACCCCCGTCGCTGATACCGACCTACACGGCTATGGAGCGCGCTATCGGCTGTACGAGTCATCTGACGGATGGATCTATCTTGCCGCGCCGGCCGAGAGCGAGTGGTCGTCACTCGTCGAGGCTCTGGCCGACGACATTGACTTGTCGAGTGACGATCGGTTTTTGGACGAAGCCACACGCCAGGAGAACGACTCGGAGCTCATCGAGATTCTCACCACCGTCTTTCGATCCAAGCCCGGACAGCAGTGGGAGGACCACCTATTGGCCCATGACGTGGGCTGTGTGGTCGCCCACGCTGAGCCACCGGAGGCCGTTTTGCAGTCCGAGGAATTCGCCGCCGCCTCCGATTTGCTGGTCGAGGTCGACCATCCCACGTTCGGGACTCACATGCGACTCAAGCCTCTGGTGGAGTTTTCGGTGAGCGAGTCAGTGGCCGAACCTGGCTGTCTCTTGGGGCAGCACACCGACCGGATTCTGGCCGAGCTGGGCTATGAGGAAGCCGCCATCGCCGACCTGCGCAAACGTGGCGTGGTGGCCTGAGCGTTGCCCGCCTACAACTTCTAGGAGACGACCCGCATGGCAGAACCGGTACTGGTCCGAGAGCGACGAGGATCCATCCTGGTCCTCAGACTGAATCGACCCGAAGCCCGCAACGCCCTCACGGCCGAGCTGATCAGCGAGCTCGGCCTCGGGCTGGAGTCGGCCGAGACAGATCCCGATGTGCGTTGCGTGGTCCTGACCGGCACCGGCGACCGGGCCTTTTGCGCGGGCATGGACCTACGGAGCTTCGCCCAGGGCACAAACCCCACCGGTGGCAGTGAGCGGGGGACCGCAGTATTCGGTCGGTTCGTGCGGGGTGACGTAGCTGTGCCCGTGGTCGGGGCGGCCAATGCGACAGCAGTGGCCGGCGGCTTCGAACTGCTGTTGGGCTGCGATGTCGTGGTTGCATCCGAGAATGCATCCTTCGGCCTCCCGGAGGTGAAGAGAGGGCTGTTCGCCGCCGGGGGTGGTGTGTTCGTGTCCACCCGGATCCCCCTCGCCATTGCCCTTGAGCTCACGCTGACTGGTGACCCGATCGATGCGGGGCGAGCACTCGCTTTGGGACTGGTCAACGAGGTGGTACCCGCCGGTGGGGTGCTGGACGCCGCAGTTCGGTTGGCTGAACGGATTGCCCGAAACGGGCCACTGGCCATCCGGGCCACCAAGCAGCTGGTTCGTACTGCCGCCACGGACACGGACAAGGCATGGGAACTGCAGGCGGAGTGGCAGCCAAGGGTCTTCGGGAGCGAGGACGCCAAGGAAGGTGCTCTCGCGTTCGTGGAAAAGCGCGATCCGGTCTGGACCGGCTAGCTCCTTCGCCGGTGCGGCGGGCGGTTAGTTGATCAACGGATCCCGGGGCAGCCCCAGGGTCCGCTCGCCGATCTGATTGCGCTTGATCTCCGAGGTGCCGCCGGCAATCGACAAGGCTCGGTGCATGAGCACCAGCATTCCCGAGATGGCCGCCGGACCATCCAAGAACGCACTGTCGGGGCCGCTCAGTGCGTTGAGGATGGCCGCCGCCTC
>DATAUC010000107.1:0-39097 GCA_036268485.1 Acidimicrobiales bacterium
CACGGCCAGATGGTGGACCCTTGTCAGGCACGAGTGTCAAGCAGGTACCGGTGTCAGTGTCGCCCAGGTACCGGAGTCGCGCCGGGAAGTGTCAAGCAGGTACCGGTGCCACGCTGTCAAGCATGAACCGGAATTTCACACACAATTAAAGAATTCTGTGGGCACGTTGTGGGCACGACTTTTTAGAGCGCTTGATTGCAATCTCGAAAAACCGCCCCTGACCTGGGCTTTTCCGGTGGTCGGGACCGGCGTCGATCCGGTGACCTCACGCTTTTCAGGCGCGCGCTCTACCAACTGAGCTACCCGACCGGGTGACCAGATTCGATCGCCCAACTAGCCGATCAAATCTGGCGGCGGACCTGACGGGATTTGAACCCGCGACCTCCGCCTTGACAGGGCGGCGTGCACTCCAGGCTGCACCACAGGTCCATAACGGCCGAAACCGTTCTGCTCTTGGGTTCGATGTTGCCATGTCCCCTTTTGAGCAGCGCTTCACTGTAGCCGACTGCCGCGGGGCGCCCCACGGGGCCCCGTCTTGCCAGGGGGCGGCTAGGGCAGGGCGGCGCGGATGGCGGCCACCCCAGCTTCGAATGCCGGGTACTGGTCGGCACCCAGCGCTTGGCCGAGGTACTGAGCCGACAGCCGGTCGGTCATCTGCTCGGCCTCGCCGTGCTTGTGGGCGATCGCTTCGCAACTCGGAAAGGGCTCTGACCAGCCGAAAAACTTGGCTTGACCTTCACCCTCGTTGGTCAGGATCGCCTCCAGCGGGGTGAGGCCAACGGCGGTGGTGGCGACCAGGTGGAGTCCGCCCCGCCACTCCCGCAGGATCTGCATGAGCTGGGCTGCCCGGCCGGGAGCGTCGTCCGCCCTTGGTGCCGCCCTCCACCCCACGAACAAGGGAATGCTCGATCCTTCGAGGCCATCGACCAGGGTCTCGGTCACCGCAACGATGTCGTCTATTCCTTCAATACCGGACAGGTGCTTGCGTCCCCACAGCCCATGGGCTTCTGCCATCTTCTCCGACGCTCCGGAAGCGCCGGCGACGGCCACACCTTCGGTGTACATGGCCTCCACCGCTCCGGATTCGAACCAGCCGAAGGCTGACTTCACCACGTCTGCGCTGACGTCGCCGAGCATGGCGCCCCGACCAGCGAAATAGAAGGAAAAAGGATTGGACCAACCCCACTCGCCGGCCCATCCCATGACGTCAGGACTCAGGTAGATGGCTGTTCCGATGTCGTGAATGGGTTCCGATGTCGCCTTGACCACTCCGAGTGCCGCGTCCGTACTCATTTGTTGTCCTTCACACACCGTTGGTCCGCAGGACGCGACGCATCCCAGGAATCGTGCCGATGACGCCTTCGACCACTCGAGCCAATTCGGTCACCACCACATCGAGGTGGCCGAACCGCTCATCGAAGGTGCCCACCACCCGCGAGAGTTCCGGCGACAGATCCTGGAGCGATGCCGTGGCCTTGGGAAGCTCCCGGGCCAAGTCGAAGGCGACACCGGTCAGCCGCTCGGTGAGGGTTCGCAGTACCGATGCCGAGTCGGAAATTGTGGGCAGTGACACGTCGAGCGCGCCGACCGCCCGTTCCAGTCCGTTGACCGCCTGGGAGATACCGGAGGCGGCCAGGTCGATTCCGGAGCCGGCCAGGTTGACCCCGCTCTCCATGCGCTCCAACAGCGCCATGAGGTGCTCGAGTTGTTCGGCCAGGGTGTTGATGGCTTCGAGCACCCGCAGCACTGTCCCGGGCAGCCGGAGCAGGGCACCCGGCAACCGGATGGCCGTCTCTACCAGCGATGGTGGTTCCACCGCCTGATCATGGGTCGGATGAACCCCGGTGTCCAGTAGTGGAGTCCTGGTCGAAGTTCAGGTGGCCCAATAGGGCGCCGGAGCATCAATCCGTTCGAGCGTGGACGACACAGCCCCGAAGCGGCTGCTGCCGGCCTGCCAGTCGACATAGGCCTGGTGGAGTTCGTCGCGGTTACGGGCCACGAAGTTCCACCACATGACGATGTCCTCGCCGAACGGTGTGCCACCCAGCAGGAGCAGCCGTGTCCCAGGGCCGATGTTCAAGGGCAGATGGTCGTGACCGGTGCCGTAGTACGTCAGGTGGTTGACCGGTACCTCCACCTCTCCAACGCGCAGCGACCCGCTCAAGAGGAAGATGCCGTATTCGAATTCGGGATCGATCTCGACCGCCACCGGGCCGCCGCCGGTGATGTCCACGCCGACGATAGGTGAATCGATCACGGCGGGTGACTTGGCATTGGCAAATTCCCCAAGCAGGACGGTGGCCGTGGCCGATGTGAGGTCAACGATCGGTAAGTCCTCATGGTGGGCAAAGGCCGAGTCTCCGTGTCGGGTGGCCTCAGGTTGCGCCACCCACAGCTGGAGCCCGTTCACCGGCCCACCTTGTTGGACCCGGCCATCCTCGGCGTGCGCGATGCCCTGTCCGGCTGTCATCAGGTTGAGTTGACCCGGATGGATGACTTGTTGGCTGCCCAGGCTGTCGGTGTGTTCCACCATCCCGTCGACGAGCCACGTCACGGTATGGAGGCCAATGTGCGGATGGGGCCCGACGGTCATGGTTGTGGCGGGAGTGACGTCGACCGGGCCGAAGCGGTCGAGGAAGCACCATGCTCCGATCATTCGTCGGCCATGCCGGGGGAGGGCCCGATGCACCGGGAGTCCACCCACCTCGGTCAGTGTGCTGTCGCTGACCTCGAATCCGTCTGCGTCAGCATTGTTCACGAGGCCACTCATGCCTTGGGTTTCTTTCGACCTTCAGCCACCCGCTGTCGCCCGAGCTTCTGTTCGGCCCGCACCAGTCGGATGTCGTTCTGATTGGCGGCAAAGGCCGCTTCTTCCAAAAGCTTGTTGTAGCTGACGAGCCGTTCCGGGTCGAGCTCCCCAGCCGCAATGGCAGCCCTGACGGCGCATTTTGGTTCCGTGTCGTGGGCGCAGTCGGAGAATCGGCATCCCTCGGCTAGGTCTGTGATGTCAGCAAAGGCGGCGTCGATACCTTCTTCGTCAATCCACATGCCCAATTCGCGCAGGCCGGGAGTGTCGATCAGGGTGCCTCCCGTCGGCACCACCACCAACTCCCTCCACGTCGTGGTGTGGCGACCTTTGGCGTCGGCGGCGCGTACGGCTCCGATCAAGACGGCTTCGGAACCGACGAGTGCGTTGACCAAGGAGGACTTGCCCGAACCTGATGTGCCCAGGAGAGCGACAGTGCGGCCGGCTTCGACCAACGCCGCCACCTGTTCCATGCCATCACCGGTCACCACGGAAATGGTCAAGACGGCGGTGTCGCCACTCACCGTCCTCACTTCTTCTACCGCCGCGGCTGTGGTCGATTCGTCGACCAGGTCGCGCTTGGTGAGGACGATGACCGGGAGGGCTCCGCTGTCCCAAGCTAGGGCCAAGAAGCGTTCGATCTGGCGGCGCAAAATCGGTCGATCAAGTGGGACCACCACCAAAATGGTGTCGATGTTGGCCGCCAGGGCCTGTCGTTCCACTCGGGGCCCAGACGACTGACGGGCCAGCGCGGTCCGGCGGGGGAGCACGCTGACCAGTTCAGCGCCGTCGGCCGATGCGGTCACGACACACCAGTCTCCGACGCAGACCTGTGAGACACCCGACGTCGACACCGAAAGTGAGTCGTCAGCCGTAAGCAGTTGAAAGCGGCCGCGGTCGACCCGACCCACCCGGCCGACGACGGTGCCCTCATTGGCCGCGGCGGTCAGTTCTTCCAGCAGAGCATCGTCCGCACCGAGGCGCCGCAGTTTGACCATCGCATCGGGGGGCAGGGAAGCAGGCGTCAAGGGCTGACTCTGCTTCCTGGCCTTCTCACCAACGTGCTGCGTGCGTGCAATTCATGACCTTTCGGGTTCCCGACGATCGTCGCGCACATTGCCGCGGCGTTTGGCCGAGTGGCCGATCTGCTCGACTTTGTTGGATTGCCGTCAAAAAGCTCTTGCACTTTGCCCTTCTTTTTCTTACAATGACAAGTGCTACATCCGCTTCGGTTACGTTTCACATAACGGGCGGTGGAGAAGAGGATTCCGCAGCTTGTGGCGTTGCGGATGTGTGATTTGTTCCGGTAGATTCCTCCAAATGCCTGGTCCTTTTTGCGCGTCCGGACGCAGGCGATTCATTGGTATTGGTGCCACCAATCGGACGCCTATTTGCGGTCAGCCAGAAGCGGGTCGGCCGTGACGGACGGTGGACCAGATCCCGAGGTCCAAGCCGAACAGACGTACCTGAACCAGGCGCACCGGTCGCTCACGCTCATGCGGCAACGAGCCGAAGCGCTGTTGGTCGACCTGCGTAGCGTCGGCAGCCCTGACCTCGACTATCAAAGCGCCCTGCAGCACCGGGTCAACGTGCTGGCCGACAGCCCGCGCCCGTTGCTCTTCGGCCGCATAGATGAAGAGGCGGGCCCCTCGTGGCACATCGGGCGCCGCCACGTCGAGGACGACCTGGGCGACCCGGTGGTGGTCGACTGGCGGGCTCCGATCTCGGTTCCCTTTTATCAAGCGAGGATCGAGGACCCGCGTGGGCTGACGCGTCGGCGCCAGGTCATAGTGGACCGGGGTCAAGTCGTGGCCATCGCCGACGATCTCTTCGGAACCCATGAGGGGGATCTGACCGGTACCCGTCTGCGGGGTGGGGATGCGCTCCTCGCCGAGCTGGAACGGGCGCGCACCGGAGAGATGCTCGACATCGTGGCCACCATTCAGGCCGAGCAGGACGAGATCATCCGGGCCCCCCTAGACCTCCGGCTCGCCGTTCAGGGTGGCCCCGGCACCGGGAAGACCGCGGTCGGTCTGCACCGGGCGGCCTTTCTGCTCTACAACCATCCACCGCTCATCCGCGAGGGCGTCCTCGTGCTGGGCCCCAGTCGCGCCTTCCTGCGCTACATCGCCCAGGTCCTCCCGTCGCTCGGCGAGGAAGCGGTGGTGCAGTCGACCGTCTTTGACATCGCACCGCGCATCAAGGTCAAGGCGCAGGAAGCGGACGACGTCCGCCGCCTCAAGGGCGATCCCCGAATGGCGACGCTCCTTGCCCGCGCTCTGCACGATCGCCGCGGCGTTCAGGACGAAGACATCGTGTTGCGGGCCCGCTTCACCCGGTGCTGTTTCTCGGCCGTGGCCATCAACGAACTGTGCGCGTCCATTGCCGAACGTCCGGCACCCTACAAATCAGGTCGCTTGGCCCTGCGGGCCCGCCTGGTCAGCCTGGCCCGTCAGGAGTTGCGCGAATCCGGCCGTTTCGAGGGGGACTCCGGATGGTTTGAAAAGGAGTTGACCGGGTCGGACGAGTTCAAGGCATTGCTCGACCACTTGTGGCCGTCCGTCTCGGCCACCGCGTTGGTGAACGACCTTCTCTCCACTGAGCAGCGCCTGCGCCAGTTGGCTTCGGGCCTGCTGGCCGAGGACGAGTGGCCTCTCCTGCTGCGGCCCAAGGCCAAGCGACTGAGTAGTGCCGCCTGGACTTCTGACGATGTGGCCCTGGTGGACGAGGCCGAGTATCTGATCAACGGCCGCACCCGGTCCTACGGCCACATCGTGGTCGATGAAGCGCAGGATCTGAGCCCGATGCAGTTCCGCATGGTGGCCCGACGCGCTCCGAACGGATCGCTGACCATTCTGGGGGATCTGGCCCAAGCGACGGGTCCGTGGGGCTACGGGAGTTGGGACGAGATCCTCGAACACCTGCCGGCCAGCGGCACCGTCCGCCGCCATGAGTTGACGCAGGGCTACCGGGCGCCGGGACAGATCCTGGATCTGGCCTCGCGGCTGCTCCCGGTGGCGGCGCCGGCCGTGACGCCGACGCAATCGATCCGACGAGGGCGCCTCGAACCGCGCATCATCGCGGTCGATGCCGATGGCCTGCTCGGATCGGGGCTGCTCGAGGCGGTACGGCTGGCGGCTGATTTCCAGGTGGGGCTCATCGTGGCGCCGGAGCATGTGGCCGGTATGACCCGGCTCGTGAAGGAGCGGGATGACGTCGGCCTGCTGGAGGACATCGGCATGGAGAAACGGATCACCCTGGTATCGGCGCCCGCCTCCAAGGGGTTGGAGTTCGACGCCGTGGTCGTGGTGGAACCGGCCGCCATCGCCGGCGTGGACCGGCGCGGCCTGCGCCTGCTCTACGTGGCCCTGACCAGGCCGATCCAGCATCTCAGCATGGTGCATGCCCTGCCGTTGCCGGCCGCCTTGGTGGTCTGATCAGGTCGAAGGGCTGACGAAGTTGTCGCTGGTCAGTTCGGCGTCGATGGCTGACCGCAAAGCGGTCAGCGCGTTGGCCCGAGCCCGCAGTTTTGTCGCTTTGTGTGCCTTCGGGTCGAGCTCGGTCAGATCGCCGGCGATCTCCAGGCTGCGCTGGCGCAGGTCATCGGCCGGGACGACATAGTCGAGGAAGCCGGCCGTCACCGCTTCGGTTGGCGAGTACATGGTGGCGTTGACCACGGCGCGGTCGAAGTAGGCCGGCTGCAGCCGGTGGCGGGCGATCTCGATGGCGAACCAGGGGAGGGTCAGGCCGATCCTGACCTCGTTCAGCCCGATGCGAAAAGGTCCGTCGGCCGCGACGCGGGCGTCGGCTGAGAGGAGCAGGAAGGCGCCGGCCGGATAGGCGTGGCCCGTGCAGGCCACCACCACCGGCGTGGGAAACGACATGACCCGTTCGTACAGGCGGGCTCCCAACGTGAGCATCTCGAGCGAGGCTGCGCCGTCACCACTGGCGAACACTTTGAGGTCGAAGCCGGCGGAGAAGATACCGGGCCGGCCGGTCAACAACGTGACCGCCTGGTCGGCTTCGGCCCGGTCGAAGGCCTCATGGAGCGCCTTGAGCATCGGGATGGAGAACGCATTGGCCTTGCCGTCGTCGAAGGTGATGGAGGCGATGCGCCCGTCCAGCTCGTAGGAAACAAGATCACTCATAGGCGCAACTTAGAGCCGACGTTTGCCGCCGGCAATGAGGACCCGCTGGTAGAGCGCGGCCGGCAGGCGGGAAATCAGGTCGAACACCTTGGCGTCCGGCCCGATGAGGGCCCGGCGTTGGTTGCTCTCAACGGCCGCCAGTATCTGGCGGGCCGCCTTGGCGGGCGTTGTGAAGAGGACCCGGTCGAATTCCTTGTGGGCCTTCTCCACGTCACCGGGGTTGGGAGCCACGCTCTCGTTCATGCGGGCGTTGCGGGCGATGTTGGTCTTTATGCCACCGGGGTGGATGGTGGTGCTGGACACGCCGGCACCGTCGATGTCCAACTCCATGCGCAGCGCGTCGGTGAAACCGCGCACGGCGAACTTGGCGGCGTTGTAGGCCGACTGCGAGGGGATGCTGATGAGCCCGAACACGCTGGACACATTGATGATGTGCCCTTCGCCGGCCGCCTTGAGGTGGGGCAGGAAGGCCTTGGTCCCGTAGACGACGCCCCAGAAGTTGATATTCATCAGCCATTCGAAGTCCTCGTAGGACATGGTCTCGATGGTGGCGGCCACGGCCACGCCGGCGTTGTTGAAGATCAGGTTGACCTTGCCGTGGTCCTCGACCACCTGATCGGCCCAGGCGTAGACGGCGGCGCGATCGGCCACGTCGAGCTTCTGCGAGGTCACCTTGATGGCGAAGCCCTCGCACTGCCCCACCGTCTCGGCCAGACCGGCCTCGTCAATGTCGGCCAGGGCGAGGTGGGCGCCCCGCTGGGCCAGGTCGAGGGCCAGGGCCCGACCGATGCCTGAACCGGCACCGGTGATGGCGGCGACGCGCCCGGAGAACTCTTTCATTGGCGGTGGCTCCTTCAGGATGCGACGGAGACCACAGGCTCCGTCTGGTGGTCGGGGTGTGAGAATTCCATGCTGGGATCGGTGATGGTGCCGCGCTTGAGCGCCATGAAGTCGCGCAGGTAGCTCTGGTGGACCTGCCAGGGGAACTTCGAGCCCTGCCGGGGCAGGAGATGAGCCGAGCGCTGGATGTAGCCCGATGAGAGGCCGAGCAGCGCTTCATCGGTCGAGATCGACGCGTCGCGGTTGCGCGGCGTGGCTTGCAACTGGCCGGTGGCCCGCAGGTGGTTGAGCAGGCGGCAGACATAGTCACAGGTCAGATCGCACTTCAAGGTCCACGAGGCGTTGGTGTAGCCGATGGCGATGGCCAGGTTCGGTACGTCTTGGATCATCATCCCCTTGTAGGTCAGCTTGCTGGGGATATCGAGGGCCTCGCCGTCCACGGACACCGCTATGCCGCCCAGGAAGAGCAGTTCGAGTCCGGTGGCCGTGATGATGACGTCAGCCTCGAGTTCCGCGCCGGAGGTGAGCCGGATGCCCGTCTCGGTGAACCGCTCCACGTGGTCGGTGACCACCGAGGCGGATCCGTTGCTGATGGCCTTGAAGAGGTCGCCATTGGGCACGGCACACAGCCGCTGGTCCCACGGGTTGTAGGTGGGGGTGAAGTGCGTGGCCACGTCGTAGCCCTCGGGAAGCTGCTTGGCCACGCTTTTCAGGAGAAAGCGCTTGACGGGAGCCGGGTAGCGGTGGCTGATCTGGTAGGTGGCCTGGGTACCCAGCGCCATCATCCAGCGTAGCAACTTGCCCGAAGTGTTCCCGGGCAGCAGCCGGCCCAGCACCTTGGACAACGGGTTCTTGGCCGGCACCGAGACGATGTAGGTCGGTGAGCGCTGGAGCATGGTCACGTGGTCGGACTGGGCGGCCAGGGCCGGCACCAGGGTGACGGCGGTGGCACCGCTGCCGATGACCACGACCTTCTTGCCGGTGAAGTCGAGATCGGCCGGCCAGGCCTGCGGGTGCACGACGGTGCCGGCAAAGTCGTCCATGCCGGCAAAGTCGGGCTGGTAGCCGTGGTCGTAGCGGTAGTAGCCGCTGCAGGAGAAGATGAAGCCGCACGACAGCGTGACGGTCTCGCCGGTGTCGGTCCGTTCGGCCGTGACGTTCCACTTGGCGTCTTCGCTCGACCAGTTGGCCGCGGTAATGCGGTGGTGGAAGCGGATGTGCTTGTCGATACCGGCGTCGGTCGCCGTGTCCTTGATGTACTGCAGAATGGAATCGCCGTCGGCGATGGCCTTCTCGCCGTCCCAGGGGCGGAACGAGTAGCCCAGCGTGTACATGTCGGAGTCCGACCGGATGCCCGGGTAGCGGAAGAGGTCCCAGGTGCCGCCGATGGCGTCACGCGATTCGAAGATGGCGTAGCTGGCCCAGGAGCACTCGGTCTGCAGGTAGTGGGCCGCGCCGACGCCGGAGAGTCCGGCCCCGACGATCAGCACATCGAGGTGTTCGGTCTCGTGCATCAGGCGGCTGCGCCGACGAGCTTGTCGTTCAACGTGCCTTCGGCGCCGAAGAGCTGCGTGCGCCACTGCTCGACCAGCGCATTGGTGTCGCTGTCGTCGGGGTGGAAGTCGGGCCGGTTGTAGTCGCGCAACTGGTCCCACAATTTTCGGGACACGATGGGCGATGTCTTGAACGTGCGCCAGCTCTTGCGGAGCACGCCCCGCCGGTAGGTCTCGCGGTCCCCGAGCAGCGACACCAGCACCTGGAAGGTCATGCCGACCACGAAGCCGTAGCGCATGAAGTTCATGGTCCAGACCCGCATGCGTTCCGTGCCGCCGACCGCCTTGTACACGTCGAAGGCTACGGCCTTGTGCTCTGACTCCTCCAGCGCGTGCCAGACGAAAAGGTCGCGCACGGCGTCGGCGCCGAAGAGTCCCCGGACCTCTTCGCTGGTCAGGACCAACTCGGCCAGGGTGGCGGTGAAGTGTTCCAGCGCGGCCGTGGCAGCCAGGTTCGCCTTGGGTGGCGCCACCCGCTCACGCAGCTGGAGTCCCCACTTGGTCAGGCGTTCGACCCGCTTGACCGGGTAGCCCAGCTCGTCCAGGCGGTCGTTGAAGACCCGGTGCTCCCGGCCGTGGACCGCCTCTTGGCCGATGAAGCCGGCCACCTGCCGTTTGAGGGCGGGGTCGGTGATCTGGTCCCGGAAGTGGCGGACGGAGCGGACGAAGAAGTCCTCGCCGTCGGGAAAGACGGCCGAGAGTCCGGCGGCCAGATGGCTGCCGATGAGGTCGCCGTCGGCGGCGTAGTGCTTGGGCAGTTCCCGCAGGGACTCCTCAAAGGACATCCGGCGGGTTGGAACCTTGCGATCGGGGTTGCTGGTCTGCGTCATCTCGCCTCCCATTGAGCGGTACGTCGTAGAGTAGACGATTTAAGGGATTTACTCAAATACTTTTTTATTGGGCCGGGCAAGCCCGGTTTTGATCACATGAATGAGGCGGCCTCGGTCAGGCCCATGGCCTCGTCAGCGCCCACGGCCAAGGTCTGGAAATCGCCGAATCCGACGCCGCCCCCGATGGGGTCGTCCACCCGGACCACCGTGCTTCGAAGCTGGTGCAGTCGCCGTGCCGCCACCGGATCGGCGCAGTTGGCCATGTAGTCGCCCTCGACGTGGAGGGAGCCCCGCCACTGGCCATGCCACTGGTCATCGAGCCCGAAGTACAACGCGGAACCGAGGTGGAATCCGGTGTCGGAGACGGCGGTGACATCCAGGGGGCGTTCCGAGCCGTCGGCCATGACGAAGCGCAAGCGGCCCGATTGGAAGCGCCGGTTGTCGTCCCGGAAGGTGAGCTCAGGCACCAGGGCGGCGAAGTGTTCCTTGTGGCCGTCGGCGTGCTCCACCCCGCCCTGGAGTTCGACCCGCTGGTAAGAGCCGGCGGCGTGGCGTTGGTAGTACCAGTGCAACGCGTAGTGGCTGCCGTCGGCCCGGGTGCAGACGATGGGGCTCCACATCATGAGGACCGAGACACCCCCCATGGCGGGGGTGGGCGCCACGTCGGGCGGGGGACCGCCCACTTGGTAGCGCACGCCCCAGGAACGGTCCCGGGTCGACGTCCACTGCTGGGGGCCGATCTCGGTGCGCTCGCCGTCGACGTCGACCCAGCCCGAGGCCTGCCCCGACTGGTGAAACCGGATGAGATCGGCTTCCCGACGGGAGCCGTCGCGGGACCGGTGGATCTCCCGATTCTCCAAGAAGGGGGGTACCACCCCGTCGAAGCGCCACTGGAAGCTGATGGGCTGGACGTCGTTGGGCTCCAGGCTGAAGGTGACCTGGCGCAGTGCCTGGTTGACCTCGTAGGTGATCGGACCGACGGACAGCGACTCGCGGTCCTTGGAGAGGCGGCGGCTGGCCCGGACGGCCCATTGCTCCACGCCGCGTGAGACGCCGGCTGTGGCATCGAGGACGTCGCGATTGGGATATTTGCCGATGCCGAAGGCCAGCTGGAGCGATCCGTCGTTGGCGCAGGCCTGGGCCCAGGCCTTCTCCGTCCAGGAGCGGTCGCTTTCGGCCACCGAGCCGAAGGTGTCGACGATCTGATGGGCGAACAGCTCGTCTGCTCCCACCAATGGGCCGATGCTCATGGACACGCCTCTCTCTGGTCGAGGGACATCTTGCCAAAGTCCGCGGGTGAGAGGGGTAAATGTCCTGGTCCCGGCCCTCTTCGCCCTGTCATCGTGCTGCAACGGTCAGGCAACAGCGGGCCGTCACGATGCAACCATGTTCAAGAGAATGGCGGAGTTCTCACTTCGGCATCGTCGCGGCGTACTCGTGGCGGCCGGAATCCTGACCGTGATCGCGGCCGTATTCGGCATGGGGGCCACCAAACATCTCAGTGAAGGGGGATCGGATGCCCCCACCGAGGAGTCCGTCCGGGCCGCCAACATCTTGGAGAGCCAGTTCCACACAGGCGACTCGAACTTCCTCATGATCGTTTCGGCCCGCCACGGCTCGGTGAACGACGCCGCCGTGGTGCAAGCCGGCACGGCGCTGACCCAGCGGTTGGAGCGGCAGGCCCATGTCGTCAACGTGCAGAGCTACTGGAGCCTGGGCGAGATCGGCGCCATGGCTAACAAGGGCCACACCCAAGCCCTCATCGTCGGGCGGATCCTGGGCGACCAGAGCCAGATCGTCGATCGGGCGCCGGCCATCGATGCCGCCTTCGCCCATGTGCCCGGAGCGGTCTCGGTGCAGATCGGCGGCTTCGCCTCCTCCTTTCATGAGATCGACGTCCTGGTCGAGCGGGGCTTGCTCCTGGCCGAGCTCATCGCCATCCCGATCACCTTCATCATGCTGCTCATGATTTACGGGTCGGTCGTGGCCGCCCTCTTGCCGGTGGGGATCGGGGGGATGGCCGTGCTGGGCACGCTGTTCGTCCTGCGGATTCTGGCCAGCTTCACCGAGGTCTCGGTGTTCGCCGAGAACCTGACCACCGCGCTCGGGTTGGGACTGGCCATCGACTACAGCCTCTTCATGGTGTCGCGTTACCGGGAGGAATTGGCGGCCGGCCACTCCACCGACGACGCCGTACGGCGGACGGTCGAATCGGCCGGACGCACCGTCATCGGCAGTTCGTTGACCGTGGCCGCCGCGCTGGCCGCTATGGCCGTCTTCCCCATCGTCTTCCTCCGATCCTTCGCCTATGCCGGCGTGGCCGTGGCCTTCCTGGCCGGCCTCTCCGCCCTCATCGTGCTGCCGGCCCTGCTGGGCGTACTGGGACCACGGGTGAACTCGCTGACCGTCTGGCGCCGTTCCATCAACCCCCCCGAGGAGGGGTTCTGGAGCGCCACGGCCCGGCGGGTCATGCGTCGCCCGGTGACCGTCATCGTGGCGGTGGTGGCGGTGCTCGTCCTGCTGGCCAGTCCGTTCCTCAGTCTCAAGTTGGGTTCGCTCGACTACCGGACCCTGCCGCCGGGCGACAGCGTGCGACTGGTGAGCGACCGGGTGGCTCAGGACATCGGCGTCGGTCAGATCCAGCAGATTGAGGTGGTCGTCCCGTCACTCTTCGAGGCGCCGGGATCGGCGGGCCGGACCCAGGTCATTGACCGCTACGCCAGGGAGCTGGCCCAACTGCCGGGCGTGCACTACGTGGCGGCCTCCACCGGTGTCTTCATCGGCACGCTCCACCTCCCGGCGCCATCGGCATACCTGTCCCAGTTCGACAATGCCAAGGGGACATGGCTCTCGGTCGTGCCGAGTGGGAACTCACTCAACCAGAGCGGGCGGGCGCTGGTGGACGCCATCCGGGCCGCGCCGGCGCCGGGGGCGATCCTGGTCGGCGGGTCACCGGCCGAGTTCGTCGACTCCACCGCGGTGATCTCCCACGACCTCCCGCTGGTGCTCCTCCTCATCGGGTCGGTCAGCTTCCTGGTCCTCTTCTTCATGTTCCGCAGCGTCCTCATTGCCCTCAAGGCGTTGGTCCTGAGTGCGCTGAGTCTGTCGGCCATGTTCGGCGCCATGGTGTGGATCTTCCAGGAGGGCCACCTCTCCAAGCTCTTGGACTTCACGGCCATCGGCAACCTCTCGGCCACGACGCCCATCCTCATGTTCTGCGTGGCCTTCGGGCTCTCCATGGACTACGAGGTGTTCCTTATCTCCCGGATAAAGGAGCAGCACGACGCCGGCGCGGACAACGAGACAGCGGTGGCTCTGGGCCTGCAGCGCAGCGGACGGATCATCACGGCGGCCGCCCTGTTGCTGAGCGTGGTCTTCCTGGGCCAGCTGGCCTCTGGTATCAGTTCGGTCAAGCTCTTCGGCCTGGGTGTGAGCCTGGCCATCCTGATGGATGCCTTCGTGGTCCGGGGCTTGCTCGTGCCCGCCGTCATGCGTCTGGCCGGCCAGGCCAACTGGTGGGCGCCCCGCTGGCTGTCAGCGGGCTCGGCCGGCGTCGCCACCGTTGACCGGGAGCCGATCATCCTCCCGCCGGTGCGTGAGGGCGTGCTCGAGCCGTTGGGCAGCCTGGTCTGAACGGTTCAGGCCGGAGTGGCCAGCCGGGCCACCCGGAGGGCGTTGCTCCACCAGACCAAGTCGTCGGCCAGCATGTCGAGCCGGGGGTCCAATGAGGCGAACAACTCGGGGGTGAAGGTCTCTGCCTTCATGGCGGCGACCATGACGTCGGGCAGGATGTGCACGGCCCAGCGCAGCGGTGCCATCTCGAACTCCACGGCCACCAGTCGCAGTTGTTCGACGACCCTGGCCCCACCGACGTTGCCGTAACCGACGAACGCCACCGGCTTGCGGTTGAATTCGGGGAACACGTGGTCCAAGGCGTTCTTGAGCGAGGCCGAATACCCGTGGTTGTACTCGGCCGCCACGATGATGTAGCCGTCGGCCCGGTCGAGCGTGCCGCCCAGACGGCCCACCTCGTCGGTCGGGTAGTGGCGTCCGGCTCGAGCCGGGGGTACCGGGCTTTCGTAGAACGGCAGGGGGTGGTCGCGCAGATCGACGACTTCGATGGCCAGGTCGTCGCGCCCGCTGAGTCGATCCACCAGCCACGCCGCCGGCTTTTCGGAGAAGCGACCCGGCCGGGTACTGCCGATGATGATCTGAATGAGGGGCTGGGTGGGCGATGACGCAGTCATCTAATCGACGCTAGGCGTCCCAGATGGCGCGCCGAGCGTCGAACTGTTGACTAGGGCTGGACCTGCCAGGCCCGCACGTACTTGACCTCGGTGGTGGAGGGGAGGGGCGTGGTCGCCGGGTCGAAGGTGTTGGGAGCGATGCCGAGCGCCTGGGTCAGGTTGATGAATTCGGGTTGGTTGAAGGGGGTTCCTTGCGCACCCAGCAGCACGCTGTAGTTGTCGATCAGGCAGGTGTTCCCGTTGTAAGTAACCGTGATGGTGGTGGCTGACCATTCAATGACGAAATCGTTGAACTGCCCTGCGTTGATAGCGCACCCGTTGTTGGTCTGGGTGTTGTCGTTGGTCCCCGACGTCATGTCCAGCGAGTTGGGCGAATAGTGGAAGTAGGGGACGGCCATGCCGGGATCGTCGCTGTAGGCCTCGGCCATATCGAGCTCACCCATGGTGCCGGTCTGCGGGTAGAGCCAGAGGGAGGATTGAAGCCCGGGGACGGCCGTGCTGGGCACCTTGGCCATCACCTCGACCCGACCGAACGTCTGGGAAAACAGTCCCGACGTGGTCACGCTGCCGCTGGTGTACTGGGTGGTGAAGTTACCGAACGGGTCGGTGCAGACGAAGGGGGTCGCTTCCTTCTCGGCGGTCAGGCTCAGGTAACCGTCGCCGACGGACACGTTGTTGGGTGAATTGACGAAGCAAGCCGTGGTCCCCGAGGAGTAGCCGCCGCTGGCGGTGGTGACGGCCGTCCACTTCGTGGTGTCCAAGGCGTTGCCCGTGAACTCCGAGTCAAAGGTGCAGACCCACGTGATTCCGTTCTCCACAAATGTCTTCTGGCTCCCACATGTCCCGCCGCCGGTGCCATCGGTGGTGGTGGTCGTGGTGGAGCCGGTCGTCGTGGTGGTCGAGGTCGTACTGGTCGAGGTTGTCGACGTGGAGCCTGTGGTGGCGCCGGTAGTTGACGTCGTCGATGGAGGCAACGTGGTGCTCGTCGGCGAGGTGATGCCGTGAGGCACCGGGATGTTGCACCCGGCCACCACGATGGCCACCGCAATAGGAAGCAGCGTCATGCCCATCTTCTTCGTCACGACGGCATTGCCCATGCCCCGCAGTTTTCCGCCCACTGTGTGGCCCTTTCCGCTGGTCAACGACTTGGCGCAACAAGTTACTTGGTTCGGCCGACTGTCGGGGTGACCGTGGTGAAAATCTAACGATCGTTTGATGAAGCCGGCGTTCGCACCCCTGCACCGCGGGGGGCTACCCCCACCTTGGAGATGCCCGTTAGCGGCATTCCTTCTGACCGGGCATTTCCTTAGGTTGGACCTGTCGGGCAACGGCCCGCATGCGTTCTCTCAACAAGGAGCCCCTCATGATTACTGCGCACGGTTTGACCAAGCGCTACGGGAGCACCACCGCCGTCAATGACCTGAGTTTCGACGTACGGCCGGGGGTGGTCACCGGCTTTCTGGGGCCGAACGGATCGGGGAAGTCCACCACCATGCGGATGATCATGGGGTTGGACAATCCGACCTCGGGGAGCGCACTGGTCAACGGGCAGCCCTATGCCAAGCTCCGCTGGCCCCTGCGCGAGGTGGGGGCGCTGCTCGATGCCAAGGCGTTCAACCCGGGCCGGACGGCCTACGACCACCTCGAGTGCCTGGCCCTGATGAACAGCATCCCCCTGCCCCGGATCGACGAGGTGCTCGACGTGGTGGGCTTGACCGACGTGGCCGGCCAGCGGGCCGGCAAGTACTCACTGGGCATGGGCCAGCGGCTGGGTATCGCCACCGCGCTCCTGGGCGATCCCGGGGTACTCCTCTTCGACGAGCCCATCAACGGCCTCGACCCCGAAGGCATCCGTTGGGCCCGTTACCTTCTGCGGGACCTGGCCAGCGAGGGACGCACCGTGCTGGTGTCGAGCCACCTCATCAACGAGATGTCGCTCACCGCCGAGCGACTGGTGGTCATCGGACGAGGCACCCTGATCGCTGAAATGACGGTCGACGAGTTCACCGCCCAGAGCGCGCTCAACGCCGTGCGGATCGTCACGCCCATGAGCGAGAGCTTCGTGGCGGCCATGCGGGACGCCGGCGCCTCGACCCGTCTGGAGACGGACGGTTCCATCGTCGCCACCGGGATGAGCGCGGCCGAGATCGGCGAATTGGCCAGCGATCGCATCCTGACCGTGCACGAGTTGACGCCATTGCGGGGCTCCCTGGAGGACGCCTTCATGGAGCTGACGCACGACGCTGTGGAGTACCGGACCGCATCGACCGCTTCATCGAACTGAAAGGCACCACATGACATCCACCCTTATCCCGCTGACCGGCCTTCCTGGTCGCTACGGCGCCCGCCAGGTCGTCAGGGCCGAGTTCGCCAAACTGCGCACGCTGCGGTCGACCAAATGGACCTTGGCAATCACCATCATCGGTACCCTGATGGTCACTATTTTGGCCACCAACAGCGTGCAGCATTCGGGTCCCGGGCGGGGCCTCCTCAACTTCGATCCCACGAATCAGTCGCTCTCCGGATTCGCGCTCGGATCGCTGGCCATCGGTGTGCTGGGCGTGCTGGCCATGACGGGTGAGTACAGCAGCGGGACCATCCGATCCTCGCTGGCGGCGGCACCTCGTCGGCCGCTGCTCCTGGCGGCCAAGGCCATCGTGACGGGCTTCATCGGCTTGGTTGTCGGTGAAGTGATGACGTTCGCCTGCTTCTTCATTGGCCAGGCCATCATGGCCGGGAGGGTACAGACGGCGGCGCTGGGTGACCCCGGCGTGCTGCGAGCGCTCGTGCTGACCGGTGCCTACCTGGCGCTCCTGGGCCTGCTCGGACTTGGTCTGGGCGTCATCATCCGACACACGGCCGGGGCGATCGCCGCCTTTGTGGGGGTCATCTTCCTGGTGCCGGCCCTGCTGCAGCCTCTGTCCGCTCACGGCAACCCGGCTCGATTCGCTCCCGAAGAGATACTGTCGAACTCTGTGGCGGCCGTGCTGCCCCAATCCCATCAACTCAGCCCGACCGTTGGATTCCTCTTCATGATCGGATATTGCGTGGCCGTCCTCGCCGTCGCCGTCGTGTTGCTGAACAGGCGAGACGCCTGATGGACGAGCCGGCTGCCACCACGGGGGCGCGTCTGCGGGCCTTGTTCAAGGAAATGGTCAACGTGGCCACCGATGATCGGGCCGACCGCATGAAGGAGGTGGCGCTGCTCATCTGGCGTGAGCCGTTCACCAAGCGGACGTGGTCCGAGTTTTCGTTCCTCGTCATTGGTGTTCCACTGGCCATCATCGGTATCGCCTTTGTCGCCGTCACCATGTGGGCCGGTGTACTCCTGGCCATCACCTTCTTCGGTCTCAGCCTCATCGCCTTGTCCGTGCGCGGCGCTCGAGGTATCGGGGGCTGGTACCGCCAACTGGCGTTCGGTTTCTTGGGCGAATTCATCGAAGAGCCCGAGCCGTTCACTCACCGCAAGGGCTTCTTGGGTTGGCTCGGTGGGGCCCTGCGAGACCGCGTCGGTTGGCGGTCCGTGGCCTACATCGTCATCAAGATGCCGCTGGTCCTCGTGGGCATCGTCACCGGCTTCGCCTTCTGGTGGGATGCCTTCTTCTGCCTGGCCTTCCCGATCTGGGGTGGCAACGGGGACACCCCTGTCGTCTTCGGCCTGCCCCAAGCAATCTTCGGTGGGGGTTCCTTCTCGGGCCGGACCGGGTTCTTCCACAGTGTCGGCGTCTTCCTAATCGGGTTGCTGCTCGCCTTCGCAGCACCATGGGTGGTCCGCGGCATCGTTTATATCGACCGGCGCATCATGCGGGTGTTGCTGGCTCCCGATGCCATAGCGGCTCGGGTTCGTACACTGGAACGGGCCCGAGCCCAGACGGTGGACACCTCGGCGGCCCAACTGCGTCGGATCGAACGCGACCTGCACGACGGGACGCAGGCCCAGCTCGTCGCGCTGGCCATGCGTCTGGGTATGGCCAAGGAGAAGCTCGACGATCTTGATCAGGTCGATCTCGTCCAGGTCCGACAGCTGGTGGGCGATGCGCATCAGGGGGCCAAAGAGGCCATCGTGGAGTTGCGCGACCTGGCGCGCGGCATCCACCCACCGGCGCTCGATATCGGATTGACCGGGGCCCTGACTACTCTGGCCGCCCGCTGCACCATCCCAACCGAGGTGTCGTTCACGCTCGAGGATCGTCCCACGCCGGCCATTGAGGCCATTGCCTATTTCTGCGTGGCCGAGCTCCTGGCCAATGTGGCCCAACACGCCAATGCGTCACGGGCCAGCATCATGTGTTCGGAGCAAGGAGGATGGCTGCGCGTCGTCGTGCGGGACGATGGCGACGGCGGCGCCCAGCTCTCACGGGTCGGATCGTCTTCGAGCGGGTTGGCCGGCCTGACCGATCGGGTCCATGCCGTCGATGGGCGCCTCAGCATCGACAGCCCCCAGCGTGGACCTACGGTGGTCACCGTGGACCTCCCGCTGCACGCCTGATGGCAGAACCGCTGCGCATCGCCATCGCCGAAGACTCGGCCATCCTGCGCGACGGCCTGGTTCAGTTGCTGGTCGACCGGGGCTTCTCCATCACCGCCGCGGTCAGCGAGCCCGACGCTCTCCATCAGGCCATTGCCGAAGATCAGCCCGACGTGGCCGTCATTGACATCCGCATGCCGCCGACCTTCACCGACGAGGGGCTGCGCGCCGCGCTCGAGCTGCGCCGGCGCCATCCCGGGCTGGGCATCCTGTTGTTCTCGCAGTACATCGAGACCCGTTACGCCGCCGAACTCCTGGCCGACGACGCCTCGGGCATCGGCTATCTCCTGAAGGATCGGGTGGCCGACGTCAGTGACTTCGTCGAGGCGCTCGAGCGGGTGGCGTCCGGCGGTACCGCGCTCGATCCCGAAGTTGTGACCCAGCTGATGGGGGCCTCGCGGCGGGTGGATTCAATCTCGGTCCTGAGCGTGCGTGAGAAGGATGTCCTCTCCCGCATGGCCGAAGGTCGTTCCAACGCAGCCATCGCGGCCGAACTGGTCATTTCAGAGGGTGCCGTCGAGAAACACGTGGCCAACATCTTCACCAAGTTCGACCTACCCGTGTCCCAGTCCGACCACCGCCGCGTGCTGGCTGTGCTTCGCTATCTCGACTCCTAATGCAGTGGCCGTTGCGGATCTACGGTCTGTGACGGGAAGGCGAATGGCAGCAGCGCCATCTCGCCCTGGCGGCCTCGGGTCGGCTAAAGAATGGGTGTGCCGCGCCTTTCCCGCCGTTCCTTCTTGCAAGGAGCAGCGTTTTCGGCCGGGGCCTTCGCGTTGGCACCGGTCGAGCCGTCGCTGACCAACCCGTTCCCTTCGCCGACGCCGTCGATCCGACGCGCCCCGGGATCGCTCCCCAATCCAAGTGTGGCGGCGGGGACACCCAACGCCGCTCTGCCCTTCGACCACATTGTCATCGTCATGCAGGAGAACCATTCCTTCGACAACTACTTCGGCATGCTGCCCATGCGGGGTCAACCGCTGGCCGACGGCTTCACCTTTGACGCCAATGGGCAAGCGCTCAATGACAATCCCGTCAACGGCGGGCGCCAGCGGGCGTTTCGTCTGGAAGGGACCTGCCAGCCCAACGGCGTGACCCAGGCCTGGGACGCCACCCATCATCAGATCGCCGGCGGATCCATGCAGGGGTTCGCCGCCACCGACACCGAAGCGATGGGCTACTGGGACGAGGCCGACATTCCGTTCTATTACTCAATGGCCAATACGTTCTGCATCGGTAACCGCTACTTCTGCTCGGTGCCGGCCCAGACCTATCCCAACCGGCGCTTCTTGTATGCCGGTAGCGCGGCCGGCATGACGTCCACCAACGCGGGGACATTCAATTTGCCGGCGCCGGAGAACGGGTCCGTCATGGACAACCTGCATCATCACGGGATCTCGTTCAAGAGTTACTTCACCGATCTGCCCGACCTGGGCATCATCCCGACCAACGTCGAGCGTTACCCGACTCACTTCACCTCGGTGGCTGAGTTCTTCGTCGATTGCGCGCTGGGCACGCTGCCCAGCGTGTCCTGGGTCGATACCGAAATGGGTCTCACGTCCGACATCGGTGCCCCGCTGGCCAAGTACCTCTCGGAACTGCCGCAGCCACTTTCCGGAGCGCTCGGGAAAGCCTCCCAACTGCTGGAGTCGCAGAGCGGAGACGAGGAGAACCCGGCCGATGTGGCCCTGGGTGAGGCGGCGGTGGCGCGCATCGTCAACGCGGTCATGCACTCTCCGGCCTGGCCGCGCACGCTCGTGATCTGGAACTACGACGAGCACGGCGGGTACTACGACCATGTGCCACCGCCGACGGCCATCATTCCCGACGCCATCCGTCCCAACCTTTCGAACACCGACGTGGCCGGGGCCTACAACCTCTACGGGATCCGGGTGCCCAACGCGGTGGTCTCGCCCTACAGCCGACCCCACGCCGTCACCAATGTGGTGCACGACCACACCTCGGTCATCGCCACCATCGCCAACAAATGGAATCTCCCGGCGCTGACCTGGCGGGACGCCAACGCTTCGGACATGACCGACTATCTCGATCTGAGCGGCCCACCGGCGTTTCTGACGCCACCGAAGTTGGCCAAGCCGGCCCGATCGGCCACCGTGATGGGTCACTGCGAGTTGACGCCAGCGCCGGTCATGTTGGAGTCCTAGATCGCTGGCTCGGCCGGCATTATCCGGAAGGCCGAAAGCATCTTGATGACCAGGACCCGCACTTCAGCCCGGGCTTCCACCGGGTCATCGGCTTCGGCGATGTAAAGGCACGCTTCGCTCAGCATCCCGATCAGCAGGAGGGCCAACGGCCGTAGCGGCTCCTTCTCAATGACGCCGGCGTGCATGGCTTTGCGCAATGCGCCACGCAGGGCCACGGCACTGAAGCGGTTTTCGATGGCCCTCACCTCGTTCCACCCGAGGACGGCCCGGGCGTCCTGGAGGACGATGCGCCGTACCGCAGGGTTGAGGTGGGCATCGACCCAGAGGGCGCAGCCTCGCAGCAGTGATTCCCAGGAGTCCGGCCCGAGGAATTCGGCCACGGCCTGATCCGACACCTCGCGGTGCACCTGCTCAAAGACGGCCCGGAACAGGTCCTCTTTGCCCTTGAAGTGGTGGTACAGCGCTCCCTTGGTCACGCCGGCTTTGTTGGCCACGTCATCAATGGACGTGTCGACGTACCCGTGCTCCCCGAAGAGATCCCGGGCCGCTCCGATCAGCGCCGCCCTGGTGGCGTCGCCCTGGATGACACGCTTGTCCTTGACAACCATACTTTGAGTATGCATAATGACGTACCGATCGTATGTGAGAGAGATACTCTTAGTACGGTACCACGAAAGGGCGGGATCATGCCGAAGTACATGATTGAGCGGGAGCTACCCGGAGCAGGGGATTTGTCTCCGACGGAGCTTCATGACATCAGCCAGAAGTCGAACAAGGTCATCAGTGACCTGGGCCCGGAGATCCGCTGGCTCGAGAGCTTTGTGACCGACGACAAGCTTTACTGCGTGTACATCGCACCCGATCAGGACATCCTGTTCGAGCACGCCCGCTGTGGTGGGTTCCCGGCCGACAAGATCTCGCAGATCAACACCATGATCGACCCCTCGACCGGGGACTGAGGCGCCACCGAGGCGATCGTCGACGCGTGGAAGCATTTCCCCCGGCGATCGCCGCCCTCACGGGGCAGAATGACCCACCATGACGAGCGAAACGCCCCGGCTCATCGACGATGTACGCGGCATCCGCTACGGGGAAGTCATTGCCGTCTTCGCCCGGGACGGCCACTTCGAGGCGGAGGTGTTCGGGACCCAGTTCCTCAACGACTGTCCCGAGGAGCTCTGGACCGGACTCGATCCGGTTGTCATCGCCCAGGACCTCGGCGCCCTTCTGGTCAAGCTCAACGGCCCGCGGCACTGGGTCATCGACGGCATCGGGCAGAAGGTGAACACCATGGAGCCCGTGCTGCGGGAGTTCAACGGGCTGCTGATGCGCCGGCTGGCCGTGATCGATCTCGGTGACAATCCGAAGACATCGCCCTACACCGACAACCACGTCCACCGGGGCGCCGTGTTCTTCTTTGATGCCGGGAAGCCGGTCTACGAGCTCGTGGCACCCGACGGTCAGGTCTACGTCATGCAGGCCTACTGCCTGGCCGTCGATCCCACCACCGACGAATCCAGTCTTTCGACGCTGGGCGATCGTCTGGCCCCGCCGGATGGTTGGACCTACCGGGTGCGGACGCTGGAGGAGGAACTGGTGGTCGACACCACGCACAAGGTGGCCACCGTCCTTCAGGACGAGTTCGAGCACTCGTACACCCTGCCGGACTGAGATCTCCTTACCCTGGACTCAGGAGAGGTTGGCTGCCGCCGTCATGAAGGCGGCGTACTCCTCGGGATGGGTTCGAGGCGCAAAATGGCCAGCGTCGGGAACGACGTGCAGCTCGCCATTGGGCAGCTGACCGGCCAGCCACTTGGCGCCCGCAATGTGATCCTCTGTCGTGGCCGTTCCGTAGCCCACCAGGGCCGGAACCACCAGATCGGCGAAATCGCACGGGGCCTCCAGCTCCGACGCCATGTCGAGCTGAAAGGCCACCCCTTCGGCCCGGCGCAGGTCGCCTACCTCAGCGGGGAGGTCCAGCCACTTCTCCTTGCCCAGGATCCATCGGTTCATCCGATCGACCTCACGGGCCGGGTCGTCAGACTTGGCAACTGAGACGTTGTAGGTCTTGATCCGTTCGGGCCACCAGTCGACCCACAACAGCGGTGGCTCCCACAGGCCAAGGGAGCGGAAGGCCCGGGGTTGCAGGCTCGCCGCCAGCATGGTGACGTTCGCACCAAAGCTGTGAGCAACCACGACGGGTGGTTCAGGACAGGCGCCGGCAATGGCGAGTAGATCGTCGGCGTGGTCTCGCATCGATCGCGCCGCCGTGGCTTCGATCGAACGGCCGTAACCGCGCCGGTCATAGACGATCACCCGCCGGTCGCCATGGCGCGCCAGGACGGCCCGAAAACTGGTCGACCGGTCGGGCGCACCGTGGACCAGGATGAGGGCGGGTGAGGTCTCCGGCCCGTGGGATTCGACGTACACATCGGGGTGGGCCACGACTACAACCAGTTGCGCCGTTTGAAGAGGATGTAGAGGGCCGTCGAAAGCGTCACCATCAGCGCCACCGCCAGTGGATAGCCGTAGTACCAGCTCAGTTCCGGCATGTGCTTGAAGTTCATGCCGTAAATCGTGCCGACAATGGTGGGCGCGAACCCGATGGCGGCCCAGGCGGAGATCTTCTTGACCTCCTCGTTCTGCGCCACGCTGGTCTCGGTCAGGCTGCGCATCTCGTCGTTCTGTCGTTGGCTGACCAGCGTGCTGTGCACCATGAGGGCATTTTGGAGAAGGGATCGGAACGAGTCGGCCCGCTCGGCGATCCGGATCACATGGTCGCTGACGTCGCGCAGATTGCGGCGCAGTTCCAACTCCACGTCATATTTGTCGAATCCCCCTTCGAGGGCGTGCAGCATGACGAGCAGTGGTTGGGTCGCTCTCTGGAACTCGATCACCTCCCGGGAAAGCTCGTAGATGCGTCGGGCCACCGCCGGGTCGCCCTTGAAGAGCTGATCCTCGATCTCGTCGATGTCATTTTCCAGACCGGCCACCACGGGGGCGTACTCGTCGACGACCTGGTCGATGATGGCGTAGAGAATCGCTTCCGGCCCAAGACGCAGCAACTCGGGCGCCTGCTCCAGCCTCTTGCGTACCTTGCTCAGGTCCGGGGTTTCGGCGTGACGAATGGTCACGACAAAATCCGGACCGGTGAAGATGTGCAGTTCACCGAACTCGACCTCTTCGGTCTCGTCGATGTAACGAGCCGGCCGCAGCACCGTGAAAAGGGTCGTGCCGTAGCGCTCGAGTTTCGGCCTCTGGTGGGCCGCCACGGCGTCTTCCACGGCCAGTTCGTGCAGTTCGAACTCCCGGGCCACCGACCGGATCTCTTCCACGTCGGGCCGGTAGAGACCTATCCAGGCCATGCCCCGACGCTCATGGAGCAGTTCGTACGTCTCGTCGAGGGTGCGTGGATCGGCGCTGCGCTTCCCGTCCACGTAGACCGCATTGTTGACTACAGCCATGTGCCACCTCGCCTAGAAGGAAAATCCCGAGCAACCCGACGGGACGCTATTCCAAGTTGGAGCGGCGAGTTCCGGCCCGCATGCCTCGATTAGGCGTCTAGCGGTGCATCGTGACGCTCAGCTGAGTCGGGTGCTGGGGGTACTCGAGAGTCCGCCCGTCCGTATCAGCTCTTGGACGGCGGGGACGGGGGTTCGGTCCCCGAACACATCCTGCTCGTCAAAGTCGGCGGGCTGACTGGTCACGTTGCGCACCCACCAGGAGGCCTCAAGCGCGATCCCATTGGGGTCGGTGAAGTACACCGAGCGGATAAACCCGTGGTCGACGACGTCCGTCACTTCGCAATCAGCCGCCTTGAGGCGGCGCCGAAGCCGGTTGAGCGATTCCTCGTCCGGCAGGTTCAGTGACAGATGATCGAATTGCACCGCTCGGGGGTCGGGCACACCGGCCGCCTTCGCAAAACCCTGAGTGGTTGACCCGCTGTATTCGAAGAACGCCACCGTGCAGTTCGGACCGAACTCGAAGAAATAGTGGCGGAAGTTGGGCGTACCGATGGTGGCGACGAGCTTCGCTCCGAGAGTGCCGTGATAGAAGCGGACCGTTGCATCCATGTCCGAGGTGATGAGCGCGAGATGGTTGACTCCCTGCCATTGCGGCGGGGATTCTTCGCTCGTCTCGAGATCGGCTTCGGTCACGGTCACTCCCTTCCTGTAGCGACGATCCGCGGACCAGTGTCCGCTGTCGCTCTGTCACCCTTGCGAGGTTTCCAAGAGGATAATCACCAACCGGTCGAGCTGCAATGGAAAAGCGCAGATCAGGGTAGTGTTTTGGCTTCTGGTTTGAGGAGAAGACCTTGTCGCACACTGCCACCATCCTGGTGACCGATCTGGTGGGATCGACTGCGTTGATGTCCCGCATCGGAGACGAACACGCGGAGCGACTCCGACGGGTCCACGACCGGCTTTCCCGTACCGCTGTCGAAACCCACGGCGGCTTCGTCGTGAAGGGGATGGGCGACGGGGTGATGGCCACCTTTGGCGAGGCGAGCGGTGCGCTGTCGGCGGCGGTTGCGATCCAGCAGGCGGCGCAGGCCCAGACGCTGCGCAATCCTGACCTGCCGCTCGTCCTGCGCATGGGCATGTCAGCCGGAGATATCACCGTCGATGGCGGCGACTGCTTCGGGACGCCGGTAGTGGAGGCAGCCCGGTTGTGCAACGCGGCCGACGGGGGGCAGATCCTTGCGGCCGACGTCGTTCGCCTCATGGTGAAAGGCCGCGGCCAACACCGCTTCAATTCTGTCGGGGAACAGACGCTGAAGGGCCTGGCCGAATCGGTCGTCACCGTCGAGGTCGAGTGGGCCACACCGGCCGAGACCGAGAGATTGCCATTTCCCGCTTTGCTCGACGTGGCCGGCGACATGGGCTTCGCCGGTCGCATGAAGGAGCTCGAGCTCCTCGACGTCGCGTGGCAGAGGGCAACGGCCGGGGAGCCGGGGAGTGTTCTGGTTGCCGGTGAGCCCGGTGTGGGAAAGACCCGGCTGGCAGCGGAGGCGTCCCGATCGATTCATGCCGCCGGCGGAGCCGTGCTCTACGGGCGCTGCCAAGAGGGCCTCGGAGTCCCGTTCGAACCGATCGTCGAGGTCCTCAATTTCTTCGCCGAGCGCACGTCGCCAGGAGAGCTCCCATCCAGATTGGGACGCCATCCCGGCGAACTCGTGCGCCTGCTGCCCGAACTGGCCGAATTGGTGCCCGGTCTGGACGAACCGCTTCGAAGCGATCCGGAGACGGAGCAGTACCGGCTATTCCAGGCGGTCGCCTCGTGGTTGACGGCGGCCGCTGAACCAGCGGGCCTGGTCCTGGTCATTGATGACCTCCATTGGGCGGCCCTCCCCACCTTTTTGTTGCTCACCCACGTCCTCCGGGCGGCAGAGTCCGCCCGCCTGCTGGTGATCGGCATCTACCGCGACACCGACATCGATTCGGAACATCCCATGACGGCGATGCTCACTGACATGCGGAGAATGGATGGGTCCGAGCGTTTCACGTTGTCCGGATTGACGGTTGAGGAACTGACGGTCTTGATGGAAGACGCCCCCCGGGGCCAGGCGTCCCGCGCCTTGGCCCGGGCCTTGTTTGAAGAGACGGCCGGGAACCCGTTCTACTGCGGCGAGCTGCTCCGCCACGGTACCGACTCCGAGGCGGGCTTTGACGCTTCGGCCGTTCCTGAGGGGGTGCGAGATGTCATCCTGTCCCGGGTGCAGCGTCTCTCACCGCCGGCGAGAGACATTCTGGGCGTGGCCGCAGTCCTCGGCCGAGACGTGGACGTCACGGCCCTAGCGACGGTCAGCGGGTTTACCACGGACGTGACCCTCGACGCTCTTGACGAAGCCGTTCCGGCACGACTGGTCGAGGAGACTGCGGTGGGCGTCTACCGGTTCGTACACGCGCTCGTCCGCTCGGCTCTCGACAGCACCGTCTCCGCCACCCGCAAGGCGCAATTCCACTTGCGGGCCTCCCACGTATTCGAGAACGAACCCACGCAACAGGCCCGCCACTTGCTCGCCTGCGCGCCGCTCGGTGGGGAAACAGCGACCGCCGCTGCATGTCTCGCCGCCGGCGATCGCGCCCTCGCTGTCCTGGCCGATGCCGAGGCAGCGGAGTGGTATCGCCAGGGACTCCCGTTCGTTTCGGAGGGCACACCGCCCCACATCGATCTCCTCACCGGCATCGGTGAAACGCAGCGGCGAACCGGCAATGGTGACTCTCGCCAGACCTTGTTCGAGGCGGCGCGCCTCGCTGTCAGCGTCGGCGATGTCCGGCGCGTTGTGCGAGCCGTCATTGCCACCAACCGCGGCTTTTCCAGCGCCATTGGAGACGTCGATCACGAACTGCTGGAACTGGTCGCCGACGCCCTTCAGTTGGCGGGCCCGGAACCGACGGCGGAGCGGGCCGAACTACTTTCCCTGCAGGCCCTCGAACTGCACTTCACCGGCGACCATAGGCGCGTCGCCGACGCAGCCGACGAGGCCGTTGCCATTGCCGATGCGCTCCCCGATATTGTCGTCAAGGCCCGGGTCGGGATCCGACGTCTCTACGCCTGTCTTCTCCCTGATCGGTACGCCACTCTGGCCGACGAGGCCGATGTGCTCACCACATACGCGGATGCGACCGGGGACCCACAACTGCGCGTCTTCGCCCGCCGCCCTTCCGCGCTTTTTACCGTGGGCGCTCTCAATGCTGCGCACGAGCGAATGAAGGAAGCTGCGGCCATCGCTGACCAGACAGGCCAGCCGGGCCTTCGATCGCGCGCGCTCTTCGACTACGGCACCACACTCGACGCGCTGGGTCACCACGAAGAGGCGCAGGAGCTCGCACAGGTGGCACTGGAACTGGGCCAGCAGGCGGCCTGGGCCGACACTCTCCAGTTCTATGCCGGCCGCATGGCTGAACACTGGGCCTACGGGGGCGAGCCCGACACCATGGTCACTGTTCTCACTCAGGCCATCACCCTTTCACCGGGAGTTGTGGCCTGGAAGTCCGGGATCGCACTTGCCCTCGCATTCAGCGGGCGGGACACTGAGCTGGCTGAATTGCTCCAGGATGGGCCACGCATCCTCAATGAGATTCCGATGGACCAATTCTGGCTTGTCGCTCACATGTTGCTGTCGCTCGCCCTCGGGTTCGGGGTCGAAGATCCAATCTGCGCCGCCATCCTCTACGACCGGCTCTTGCCCTATCGGCTCCTGCACGCGTGCAACGGTGTTGGGTACTGGGGACCGGTCGAAATGAGTCTCGCCGTGACGGCCCGGACCCTCGGCGACCTCGACACGGCGGTGGCCCACCATGCGTCGGCAGCCCAGGCCATCGACGCTTGTGGCACTGCTCGGCCGCGGGCTATTAACGGGTACCAGTGGGCGAAGACCTTGCTCGCTCGACAGGGTGAAGGCGACCTTCAGCGCGCCATCGAACTCTTGCGAGAGACTCACATTTATTCGCAGGCCAAGGGCTACGTGACGTTCGTCTCCAAGACCGAGGAACTTCTCGCCACCCTCGACTGAGTCCTGGGCCAGGTCGATTGCGGCCACCAGAGTCCCGATCGTACGATTCCGGCGGTGGGACATGTCTGACATCCAGACGGCGACAATCCTCGTGACAGATCTAGTCAGCTGGACGTCCCAGCGGGTCGCTCTTGGTGAGGAGCAGGCCGATGTGCTTCTCCGTGTCCGCGATCGATACTTCCGTCTAACCGTCGAGGCCAATGGAGGCTCGGTTGTGAGGGGGACAGGCGACCCAGTGGTCGCACTGTTCTCTGACTCGTCCAATGCGATCTCCTCGGCCGTCGCCATGCAGCAGGCGGCTTATGGGCACAACCGCACCTCAGGCATGGGCTCTCTCGCGATCCGCATAGGTCTCTCTTCGGGTGATGTCGTCCTTGAGGACGGGAACTGCATCGGAACGGCTGCCAATGAAGCCTCCCGTCTATGCGCGGCGGCGACGGGCGGGCAGATCCTGGCGGCCGAAATCGTCCGGCAGTTGTCCCAGGCTCGTGGCAGGCATGTATTCACTACAGGCGGCATGCGCGAGCTCGAAGGACTTCCTGCGCCGGTCCCGGTGGTGATCGTTGACTGGGAGCCACCCGACATCGACCGTGTGGGTGTTCCCTTTCCGCCCCGCCTCTCGCCGCGGTCACCGCTTCCATTTTCGGGACGAGCTATGCAGATCCGAGCGCTCCGCGACGAACTGAAGGAGGCCGAGGCTGAGAAAATACGAGCGGTCATGATCTCGGGAGAGCCTGGGATCGGCAAGACGCGTCTGGCGGCTGAGTTGGCTCGACAAGCCCACGATCTCGGGGGCATTGTCCTCTTCGGCGCTTGCGACCAGGACATGGGCGCCCCATTTCAGCCCTTCGTCGAGGCACTTCAGCAGGTGGCCGCCTGTGAGTTGGATCTCGGACTTCCCGATGCACCTCTACGTGAGCTGGTGAGATTCGTACCCGAGTTTGTCCGGAAGTATCCGGGCGTCAGTCCGGCCCCGACCGCGGATCCTGAGACGGACCGATATCGACTCTTCAATGCTGTTGCACGATGCCTGGCCGGACTCTCGACACGATCGACGGTCGTCTTGGTGCTCGACGATCTGCAGTGGGCGGAGAAGCCGACATTGCTTCTCCTGCGTCACCTCCTACGAGCGACCGAACCAGCGCGCCTTCTGGTGATCGCCACGTACCGGGACACCGATGTGGATCGCACGCATCCCTTGGCTGAGATCCTGGCTTATCTTCGAAGAGAACCGTGCGTCAGCCGCTTGAGCCTGAACGGTCTGGATGTGGCCGGGGTCAACGAGCTGCTTGACGGCGTCTCGGGAGAGCGTTCGGATCGTGATCCCGCCGAGCTGGCTCAGGCACTGTGGTCTGAGTCGAACGGCAATCCGTTCTTTCTTCAAGAGATCCTGCGGGGCCTGATCGATACGGGACACTTCGTCCAGCGGGACGGGGTGTGGACCACGGATCTGGAGATCTCCCAGTGGGGCATCCCCGAAGGCATCCGAGACGCGGTGGGACGCCGTCTGAGTCGGTTGAGCGAATCGGCCAATACCTTGCTGAGCGTGGCCTCGGTCTTTGGCACCACGCTCGACGTGCGCGTGTTGGCCGAGGTTTCGGGTCTGTCGGTAGACGCCGCGCTCGATGCGCTCGATGAGGCCACCGGGGCGTCGCTGTTGAAGGAGACTCAGATCGGTGGATTCGAATTCACCCATGCCCTGGTGCGCTCGACCCTCTATGACGAGCTCAGCGCGCCTCGCAAGGCCACGCGACATCGTGAGATCGCCGAATCCCTCGAACGTCAGGGGGCGGCAGATCCTGCCGTCCTGGCGTTCCATTTGAGCCGGTCAGGGACGGTCGACTCCCGAGCGGTCGAGTATGCGAGAGTCGCCGGCGAACGCGCCCTCGAACAGCTCGGATTCGATCAGGCAGCTGCCTTCTTCGGCCAAGCGCTTGAAATGGTCGAGGACGCAGGTGGATCCGAAGAGACCCGGTGTGCGCTCCTCATCTCACTGGGCAACGCACAACGCCTGGCGAGCATCGCCGACTACCGCGCCACCTTGCTGGCGGCAGCCGATCTGGCCCGGTCGATTGGCAGCGCCGATCTTCTGGCCGAAGCGGGCATTGCCAACCATCGTGGGTTCTACAGCTCGACGGGATTCCGGGACGAAGAACTCGTGGCGGTCCTCGAAGATGCCCTTGTGGCGATCGGTGGCGCTGACTCATCAACACGCGCACGACTGCTTTCGAGATTGGCAACGGAAACGGTGTGGCCCATCCCGGGTCCGCAAAATGCGGAATTGGTAGAGGAAGCTGTCGCCATGGCCCGTCGGTTGGGCGATGAAGAGTGCTTGCTCGAAGTATGGGTGGCGTCACTCCTCAACATGCAGGGAGAAAACAACCCCGATGTTGTGGCTGACCTTCCCGCGCTCGTCTTGTTCGCGGAGCGAATGGGCAATATCCATCAACTCGCACTGGCCTGTGCCTGGGGCACCGTGATTGCCTTCGAGAGTCTTGAGATCGACCTGGCCGATCAATTGCTGGCCCGCTTGGGCGAGGTGGCTGACGAAATCAATATTCCGGTCTATCGCTGGCTGGAAGCCTCAGTTCGTTGCGCTCGTCTGGCCGTCACATCTACTGGGGTCGAGATAGAGGCAGCCGCTCACCAGGCCTTGCAGATCGGGCAGCTGACCGGGTACCCCGATGCATTCCTGTGGTTTGCCGTGCAGTTCGTTGTTGCCCTTCTTGCTCAGGGGAGGCTGACCGAGGTGGTGGATCTGGTCAACCAACAAATAGCGGAGAATCCTGAGATCGGGGCTTGGCGCGCGGTGGTGCCTCTGGCTCTTGTCCGACAGGGAATCCTGCGCGACGCCTCGGGAGCGATTGAGGATCTTCTCGGCGAGGATCCTGGTGAGACAAGGAAGAACCAAGTCTGGACTCTCATGCAGTGCGTCCGAGCTGAGGTTGTTGCTCTCGCCGGCACCTCAGAACAGGCGGCCAGGCACTATGAAGTGCTCGAATCCTCGGTCGTCCGGATCCCCTTCTCCACCGCTATTCCTTGGCCATCCGTCCCGCTCTGGTTGGCCATGTTGGCGTCTCGAGCTGGATGGCCCGATGTGGCGGAGCGACACTTCTTCGCCGCGGCTGAGCTTCACGAAACGATCGGAGCCAAAATCTGGTCAGCTCGAACCAACCTTGAGTGGGGTCGCCACTTGCTCGGAAGCGGAGAGGAAGGTCGGGCTCGAACGCTACTCATGCAGGCTCATGACGAGGCTCGACGAATGGGCGCCATTGACATTGTGTCCAGGGTCGACGACCTTCTCAGGGAGACTGCGGCGGGTGGCAAAAGGTAGGCCAAGGCCCATACTCTGCTTCTTCACCGCAGATCGGCAACAGCTCCATAATGATCCACATAGCTGGAGACGGTCTTCCGGCGGGACGCCGACCAGTTCACAGCGAGTCGGATGGCCTATCGCAGTCACCGACGCCCGAGCCATCCTGTGCTTGAAGCGGTCGTCGTTCGCTCATTGAGATGGGCCACCGCGACACCAGGCCGATACCAGAGACCCAGTCGTCCTGCTGCCAATCCCCGGCGAAGAAATGGTGCTCCAGTTGCTCGACCTGGTTGGGATCAGCGATCGACCACGACTCGACCAGGCAGGTGATGTCCGGGTGCAGCGCGCCAAGCTCCTTTTCAATTCTAGATTGGCGTTCTTGCCACTGCCCGTAGCGGCCCCAGACGTTCCAAGTGACAACGCGTAGCGTCGATTCGACTAGGACCCGTATGGCGCATATGTGTCAAAACTCATCCCTTAGCCTGCCTTTGAAGGCTTCACACCAAGTTCGGCGTGCGTGAGGTGAACTGCTCAGCCCTTGAGCACGTTGTGCACGGTGGCGACCATGGGTTCTGAAAGCTCGACACCGAAGTCAGTGAGAATTGGAACCAGGGTGGCTCCGAATGCGTCGAAGTCTTCTTGCGAATCCCAAATATCGAAGACCTGGACAGCACCGTCTGATTCGAGTGCCACGTGGTAGGACCTCCCCTTGGGCGATCCTGCACCGACTTCATCGAGCTTCGCAATGACAGCGTCGTACTTCTCAGGGGTGAAACCCACGTGTACGAAGTAGATCCCGAGTGCCATGCTGCACCGTCCTTTCGGCCGCCCCTCGGCGCCCATCATTGCGTTGCATTGTCGAATGCGCAATGGGAAGGATCAGAAAAGGGTGATCCAAACGGGGCCTTGCGATCGTTGGCGCATCACCAGGTGCTCCAACAAACCGTCCCGCGGCAGTTTCGAGCTCTCAGGTCGCCGACCCTGAATTCCGGAGATCTTGCCGGCCCGCGGGCAGTTGACATTCGATATCTAACGGGATTAGGGTATCCTAATGGTGTTAGGACAACCGGCTAGAGATAGGCGAGCTGAACGCCATAGGGCTACACGGGACCAAATACTGGAAGCCAGCTGGAGGTTGGCCCGATCCGAAGGGTTGGCTGGAATCTCATTGCGCGATCTGGCCCAAGCGGTCGGCATGCGGCCGCCGTCGCTCTACTCGTATTTCGACTCGAAGAACGCCATCTATGACGCCATGTTCAAACAGGGCTATGAAGCCATGTCGGGGCGGGACGCCATCTTCAATCCAGCTGCGGGAGCAGACATTTTCAAGGCCCGGGTGCGTGCGTTCCTCGAGTTCTGCACCGAAGATCCGGCTCGATATCAACTCCTCTTTCAGCGGACACTTCCTGGCTTTACGCCATCAGAGGAGTCCTACGCGTTGGCCGTCCGCATGCTCGAACGAGCCTACGGGGCCCTGGCCGGCAGTGGAGTGACGACTCCTGCGCACCAGGACATCTACACCGCGTTCACCTCAGGGCTCGCCGATCAGCAAATCGCGAATGATCCTGGTGGGGATCGATGGTTGCGCTTGGTTGACGAGGCATGCGACATGTTTCTCGCCCACGTGAATCAGGCGACTCCTCATAATTCAGACCAGAAGGGAACGAACGATGACGGCTACCACCGCCCCAGTGACCACACTTCCGGCGCATCGCGAAGCGATGAGGCTCGGTGCCACTGAATACGAGCGGCTTCTTGACGTGCTGCGCTCGCTGGAGCCGCAGGACTGGTTACGAATGACCGACTGCACGCTTTGGGACGTGCGGGCGATGGTGGCCCACCTCTTGGCAAATATGGATCAGAACGCCTCCATAAGGGAGATGGCTCACCAAATCGGTACCGCCAAGAAGCGCGCACGCGTTTCTGGATCTCCGATGGTGGACGAACTGACGGCACTGCAAATCGCCGAGCGAGCCTCGCTAAGTCCCGATGCACTTCTGAGCCGGATTGAGGGCACCGCGCCCCGGGCTGTGATGGGTCGACAGAAGGTTCCACGCGTGATGCGGCGTCTTGTTCGGATTGATGCCGGGCCCTTCGGGCGCATGACGCTGGGCTATCTGGTCGATACCGTCTACACGCGCGATGTGTGGATGCATCGACTCGATATCTGTCGCGCCACGGGTCGTCCAATGGTGCTCAATGCGGGACACGACGGCCGTCTGGTGGCGGCGATGGTTGGTGACTGGGCCGAGCGCCACGGCCAGTCGTACGAGCTCGTACTCGGCGGACCGGCCGGTGGGGTCTTCAGTCGCGGAGTGGGAGGAGAACGTCACGAACTCGATGCCCTGGAGTTCTGTCGCATCGTGTCCGGGCGCGATAACGGCGGCGCCATTGGCCTCCTCCAAACCGAAGTGTTGTTCTGATGCAGACGATGTTCGAGCAATCAGCATGCCGCGATCCGCAATTTCAGCCCATCAATCGATGGATGCATACCCTCGCCAGCCCTACGAAATGTGAAGGAGACACGTCATGGACACTCAAATCGACGAAGTTGCGGACCACATCTACCGGTTCTCGACTTTTGTACCGGATATCGGGCCGACCGGCTTCACATTCAATCAGTACCTCATCGTTGATGACGAGCCCTTGTTGTTCCACACAGGATTGCACCACATGTTTCCAGCGGTCACCGATGCCATCGCCGCTCTCACCCCACTCGAGAGCCTTCGTTGGATCACCTTCGGCCATCTGGAGGCCGACGAGAGCGGTTCCATGAACGAGCTGCTCGAGGTGGCGCCACGCGCCGAAGTCGCCCATGGGGCCATGGGATGCATGGTGTCACTCAACGACCTCGCGACCCGTCCGCCAGTGATGTTGGCGGACGGGCAGGTCATTGAATTGGGTGCCCACCGGGTCCGCCACATCGACACACCACACGTGCCCCACGGATGGGAAGCAAGGGTGTTGTTCGAGGAGACCACAGGTACCCTCTTGTGCGGCGATCTGTTCACTCAACTGGGAAATGGACCCGCCGTGACCACCGATGACATCGTCGAAGCGGCCTCACAGGCCGAGGACGTCTTCGGGGCTTCGTGCCTGACGCCCACCACCGGGTCGACGATCCGAGGTCTCGCTGATCTGGCACCGTCCACGCTTGCCGTGATGCACGGCTCGTGCTTCGCCGGTGATTGCTCAGAAGCTCTTCTGTCCCTTGCGAACAACTACGACGCGCGCCTGAAAGCTGCGAGCAAGGCATAGACCCGCTTTGGCATGGACTACCTCCTGGTAGCTCACGACCAAACTCTCATAACAGCGTCCGGCCTAAAGGGTCTAGGCCAAAAGGCACCCCCAACGGGACGGTATTCGAACGATTCTGGCCGGAACTGCCATAGGTTCAAGAGATTTGTCGATTGGCTCCAGACCCGGAGTTCGTACTGATCGTTGCGGATCTGGTGGCTAGCGGTTGAAGGCATGACCACCAAGATCCCGCCGATTGCGGGCAGCGTCCGCGACTGGCATCACAAAATTGGCGTCGACTACGCCTGCGGCCATGCCCATTGCAATCTTAGAATCATGGACCGTACGATCTCGGTGGTGGACATGGCTGAAGTGCAGACCGCGACGATCTTGGTCACGGATTTGGTCGGGTCTACGCTCCAGCGGGTCACTCTCGGTGAAGAGGAAGCCGATGTCCTTCGCCGAGTCCATGACGAATACCTTCGTATCGCCGTGGAGGCCCAGGGTGGCTCGATTGTGAAGGGAACGGGCGACGGGGTGCTCGCCTTGTTCTCTAGTGCGTCCAATGCGCTTTCTTCGGCGGTTGCCATTCAGCAAGCTGCCTACGAGCACAACCGCATTTCAGGCATGGCCGCACTCGAAATCCGTATAGGCCTATCTTCGGGTGATGTGGTGATTGAGGACGGGGACTGTTTCGGAACGGCTGCCAATGAGGCATCTCGCCTGTGTGCCGGGGCGACGGGCGGGCAGATCCTGGCGGCTGAAATCGTCAGGCAATTGGCCCGGGGTCGTGGGAGTCACGTGTTCACCCCAGCCGGCGTGCAAGAACTCAAAGGCCTTCCTGCCCCAGTTCCGGTTGTGATCGTCAGCTGGGAGCCACCCGATATCGACCATGAAGGTATTCCCTATCCAATCCGCCTCTCGGCGCGGTCACCGCTTCCATTTTCGGGCCGAGCCGTGCAGACCGAAGCCCTCCGTAGAGAGCTGAAGGAGGCCGAGGCCGGAAAGATACGGGCGGTGATGATTTCGGGCGAACCCGGGATTGGCAAGACGCGTCTGGCGGCCGAGTTGGCCCGACAGGCCCACGACCTCGGGGCCATCATCCTTTTTGGCGCCTGTGAACAGGACATGGGCGTCCCATTTCAGCCCTTCATCGAAGTTCTTGCGCAAGTGGCGGCGTGCGAAATGAATCTTCCGCTTTCCGAGTCGCATGCAGGTGAGCTGGTCAGATTGGTGCCCGAATTTGTCCGGAAGTATCCGGGTGTCCGTTCTGCCCCGACCTCTGATCCCGAGACGGACCGATATCGCCTCTTTAACGCTGTCGCTCAATGTCTGTCCGGACTCTCGACGCGATCGACGGTTGTCTTGGTGCTGGACGATCTGCAGTGGGCAGAGAAGCCGACATTGCTCCTCTTGCGTCACCTCTTACGATCGACGGAGCCAGTACGTCTTCTGGTGATCGCCACGTATCGGGATACGGATGTGGATCGCAAGCATCCGCTGGCGGAAGTTTTGGCTGACCTCCGACAGGAACCGTGCGTCACCAGATTGGGCTTGAACGGGCTTGACGTGTCGGGGGTCAGTGAGTTGCTCGTAAGTGCCGCGGGCGAGCACTTGGAACGCGACCCCGCCGAGTTGGCTCAGGCGCTGTGGTCTGAGTCGAACGGCAACCCGTTCTATCTCCAAGAGATCCTGCGAGGCTTGATCGATACAGGACACATAGTCCAACGAGACGGGGTGTGGACGACCGATTTGGAGATTTCCGAGTGGGGCATCCCCGCAGGCATCCGAGATGCGGTGGGTCGCCGTCTGAGTCGACTCAGCGAATCAGCCAATGTCTTGCTTGGTGTGGCCTCGGTTCTTGGCACCGTCCTCGACGTGAGCGTGTTAATCGAAGTTTCTGGCTTGTCGGAGGACGCAGCGTTTGATGCCTTGGATGAGGCCACTAACGCATTGCTCTTGAAGGAAACCCAAAGCGGTGGATTCGAGTTCACCCACGCGCTGGTCCGTTCAACCCTCTATGACGAACTCAGCGCGCCTCGCAAGGCCACCCGGCATCGTGAAATCGCCCAATCTCTCGAGCGTCGGCACGTGGCAGACCCTGCCATTCTCGTGTTCCATTTGAGCCGCTCAGGAACCATTGACAACCGAGCGGTCGTTTATGCGAGAGCCGCTGGCGAACGCGCGCTCGAACAGTTTGGATTCGATCAGGCAGTCGCCTTCTTTGACCAAGCGCTCGAAATGGTCGATGTTGCGGGCGGAACTGAGGAGACCCGCTGCATGCTCCTCATCTCGCTGGGGAACGCACAACGCCTGGCTGGAATAGCCGACTACCGCGCCACCCTGATGGCGGCGGCCACGCTGGCCCGATCTATCGATAACGCCGAACTTCTAGCCGAAGCAGGCATCGCCAACCATCGAGGGTTCTTCAGCTTCACGGGAATCCGGGATATGGAACTCGTAGCTGTCCTCGAGGACGCTCTCGTAGCGGTGGATACTGCTGACTCACCAATGCGAGCACGACTGCTCTCGAGGCTCGCGGCGGAAACAGTGTGGCCCATGCCTAGTCCGCGCAATGCGAAATTGATATCCGAAGCGCTGGCGATGGCTCGACGTTTGGACGATGAGGAGTGTTTGCTTGAGGTATGGGTCGCGTCGCTCCTTAACACTCAAGGAGAAACGAGCCCGGATGTGGTCGCAGACCTCCCAGCGCTTGTGTCGTTTGCTGAACGAATGGGCAACAGGCATCAACTTGCACTGGCCTGTGCCTGGGGCACCGTGATCGCCTATGAGAGCGTTGAGATCGCTCTGGCTGATCGCTTGCTGGCTCGCTTGGGTGAACTGGCCGAGGAAATCAACATCCCGTCGTTTCGATGGTTGGAAGCTTCCGTCCGTTGCGCTCGTCTGGCTGTTACATCCACTGGTGTCGAAATAGAGGCCGCTGCTCTCCATGCCTTGGAAATCGGGCAGTCGAGTGGTTATCCCGATGCGTCCATATGGTTTGCGAGTCAGTTTGCAGTGGCATTGCTTGCTCAGGGGAGGCTCGCCGAGGTTGTGGACTTAGTCAACCAACAACTAGCTGAAAATCCCGAGATTGCGGCTTGGCGCCCAGTGGTCGCGCTGGCTCTCGTCCGGCAGGGAATCGTGCGCGACTCTTTCGGGGCCATTGAGAGCGTTCTCTGTGAGGATCCTGGTGAGATAAAGCGGAACCAAATCTGGACCTTGTTACAGTGCATCCGCGCTGAAATCGTCGCTCGCGTCGGCACCCGAGAACACGCGACCCGACAATATGAGGTGCTCAAATCCTCCGTGACTCAGATTCCATTTTCCATCGCTATCCCTTGGCCGCCGGTCGCGCTCTGGTTGGCCATGCTCGCGTCACGAGCCGGATGGTCTGAGGCGGCTGAGCGTCACTTCTCCACCGCTTCCGAGCTCCACGAAATGATCGGAGCCAGAATCTGGTCAGCTCGAACCAATCTTGAGTGGGGTCGCCACTTGCTCGGAAGCGGAGAGCAAGATCGGGCTCGAATGTTGCTCATGCAAGCTCATGACGAGGCCCAACGGATGGGTGCCGTTGACATCGTGACCGATGCCGATGACCTCCTTGGCGGGTCCGCCGCCGTTGGCAAGACGTAGGCGATCGCGGACTTCCTGCCGGGAATTCTCTCGCAGAGCGTTTTGGCATGGACTACCTCCAGGTAGCTCACGACCAAACTCTCATAACGGTGGTACGGCCTAAAGGGTCTAGGCCACACAGCACCCCCAACGGTGTGTGAATTCGGGACATAGGAGACCGGGTTTCCGCTGGATGTGGCAAGACATAGGAGACCGCCAAGGCAAGGGGTGCTCCTATGGACATGGGCCGCTTTTTGATCGAGACACACCTACGGACCGGACGTCCCATCAAA
>DATAUC010000108.1:0-42945 GCA_036268485.1 Acidimicrobiales bacterium
ACTTTCGTGTGTGGTCGTGAGGCTCGATCCATCCCTCCCGGCTCGAAACCTCACCTGCACCACCTCGACGGTGAATGGTCTCAGCAGTAGGAATCCGGAGCCCCGTTGGACGGTGACCTGGCATCGGACCCCTGAAAATGCTGCGAACGTCTATTTTCTCGGCGATTCCGTCACTGCCGGATTCGGCTATTGCGGCGTTGAGGGGAAGGCCAGCACCTACAAGGACTTCATCAAGTGTGGCGTCGACCAATCCATGGCCAACGCGTGGATCGGTGAAAACAGCCTGCAGGTCTGTCAACCCGTCGCCAAGGGCACGGTCGACGACCGGTGCTCCGATAACAACGACATGGGTAAGCCTTGGGATGCTGGACCCTGGGTCAAGCGTCCCGGTGCACCGACTGTCGCCTATCCCTACGTGATCGCCGGGAGGCAGAATCCTGCCACTGCCGCCGCGGTGTACGACTGGGCAATGACCGGCTCGACGCCAGCCAACTGGGACACCGGCGGCCCGTTCAACTCTGAGGTGACCAAGATCAAAGACAGCTACGTGGTGATGACCCTGGGCGCCAACCCGTTGCTATCGGACTACGTCGAGGTCTGGCCCGCCTCCGTCGGCCAGTGCGCAAGTTCGACGATCGTGAACGGCGACGCTGCGCCGCCGTATCTCGGAAACCGGAACGGCATCAACGGAGTGGTGACCTGTTTCGGCTATCAGTGGCTCGCCAACGACCAGGGTCCCCATCTACGCAACATTTACAAGACGCTGCTCGACAACGGCAACCATGTGGTGGTGCTCGGCTATCCGGCGGAGTGTCCTTGGAGCTTCGGGACGTGGCAACCCTTACCCAATGTTTTTGTCGGCCCTGCGCAAGGCATGGCATGCACCAGCAAGTCCCTCCCCACGGAGGGAAACCCGCGTGTACAGACGAGTCAATGGGACCAGGCTCAGGCCGTCGTCGATTTCGCCAACGCCAACATCAAGAATCAGGTGAACCAGGCCGGGGAACAAACCGGGAAATCAGCCTCTATCACCTTCGCCGTTCCCGGTGGTTGGGCCAGCCACCAACCGCCCGGAAGCAATTCGTGGGTGTTCCTGAACGACACTTGGGTGCATCCCAACGTCGAGGGCCAAAAACAGCTCGCCAACACGGTCATCTCGGCCATGTGTACCGCCTTCAAGCACTGGTGCGGGAACTCGGCGTCGCCCACCTGGTAGTCGGCTGTCGAGCTGCACTCGGACAGTCACTGTCCAACTCTCCGCTGCCTACGGTAGATGGAGTGATCTGTGCGGCCGGTGTTGGCCTGGGGTCGGGCCGGTCAGGGGAAGGGTGGATCCTTATCGACCGGGCCGATCACACGTCGGTAGCTAATCCAACTGGGTACCGACATCTTCGTCTGTGACGGCGAGGTTGCCACCTGTGACCTCTTGGGGCTTGTGCGCGTCGATGACCTCGCGCTTGATGATCGGAGCATCACGGCCGGTGCCGTGCTGGCCAGCGGCGCGTTCCTTGACCCGAGAAGCGGCCTCTTCGTGGTACTCCTCCTCGACGTTGACCTCCCACACGTCGTGGGTGGTACCTGTGGTGATGTTCTCCACGGTGAGCATGGCCGTCAGCATCGAATGATCCTGATTGTTATACCGAAACATGCCATTGCGCCCAACGGGGTAGACGTTGGCTACATGCTCCGCGAGCCAGGTACGGAGGACGTCCACGTTGGCCCGATAGTGCTCGTCGTAGAGCGGGTACGCCTTCGCTTGGCGCACGACGTAGCCGGCCTCGATCTCGCCGGCCTTACACAGTCCAAGCTGATCGAGCTCACTCTTCGCCCGCTTGACTAGCCAGTCGTCGTCTGCATTCCACTCGTCGTCGCCCTCCCAGACCGTGTACTCGAGGCCGAGGGTGTTCCGACCCTTCTTGACCATGTATGGCGACCAGGAGCCGAAGTTCTGGATACGCATGGTGCGAACATCGGGGTCGTGGATGTAGAGCCAGTTATCGTCGAAGTCGATCAGCTCTTCACGCATTGCCAAGGCAACGATCATGTAGTCGCGGTAACGCAGGTCCCCAGCTGCCGCCTTGACCTCCTGCGGCACTGGCGGGTCCATCGCTTCAAGAAGCTGCGAGATCGGCATAGACGAGATGATCTCGGTGCACTCGTACTCGGTTTGGCCGACGTCCTGGTGGTCGGCAATCACGCTGGTGGCCCTGCCGTCCGCGTGGCGGATCTTGGTCACCGAGGTCTCCAAGATCACTTTGGAACCCTGTTCGATTACCTTGTCTCGACACGCTTCCCACATCATTCCAGGCCCGTATTTGGGGTACTGGAACTCCTCGATGAGCGAGGTGATGTCCTTCTGGTTCCGCTTGGGCAGCAGGGCGTTCACGATTGCGTTGCCGAGCGTGAGACCCTTCACTCGCTGGGCTGCCCAGTCGGCCGGCATCTCGCTCACCGGCACACCCCACAACTTCTCTGTGTAGGTCTTGAACAAGGCGCGATACAGTCGCCAGCCGAAGCGGGCGACCAGCCAACCTTCATAGTTCGTTTGGTCCTTCGGCGGACGGATGCGGGCGGCCAGGTAGGACACGACGCAAAGCCCGGCTTCGGTAGGCCCGAGGTTCTTCAGGGCATTGACCGCCCTGATTGGGTAGTCGATGTAGGCGCCGTTGTAGAGGATGCGACTCTTTCGGGGCCGCATCAGAAATTCCTCGTCCGGTAGAATTTCATGCCACAGGTCTTCCACCGGCTGCACTTTGGTGAAGAACCGATGACCGCCGATGTCGAAGCGCCAGCCATCACGCTGGGCAGTGCGTGAGATACCACCAACCACGTTGTCGGCCTCGATCACGGTCGAGGCAACACCATGCTTGTGCAGCTGGAAGGCGGCGGTGAGTCCGGCAGGGCCCGCACCGATGACCACGACCTGGTGGTTCGGGATGCCTGATTCGGCAGCGGTGCTCTCAACACCGGTGTCTGCAGGTTGCTCAGACATGCTCACGGCCGCTAAGCCACCTCAGGCGGGCTGTGGTCGTGGGAATAGAGAGTCCGGTGCTGGATGCGCCAGCCCGCAGATGTCCGGATTAGGCCGTCCACATAGGTCCCCTTGAAGGTGAGGGATCTGGCCCCGGTCTCGTCCGTCGGGGTGTGGGTGGCCTGGAGGTACGTCCTGGCGGTTGCCAGGTCGCCCTCCACTTCGATGACGTAGTTCGTGAGCATATGTTGGGTGGCAAACCCGGATAGCGCTTCGGTAAGCCATCGGCAGATGGCGGGGAACGCGGCTCGTTCACCGCCCAGAGGGGTGTAGTCGCAATCGGCACCGTCGACGAACACCGCAGAGAGCAGGTCCCAATCCTTGTGGTCAATGGCAGTGGCATACCGGATGAGGACATCGGTGATCTCGTTGCGGTCGAACAATTGGCGAAGATCGGAGTCCGTCATGATCCGAAGGCCGAGAATGCTGATGTTGGCAACGCTCAAGCCCCCTGTACCTTGATCTGTAAAGCTTGTTATCCTAGACTAACTTATGAGGTTACACATCAGCTCGGCGGCGCGAGGGAGGGGAACTGTGGGAGACGAGCCCAGCGGTCTGGTCCACATACAACCCGGGGATGGCGAGGTCATTGCGGGAGCCACCTCTGGGACTGTCTATAAGGTCACCGGAGAGGTCACCAACGGTGTTTACTCCGTCGTCGAGAGCACAATCGAGCCGGGCGTCCTCCAGCCGCCCCATACTCACAGCCGTGAGGACCACCTCTTTCTGGTGACTGAGGGAGAGGTCGGTTTCAGGGTCGGCGATGACGAGATACTGGCTGGGCCAGGATCGTACGTGTTCATGCCCCGCAATATCCCCCACGCATTTTGGAACGCCGGATCGGTGCAAGGGAAGATGGTCCAGGTGAACGAACCGGCCAAGTTCGAGAGCTTCTTCCGTGATTTCTATGAGCTGACAAAGGACGGACCCCCGGACCCGGCCAAGGCAGGCGCTCTGATGGCCGAGTACGGCATCACTTTTCTTCCAGAATGGATCCCCGAGATCGAAGCGAAGTACGGGGTGAAGGGCCACTGAACCGGTTGTCCGACTGTCCTGGGCTGCCGAGCTGACCACGGCGGCGGGCCAGTCGCTTCTGTTGTGACCGCTCGGCGGAGCGAAGTGGCCAACGCGTGGGTGCGCCCCGCCATTTGAGGCGCGCCGTTTCCGGCTCGGAGGACGCGCTGGCGGTACGCCCGACGCGACACGCAGAAGGTTTCGGGCTCTCAGGCGTCCCCGAGTCAGGGGCGTTGGTCCGCCGCACGCGACCCCTTGCCGCGGGCCACTTCTCGCCACTCGAAGGCGTGACCGGGGCCGACTTGCTCGGGGCCAAGCCCGCATCTATCAGGGAGTCGATTCGGCCAGAGTTGCTTAAACTCAGTAGTTTAGATAGGTTAGGGAAGTCGAAGGATCGGAGACTCTGTTGACCGAAATTGACCAACGTTCGCGCTCGGTGTACCGGCTGATCTCGGCTGACAGTCACCCCAACGAGCCACCAACGCTTTGGCTGGACAGGGTCCCTAAGAAGTTTCAGGAGCGCGCCCCGAGGATCGAGAGGTTCGAGCAGGGAGACGCGTGGGTCCTTGAGGGAGTGAAGGATCCGATCAACTTTGGACAGAATGCGTGCGCCGGCCTCCCCGCATCCCAGATGACGCCTTGGTGTCGATTCGAGGATCTCCGACGGGGAGGCTGGGACCCCGCGGTCCGGCTGGACGAGATGGATGCTGATGGCGTCGACGCCGAGGTGATCTATCCCACGCCCAGACTGAATTGGAGCATCGTGGCCAACCAGGACGCGGAATTCCACGTCGCGCTGGTCCAGGCCTACAACGATTGGTTGTCGGAGTATTGCGGACACGCGCCCGCTCGTCTCGGTGGTCAGGCAATCCTCCCGAACCGAGGAGCCGAGGCAGCGATGGCCGAGATCCAACGCGTGGCGGACAGACCGGGCATCCGGGGCTTTGTGATGGGCAGCTATCCGAACGGGAGCCTGGAACTCGAACAGGAGGATGACAAGGTTTGGGCGACGTTGGCCGAGGCTGGTATCCCGATCAGCATTCACGTTTCGATGACCCAGGAGATGCCGTCGTCCCACAAATCGCCATTACCTGGGTACGGCCGGTTCTTCGATGCTCCGAACAGGATTGTCCAGATGATCTTCGCCGGCGTCTTTCAGCGCTTCCCGAAGCTTTCGTTGGTGATCGCAGAAGTGGACTGCGGCTGGGTTCCGTATTTTAAAGAACAGATCGACAACAACTATGGACGGTTGCGCGAGGTGAGTGACTTCGGTCTCACCGATCGTCCCAGCAGCTACGTCGAAGAGCACGTCAGCTTCACCTACATGACCGATACGTTCGCCGTTCGGCACCGAGACGAGGTCGGCGTCGATCGTATGCTGTGGTCGAGCGACTATCCTCACATCAGCGCCGACTGGCCGAACTCATGGAAAACGATCCAGGCCAGCTTCTCCGGTGTCGAGCCATCTGATCGGCACGCCATTCTCGCCGGCAATGCCGCCAAGCTGTATGGCTTCGTCGGTTGATTTGCATCCAGCCATTGCTGACCGCCCGGAGTACGGGAGTCCAGCTATGTCCGTAGATTATGGGGCGCAGTTTCCTGCTCTGGACTTCGACCGCCCGGCTGACGACATCCTGCGGATCACCCTCCGGGGCGCCCATCTCAACGCCCTCGACGCCGATGCGCACCGGGACCTCGCCGACGTCTGGCCATGTATCGATCGTGACGGTGACACTCGAGCAGTGATTATCCGTGGGGCCGGCCGAGCCTTCTCCGCTGGAGGCAGCTTCGAACTAGTGGCCTCGATGATCGAAGACTACGAGGTACGGACTCGCATCATGAGGGAGGCCCGGGACCTCGTCTACAACCTCATCAATTGCAGCAAGCCGGTGGTTTCGGCCATGCACGGTCCGGCTGTCGGCGCCGGCCTCGTCGCCGGTATCCTCGCTGATGTCTCGATCGTGGCTCGCACGGCGCGACTGATCGACGGCCACACCCGCCTCGGTGTGGCCGCCGGCGACCATGCCGCTATCTGCTGGCCCCTGCTCTGCGGGATGGCGAAAGCCAAGTACTACCTCCTGACCTGCGATGTTCTCACCGGCGAGGAGGCTGAGCGGATCGGACTGGTTTCCCTCTGCGTGGAAGAGGAGGAGCTGGAGTCGAGCGCCCTCGATGTGGCTCTCCGGCTGGCGTCGGGATCGCAGAATGCCATTTCCTGGACGAAGCGCTCGCTCAATAGTTGGTACCAGGTCCACTCCGGCACATTCGAAGCCAGCCTCGCGTATGAGTTCTACGGTTTTGGCGGTCCAGACGCCGCAGCCGGTCTCGCCGCTCACCGGGCCCGTCGATCCCCTGAGTCGCGAAGCGAAGTCTCCTAGATGGCTAGCGATGAGGATCGGCTGGGGCGAGCAGTTGACGAACTTCCCATGATTCGAAGTAGCTGCGATGCTGACTCCGGTGCCGACGAGCAGACCGGAGAGATTGGCCCAGCGTCTGGCAGGGGCACCGAGGCGTTCCAAGTCATAGGAGGGTCCGCGTGGACTTCGCATTGACCACAGCTCAGCGATCGTGGCGAGAGGAGGTACTCGACTTCCTCGGGGAGAACCTCACGCCTGCCGTCCAGGCCGAGTTCAACTGGGGCTTTGGCGAGGAGGGCGGGGGGTCGGAGGTAAAGAAGTTCCGCCGGCTCGTGGCCGAGAAAGGCTGGTTCGGGTTGAACTGGCCACCGGAATACGGTGGCCAGAAGAGAAGCGCAGTGGAGCAACTCATCATGCTCGATGAGTTCGAGTACGTGGGGGCGCCCCCTCCCGAGATCACCGTTCGCTCCATTGGTCCGACCATCATCCACTACGGCACGGAGGCAAACCGGGAGAAATGGCTGCCGGCCATTGCCAGCGGCGAAATGACGTGCGCCCTGGGCTACTCCGAGCCCGACGCGGGAAGCGACTTGGCCAGTCTCACGACGCGCGCCGATCTCGACGGAGACGAGTGGGTCATCAACGGAGCCAAGATATGGAACAGCGCAGCGCACTTCGCCACCCACGAATGGCTGGCGGTACGTACCAGCCGGGAGGATCGAAAGCATCTGGGCATCTCGGTGATCGTGGTGCCGATGGGTACGCCCGGTATGGAGGTCCAGCCCATTCACACATGGGCCGGGCTTCGCACCAACGCCTTGTTCCTCAATGACGTGCGGGTTCCCCGCGATCACTTGATTGGTGATGCCGGTAGGGGCTGGACCTACATCACCGGCGCACTGGCCTTCGAGCGAGGATCTCTCGGTCGGGGTCAGCTGCGGCGGATGCTGGACGATCTCATCAGTTTGTGCCGCCAGCCCGTCGGTGGGAGACGACTGATCGACCAGCCGAGCACCCGGCGGCGGCTGGCCGAGTTGGAGGTCGACATGGAGCTAGCTCGACTTCTTTCGTTCCAGACGACGGCTCTGATGGATCAGAATCAGATCCCTACGCTCGCCGCCACGAAGGAGAAGATCGCAGTGTGTGAGCTGCGGATCAAGCTGGCCGATTGGGCCACGCAAATCGTGGGCCTTCCAAGCCTGTTGACCACGGCCGATCCGGCGGCTCCTCTGGCCGGTCTCCTTGAGCAGCGGTACCGCCAATCGCCGCTGTTCTTCTTCGTGGGCGGAGCCAACGACGTCCTGCGCGACGTCATTGCCCGAGGTCACGGACTTCCCCGGTCGGCCGGGTGATGGCCATGGCGCCGGTTCTAGTGAGGGGACATATCTGGTGGATCTGATTGTCAGCGACGAGCACGTCGAGCTACAAGAGACGCTCGGCCACTTATTCGCCCAGAAGTGCCCAACTTCTTTGGTGCGGCGCCTGCGCGTCGACGACGGCGGTGATGAACTGGATGGGCTGTGGAAGTCGCTCAGCGCTGGAGGCTTCCTCGGACTGGGCCTCCCGACCGAGTTCGGTGGGGGAGGTGGCTCTCTTCCCGACCTCGGGGTGCTGATGCACGAGGCGGGCCGGGTCGTCGCTCCTCAGATCGTGAAATCAACCATCCTGTTTGGCTTGGCTGTACTGCGCGCCGGTGACGACGAGCTTCGAGACCGATGGCTGAGGCGGGTGTGCGAGGAGCAAATCCGCGCCGCGGTCGTGCTGGACTACGTGACGCCGGGACGAGAAGACGTGGTCCAGGTGGTGCCGGGCCCGTCAGGAGGATGGGAGATCGCCGGCGGCGTCGAGTTCGCCCTCCTGCCGGCGGGCTGGGAGGTCCTGCTCGTGTCGGCACTAACCGAGGACGGGCAGAACAGGGTCCTTTTGGTGGTAGACGGCTCCGCTCCTGGACTCACCTGTGACAGATACCAGGCCCTTGGGACCCGCGACCTGAGCAAGGTCACTTTCGATCACGTCCCTGTCGAGGCCCAGGACGCGTCGACGAGTCGGGCTGACGACGAGGGTGTTCGTGGCCACATGATGTGGGTGGCCGACGCTCTGGCTGCGTTGGAGAGCGCCGAGGCGGTCGGAGGGGCCGAGGCGGTCGTGGATCGGACGGTCGCCTATATCACCGACCGCGTGCAGTTCGACCGTCCGATTGGCAGCTTCCAGGCGGCCCAGCACCACATCGCTAACGTGTCGGTGGCGATCGAGGGAGCCCGCCTGGCCGCGCTGCAGGCCCTGTGGCTGGTCGACTCGGCGTCACCGGTCGAGCTCGGAGCCGCCCTGGCCAGGGCTGTGGCCGTGTCGACGTTCAAGCAGGCCACCCTGCGAGCGCACCAACTTCACGGCGGCCTGGGAATGACACTCGAATCTGATCTCCACCTTTGGTCGGAGCGAGCGAAGTTGCTCGAGGTCAGGGGGGAGCTCTGGGACGACTTCCTCGAGCGCATGGCCGACACGTTGGATACTGAACATGACAGCACGGAAAGGTCGAGGGGATGAGTACCAAGAGCGAAGTTGTCCAGGGGGAAGCAGAGGCATGGATGCGCCGGGAGGTGGATTCTTTCCGAGAGCGAATCGGAATCGATGTTCCCCAGCCCATGTTCGAGATGTCCTACGAACAGGCGAGCCGAGACGCCATCCGTCACTATGCCTACGGCCTCGGTGACGACAATCCTCTCTGGCTGGATCGCGACCATGCAGCAGCCTCCCGCTGGGGTGGGATCATTGCTCCACCGACGTTCCTGGTCGCGGCCGGCCGGATGTTGCCGGAGTACCAACCGACCGAGGAGGAGGCAGCTCGTGGCCGCGACGCCCTACCGGGGTTGAACATGATGCAATGCGGAGATCACGCCCGCTGGTTCCGGCCTATTCGTGACGGAGACGAGATCTCGATGCGTCGCTTCTACATCGACTGCCAGTTGAAGGGGGGCGAAGACCGAGGCTGGACGGCGATCTCCACCTTCCGTAGCCTCTTCACCAATCAAGACGACGAGGTCGTAGGGATCTGGGATATTGACGCTATCCACCCGTATGACCAACCCTCGGTCCCCCCAAAGGCACGAACCCACTCACCGATCGACCTGGATGCCATTGCGGCCGCCTACGATGCGGAGGAGATACGCAGCGCGACCCCGAGACTGGTGGAATCGGTGTCTGTGGGCGACGAGTTGCCCAAGCGTACTCGGGGTCCGTTGACGTCGAGCAACGTCGTTGCTTGGGCCCAGGGTCTGAGCCGCCACGAGGTGGTTCCTGACCGACTGGGACACAAGAAGCGCAAGGCGGGTGAGTTCGCTTATATCCAGAACAGCGTCGGCGGCTGGGACTCGATCATGTCCTGTCACTGGGACAGCGAGGTTGCATCGAACTTCGGCATAGCCCGGCCATTCGACTGGGGGATCATGCGTGCGTCGTTCATGGTGCATATCGTGACCGACTGGATGGGCGACGATGCGATCGTCGTGGCATCTGATGATCGTATTCGGGCTATCAACCCGCTGGGCAGCGTGAACACCGTCACGGCGAGGGTGACGGAGATCACCGTCGCCGAGGACGGATGGCCTGAGGTCACCTGTGAGGTGGCTTGCACGAACCAGGACGATGTAGTGACCGCTACGTCGACGGTGCGTGTGCGCCTGCCGTCGGAGAAGCTTGGCCTTCCCGAGTACCCAAAGGCCCCAGAAGGCCGAGGACTGCTGCCCGGAATGAAGGGGTACGTCAGCCCCTGACAGTCTGAGGGGAAGACACCCCGCACCGACATTTGCCACCGTTGCCTATCACCAGGCAGGAACCAGGGAATTGGTACGACATGTTCCTCAACGAAGTCCTCGATTTCAATGCAGATCGCACGCCGGAGGGTATCGCCCTCATCACTGGGGACCGATCGTTCACGTACCAAGAGGTACGAGAGCGTGTGAACAGCTTGGCCCGCGCTCTCCCGACCATTGCCGAGCGCGGCGACCGCGTGGGGATCTTGTCGAAGAACGTCAAAGAGTATGTCGATGCTCTCTATGGAGTCCCGGCGGCCGGCATGATCTTGACGTTGTTGAACCAGCGGCTACACCCAACGGAATGGGCGGCGATCGCCCGGGACGCGGGGCTGAGGGTGATCCTCGTTCATGACGAGTATGCCGCAGCTCTTCGGGCCGTTGCCGACGAAATTCCGAGCCTCGAGCACATCGTCGTCATCGGTGACACCGGCTCCAGCGACGGGTTGTCCTATGACAGTCTCGTCGCCTCCGGCCCGGCCACTGCGGAGGACGCACGAGGCTCAGATGACGATGTCGCCTGGATCGTCTACACCAGCGGAACGACCGGCACACCCAAGGGCGTGATGCTGTCCCATCGGGGCTTGATGATGGGCGGCCTGGCCATCATCATCGAATACGGGGCCCGTCCCGGGGACCGGACGCTGTTCACGATGCCGCTGTGCCACGCAGGGGCGAACTCTGTGGTCATGACCCACACCCAGGCCGGCACCTTCGTGCTCGATTCGGAGTTTGAGCCCCGGGCGTTTCTCAAGACCATCCAGGATCACCGCATAACCTCGACCACGCTGGTGCCGACCATGATCAACATGGTCCTCAACCATCCGGACATCGACAACTTCGATCTCTCGTCTCTGGTGCACTTCGGCTACGGAGGGTCGGTGATGCCCGTCGAGCTGCTCAAGGCGGCCATTGACCGCTTCGGTCCCATCTTGGCCTCCGGGCTCGGGATGTCCGAGGCACCCGGCCCAGTCCTCAGCTTGACCAAGGAGGATCATCTTCGTGCTTGCAATGGCGAGGCCAACCTCCTGCAGTCGTGCGGCAAGCCCACCTTCATCGTCCACACCAAGGTCGTTGACGACGATATGGTCGAGTGCCCGCCAGGGGAAGTAGGGGAGATCGTCGTCCGCGGTGACCTGCTGTTCAAGGGTTACTGGAACAATTCGGCCGGCACGGAGGACGCCTTTCGAGACGGTTGGTACCGCACCGGTGACATGGCCCGTCGTGACGATGAGGGATTCTTCTTTCTCGTTGACCGGCGAAAGGACATGATCATCAGCGGCGGCGAGAACGTCTACTCGGCCGAGGTAGAGCGGGCGATCTACGAATGCCCTCAGGTGTCGGAGGTCGCAGTCATCGGTGCCCCCCACCCCATTTGGGTGGAGACGGTCGTGGCCCTTGTGGTGCCGAAGGCGGGGGAAGCACTCACCGAGCAGGACATCTCCGCGTGGTGTCGGGACCGGTTGGCCGGCTACAAATGCCCGCGGATCGTAGAGATTCGCGACGAGCTCCCAAAGGGCTCGAGCGGCAAGATCCTCAAGCATCAACTGCGCCGAGATTGGGCCGATCGCGACGAAGCTGTTTGAACATGCCTTTGCTGTCTACCGCTCCGGAGAAGGCAAAGCTTGGGGCGTTGATCGTCAGCGAGGGACTTAGCGATCCCTCCTTCTTGGCCACCGCAGGCCAGGCTGCCGAGAACGCTGGACTGGATTCCCTGTGGCTCGCCGACCACATTGTCATCCCTCACACCTACCAGTCGCAGTACCCGTACAGCCCGGATGGCCGGCTGACGACGCCGCCTTACCCGGATCCGCTCACGACGCTGGGCTACCTAGCCGCCGTCACCAAACGGATCGAGTTGGGCACAGCCGTCCTGGTGTTGCCTCAACGCAACCCGATCATCGTCGCCAAGCAGGCGGCAACCTTGCACCAACTGTCCGGAGGCCGACTGCGACTCGGGGTCGGTGTCGGCTGGTTACGAGAGGAGTTCGAGGTCTTGGGGGCCGACTTTGCGTCTCGCGGAGCACGAACCGATGAGTACCTCGAGGTCATGAAGCTGCTGTGGCGCAGCGAGGCCCCCATATTCGACGGGAAGTACGTGACACTGAACGGATCGGTGTCTATCGAACCACGGCCCCGAGAATCGATCTCTCTCATCATTGGGGGCCATTCGCCTGCCGCGGCCCGCCGCGCTGGGCGGCTCGGCGATGGCCTGTTCCCCTTGACCCAGGACGTCGACATCCTGCGCGACCTCTACTCGCTGGCCATCGAGGAGGCCGCCCGGGCCGGCCGCCCCGACGGTGCGGTGCAGAGGCTGGCTATGGGCGGGCTCGATGTGGATCAGGCCAGTGTGTTGCTCGATGCCGGGGTTCAGCACCTCATCCTCCCGGTGGCCATGAAGACCCCTGATCCCGGTGTGTTGGTCGAGCGATTGCAACGGCTCGGTGCGTTCCGGGCTGAGGTTGTGTCGAAATGATCCGACCGAAGGCAGCGCCACGATCGTCGGCGCAGCCGGGATGCAGTGCAATGGCCTGGGCCGATGGGACTGAGCTCATCGGGACGGCGAGCACCACGCAGCGGCTGGTGTTGGTGGAGTGCCCGCTTCCCTGGCCCTCCGAGACCAACTCCATTCCCGCGCTGACCGTGGGTGCATTGCCGGCGACAACCCGGTTACTGGCCATCGTCCCCGGAACCCGAGCGGGACCCCTGGTACCGCGCATCACGGTGTGGCAGCGAGCGGCCAACGGCTTCGAGGGACAGGAGATGACGATCGACTGTCCAGGAGGCTGTGATCCAGCGTCACACGTGGCCGCCGTCGCACGCGGCGAGTCCCATGCCCATGTGCGGACAGTCGGTCCGGCCGGCCCCCAAGTGCTGATCTGCACCCATGGTCGCCGTGACCGCTGCTGCGGCCGGTTGGGGACCAGGCTGAACCTCGACGTCGCCGGTCGTTGGGCCGACGTTGAGGTACGCCGATGCAGTCACCTGGGCGGTCACCGGTTCGCTCCCACCGCCATCACCCTTCCCGACGGTCGATGCTGGGGACGCCTCGACGCCGACACCCTGGTCGCCATCGTCGAGCGTTCCGCGGACCCAGCCCTGATCACCCGGTGCCTACGGGGGTTCATCGGGCTCGACCCGTGGGCCCAGGTGGTGGATCGCCTGTTGACCGAACGCTTCGGTTGGGCCTGGTTGGAGCAGTCAGTCACCTTCGCCACCTCCGTGGCCCACGGGGGTACGAGCGCGTCGGTGGACGTGTCGTGGGCCACGAATCCGTCGGGATTCGCCACGGGCCTAGTTGACCTGGTCGGCCAGGAGCCGAGCCGAGACTGCGCTACCGGCGTTCCGACCGGCAAGGTGACTCCCCGCCTCGGGCTCCGATCGCTCGAGATCGGCCCAGTGCGAAATGCCGTTCCATCCAAGGAGGTGCTGCATGGTGCTCCCGACCCTTCCTAACTACTTCCGATCCAATGACTTTGAAGGGCTTTTCCGTGATCACCCGCCTCCCGAGGACTTCGTCGAGGGGATGCACCTGTGGAGCAGCGATCGGCTTCGTGCCCACCAGGAGGTGCTGTTCCAAGGCGTGATCGAAGCTGCTTGGGCAAATCCCTTCTATGCGCAGCGGTGGCGCCGGGAGGGTATCGAACCCGGTGACATCGGAGGTCTCGACGACATTGGCCGACTTCCGGTCATCTCGGTGGAGGACTTCAAGGATTCCATCGGAGCTGAGCCTCCATTCGGACTACATCAGGTGCTTCACCGGAGTGAGCCGCCGCAGCCGATCAAGGTCCAGAGCAGTGGGGGTACGACGGGTAGGCCGAGGCCGACGCTGTTCTCGGTCCGGGAGTGGGAAGTGCAGGGCATTCAGACGGCGCGGGCCCTGTACCTCCAGGGCGCACGGCCTGGCGACGTGATGCAGATCCCGGTAACTCTCTCCACGGCGAACCTGGGCTGGTGCTACTTCCAGGCATGCTTCTACTACCTCGGCATCGCAGTGATCACCACTGGGAGCGGCCTCGTCACGCCGTCACGGCGCCAAATCGAGGAGGCTGAAGCCTGGGGGACCAACATGATGGTGGCATTCCCCGAGTACCTACTGACGTTGGGCCACACCGCAGTGGAGATGGGGGTGGCGCCCGAGTCGCTTGGGCTCAAGCTCCTCAGCACGTATCTCGGGCCCGACACGGCGGGACACTTGAGGGCGGAGCTCGAAGAGTTGTGGCACTGTCCCGTTTACGACAACTACGGCACGCACGAGATCGGGGTGGTGTCCTTCGAGTGCACCGAGCGCAACGGTCTCCATTTCAATGAGGACACGATCTTCGTTGAAATCGGTGACATCGAGACCGGCGACGTCAGTACCGAGATCGGTACCGGCAACCTCATCGCTACGTCGTTGCATCGCCACCATCCACCCCTGATTCGTTACAACCTCATGGATCGGATCGAGCTCCTTCCCCGTGGCCAGTGCGCATGCGGCAGTCACTCGCTGCAGATGGGCCAGTTCCTGGGACGGAGCGACGACATGATCAAAATCCGGGGCACGAACATCTATCCGATGGCCTGCCTCAATGCCGTCCAAAGCCAGCCCGGCACCACTGGCGAGTGGTTGTGCATCGTTGACCGGGTGACGCGCGGCATTCGCACAGAGGACCAGTTGACGGTGGCGGTGGAACTAGACAAAGGTGTCGCCCCGACCGAGAAGCTCCATTCGGAGCTGTCGTCCGGCTTGCAGAACGACCTCGGTGTGAAGGTCATCGTGGAGCTGGTCGATCTTGGGGCTCTCGATTCGATGACCAATCGCGGTCGGGAGGGAAAGGTCCGACGCCTGCTCGACCGCCGACCCGGTCATGAACGGCAGTACTGACCCGAGCCTGGCCACAGCCCTCGACGGACGGCCACGGACCCGGTCCCTTAGAGCACGTCGGCGAGTTCCCAGTCCTCCCACCGGGCCAGATCCAAGTTCCGCAGCGTAGCGAGCATGGCCTGGGTCCATTCGTCGGGTACAGCGAGGCGTGGGGGTCGGGGTTGTCCGCTGGGCAGCCCGAGCGCCGACATGACGGACTTCGTTCCGCTGATCCCGCCCCGTTGCTGAAAGGCGACGAACATTTCGAGCACAAGCTGATAAGCCCGTGATGCACCTTCGAGGTCACCCGCACCCCACCGTTCGACCACGGTCCTACACACGTTGGGCGCGAGGTTGGCCTCCGAGATGAGGAAGCCGTTTCCGCCGAGAGCCAGGGCATTCAACGCTTGCTCTGGTCCTCCGACGTGGAGCTCGATGCGACCGGTAACCATCGATGCCAGTTCCACCAGATGGCGGGTGTCAGTGGTCGTGCAGTTGATCCCGGCCAGTAGAGGAAACTCGTCGATCAGGTGGTCGACGAGCTCGATGTCGAGCAATTGGCCGCTGTAGTGGTGACTGGCGATGTAGCTCGGGATGGACAGCGCGGACAGCACCTCGGAGAAATAGCGTCGATGTTCGTCAGGCCGGGGCTTGCGGCCGTGCCCCATGTCGAGTGAATAGACCTGTACTGCATCCACGCCGATGTCTGCCGCCCGTCGGCCGAGCCGGACTGCCTCCTGAGCGGAGCGGGGCTCGACGCCCATTGATCGAACAGGCACCTTGCCGTGAAGCTCCTCGACTCCGATCTCCAGTATGCGGTCCACCTCGTGTGGTTCGAGCACATAGCCCTCACCACTGCCGCCACCGCCCAAGTAGACACCGATGCCCGCCGCTGCCATGCGGCGAAGATGCTGGCGGAGGCCCAGCTCGTCCACTTCGCCGTGGTGATCGAAGGGCGTAATGCTGATGACGTGCACGCTCAACGAGGCTGGTTTCACCATGACAATCTCCCCGGTCTCCGATCGCTCAGAGTTGTACGGCAATGGCATCGGTGCGTACACCCATGCCGATCGCCTGTTTGGCTTCGTCCCGCGTTGAGCAGGCCACGGTGTCGGAGACGTCCTCAAGCGTTAGGACGTCCGAGGTCACGGGTGAGGGATCATTCGGCCAGCGCTTCTACGAACTCGATCCAGTTGCCATCGGGGTCCTCCACCATGGCGAATTTGACGCCCGGGTAGTTCGAGTTGATCGGGCCCGGTATCGGCCGGTTGGCTCGCGAGCAGGCATCGACGACGCCGTCTAGATCTTTGACCCACAGGGTGATCCATCTCAGCCCTGTCGCCCCGGCGGCGCCACCGGGCGGGTTCGCTTCCTTCGGGATCTCGTCGTTGCTGGCCAGTTTGATCACCGCGTCACCGAGGCGGAGCATGTGCAGGGTGCCCCCCCATTCGACCGGCATGGTGGCTACCTCGACGAAGCCGAGGGTCTCGCAGTAGAACGAGAGGGAGGCGGCGATGTCCGAGACGGTTATCCCCACCTCGACGTGATTCTCTGTCAGTTCAATGGTCACGATCTGTCTCCTTGGTGTCCGGCGCAGCGCTGAAGCCATGACCGAGCGGTCAAAGCCGGTGATCGCGGCCGCATGTGCTGATGGGAGTCCGAGCGGCGTGAAAACATCCGCTCGAAACCTGACATCACGCCACCCCCTGCGGGCCTTGACTTATGGCGTCGCCGTTGGGATGACGTCCATCGCGGCACTCACCGTAGGCAGTTAACGATACCCAGCACAGGTGCTAAAGTCAAAAGCTTTGATAGAACAGGTCAGAAGTCGGCTCATCCCCGCTGACCTCCGGGGGATCCACATCGCCCCCAACCGCGACCGGTACCCATCTCCGCCGGGCGCAAGCCATCACCCCCTGCGTTCTCAGAACGAACCGGAAGGCGGCCGCTGCCCCGTGGGGTGCGCTCGGAGCGGTGTCGGACTCATGAACAACCCGGTCCGGAGAACCATTCGATCAAGGCGCCCGGCAATCGGTGGCCTATTCTGATAAGACTTACTATACTCCTAACTTTAGGAGCGTTAGTCTGGAAGGGCCGGGTGTCGGCCGGCTGTGATGAGCCCAGAGGTGTTCGTGACACCTGGTTCTGGGTCGGGGCCGGGGGAGAGGGAAGGCCATGGAGAACCGGACGACGTCGGTAACGAGGGCGGAGCACTATCGGGCGCAGGGATGGTGGACATCGGACACTCTGGCCTCCAGGGTCAAGCGACACGCGGCGGAGCGGGGCGAGGTCATCGCAGTGGTGGACCAGGTCGGGGCCGGCCACAGTTACCGGGAGCTATGCCATGACGGCGCCGTGGTGGGCCAGATGTTGCAGGCCTACGGTGTCGAGCCGGGCGACGTGGTGTCGATCCAGCTCCCCAACCGCTACGAGACGGTAGTGGCGGCGGTGGCCGCCCAGTCGATCGGTGCGGTGATCAACCCCTTGGTTCCGAGCTACCGAACCCGGGAACTGACTCATGTGTTTCAGACGGCCCGACCCCGGGTGATCTTCACGCCAGCGGTGTACCGGGGTTGGGATCACCGGAAGATGATCGACGAGGTCCGGAAGGCGTCGGGCATCACGCCGGTGCTCGTCGTCGTGGATGACGATGACGAGGGAGGGGACGTCTCCCTCCGTGAGGTTCTGGCCCGGTCCGACGGCTCACGAACCCTGGGGGACGGCTCGGCCTCTACTGCCGTGTCCGAGGTGATTTTTACCTCCGGCACGGAAGCTACCCCCAAGGCGGTCATGCATACCGAGGAGACCACGAACTTCGGTGTCCGAACGGCATTCGAGGATCTCGGCGTCCGGCCCGACCAGGTGGTGTGGATGCCTTCACCTGTCGGTCACTCCACAGGCTTCAACTACGGGGTACGGGCCGCTCTTTACCATGGCCGCACACTGGTACTCCAGGACAGATGGGACGCGTCGTCGGCCATCGACCTCATCGATCGGTACGGCTGTAGTTTCACCTTGGCCGCCACCACCTTCCTTGAGGACCTGGTGGACGCGTGCGAGCGCGGCGACATCCAGCTCCCCCAGATGACTCACTTCGGCTGTGGTGGGGCGCCGGTCCCGGCGAGACTGGTTCAGCGGGCGGAGGCCGTGGGTATCGGCGTGCTTCGCCTATACGGTTCCACTGAGGTGCTGTGCGGCACGTGGAACCGTCCCGACTCGCCGCTGGTCAAGCGGGTGACCACGGACGGGCCGGCCCTGACCCATACCGAGTTCGAGCTACGGGACGAGGCGGGGCGGGCCCTGGCCTTGCCCGCAGAAGGGGAGGTGTACATCCGGGGCCCCAACACCAGCGTCGGATTCTTTGACGACGAGGCCCGTACGGCCACGACGTATCTCGACGGCGGCTGGGTGCGTTCGGGCGACCTGGCTCGCATCGACGAAGACGGTTTCCTGACCATTGTGGGCCGAAAGAAGGAGATCATCATCCGCGGTGGTGTCAACGTGGCCCCCCGGGAGATCGAAGATCTGCTTGTCGCCTTTCCCGAGGTCCAACAGGCCGCTGTAGTGGGGGTGCCTGACCAACGTCTGGGCGAGCGGGGCTGTGCCTGCCTGGTCCTATCACCGGGGGCAACGTTGGACCTCGGTGAGGTTGTTGTCCGGTTGGGAAAAACCGGCTTGGCCACCTACAAGTTCCCTGAGCAGCTGTACCTCCTCGATCACTTCCCGGTGACCCCGTCGGGCAAGGTGCAAAAACACGAGCTGCTCCGACAGATCCTGGCTGACCGCCACCCACAGAACGGAATCAAGGATGAGTGACACGAGTCAGGTCGTCAACTATGACCGACGGGCCATCCCGGATGCGGATGGGGCCGTCGTCACGATCACTCTCAACCGGCCTCACGAGCTCAACGCCATGACCTGGGAGCTGATCGAGGCCTTCGACGCCGCCATTGCAAAGGTCGAATCGGACCCTGAGGTTCGAGCCGTGCTCGTCACCGGTAGCGGTCGTGCCTTCAGCGCCGGGGGAGACCTCAAGAAGTACATAACCTTGCAACGCGACCCGGTGCGCTTCCCGCGGTTCGTGGCCGACCTGCACGCCGCCTTCGGCCGCCTTCGTACCCTACGGGCCCCGGTCATAGCCTTGGTCAACGGGGTCGCCGCCGCCGGGGGCCTCGAGCTGCTGCTCAACTGCGACCTGGCCATAGCCGCGGCATCCGCCCGCATCGGCGATGCCCACCTCAATTTCGGCCAGATGGGCGGAGGCGGGGTGTTGACCTTGCTGCCGAGGATCATCGGCGTGCAACGAGCGGCCGAGCTGATCCTGACGGGGAAGTTCCTTGCCGCGGAAACGGCCGTTCAGTGGGGTTTGGTGAGCAAGGTCGTTCCCGACGACACCCTCGTGGCCGCAGGGATGGCCGTCGTCGCCGACATCGCGGCCAAGAGTCCCCTTGCCGTAGCGAACGCCAAGTACGTGATGAATACAGTGTGGGCCGAGTCGCTGAGCGTAACGAGCGGTCTGCGCCTTGAGCTGGAGCGCAACGCGGTGTACTGCTTGACCTCCCATGACGCCCGAGAGGGACTGGCTGCTTTCAACGAGAAGCGCGCACCGGAGTTCACCGGTCGATGAGCACCATCCCGGCATTGCCGCACTCCACTCCGGACGCTGACCTCGACAGCGCTCCGTTCTGGCAAGGCCTGCGGGAGCACCGGATCCTGCTGCAGAGCTGCAGCGGATGTGGCCACCTCCGCTGTCCACCGATACCAGGATGTCCGCGGTGCGGAGTGCGGACATCAGAGCTTGTGCCCTCCTCGGGACGGGGCCAGATCTACTCGTGGATCACGGTCCACCAACCCATGGGCAACCTGACCGAGGAGGCGCTGCCGTGCACCATCGTGACTGTTCAGCTCCAAGAGGGCTGCCGGCTCGTGGGCCGACTGCATCCGACCGGCGAACCGGGGTTCAATCGGCCGGTCACACCTCATTTCATCGACCGGGACGATTGGACCGAGCTCGCATTTCGTATCGACGGAACGGTGCCCGATGATGGCTGACGCCGCCGTTGCCGGTGTCGGCTACACCCAGCTGAGCGCCGCCTCCGAGCAGTCGGTGCTGGGCCTGGCTACCGAAGCATGCGCCGCCGCGCTCAACGACGCTGGACTCGCTTCGGCCGACGTCGATGGCATTGCCAGCTTCATGGTCATGCATGATTCGGTCCCGACCCAGGCAGTGGCCACCGTGCTGGGGCTGGATCACATGCGCTTCTCGCTGGACATCGATCTCGGTGGTCAGGCGCCCTGTCATCTGGTGACTCAGGCGGCGGCGGCGATCACCACGGGGCAGGCCGACGCAGTGCTGGTTTACCGGGCCATGAAGGGTCGGTCGGGACCACGGGTGGGAGCAATGCAGTTCTCCGGACCAGGCGGCCAGTACCGGTACCCGATCGGCTACAGCACCTACATGATGTATGTCGCCATGTGGGCTCGCCGTTTTCTGTACGAGACAGGTCAGGGTGAGGAAGACCTCGCCGCCGTAGCCATGGCCCAGCGGAGCTATGCCATGGCCAACGAGCGTGCGTTTCGCCGGAAACCATTGACGAAGGATCTCTACGACGCATCCCCGCTCGTGGTCGACCCGTTTCGGAGCCCGGACTGCACCATCGAAGTCGACGGTGCGTGCGCCTTGGTCGTCACCTCTCTCGAACGGGCGCGGGATCTCCGGCATCCGCCCGCACTAGTAGCCGCGGGCAGCTACCGGGCCGGTCCCAGCTGCGGGCTCGACATCGGTGATCACCTCGAATGGGCCGACTACACCCGCAACTACACCAGTTGGTTGGCGCCGGACCTGTACCGACAAGCAGGGGTCGAGGCCGCTGACATCCAAGTGGCGGAGATCTACGATTGTTTCACCAGCACAGTGCTCATGGGGCTCGAGGGACTCGGTCTCTGCGAGCGGGGCGACTCGGGGCGTTTCGTCCGCTCCGGACAGACCCTCCTCGACGGGCGCCTGCCGACGAACACCCATGGCGGTCTCTTGGCGGAAGGCTACCTCCATGGCATGAACACAGTCGCGGAGGCTGTCCTGCAGGTCCAGGGTCGTGGGGGGGAACGCCAGGCACCCCGCCACGACGTGTGCATCGTGACCTCAGGGGCCTTGATGGACGGCTCCGGGCTCATCCTCACGGTGGATCGTTAGCCATGAGGAACGGACTCTGGGTGTGCCGACTTCCACGAGTCCCACCGCCCTGTTCGCCGTCGGATTCCGGGCATCGGACTTCAAACAGCCGCAACCGGGGGTTGGGACCTCGAGGTGTCGGCTCCGCCCCGCGAAGCCTTGGGGCGGCCTGTTCGAGGCGAGCTCGTCGAGCGTGGTTTGACGAATTGACTGAATTTTGCCGCCAAGATCCGCACCATCTAAGCTTACGAAGGTTGACAGATTGCGCCCTTTCGACGGTCGTACTCTCGGAAGTCAACTAAGGGGGATTGCGTATGGCACTTCGTGACATAAGCATTCGACCCGCGTCTCGTGTTGCCCGCAGCGTAATACTGGCCGGGCGACCCGACTGTGGGTCAGCGCCCCCATGTCATTGATTCCAGGAATGACGAGGCTCGAATCGGGTAGCCGTCGTGACGGTGTGTGCGGTCCTGGAAAACAACATGGCGAACACAGGGGCCAACAACCGTCACCGAGTCTGGTCGTGGTCCCCCATGCCGGCTCTTTCCTCCGTCTAGGGCATCCCGGCCCGTTGCGCCGTCACACACAGCGGCTGGTTGGTCGTTCCCGGGCTCAGGTCTTCGATGGCATCGTCGGAATCGCCAAGGATCCCCCACGCCGCTGTTTTGGTGATTGCAACGACGGAGTCGATCAAATCAGATGAGCGATCTACTTCCATTCATTATCCTCGGCATCGTTACTGGTTCGGTATACGGCTTGACCGGTGCCGGCTTGGTGTTGACCTATAAGACCTCGGGCATATTCAACTTTGGGCAGGGCTCACTCGGTGCCGTCTCTGCGTACGTGTTCTACTTCTTACGAGTTGGGCACAACATGCCATGGCCGCTTGCCGCGGTCATAAGCGTGTTCGTCCTCGGGCCAGTCATGGGTCTCGGTCTCGAACTGCTTGCTCGTCGCTTGGCCGAACACGGCACGGCAGTCAGAGTGGCCGGAATGCTTGGGATCGTTCTCTTTGTTGAGTCCATGGCATTCATCTGGTACGGCTCGAGTTCCCAGCTATATCCGTCCTTTCTACCGACCCGATCGTTCTTGATTGCTGGGACCAATATCGGGACCGATCAGATAATCATTATCGGAATATCAGTGGTGACGACCGGATGCCTCTATCTCTTTCTCCGGTTTAGGCGTATGGGAATGGCCATGCGGGCCGTTGTTGACAATCCCGACCTTCTGGCTCTCATGGCCACCAGTCCGGTAAAAGTGAGGCGTTGGTCGTGGATAATAGGCACAACGTTTGCCGCTCTGGCCGGAGTGCTACTGGGACCGAGTGTGACCCTCAATGCCACTATTCTCACCCTGCTTGTCGTTCAGGCATTTGGTGCAGCGGCGATTGGGCGTTTCTCGAGTCTGCCCCTCACCTATGTAGGCGGCCTGGCTATCGGGATTGCTGCGGCCATATCCACGAAGTACGCCAACAACATCTCCTGGTTGTCTGGTCTCCCAGCAAGTCTGCCCTTCCTAGTGCTTGTCGTAGCCCTCCTCTTTACGGCAAAGGACCGGCTCGTCGACCGATGGACGCAACGTCCTCTCCCGTTGCCTCGGTCATGGCACGCTCCTCTGCGGGTCAGGTCCATCGGGATTCTCGGGGCAGCCGCTGCACTGGCGACCGTTCCGTTATTTGCTGGTACGCGCCAGATCGCGTTCACCGCCTTCCTGATCTATGCCATCCTCTTCCTATCCCTTGGATTGTTGGTAAAGACCTCGGGTCAGGTTTCACTCTGTCACTTGGGCTTTGCCGCCGTTGGAGCGGCCGCAATGGGTCACTTGACCGCAGCTGGTATACCGTGGGGAGTCGCCCTACTGATGGCAGCAATAACGGCAATACCAGTCGGTCTCATCGTGGCATTCTCCGCAATTCGGTTATCGGGGATTTTTCTCGCGCTTGCCACCTATGGGTTTGCCATTCTGCTTGAGCAGCTGTTTTACGGTACGAATCTGATGTTTGGTACGGCGAGCGGGTCAGGGCTCAGCATTCCCCGTCCGGGAGTTCTCTCGATGGCAACCGGAAGGGGATATTACTACCTCGTGCTCGGTATTCTTCTACTGACAATTGGCATCATTGTCCTCATACAGTGCAGCCGATTTGGACGGATACTGTTGGCACTGTCCGATTCGTCGGCCGCGCTGGAGACGCAGGGCATCACCACCAACCTTACGAAGATCATGGTCTTCTGTCTCTCCGCATCCCTGGCCGCCGTGGCCGGTGGGTTGCTCGGTGGTCTGTATGAGACCGTCAATGGAACCGAATTTTCATCCTTCAGTTCTTTGGTCATTTTCGTTGTTCTTGTGTTGGTCGTCGCGGGAGATCCCTGGTATGCATTTCTCTGTGCCGCGGGATTGACCATTGTTCCCACGTATCTGAATTTCGGGAATATCAATAACTATCTTTCATCCCTGTTTGGCCTGGCTGCGATCATGTTGGCCTACACCGTGACGAGAGTCCCAACTGTGCCCGCACGGCTTCGAGCGTTTCTCGGTGACCGCGGTGGCGATAGCTCCTTGAGGCCGGGGAAAGCATCAGTCGCTCTGGACATGGGCACTCGAAGTCCCACGCCAGCACGTGGCCTCGTCGCTGGTGCCACTCCGTCGCCTGGATTGGAGGTCCGCAATCTCAAGGTCTCCTATGGAGCAATTAACGCGGTTGAGGACCTCAGCCTCAAGGCACCGCTCGGTCAGGTCACCGGACTGATCGGTCCGAACGGAGCGGGGAAAACGACGACATTCAGCGCTTGCTCGGGACTCGTTGCGCCAAAGAACGGCCAGGTGCTGTTGCACGGTGACCCGGTGACAGGACTCGGTGTCGCCGCTCGGGCTCGTCGAGGGCTTGGTCGCACCTTCCAGAAGGTTCAGCTTTGGGAGTCACTGACCGTGCGAGAGAACATCTCGATGGGCGCTGAGGCAATGATGGCTGGTGGGAGGGTATGGACTCAGTTGGTGTCGCGTGCGGATGACACGAGGCACATCGACGTCGAGGTCGCAGCCGCGGTGGAGCGAACGGGCATCGCGACGTTATGCGATCTACCCGTCTCACAACTCTCCACGGGGCAAAGGCGACTTGTCGAATTGGCTCGATGCCTAGCCGGTCCTTTTGATGTGCTCCTTCTTGACGAGCCTTCTTCCGGGCTTGACAGCACAGAAACCGAAGCCTTTGGTGCGATCTTGGCCGACGTGGTCGCCGATGGGGATATTGGCATCCTCCTGGTCGAGCACGACATGTCGTTGGTCATGGAAGTGTGCCACTACATCTATGTCATGGACTTCGGTGAACTGATCTTCGAAGGGACGCCCGATGCCGTTTCTCATTCCGATATTGTCCGGACGGCCTACCTGGGTGAAGACATTTCCTTAGGTCCACCGGTAGAGTCAGCGCCGCCCTCTCTGGAACGACAGGCCTGACGTGCTTCAGATCAACGACCTGACCGGCGGCTACGGCGAAACAACCGTGCTACGCGGAGTGTCGTTGCTGGTGCCCGACTCGTCGGTCGTCGCGTTGCTCGGCCCTAATGGCGCCGGCAAGACGACATTGCTCCGAATGGTTGCGGGGTTGCTGCGGCCGCAGAGTGGCAGCATTGTGTTCGACGGGGCGGATGTGACCGATCGCGGTGCCAGTGCGCGCTCCTCCCTTGGGTTGTGCCTCATTCCAGAAGGCCGAGGGATATTCCCATCATTGACGGTCAAGGAAAACGTCGCTCTACAGTCGCCTCCTGGAAAGGAGGCGGAGGCGGCGGAGAAGGCAGTTGAGGCCTTTCCAATTCTGGGAGAACGGTGGCACTACCGCGCTGGCTCGCTAAGCGGCGGGCAGCAGCAAATGCTCGCCCTTAGCCATGCATTCGTATGTGACCCGCGCCTGGTATGTGTCGATGAGGCGTCGCTCGGATTGGCACCGGTCCTGGTAGACAGCGTCTTCGAGGCCCTGGCTCAACTTGCCGAGAAGGGAACGTCTCTCTTGATCGTCGAGCAGTTTGTCTCCAAGGCCCTGGCGCTGGCCCAGACGGCCTTCGTCCTCAGCAGAGGGAGCGTCGTATTCAGCGGTAGCGGCGACGACTTGCGCTCCAGCGACATCTTTGCTCGCTATCTCGGAGCCGGCCGTCAGGTAGACCCGGGAGATCCACACGCCGACACCGCAGCGTCCGGCACATAGGGTCACCCACCTCTGGGCGCCGATCTCTGGTCTTGATCAGCCGCAGGGCGAGAGCGCCTCGATATTAGAAGTTATTAAGCTATAGACAATGGAACGGCGACCGGATAGAATGTTGCGATAGCCGCGTTCTAGGGCTTGCACGTGTATCTACAGGTTCGGCTCGCTTCGTAGCGGCCGAGCCGAGTGGGTCCGATCCGAGGGGGAAAGTTGATGGGCATTCGATGGCGATATACGGCGCGGTTACTTGCAGTGGTGGGCGTTGCTGCCGCTGCATCTGTGGTTCCCATCCTTGCGAGCAGCGCTCAGGCCGCTAGCCCGACAAGAGGTGTGGTCACCGCGGCCAAGTCATCGAAAGCTCCGATCGTCGTCGGATCGATTGTCAGTGTGACAGGAGAGTTCGGTAGTGAGGAAGGGGTACAAACCACAGCCGCGGCGAAAGCGTGGCAAACCACAGTCAACAACACAGGTGGGATCGACGGTCATCCCGTAAAGGTCATTGTGATGGACGACCAAGCGAATCCGACGGTCGCTGCACAGGACGCAGATACCCTCCTCAATCAGGACCATGCCGTCGCCATAGTGGGTCCAGAGACGGGGACTACGTCGTGGTATCCGACCATCGAGCAGATGGGAATTCCCTGCATCGGCGGAATCTGCGGTTCAGCAATCTTTTTTGACAACCCGAAGCAGAAGTACTTCTTTTCGGTCGGGACGTCATCTTCGGCCCAAATCACGTCGACGGTAGCCGCGGCCAAGGCCGTCAAGGCCAAGAAAGTCGGCGTCGTTGCGTGTGCCGAGACCGTATCCTGCACCATCGCGGCTCAGCTGTTCGAATCCGCAGCCAAGAATGTAGGACTGACCTACGGGGGAACCCAGAGCGTTTCAGCTTCCGCCTCGAGTTATGCCGCACCCTGTTTGGCCCTGAAACAGGCTGGAGTCGACTCCGTGCAATTGGACGTAGCCGCCGCTACGGCAATCCGAGTGATGGGCACCTGTCAACAGCAGGGTTACACGCCTCACTACATCTCAGTCGTGCAAATAGCCGATAAGGCCAGTATCAAGACCCCAGCGTTCAACAAACTCATCGTCGTGTCGTCCGTGTTTCCTTGGTTTGCCAAGGCAACGCCTGCCCAGAGACAGTTCCAGGTGGCCATAAACAAGCAGGTGCCAAAGTTGAGCACCTTCTCACCGGCCTATGGGGAATATACGGCGGTGACCTGGTCAGCATTCATAGCGTTCCAAGGGGCAGCTCAAGCAGCTTTGTCCAAGGGCAAGTCGCTGACGGGTGCGAACATAGCGTCCGCACTCCAGACGTCTACCGATCCGACACTCGGAGGCCTCGTTGGCACGATGGACTGGTCTCAGCCCACAACGAAGCAGGGAAATTGCTTCTTCACCATCGGCGTAAGGAATGGGAAGTTTACGCAGCCATTGGGGTCAAAGCCTCAGTGCGTCAAATCATGACGGGATGTCCCAGAAACGGTCGGGGTTGTCGCTGAAGCATCGAGTGCGCAATGAGAGCGTCGTTGCCACGCATGCGGAGAACCACGAACGCGACAGGAACGAGAGGAACGGGGTACCGTCAAGCCAGGTAACCCTTGTGTCGTCCCGATCATGTAGCGAGATTGGACGACCGTGCACACCAGGGCGTGAGTTGGTATCAGCCGCACCTCCGGGCCTAGCTCCACAACGAGGGCTCGGCGGTGCCGGCAACCCATGCAGGTTGCTGGCGTTGCTGGCCGGGTACTGAAGTGTCCAAGGAAGACGAGGGCCCCCCGGGGCGCGACGGCGAGACCCGAGTGGAAGGCGACGAAACGATCGTCCTCGCCCTCCTGCACGCCGCCGAAATCGAACCTCATCCCGAAGAACTGGTCCAACTCGTGGCTGCCTTTCCACTCGTTCGGGCGCGGGCCATCCTCGTTCGGCAGATGAACGTGCATGGCATCGAGCCGGCAGCGTCATCATCTGGCGAGATCGCCGCCCCAAGAACGGGGCCATGAGCGATCGTCCGTTGACGGTAGCTGAGGCTGCCGCGTCGCTTCGTCGTGGGGAGGTGTCGAGCGTTGAACTCACAACGACTTGCATTGACCGAGCCAATGAGATCGACGGCGAGCTGGGCTGCTTCTTGAGCCGGTTCGACAGCACCGCCTTGGCCGCGGCACGGGCCGCCGACCACGATTTTGCCGAGGGGATTGACCGTGGGCCGCTGCAGGGGATACCCGTCGCCGTCAAGGACCTTATTGCCAGCCAAGAGGGTCCGACCACCGCCCATAGCTTGGTTCCCGATCCGCCAGCTCCAGCAGGCGTCGACGCCACCACGGTGAGCCGCCTCCGGCAGGGAGGCGCTGTCCTCATGGGCAAGACGTCGTTGAGCGAGTTCGCGTTCGGGACTCCGGATCCTGACTCGGGCCTGCCCATTCCCCGCAACCCGTGGGCGGTGGAACGCTGGCCCGGCGGGTCGAGTTCGGGTACTGCGTCCGGGGTGGCCGCCGGGCTATTCCTTGCTGGCCTGGGTAGCGATACTGGTGGCAGCATCCGCATCCCTGCCGCTCTCTGCGGCATTACTGGCCTCAAACCGACCCTCGGACTGGTGCCCACAGCAGGTTGCATCCCATTGGCGTGGTCGCTCGACACCATCGGGCCGATGGCCCGGACTGCCGAAGACTGCGAGGCGATGCTCGACGTGCTTCGAGGCAAAGTGCAATCGGCCGGACAAGTCGTTGACACAGAGCCAGACCAGGGCCTCACCGGCCTCCGGATCGGGGTGGAGCGAGTCCATCACGACGGACGGGTCGGCGTAGGCGACGAGGTCGTCCATGCGTTCGAACAAGCTCTTGCCATCCTGGCCGAGGCCGGTGCCCACGTCGATGAAGTAGTGCTTGATCACTACGACGAAGCTCTGGCGGCGACCCTGATCATCACGCACGTGGAGGCGCTCGCCCACCACCGGGCGAATCTGCGGGACCGTTGGGGTGACTATGGCGCCGTGACCCGGAACCTTCTCTCCCATGGGGCCTTCTATTCCGGTAGCGACTATGTAGCGGCCCAGCAGGTGCGGGCTGTAGTCCGCCATGAAGTGGATCGTCTCTTCGACTGCCGGGACGTGATCATCACCCCGACGGTGGGAGCAGTTGCTCCCCGTTTGGACGAAGATCTCTTAGCCTTCATGCCGCTTCTGTTCACCGGCATATGGAACATCGCCGGTAACCCGGCCTTGTCGATCCCTGCCGGTGTAGTGGAGTCCCTTCCCGTGGGCATGCAGGTCGTCGGACGCCCTTATGACGAACACACGGTCCTCAGGGTGGGCAGGGTCTTTCAACAGCGGAGCGACTGGCATCGCCGGATGCCGGAATTGTCAACGTCTCGCAGACCGGTCACATAGTCAGGACTTCTTACTGAAAGTCCGGGGCTACCTGATCTCGTCATTCCGGCGGAGTATCTCAGTAGCGGTACGTACCATCGCCGTGTCAATCATCCGACCCTCGAAGCGCACCGCGCCAAGAGCGGTGTCGTCTCCGTCGACACTCTCGAGGGCCGTTTCGGTTCGGTTGGTGGCAACGTCGACAATGCGCCGCGCTTCGTCGATTCGGTCCTGGGTGATGCCGAAGGCGGCGTGCACGATTGCAACGTGCGAAGGATGGATGACGTCCATCCCCTCATAGCCAATGGCACGACCTTGTTCGGCGAAGGCAATCAGGCCGTCGGCATCGTCAAGTGCCGTCCAGATGCCAGTCATCGGGTGGGCGACCCCCGCAGCCCGTACCTCGAGCAGAATGTTCGACCGCAGGGTCACCGACTCCCACGCTGATCGCGACCACCGGTATCCGATTTCCCGCTCGACGTCCCCGCCTTCGCTGGCGATGCCGCCGACGTAGTCGACCCGTGACGAGACCTTGGATATTTCATATGCGAAGTGGATTGACGCTGCTGTTTCGAAGATGGGCGAGAGCACCACGGTCCCCTTGGTCATGCCGGCACGCGATTCGAGCCACGAGAGCACGAGGTCGAGTGCCATGATCTGAGATGGATCCGATATGCGGGGAACTACAAGGCCAAACAAGCCCGGTCGCACGACCGCCTCAAGGTCGTCAAGCGCCCAACCCGTCGTGAGGTCATTTATTCGAACAAAGAGGGGCAGCTCGTCGGCACTGTCGGCAACGGCAGCAGCCACATTGCTGCGAGCGTTCTGCTTGTCCTCGGCAGGGACAGCATCATCGAGGTCCAAGATCACTGCATCAGTACCGCTGGCGATGGCTTTTTGCAGCCAGGAAATCTTTTGACCAGGCACATAGAGCCGCGACCGGAGCGTTTGACGGTACGGCCGTCTGGAGCCCGGGTTGAGGCCGTCCGGTCCGCTCATTGTCCAGGTTGCAGGGGACGGCAGTGCATCATCGCTATCCGCCGACAACGCGCCACGACGACCTCATGCTGGTTGAATGCCACGTGCTCGAAACGAACGACCCCCACCCCCGACCGCGACTTCGACAGGCGAGCTTCGAGTACGAGGGTGGAGGCATGAAGCGTGTCGCCGATGAACACCGGTACTGGGAATTCGGTCTCCTCGAACCCGAGGTTCGCCACAGTCGTACCTAGAGTGAGTTCCCACACCGACAGTCCTACCAATAGGGCGAGCGTCAGAAGACTATTGACGAGCGGACGCTTGAACTCGGTACGGGCCGCAAAATCGAAGTCAAGGTGGAGGGGCTGCGGGTTCATCGTCATCGTACAAAATTGCACGTTGTCGGCCTCGGTCACCGTTCTCGTCACCGCGTGGGCTACCACCTCTCCCTCGATGAGCTCTTCAAACCAGCGGCCCGCTGGTCGCGCTGCCTGGTGTGGATCCTCCATTGTCCCTCCTTAAACCGGCCAGACGCCGTGGTGTTTGCCGCTCGGCTGACGGCTCCAACCGGACGCCGCCTCAAGCCGTTGAATGAGATCGTCGCGAAGACGCTCGGGCGGTACTACTGCGTCGATGTGAAGGTCCGAAGCCAATCGCTGCAAGCCGAGCGTCTCTCGGTACTCCGCTCGCATTCGCTCCACGAACTCGGTTCGCTCGGCAGCGTCCTCAATCTCCGCGATGTGGTTCGCGTAGACGGCATTTACTGCCGCCTCCGCGCCCATCGCAGCAATCTGTGCTCCCGGCAAGGCGATGGTCGCCCGCGGGCGAAACCCGGGCGAAGCCATTGCGTAGAATCCGGCTGCATATGCCTTGCGGAGTACGATGCAGTACTTCGGTACTTCGGCAGATGCCATGGCACTGACCATCTTTGCCCCGTGCCTGATGATCCCCTGACGCTCGACGTCTACTCCGACCATGAATCCAGGTACGTCGACGAGGAACAACAACGGTATGTTGAAGGCATCGCACCAATGAATGAAGCGGGCAGCCTTGTCCGCTGAGTCTACGAAGATCGCTCCGCTACGCACGCTCGGCTGATTGGCCACGATCCCGACAGACATCCCGTTGAGGCGAGCAAAACCCACGACGAACTCAGCGGCGTACCGTTCCTTTACCTCGAAGAATGATGATGAGTCGATAATCCGCTCGATGACAGTACGGACGTCATAGCTAGCACGATCATTCTCAGGGATGATGCCCTCCCATGAATCGTTGGCGGCCGGGCGGGAGTCGACGGCGTCCGGTCGCGAGCGATAGTCGGAGGGAAGAAAGGAGAAGCACCGCTGCAAGGACCGTATGGCCGCTTCGTCGTTCGGGCAGAGCTCGTCCCCTGAGCCGGAGACCGTCGTATGCATGAGCGCTCCGCCCATATCTTCACTAGTGGTGTGCTCGCCGTTCACGATCTCGGCGATGCGTGGTGAAGCCAATGACATCGAGGCATTCTTTTCGACCATCGCCACCCAGTCGCAAAATGCAGGCATATACGCACCACCCGCCGCTGATGGCCCGAACAAGCAGCACAACTGGGGCACGCGACCAGATAATCGAACCTGAAGGTCGAAGATCCGGGCTGCTCCCCGTCGACCGGGAAAGAAGTCGAGCTGTTCGGTCAGCCGCCCCCCGGCCGAGTCGACCAGGTAGAACACCGGGAGCATGTCGATATCAGCGCGCTCCAAGAGACGGATCTGCTTCTCCACGGTTGCGCCACCCCACGATCCTGCTTTGACCGTGGGGTCGTGGGCGATGAGAGCGACCTGGCGCCCACCGACCTTGGCCGTTCCGGTGAGCACCCCGTCGGCGGGGAGATTCTGGTCGAGCGAGCGGGCAAGGAGTCCGTCCTCGACGAATGACCCCGGATCGCAGAGCAGCGCTAAGCGCTCACGGACCGGCAACTTGGTCCCGAGGCGTCTCCGGTCACCCCCCGCCGTAGCCGTGGCAATCGCCTCGTCCATGTTGGGCGCGGTCAAAGGCCCATCTTCTTCGCCAGGATCTCCATCTGGATCTCGTCGGTTCCGCCCCCGATACGGAGCACTCGGGCATCCCGATAGTGCATCGCCGCGGTCGTCTCGTCCATGAACCCGTAGCCGCCGAAGATCTGCACGGCCGAATCAGCGACCTCATTCGCCACCCGGGCGGCATAGAGCTTGGCCATGGCCACCCCCTCGGCCGCCTGTGGATGGCCTCGGTCTAGGCGGGAAGCGGCCTGGAGCGTGAGCAGGCGAGCGGAAGCGACCGCCGTCGACATTTCGCTGAGGCGGTGGCTGACCGCCTGGAAGGAACTGATCGACGAGCCGAAGGCTCGGCGGTGTTTTGCCCACTCGAGGGCTTCATCCAATGCCCCTTGAGCGAGACCGACGCCCATCGCCGCAAGGGCGATCCGTTCGGCCTGGAACGCCTCCATTATTTGATGGAATCCTCGGCCGACTGTTCCGACGACATGATCGGAGGGCACAAAGCACTGGTCAAAGACGAGCTCGCGAGTGTCGGAGGAGCGCCACCCCATCTTGTCGAGCGGGGCAGAGGCTTTTAGCCCCGGCGAGCCCGCCTCGACGGCGAACATTGTGATTCCACTATGTCGTTCGTCGGTCGTGGTGCGGGCGGCAACGATGATGACGTCTGCGATTCCCCCATTGGTGATGAACATCTTCGAGCCGCTCAGCATGTAGCCATCTGCCACCTGAGTGGCAATGGTCTGCATTCCTGCCACGTCCGAGCCCGCGCCGGGCTCGGTAACTGCAATAGCCGACACCATCTCTCCACGTAGGACGGGACGAAGGTAGCGCTCCCGAAGCTCTTGCGAGCCAAACAGCGAGAGGTGGGGCGCCGCCATGTAGGCGCTGACCAGTACGGTGATGGCAAGGCCGCCCGAGACCATAGAGAGTTCCTCGGCAAGCAGCGCCAACGCTACGTTGGTCCCGCCCTTCCCGCCGTCGGATTCGGAGTGCTTGAGCCCGAGCAGCCCCGCCCTCGCGAGTTCGGGCCACAGTTGAGTGGGGAAACGCCCGGAGCGTTCTGCCTCGTCCCGGTATGGAAGGACCATTTGGCGGACGAATCTGCGACAGCTCTCTTGAAACGCGAGGTGGTCATCGTCCAGCTCGAACAAAGCCGCACCACTGGTCGTCGAGATCGTCACCCGAGAAGCCTATCATCCTATATAGGATGATAGGCTTAGTGACTACAGACATTCATCAGGGGGGACTCGAGCCGAATGCCATGCACGGTCAGTACGGTGAGGTTGGAAATTGGATCGGACCCTCTGCGCAAGGTGACGTACCAACCGAGCATGGCGTGTGGCGACAATGATTGGCGTAGCTGCGACCGAGGACGGCGGTCTTCCTCCGGATCCGACGCAACTGTGGTGGATGTGGCTGCACTGATGACGCCGCGATGATGGCAATGGACCACATGACGTCAAATGTTCGGCGAGAATCCGGAAAACCCATGATCGTTGCCAACTGCTCCGGCTTCTTTGGTGACCGGTTGTCAGCAGCCAGAGAAATGGTTGAAGGCGGCCCCATCGACATATTGACCGGTGACTATCTGGCTGAGCTGACCATGCTCATCCTGTGGAAATCGAAAGAGTCCGGACGGGGCCGGGGCTACGTCCACACCTTCTTGAAACAGATGGAGGAGGTTCTCGGTACCTGCCTCGATAGAGGGATTCGAGTCGTTGCCAATGCTGGTGGGCTCAACCCGGCCGGCTTGGCAGAAGACCTACGTTCTCTGGCCGGCCGGCTCGGTCTTGCGCCACAGATCGCTCATGTCGAAGGTGACGATCTTCTGGCCAGACTGCCAGAGCTGCTCGACGAAGGCCATGAACTTCGACACATGGACACCGGCCAACTCCTGTCCGAGCTGGATGCCAACGTGATCACAGCGAACGCTTACCTTGGTGCGTGGGGTATCGCTGACGCATTGGAAGGCGGCGCCGACATTGTCGTTTGTCCGAGAGTGACCGATGCGTCGTTGGTCGTTGGTCCGGCAGCATGGTGGTTCGGGTGGGCACACGACGACTGGGATCAGCTTGCCGGGGCCGTCGCAGCCGGACATGTTATCGAGTGCGGCGCGCAGGCGACCGGCGGCAACTACGCGTTCTTCGGGAGTATCCCAGACATGTTAGAGCCCGGGTTTCCCCTGGCTGAAGTCCATTCAGACGGTAGCGCGGTGATTACAAAACACCCGGAGACCGGAGGCGAAGTCTCAATCGGGACCGTGACGGCCCAATTGCTCTACGAGACGAGCGGAACCCATTATTCGAACCCGGATGTGGTGGCGGACTTCGGGACTGTGCGCCTGACGGAGGTTGGTGTGAACCGTGTCCTATTGGAGGGCACTCGTGGCTTTCCGGCACCGCCTGACTTGAAGGTATGTCTGAACTATCTGGCCGGTTACCGTAACTCGGCAACGTTTGTGATGACGGGACTGGATATTGAGGCCAAGGCGGATTTGCTCCAGCGAGGACTGTTCCAACGACTAGGCGGCCGTGATCGATTCACTAAGGTCGATGTCCGGATGGTCGGTCGTCCCGTCGTAAATGCCGACACATCGGACGAGGCGGTATGTCTCCTCCAGATCACGGTGTTCGACAACGATGAGTCCAAGGTGGGCCGCGCTTTTGCCGGCGCGGCAATCGAACTGGGTTTGTCGAGCTATCCGGGGTTCTTCATGACGGCGCCACCGAGTTCTGCCACCACCACAGGCGTATATTGGCCGGCATTGTTGCCGGCCAATGCCGTGCGTCATGAGGTGGTCCATCATGATGGACGCAGGACCGTTCCTGTCGAGCCCTCTCGATCCGGAGTCGTCTTGGAGAATGCGGACAACGAGGAGCCACCATTGGCGGCGAACGTCTCAACGAGCGATCCGTCCATTCGCGTACCGCTAGGCCAACTGGTGGGCGCTCGCTCGGGGGACAAGGGGGGCAATGCCAACGTAGGGCTGTGGTGCACATCAATGGAGGCATACGCTTGGTTGGTTTGCGAACTGTCGGTTGATCGATTTCGCCTGCTGCTCCCCGAGGCCGAGCAGTGCCCAGTAGAGCGCCACTTGTTCCCCAATATTGCTGCCATGAACTTTGTGATCGTGGGTCTCCTTGACGAGGGCGTGGCGGCAACAGCACGATTCGACGCCCAGGCCAAGGGTCTCGGGGAGTTTCTCCGCTCACGACTGGTCGAGGTCCCGCAGTACTTACTCGAGCGGCATCCAAGTTCCATACCTGTGGGTTGAACTCAGCTAAAGGCGACTACTCCATGATCTTCACGGATGAGCATGACGCGTTCCGCAACGCAGTGCGAGCAATCCTCCAGCGAGAGGTAGAGCCGTACGTTGACGAGTGGGAGGAAGCCCGGATATTCCCTGCTCACCAGCTTTTTCGTCGTCTAGGGGACGCGGGTTTGCTCGGTCTCGAATACGAGCCTGCTTACGGTGGGCAGGGCGCTGACCACTCCTACTCGGTCATCTTTGGTGAGGAGCTTGGGAGGATCAACTGCAACGGCGTGCCGATGGCAATTTCGGTCCAGACCGATATGGCCACCCCGTCGTTGGCCACCTTCGGAACCGAAGAGCTCAAGCAGCGTTACCTGGCACCCGCCATACGGGGTGACATGGTCTGCTCGATCGCGGTGACCGAGCCCGACGCCGGTTCGGACGTCGCTGCACTCCGGACCCGCGCCGTTCGGGACGGTGATGAATGGGTGATCAACGGTTCGAAGCTCTACATCACGAGTGGGACGCAGGCAGATTGGCTTTGTCTGTTGGCGCGTACTTCCGACGAAGGAGGTTACCGGGGTATGTCCCAAATCGTGTTTCCGACTGACACGCCAGGATTTTCAGTTAGCCGCAAGTTGAACAAGCTTGGCAACTGGTCCTCAGACACCGCCGAGCTTTCCTTTGTCGACGCCAGGGTGCCGGTGGCCAACACGATCGGCGAGATCGGACAAGGATTCCAACAGCAGATGCGGCAGTTCCAAAAGGAGCGCACCATCGCCCTCTATATGGGCGTGGGACAGATGAGCTATGCCCTCGAACGAACGGCAACGTACCTACAAGAACGACAGGTGTTCGGCAAGCCGCTACTTGCAAACCAGTATGTGCAATTCAAATTGGCCGAGCTCGAGGCGAAGGTGGATCTCCTACGTCATTACAACTATGCGTGCGCGGAGGCATACATGCGGGGCGAGGACACGTCGAGGTATGTCACCATTGCCAAGCTCACGGTGGGGAGGCTGCAGCGCGAGGTCGCCGATACCTGCCTTCAGTTTCACGGTGGCGTCGGCTACATGGAAGAGACGTGGATCTCTCGTTATTACCGGGACGCCCGGCTTGTGTCCATCGGTGGAGGTGCTGACGAGGTTATGTTGCGTGTTCTAGCTCGCAGCAAGGGCTGGCCCGAGACATGAGCGCGGCACCTGTCCTCGATACGGCAGTTGATGCCCAGAGTCCGATCTCGGTCGCCAACCGCATGGCTATGTTGGACCTACTGGCTGAGCATGATGCGTTAGTTGCCGCCGCTGCGGCCGGTGGTGGGCCCGCGGCCGCTGAACGGCTTCGGTCGCGAGGCCGGCTTCCCGTTCGGGAACGAGTGTCGCTATTGCTAGACCGTGACACCCCTTGGCTAGAGCTCAGTCCCATTGCCGGCAACCAGACTGACTTTGCCATCGGTGCAGGCGTGGTGCTGGGGATCGGAGTGATCTCAGGCACCGAGTGCGTCGTGGTGGCGAACGACCCCACCGTTCTCGGTGGGGCACTCACCGCCGTGAGCATTCGCAAGGTCGAACGGGCGCTGCAGGTAGCTCGTGAGAACCGCCTCCCATACGTACAGCTGGTGGAGAGCGCGGGTGGAGACCTGCGGCGCATGGGGGCTGGCGAGGGTGCAGCCGCTGAACTGCGCCGGAGTCTTGATCATTTCGCCGAGTCAGGTCGCATCTTTCACGACATCACCGAACTGTCAGCCCGAGGGATACCGACGATCTCCGTCGTATTCGGCAGCTCCACTGCTGGCGGGGCCTATCAACCGGGCATGTCTGATTACAACATCTTCGTGCGGGGCCAGGCCAAGGTATTCCTGGGTGGTCCGCCTTTGGTGAAGATGGCGACCGGCGAGGACTCCGACGACGAATCGCTCGGTGGGGCCGAGATGCATGCCTCGGTGAGCGGACTCGCCGATTACCTGGCCGACGATGAGCACGAGGCCATCCGGATGGCCAGAGACGTCGTTGATCATTTGCACTGGCGCAAAAGCGGCCCAGGCCCTACCGAACTGGCCAACCCGCCGGTTCATGATCCTGAGGACCTCCTCGGCCTGTTCCAGCTCGATTTACGCGCCCCGGTCGAAGTGCGAGAGGTGATCGCCCGTGTTGTCGATGGCAGTCGGTTTGAGGAGTTTAAGCCCGGGTACGGGACGACGATCGTCTGTGGGTGGGCTTCCGTACATGGGTTCCCTGTCGGTGTCCTTGCCAACAATGGGGTGCTCTTCTCTGATGCGGCTCAGAAAGGGGCCCAGTTCATTCAACTCTGCAACCAGGTCGACACCCCCCTTCTCTTCTTGCAGAACATCACCGGGTTCATGGTCGGCCGCGACTACGAACGCGGCGGAATAATCAAGCATGGCAGCCAGATGATCAATGCGTTGTCTAACTCCACGGTCCCTCACGTCACCGTGATCCTGGGAGCGAGCTACGGCGCCGGCAACTATGGCATGAGCGGTCGGGCCTTTGACACTCGCTTTGTATTTCTCTGGCCAACGGCCAAGATCGCGATCATGGGACCCAAGCAGTTGGCTGGTGTGATGTCCCTGGTTCGCCGTGGCCAGGCGGAACGGCGAGGCATCAAAGTGGACGAAGAAGCTGAGGCCGCCCAGAACGAGGCGGTCGAAGAGTTCGCGGAGGCCATGTCGTTGGCGGTATATGCCACCGGCCGAGGAGCCGACGACGGAATCATCGATCCACGCGACACCCGGCATGTGGTCGGGATGGCCCTCTCCGCCTGCCATAACGCCCCTGTCAAGGGAGCCGAGGGCTTCGGGGTCTTTCGACTGTGACACCCATTCGTCGCTTGCTCATTGCCAACCGTGGCGAGATCGCCCGAAGGATCACCCGCAGCGCCCGGTCGGCAGGTGCCGTGGTCATCGCAGTGTATGCGCCCAGTGATGCTGAGGCACCCCATGTCAAAGAGGCCGACCTCTCGATCGCCCTCATGGGTTCTACCGCAGCCGATACGTACCTTGACATCGGACAGATTCTTGCTGCTGCCCGAGAAACCGGCGCCGACGCTGTGCATCCGGGATATGGGTTTCTCTCGGAGCGTGCCGAGTTCGCCTCAGCAGTATTGGCTGCCGGGCTCATCTGGGTTGGGCCACCGCCCAAAGCCATTGCTGCGATGGGTGACAAATTGTCGGCCAAACGTTTGATGTCCACTGCTGGGGTGCCGGTCCTCCCGACCCTTGAAATTGGAACATCTGACGAGTTCTACGCTTTGCCGCCTGATATGCGCATGCCGGTCATCGTCAAGGCCTCTGCGGGCGGTGGCGGGAAGGGTATGCGCGTGGTTACCGCTTCAGAGGAGTTGCCGGAAGCCATTATGGGGGCCCAGCGAGAAGCGAGAGCGTACTTCGGTGATCCAACGGTATTCGTAGAGCCCTATATCGCCGACGCCCGTCACGTTGAGATCCAGATTCTTGCCGACGATCACGGCAACGTAGTCCACTGCTTTGAACGCGATTGTTCGATTCAACGGCGCCACCAAAAGGTCATTGAGGAGGCACCTTCGCCCACCCTGGACGATAAACAACGTCGGGCCATGGGAGCGGCGGCGATTGCTGCCGCGGTAGTTACCGATTACCGCGGCGCCGGGACGGTCGAGTTCGTCGTCGATCCCAGTGGCGAGTTCTGGTTTCTCGAAGTTAATACTCGTCTGCAAGTTGAGCATCCTGTTACCGAGGCCGTGACCGGTATCGACCTGGTTCGAGAGCAGCTGCAGATTGCGGCGGGCCTACCCATTTCCTTCGCGCAGGACGACCTAGCGATAGAGGGCCATGCCATCGAGGCCCGCCTCTATGCCGAAGACCCAGAGGCGGGATTTCTGCCCGCCACGGGAACGTTGTTGGAATGGACACCCCCGACGGACCCAAACGTCCGGTGGGATTCGGGAGTAGAGACGGGCAGCGTGGTGGGGGTGGAGTGGGATCCAATGCTGGCCAAGGTCATCGCGCATGCTCCGACCAGAACGGAGGCGGCCCTCCGTCTGGCGCTCGCACTCAGCCGGTTACGCGTCCGGGGCGTGGTCACCAACCGGGAGTTCTTGGTTTCAGCCCTCGGCCATCCGCAGTTTCTCTCCGGCCAAGCAACGACAGATTTCGTACGTAGCACCAGCGTGGCCCTGGCTCGGGTCCCCTCACATAAGGAAATAGTGACGGCGGTCGGCGTGGCCGCGCTGGTCGGCCAGTCCATGCGGGTCTCCGCTATGCCGGTACTTGCATCACTTCCCGGACGATGGCATACCGGCGCCCTACCCGCGTCGAGCACCACCTTCGCAGTTGGCGGACAAATCATCACCGTGTACTACGAACGACAGCGTGACGATTCCTTCGCCCTGACGATCACCGGCGGTCTCGTTGATGATCCGTTATCTGAACCCGTGTCGAGTACGGCTCGGCTCCATACTTACGGTTCGGGCTCCGTCCACCTCGAGATCGACGGGAAGCGGACTGTCGCTCACGTCGCATGCCAGGACAGTAAATGGTGGGTGCAGACCGAACAGGGTGACCTTGTGCTCGAGGAGCTTCCCCGCTTTCCCGAGCCCGAGGTGCCCGACATCGTGGGCGGTCTCCGAGCACCATTGTCGGGCATCACCGTCCAGGTGGCAGTCGATCTCGGTACCGTCGTCCAGCCAGGGGAGCTGCTGATGGTTATTGAAGCGATGAAGATGGAGCATCGAGTTCTTGCTCCCTATTTGGGTACGGTAACCGAGTTGCTCGCCGTCACCGGTGACCACGTTGCCGGGGGCGACCTATTGGTGGTTCTTGAAGCCGAGGTGTGATGCCGATCTTTCAAATCGACCCGATGACCGAATGAGCGATGAGAAGGTGGACGAAGTATGAGCATCGAACAATCAAGCACAATGGCAGAGCTGGTGCACCTGGAGCGTGCCGATGGTGTGGCTCGGATTATCCTCGACTCTCCGCATAATCGGAACGCGCTATCTGCGCAGTTGCGTTCTGAGCTACAGGTGCAACTGGCCGTGACTCTGGACGATGATGATGTACGAGTAATAGTTCTTGGCCATCGGGGGTCGGTATTCTGCGCTGGTGCTGACCTGAAGGAAGTGGGTTCCGTTCGAACGGGGGTTTCAGCTCCGGAGTTCACTGAGATTCTCCGGGCCATCCTTCATTCCCCGAAACCGGTGGTGGCACAAGTGGAAGGACCAGCTCGAGCAGGAGGATTGGGCCTCATTGCCGCATGCGATATCACCATAGGCTCGAGCTCGGCAACCTTTGCGCTATCGGAGGTCCGCATCGGTGTGGTTGCCGCGGTTATCTCGATGACCCTATTGCCTCGGATGCTTCCTCATGTGGCGCAAGAGCTCTTCTTGACGGGCGAAACGTTCGACGCATCTCGGGCGGTGGAGGTTGGACTGCTCAATCGGGCAGTGCCTCCGGACGAAGTGAGCGCCGAGGTGGACCGGTATTGCAAGATGCTCGTCCGTGGCGCGCCTGGAGCGCTTGCATCAACGAAGAAGATGCTGGCAAGCCGGGGTGGGCAAGGCATAGAGGAAGGCTTTGCCGAGATGGAGGCGTTGTCCGCCGCGCACTTTGCCTCTGATGAGGGACGGGAGGGCGTGGCTGCCTTTGTCGACAAGCGAGAGCCCAACTGGATACCGCACTGAACTCTGAACCCGCCGTCGCAGCCTCGAGCTCAAGCTACAGGGTTTCTGTAGCACTGCTGTCAGGCTTCGACTTGGCAAACCCATAGTCTCCGTAGGGACCGTCGCGCCACGCCACCGCGGCCTTCAGGCCTTCATTGCGATAGATCTCATCCCATGCATAGACGGATTCCGTGTTTTGGATAAGGCCATCCAGAGTGGTAGCGGTGTTCACCGATGATTGAGCACCCATATTTTCGTAAAATTTGTTGGTAGCCATCTTGAGGACGGCGAGAAAGTCACTGCTCTGGTTCGCCACTCGGTCGGCGAGCGCGATCGTTCGTTCTTCAAGTTCGGCGGCAGGCCATGCATAGTTGACTAGTCCGAGGTGCAGTGCCTCGATCCCATTCACATGATCGCCGGTGTAGAAGAGCTCTTTGGCCTTTCGCATCCCGATAATGAGTGGAAGCAGCATGGCGTTTCGTGCCACCCCAAGGTTGCGATGGCCGGGGTGTCCAAAGAGGCAGTCCTCAGACGTCGTGACGAGGTCACCCATCATGGCGAGTTCCATGCCGCCGGCGATGCAATATCCATGTGCTTGGACAATCGTTATCTTCGCCATGTTCCAGAAATACATCATGATGTCGGTGCTCTCTCGCAGCCCGGTCGCAAAGTTGATGGTCAAGGGCCGATTCCGATCGTCTGCCACTCGGAAGGTACGTTCGGGATTGGAGGGCGACGCAGTCAGATCAAGCCCACTGAGGTCATGGCCTACCGAGAATGCTCGTCCGGCTCCTCTCACAATGATCACCCGAGCTGTTTCATCGGCCTCGAGTTCGCGCAAGGTGTGATGGAACTCGCCGAAGGTCTGGGCTGCCAAGGCATTGAGCTTTTCGGGCCGGTTTAGCGTGATTCGGGCCACCCGATCATCAGTGCCTACTCGGTCGACATAGAGGTGTTCGCAATCTGTCGTCATAGCGTGGATCCTCTCGGTGTGAAATGAGTCACCTTCGCACTTCCGGCGACTGAGATAATTGCCTTTCGTCCCATGAGGCCGACCGAGCTCTTGGTTCGATGTCGGCAGGCCGATTACTCACCGGGCTCAGTGAACTCCGGAACGTGGGCGATCTCTTCGCCGCCTGTGGGCCGTTGGCCGAGCGACCGAAGAGTGGGTGGGGATGAAGGCCTCTGGCCAGTGTGCGTGTTCCGGTGATTTGGGACTTGTCCTGATCATGGTTGGATGCGGGCTGCTAACCTAATTAGTTCAGTTAGCATTACTATATCCAAGGTAGATCAGATTGTTTCTGGTGCGGACTGGAGCTTGCCCCGGCCTGAACCGAAAAGACCTGATTTCCAATGGTGTCCAAAGCCCACCAATCCGGAGCGCTCTTATGGCACGATCATCAATCGTTAGCGCAGGACCACGGTGAGCGCGCAGCGACGCTCTCCGCGAATGGCCGACGTGGTCGCGGACAGCCTTCGTAGTCAGATCTTGTCAGGGAGACTGGTTGACGGCGCAAGTGTTCCAAAACAAGAGGAGTTGGTCGCGAAGTTCCGTGTCAGTCCCCCATCGATCCGGGAAGGGCTCAGGATTCTCGAGACAGAGGGACTGATCAGCATCGTTCGCGGCAACGTGGGTGGAGCAATCGTCCACGCGCCACGCGCCGACGGTGTCGCCTATATGACCGCCCTCGTACTCGAATCACAAGGGGCATATCTCGACGACGTCTACGCCGCTATCCGGGCTATTGAACCGATCTGTGGGGCCATGGCTGCGGCACGCAAAGATCGAGTGCGAGCCGTAATCCCACGCCTTCGAAAATCGATCAATGCTCAGCGCGATGCTCATGAGAAGGGCGATGCCTGGCGTTTCTTCCTGACGGCACGCTCGTTTCATACCGATCTCGTAGCCTGTTCCGGTAATCGGACGGTCTCGTTGATGGTCGGGGCGCTTGAGTCGATCTGGGCAGCCCATGTCGCGCAACTCGATACCGATGATCCATCCGCTCTCGGCGTCTATGCCGAAGATGCCGAGCACGCTCGAACTCTTGCCGAGCATCAACACATTCTGGAAGCCATCCAAAAAGGTGATTCTTCTGGAGTCGAGAAGCTAGTACGCGATCACCTGGTTGACGCCGAACGCCATCCACTTCTCGGTGGACGACAGCCTGTCAAGGCTGCACCCATGAGAGAGTCTTAGGTCGCCTCGGGACATTCGAGGGACACGACTGCGCGTGCTGCCGACGGCGGCATTCGCCT
>DATAUC010000109.1:0-275571 GCA_036268485.1 Acidimicrobiales bacterium
GACGGCCGTACCGGCGGGCGTGTCCTCCACCGTCCACCCCAAGGCGGTCAACTCGTCGCGAATGGCATCGGCCCGGGCAAAGTCCTTGGCCGCCCGGGCCGCATCGCGTTGGGCCACCAGGTCGGCCGTGGCGGCGTCGACCTCGGAGACGTCAGCCCGAAGCGTAAGTCCGAGCGCGCCAGCCAGGACGGCGGCCGTGCGCGCCAGGAGCTGGGCCCGGGTTTCATCCCCCGCATCGGCCGCGGTGTGGGCGGCGGTGACGAGATCGAAGATCCCGGCCAGGGCGGCGGGCGTATCCAGGTCGTCATCCATGCGGAGACGGAAAGCCGCCAGGGCATCCCCATCGATATGCGTGGCGGGTTCGATCCCCTCGACGATGTAGCCGGACCCCGTCTGCGAGAGGAATTCCCCCACCGAGAATCGCCGGGCCAGTGAATCCAGACGATCGAGCGCTCGCACCGCTTCCTCCGCCGTGTCCGGAGTCACCTCCATCGGCGTGCGATAGCGAGCCCGCAACACCAGCATCCGGTACGACCGGGGGTCGTGGCGGCTCAAGAAGTCGGGCAGCGTGGTGAAGTTGCCTAGCGACTTCGACATTTTCGTGCCGTCAACCGTGACCCACCCGTTATGCACCCAGAAATGAGCGAAGTCCTTTCCGAGGGCGACCGCTTGCGCTCTTTCATTTTCATGGTGCGGAAAAATAAGGTCGATGGCGCCACCGTGAAGGTCGAACCCTTCACCCAGAAGGTCCAGGGACATCACCACGCATTCGGTATGCCATCCCGGTCGACCAGGACCCCAGGGCGATTCCCAGGTGGGCTCGCCCGGCTTCGCCTTCTTCCACAGAACGAAGTCCAGTGGCGATTTCTTTTCGTCGGTGCTTTCAACCCGTGCACCGGAGCGAAGTGCATCGAGATCCTGGTGAGCCAAGAGGCCGTATCCCTCAACCTGCTTCACGTTGAGGTACACCCCGTCAGAGGTTTCGTACGCCACCCCCAGCGCCACCAATTCACCGACCAGGCGAACCATGTCCTCCACGTACGCTGTGGCGTGCGGCGTCTCGCTGGGCCGGAGGATGCCGAGGCCGTCCATGGCGGCGAACCACGCCGCTTCGTACTGCACCACGACGTCCTCAGTGCCCCGCTTTTCCTCGTTGGCCCGGTTGATGATCTTGTCGTCAATATCGGTGACGTTTGAGACGTACTGCACTTTGAGCCCATTGAAAAGGAGATAGCGCCGGAGGACGTCGTAGGTCAGGTTGAAGCGGCCATGGCCGATGTGGGGCAGGTTGTCGACCGTCGGACCGCAGACGTACATGGAGACTTCGCCCGGAGTACGGAGCTCAAATGGCCGCACGGTGCCGGTTGCGGTGTCGTAGAGGCGCAGCATCCGGGTACGGTAACCCGATCATGACGACCGAAGTGACCGGCGCGCCCCGGGTTCCCGAGAAGCCCACCATTGACGGGACGGAAGCGAAATGGGCGGCCGCTTGGGACGACAACGCCCTGTATCGCTTCGACGCCAGTGTTTCCCGTGACCAGGTCTTTTCCATCGATACGCCACCGCCGACCGTGTCCGGTTCACTGCACATGGGGTCCGTCTTCGGCTACGTGCAGACCGACGCCATGGCGCGCTACCGCCGCATGTGCGGGTGGGAGCTGTTCTACCCAATGGGGTGGGACGACAACGGGCTGCCCACCGAGCGGCGGGTCCAGACCTTCTTCGGCGTGCGTTGCGATCCGTCGCTCCCCTACGACCCGGACTTCGTCCCCCCGGACGAGCCCGGCAAGGACGACATCCCGGTCAGCCGGCCCAACTTCATCGCCCTGTGCCACCAGCTGACCGAGGCCGATGAGCAGACGTTCGAAGCGCTGTGGCGGCGAATGGGTCTGTCGGTCGACTGGAACCGCAGCTACGCCACCATCGACGACCGCAGCCGGCGGGCCAGCCAGCGCATGTTCCTGCGCAACCTGACCCGGGGGGAGGCGTACTCCTCGGAAGCCCCCACCCTGTGGGACGTCGACTACCAGACCGCGGTGGCCCAGGCCGAGATGGAAGACCGCGAGCGCGAGGGCGCCTATCACCGGCTGCGCTTCGACGACATTGAGATCGAGACCACCCGTCCCGAGCTCGTTGCCGCCTGCGTGGCGTTGGTGGCCCACCCCGACGACGAACGCTTTGCCGCCCGATTCGACAGCACCGTGCGCACACCTCTCTTCGGTGTTGAGGTGCCGGTCCTGGCCCACCCCTTGGCCGATCCGGAAAAGGGCTCGGGCATCGCCATGATCTGTACCTTCGGCGACGTCACCGACGTGGTGTGGTGGCGCGAACTCGATCTGCCAACCCGCTCGATCATCACCCGGGCCGGCCGCATCACCGACTCCCCGCCGTCCGGGGTGGACGACAGCCCGGCCTGGCGGGCCATTGCCGGCAGCACCGTCAAGGCGGCCCAACGCACCATGGTCGAATTGCTGACCGAGTCGGGCGACCTCATCGGGGAGCCCCGGAAAATCACCCATCCGGTGAAGTTCTATGAGCGCGGCGACCGACCGCTCGAGATCGTGACCAGCCGGCAATGGTTCATCCGCAACGGCGGGCGGGACGACCAGCTGCGCCAGGAGCTACTCGCTCGAGGGCAGGAGCTCAACTGGCATCCCCCCTACATGCAGGTCCGCTTCGACAACTGGGTCAACGGCCTCAACGGTGACTGGCTGGTCAGTCGCCAGCGCTTCTTCGGGGTGCCGGTTCCCGTCTGGTACCCCCTCGGACCCGACGGCGAAGCCGATCACGCCCACCCGATCGTGCCGCCGGAGTCAATGCTCCCCATCGACCCCACCACCGATGCGCCCCCCGGCTACACCGAAGACCAGCGCGGCACGGCGGGCGGCTTCACCGGCGATCCCGACGTCATGGACACGTGGGCCACCTCGTCACTCACCCCGCACATCGCTTGCGGCTGGGAGGACGATCCCGACCTGTTCGCGGCCACCTTCCCCATGGATCTGCGACCCCAGGGGCCCGAGATCATCCGCACCTGGCTCTTCTCCACCGTGCTGCGCAGCCACTTCGAGCACGGCACCGTGCCCTGGAAGGACACCACCATCAACGGGTGGATCCTCGATCCGGACCGCAAGAAGATGTCCAAGTCCAAGGGCAACGTCATCACCCCCATGCCCCTAGTCGAAGAGTTCGGATCCGATGCTGTGCGCTACTGGGCCTGCAACGGCCGGCCGGGCACCGACACGGCACTGGACACCGGCATCATGAAGATCGGCCGCCGGCTGGCCATCAAGATCCTCAACGCGTCGAAGTTCGCCCTCGGCCGTTTGGGTGACGCACCGGCCCCCGGGGTGGCCGCCGTGCAGCACCCGCTCGACAGCGCCGTGCTGGCGCAACTGGCGTCGTTGGTCACCGCCGCCACGACCGCGCACGACGACTTCGATTACGCCCGGGCGCTCGAAGCGACCGAGGCATTCTTCTGGTCGTTCTGCGATGACTACGTCGAACTGGTCAAGACCCGGGCCTACGGCGAAGGGGAGGCCGGCGGAGCCGACTCGGCCCGAGCCACCCTGGGCGTCGCCCTCTCCGTCCTGCTCCGCCTGTTCGCCCCGTTCCTCCCCTTCGTCACCGAAGAGGTGTGGCACTGGTGGCAACCGGGTTCGGTCCATCGAGCGGCGTGGCCCACCGTGGCTGAGTTGGGCGAAGCCGCCCACGCCGACCCGGCCGTGCTCACGGTGACGGCCGAAGTGCTCGGTGCCGTGCGCCGGGCTAAGACGGCCGGCAAACGTTCGATGCGCGCTCCGGTGGCCCGACTGACGGTGGCCGGCCCCGCCGCCACGCTGGCGGCCATTGAAGCGGCCCGTGGCGACCTCATTGACGCTGGTGGCGTGGAAGAACTCGTGCTCTCGCCCGCCGATGCGTTCTCGGTCGACGTGACGTTGGCCGAAGAGAGCTAAAGGTAAGCAGCCAGGGCGACGTCGGCCATCTCGGCCGGCGACCCCTGATGGGCGATACGCCCGTGCAACATGATGGCCGCTTGGCTGGCCACGCCTAACGCCGTGCTCACGAACTGCTCGACCACAATGACGGTGACGCCACTGGCGGCGATGGTTCCCACCAACTCGTAGAGCTCGCCGACCACCAGGGGCGCCAGGCCCATGGACATCTCATCGAGCAACAGCACCTTGGTCTCACCGGCCAACGCCCGCGACACGGCCAACATCTGCTGCTCGCCACCCGAGAGCGTGCCGGCCAGCTGCTTGCGCCGCTCTTTCAAGCGCGGGAACCGGGCGTAGGCCCGTTCCTCGACCTCGGCCTGAGACACGCCGCCCCGGTAGGTCCACATGCGCAGGTTGTCGCGCACGGTCAAGTTGGGAAAGACGCCTCGGCCTTCGGGAATGGCCACGACACCGGCCCGGGCCAAGGCTTCGGGCGTCCGCTCCGTGCTCGAGATACCGCCGAAGGATACGGAGCCCGCCGCGGCCGGCAGGCGCCCGTTCATAACCTTGAGCAGCGTGCTCTTGCCCCCGCCGTTGGGTCCGAGCAGCGCGAACACGCTGCCGCCGGGAATGGAGAGGTCCACACCGTGCAGCACTTCAATGCGCCCGTAGGCGGCACAGACACCGGAGATGGTGATACTCGTCGTCACGACAGTTCGGCCGCCCCCGGGGTGATCTGCCCCAGATACGCCGACTGCACGGCGCCGTCGGTGCGCACCTCCTCGGGTGTTCCGCTGGCGATGATCTCCCCGAAGTCGAGGACGTGCACCGTGCCGCTGACCCGCAGGACGAGATCGGTGTCGTGTTCGACCAGGACCACCGCACGACCCTCGGCCGCCAGCGATTCGAGCAAGGTCCCCAGCACCTCGGTCTCACGCTCGTCGAGACCCGAGCAGGGTTCATCGAGCAGCAGCACCTTGGGGTTGATGGAAAGGGCCCGAGCCAACTCCACCAAACGGGCCGACCCGGTGGGAAGCGACGACACGGCGGCCTGGGCCACGGTCCCCACGCCCACCCGGTCCAACAGCGCCACGGCCGCACTGACGGTGGAGCGGTTGAACGATTCGATGGCCACCCGGACATTGTCGGTGGCGCTCAGGGTGCCGAAGAGCTCCAGCCGCTGGAAGGTGCGGGCCAGGCCGAGGCGGGCCCGCCGATGGGGGCCGATGCGCGTGATGTCGCGCCCGGCCATCTCCACACTGCCCGAGTTGGGTCGCTGCAACCCGCTGATGACGTTGAAGAGCGTGGTCTTGCCCGCCCCGTTGGGGCCGATGAGCCCGGTGACCTCGCCCGCCTTGGCGATCAAGGACACGCCCGAGAGCGCAGCCACCCCGCCGAAGTGCACGCTGACGCCCCGAACATCGAGCGCTATGTCAGTGGGCACTGGCCATGTCCTCACTGAGAAGTTGGCCCGGAGTCCCGCCGCGGCCGGCCGAGGCGAACGGGAGGCGGACGCGGTCGACCAGCCAGTGCATGCCGAGCACGCCGTCGGGGTTGCGACCCAAAAGGATGATGCCCACGCCGGCTACCAATCCCGTCAGGTCCGCCAATGACGAAGGAAGGTGCGTCTGCAGGACCGGGAGGGCAGCGGCGGTCAGGCCACCGAGCAACGCGCCGCTCACCGTGCGTATGCCCCAGATGAAGGTGAAGAGCAGGATCGTCAGGCTGCCGAAGAACTGCACATCGTTGGCGCCGATGGCACCCTGCTGCCCGGCGAAGAGCACGCCGCCGAAGCCCGCCATGGCGGCGGAGAGCGTGAAGACCGCCACCTTGGTGCGCACGGCGCTCAAACCCACGGTGGCGAAGGCGGCCGGCGAGTCACTCAGGGCCACCAGGCGCCGCCCGAAGGCGCTGCGTCGGATGGCCCCGACCAGCAGGGCGCACAGAGCGGCTGCCACGACCACCTCAATCAGTTCGCCCCGGTCGGTGACCACATGCATGAACGGGAGTCGCAGGCGACCCACTGCGAGCGATCCGCCCTCGGTGATGACGTTGGGGTTGGAGAAGAAGGCGTAGTAGGCCCCCTCACCGAAGGCCAGGGTGGCCAGGGCCAGATAGAGCCCGCGCAGTCGAAGCGCGGGCAACGCCACTAGGGCGCCGACGGCGCCGGACACGACGACGGCCAGGATCAAGCCCCACCACGAATCGCCACCCGAGACCTTGCCCATGGTGAAGGCGCCGATGCCGAGGAAGGTCAACTGGCAGAGCGAGATCTGCCCGGCGTACCCGGTCAGGATGACCAGGGAGAGGGCCACGATGCCCAGGGCCAGCCCCTGCGACAGCGTGGTGAGCGCCGTGTCGCCGACCACCATGGCTGCCACGATGCCGACGACAACGAGTGCGACCGCACCCATGGTGGACTGGCGCAACGTGGCCACACGTGGCGCCAACCGGGTCGGCAAGCGACCGGCGGCCGCCAAGCGGGCGCCCGGAATGACCAGCAGCACCACGAAGAGGAAGACCACCGGGATGGCCGAGGGCAGGATGGCCACCACGTTCTGACTGATGTGGCCCGGGAGATATCCCACGGCATAGTTGGTGACCAAGCCAAGGGCCAGCGCACCGATGAACGTCATGGGCAGGTTGCGCAGACGGCCCACCACGGCGGCGGCGTAGCCGTTGACCACCAGCAGCGTGAGCTGCTGGATGGACAAGCCGGTCGTGCTCAGCGTGGGTGCCAACAGCACCCCGGCCAGCGCCGCCATCATGAAGCCGAGGGCCCACCCCATCTGCGAGATGCGGTAGGGCTTGGCTCCCGACATGGCCAGCAGTTCGGGATCGTCGACGACAGCCCGCATGGCCACGCCCAGGCGCAACGAGCGGAAGAAGAAGCGCAATCCGATGGCCACGGCGGCGGCCACGGCGACCGTGAGCAGTTGCTGGTCGGAAATGGTGACGCCGTTGGCCCCGAAGAAGTGCACCGAAGGGTTGGAGTACGTCGTCGGGTTGAAGAAGAAGGCCGGCACGGAACGGATGACGTCATTGCTGCCCCAGAAGGCCGTGGCGACGCCCACCAGAATCACCAGGAGGCCCAGCGTTACCATGAGCGACCGCTCCACCGATCCCCCGTGCAACCGCCGCATGAGGCCGAACTCCACGACGACGGCCAGCAGCGGCGCCTCGACCAGCAGGACCACGATGAGTGCCAGCGCCATGGGCCAGTGCCAGGCCTGCCACAACTGCCAGTACGTGAAGGCGGCGATCATCCCGACCGCACCGTGGGCAAAGTTGAAGACGCCGGTGGTGGTGTACGTCACCACCAAACCCGTCGCCGTGATGGCGTAGATGGCCCCGAAGACGATGCCCAGGACAGTGAAGGAGAGGAACTCGCTCACGAACTCATTCTTCGCCCGTCCGACCCATTGGGCTTAGGACGCGCTCCCCTTGGCATAGAAGTACGAACCGTTGCAGTCGAACCCGCTGCTCTTGGGCAGGACGCGCTGGAACTGCCCGTTCTTGATCTGCAGGAGGACGAAACAACCCGAGGGCTTCTTCTGGGCCGGATTGTCCGGCGCGATGAGTCCACCGGCGGTGAAGGTGGTGACCTTCTTCAATTGGGCCAGCAGGCTGCCCCGCGTGGGATGGGTGCCCGCACCTTGCAGGGCCTGCACGAACATGACGGCGGAGGCCCAGCCGTACAGGGTGAAGAGGTCCGGGGTCCACGAAGGGTTGACCTTCTTGACGTAGGCCAGGAACTGCTTGACGGCCGGCACATGGGCCGAGTCCTGGCCGAGATACATCGCTTGGGCTTGACCGATCTGAATCCCGTTGACCGCGGTTGGCCCGCCAGCGTGGGAGATGAACTGGTCGGCGTACACCGGTCCACCGGAGATCACGAGAGCCGGATGCCAGTTCTGGGCCGCCGCGTTCTGCATGAAGATGGCGGCCACCTGCCAGTCCAGTGCGGTGAGGTCGACGACATTGACGCCGTCCTTGCGCATGTTGATGACGTCGGTGGTGAAGTCGCTCTCCAGAGGGCCCACGTCCCGCACGTAGGCGATGGAGTAGCCCACGTGCTTGAGGGCGGCCACCCGACCGGCCCACTGCTGCAGCGACGAGGCGACATTGGAGACCAGGGAGCCGACTTTGGTGTCTTTGGGATAGTGCTTCTTGTAGTACTGGAGCGGCCCAAGGCCCGAGCCGGTGGCCAGCGGTTGCGCACTGAAGACGTTGGGCAGGTTGTTCGTGGTCGGGTCGAGCGTCACGGAGACATCGGGGATGGCCGGGTTCGCCGACAGGGCGGCGCACCCGTAGTTGTCAAAGAGCGAGAAGCTGCCCACCAGCGCGAAGTCGGAGGCCACGGCCTGCTGGGTCTCGGTTTCGTTCTGCTGGCCGCTGAAGGCGTCATCCTTGGCGTCGACCATCAGCTTGCGGCCGTTCACCCCGCCCTTCGAGTTGATCAGGTCGAAGTAGGCCTTGACACCGATTGAGGCGCCCTCGAAAAGGCCGGGGACGGGCCCCGAGATGATGGACACGTTCCCGACGGTGATCGATTTGGACGTCACTCCGGGCGCCGCACTGAGCTCCGCCTTGGTGGCCGGGGTGGCAGGAGGGCAGGTGCCGGCCGTAGCGGCGCCGGCCACAGTCGGGGCGAGGATGGATCCTCCCCCGACGACGAGTAACCCGGCCACCAGCGAGCCGCCCAGCAGCCCTCGAGCCGTTCGCCGGCCCGACCGACGCCAACTCGCCCGTTGGTTGCCTGTGCTTCCCATGGCACTCCCCCTCATATCGATCGCCTTTGTTACGCCCTGCCCAACCCCAAGGAAGGACGACTCAGATGCTCATTTCTGACTCTACGTCAGAAACTTTCGGCTGAACGGTCGCAACCCCCCTGTCAGCGCTCTGCCGGCGCGCCGCCTCGAGGAATGCCGCCACCCCGTTGGTGGTGGCCTGGCAGCGCAGCGACGCCAGCACATCGAAGGCATGCTGGGCCAGCGGCAACTCGGCGTAAGCCACGGGTGCCCCCGAGACGGCCCGCAGGGCAGCCACGAAATTGCGGGCCACATCGACCGGGACGAGCGTGTCGTTCTGCCCATGCAGGACGAAGAAGGGCGGTGCGTCGGCCCGCACCCGGTAGGTGGGCGAAGCGTCGCGAAAGGTCTCCGGATGATCGGCCGCGCTGGTCTTCATGACCCGCTTCTCCAGCAGTTCGAGCATGCCCGGTCCGTAGCGCCCCGAGCCCTCGTCCGCTCCGGTCATGTCCATCACGCCGTAGAAGGGGATGCAGGCATCCACCGAGGTGTCAGCCGCTTCGAAGTCCGGTTGGAAGGCGGGGTCGCCCGCACTCAGGGCCAGCAGCGCCGCCAGGTGACCGCCGGCGGATCCCCCACTCACGGCGACGAAGTTGGGGTCGCCCCCGTATTCCGCAATGTGCTCCTTCACCCAGGCCACGGCTCGCTTCGCATCGACGATGTGGGCGGGCCAGGTGGCCTTGGGACTGAGGCGGTAGTTGATGGCCACGCACACCCAGCCCCGGGCCACCAGCTCGTACATCATCGGCTTGCCCTGCTCGCGCTTCTCGCCGATTATCCAGGCACCACCGTGGATGTAGACCATGACCGGCGCCCCGGGCTTTGGATCGACCCGGGAGCGGTAGATGTCGAGCCGGTGCCGCTTGATCCCATCGCCCCAGTAATCGATGTTCTTGGTGGCCCTGACCGAGCGACCCTGCAGCGGGATGGCCTGAGTCACCCGCCACCAGCGGCCCCAGGTCGGCGCCACCGCTTCGGTAGGGACGGGGAAGTTCTCGCTGCGGACCTCGTCGAGGGCGGCCGACACGACAGCACCAGCCCGCCGTCCCGAGACGGCCAGGCCGGTCAGGCCGACCCAGCTGACGAGGGCCACGGCCAGGCCCAGCCAGCCGGCCCATCCGTGGAAAGCCCCGTAGAGCCCGAACACCACGGTGGCGGCCACCTGCCACACGATGTTCTGAATGGCCACCTCGCCGACCAGCCAGCCGACGAAGAAACTGGGGACGCTGAAAGGCTCCCGGCGTACCGGGTGATAGGCGAGCAGCACGCCGAGAGCGCCGAGCAAGGTGACACCGAGATAGATGTAGGGCACGCCGCCCATCATCGCCCGAATCAGGCCTGTCCTGCCCAACACACACCTCGACACCTGGTGAGACAGTTGCCCTGGCGGTGAGAAGATGCCACGTTATGAAGGCGGATCCGACCAAGGAGAATCGATGACCCCAGAGCGGCTGTCCGGGCTCGATGCAAGTTTCCTCTACATGGAGACCCCGACGCTCCACATGCACGTGGCCATGGTGGCCGTCTTCGACCCCACCACCGTGCCTGATGGCTACTCCTTTCGCCAGATTCGTCAGATGATCGTGGACCGGATCCCGCTCGTGCCGGTCTTCCAGCGCCGCCTCGTCGAAGTCCCGCTCCGCCTCGGGCATCCGGTCTGGGTGGACGATCCCGAATTCGACATCGACAACCACCTGCGGCGGGCTGCCCTCCCGTCACCCGGGGGCATGCGGGAACTTGGCGACTTTGCCGCTGACGTCACCAGCCGCCAGCTGCATCGGGACCGCCCGCTGTGGGAGATGTGGATTGTCGAAGGCCTCGAAGACGGCAAGATCGCGCTGGTCACCAAAATGCACCACAGCACCGTTGATGGTGTTTCAGGCGCTGAACTGCTGGGTGTCCTCTTCGATCTGGAGCCCAAGCCGCCCAAAGCCGAGCAGAAAGCAGAGCGCCAGCTCGACTCGCGCATACCCTCCAAATTCGAACTGGTGTCTGGTGCCCTCATGGCCAACATGGTGCGGCCCTTCGAACTGCCCAAGATGATGTGGCGAACTGGTTCAGCGGTGGTCGGCGTGCGCCGGATCCGCCAGACCGCGTCCGGCAAAGCGGCCCTGCCCCTCACGGCACCGCGTACTTCCATCAATGTCTCAGTGCACGCACGACGACGGGTCGCCTTTGCCGCAGCCAGCCTGGCCGACGTCAAAAAGCTCAAGAACGCCATGGACACCACCGTGAATGATGTGGTGCTGGCCATGTGCGCCGGGGCCCTGCGTACCTACTTGATGGCCGGCGACGAGTTGCCCGACATTCCACTGGTCTCGGTGGTGCCCGTCTCGGTGACACCGGATGTGGCGGAACTGAAGGGGTCGAACAAGGTCTCTTCCATGTTCGTGCAACTCCCCTGCGAACTGGACGACCCTCTGGAACGATTGCGGGCCATTCACGAAGGCACCAAGGGGGCCAAAGAAGAGCACTCCGCGCTGGGCGCCACCACCCTGCAGAACTGGGCTGAGCACGCCACGCCCAACGTCTTCGCGGTGGCCGCCCGCCTCTACACCGGCATGAATTTGGCCGACCGGCACCGCCCAGTGGCCAACCTGGTGATTTCCAACGTACCCGGACCGGACTTCCCGCTTTACATGAGCGGCTGCCAGATGTTGGGCATGTTTCCCTTGGGGCCGGTCATGGACGGCATGGGACTCAACATCACCATCATGAGCTACCTCGGGGTTCTGTACTGGGGCCTGGCCGCTGACGCTCGAGCCGTGCCCCGACTCTGGGATGTTGCGGCCGCTATTCCTCACGCGCTGACCGAGCTCATGGAGGCCGCCGGCCTCGAACCTGAACCCTTCAACGTCCCGATCCACCTCGGGCCTGGCATGCCCGACAACGCCAACTGGATCCGATCGGCTGCATCCAAACAGGCCGAAGGCGGGGCAGCTTCGGCATGACGGTCAAAGAGTTGGGCCATCTGGTCCTTTACGTGCGCGATGTGGCTCGTTCGGCCGAGTTCTACCGGGACGTTCTGGGCTGGACGCAGATCCTGCCCGAGCCCGGGGAACGACCAAGCGGCGCCGCTGCGTTTTCCTCGGGTCGCACTCACCACGAACTGCTGCTCATTGAGGTGGGACCCGATGCCACTCCGATTCCAGCAGGGCGACGGGTGGGGCTGTACCACTTCGGCCTCAATGTCGGCGACAGCGATGACGACCTCCGGGCCATGGTGGCCACGCTGGAGCAGGCCGGAGCGACCATTGTCGGAGCCTCGGATCACACCGTGACGCACAGCCTCTATATAGAGGACCCCGACGGCAACGAGATCGAGCTCTACGTCGATGTGCCCGGCGTGGACTGGAAGTCCAACCCGGCGCTCATCGCCGCGCCCATTCGACCTCTCAGGCTCTAAGCGCCGCCATCAGGTCGGACAGCACGCCATCGGGCGGCGTCACCGGGGTGAAGAGGGCGATGCGATCGGCCACGTCACCCACCTTGGCTCGGATCTGTTCGGCACATTCGGCCGGCGTCCCACAAACCGCCAAGGCGTCCACCAATTCGTCGGGAACATGCGCCCCGAGTTCGCCCCAACGGCCTTGGCGGACCAACCCGGCCAACTCCGCTTGGAGGTCTCCGCGACCCTCGGCCTCCAGCACCCGGCGGTAGGCCGGGGTCGATCCGTAGAAGCCGAGCAGGGAGCGGGCCCCATCGCGGGCGGCCGCGATGTCGCTGGCCCCTTCGCCCACGCCGACGATGACGCCGCAGATGACCTGGAGGCGGCCGAGGGACGGGTCGCGGCGGATGAGCCCCTGGGCCGCGGCGGCCATGGTGAGATCGGTGAGGGAGCGGCGGCTGTTGAAGGGCAGGATGGCCAGACCGTCGGCCACCTCGGCCGTCATGGCGGTCATGCGGGGGCCGAGGCCACCCAGCACGATGGGCGGTGGGCCGTAGGCCGTGGGCCCCGGATTAAACATGGGCGTCATAAGGCTGTGGCGGTAGAACCGGCCCTCGAACGCCAGAGGCGTGGCGTCCTGCCAAGTGGAGAAGATGGCCCGCAGGGCGCCGACCAATTCGCGCATGCGCTCCACCGGACTGGACCACTCCAACCCGAAGCGCCGGGTGATGTGCGCCGGCACCTGCGGGGCCAGCCCCAGATGGAAGCGGCCCTGCGAGAGCACCTGCAGGTCGTAGGCGGCGTGGGCCAAGTGAATGGGATTGCGAGGAAAGGCCACGGCCGCGTTGGTGGTGATGCTGAGGGCGGTCCCGGTTCCAGCCGCCAAGGTCAGCGGCACGAAGATGTCGTGTGGACCTTCGGCGCAGTAGACACCGTCGGCTCCCAGGGCGGCCAGGGTGGCCGTGCGTTCGGCCACCTGGTCCAGCACGACGCCGGTGAGCCCCAGGTCGACCTTCATCCGGACACCCTCATCGGGCTGACCCTACCCACGATCCCATCGGCAATACTGCGGCGGGCACATCATGCGGACACTCCATGTTGACGACGAGGGAACCTTGGCTGCCGCCGCCGAAGCACTGATGGCGGGCGAAGCCATTGTGGTCCCGACCGACACCGTCTACGGGGTGGCGGCGCGCCCCGATCTGGCCGACGCCGTTCATCGGATCTACCTGGCCAAGGACCGACCCCAGACCATGCACCTTCCCATCCTGGCCGCGTCGCTGGACCAGGTACGCGCCTTGGGCGTCCACCTCTCCGATACCGCCCTGATCCTGGCCGAACGCTGGTGGCCCGGACCCTTGACCATGGCCCTGGGATTTGCCGTCGATGGCCAGCGCCCGGCATGGCTGGCAGACCGCGACGAGGTGGCCGTCCGCATCCCCCGCCATCTTTTCCTGCTCGACCTGTTGGCGCGAACCGGGGTGCTGATGGTGACCAGTGCCAACCGGCACGGCGCGCCCACGCCCCCCTCGGCCGCTGAGGTTCTTGAACACCTCACCCCCCACGTGAGCATGCTCATCGACGGCGGGACACTGGAGGGGGAACCGTCGACGCTGGTCAACGTGCACGGGGGTGATGCGCTGGTCGAACGGGAGGGAGCCATTTCACGTGCCACCATCTCGTCCGTGCTCCCACCGCGCCGAGATGCTTCATGAGTCGCGCCGTCCTGGCCATTGAGACGTCATGCGATGAGACGGCCGCCGCCGTCATCAGCGACACCTATGAGGTGCGTTCCTCCGTGGTGGCCAGCCAGATCGACCTGCACGCCGAGTTCGGTGGCGTCGTACCCGAACTGGCCAGCCGGGCCCACGTCGAACTCATCACCGCCATCGTGCGCCAGGCCCTCGCTGAGGCCGGGGTGGACGGTCCAGAGCTCAGCGCCGTCGTGGTGACGTCGGGGCCGGGACTGGTGGGCGCCCTGCTGGTGGGCATCGCCACCGCCAAATCGCTGGCCCTGGGTTGGGGGGTCCCCATTATCAGCGTCAATCACCTGGAGGGTCACCTGGCCAGCGTCTTCCTGGCCGATCCCGATGTCCCCTTCCCCCAGACCGCCCTCCTGGTCTCGGGAGGCCACTGCATGCTGACGCGCACGCCCCAGATCGGCCGCTACCAACTGCTGGGCGAGACGGTGGACGACTCCATCGGCGAGGCCTACGACAAGGTGGCTCGCTACCTGGGCCTGGGCTATCCGGGCGGCCCGGTGCTGGACCGACTGGCCGCCAGCGGGAGCGATGTCCTCAACTTTCCCCGACCCATGCTCCACGACGGCTACGAGTTTTCCTTCTCCGGCCTGAAGACGGCGGTCGTCAATTACGTACGACGGGAGCCGGACTTCGTCATGGAGGATGTGGCGGCGTCCTTTGTGGCTGCCTGCATGGATGTCCTGTGCACCAAGATGCAACGGGCCCTCGAGGAGTTCGGTGACCCGGCGTTGGCCATCGTGGGTGGCGTGGCCGCCAGCCCCGTCCTGCGGGTACGCGCCCAGGCCTTGGCGGATGCATTCACCACGCGCCTGTTGATTCCGCCCCAGTCCCTGGCCACCGACAATGCGGCGATGATCGGCATCGCCGGCTGGCAGAAGTTCGAGGCCCATGGCGCCAGCAGCCTTGACTTCGGCCCCCAGCCCGATCTGCGCCTGACCTTCTCCTAGGAGGTCCGCACGGGCGGGCGGCGGCCCCGGCGGCGGGCCCGGCGGCCGAAGTCCAACGATGAGATATCGAGGAACGCGCCCACGGCCACGATGACCCATCCGAAGCCGTGCACCCCGACGCCGGGTTTGTCCACCAGCGCGTAGAACAGCGTCGTGTAGGGAATGAGGACGAAGCCGAGGAGACCGGCCCAACCGGAGCTGAAGGCGAGGGTCAGGCGGTTGGTGAACAGGTACAGCACGGCCAAGACGAAGCGCGGCGAGATCCAGGCGAAGAGCGCCAGGAGGCAACCCATCAATACAGCCCGACCACGTTGCCGTTCTCGTCGATGTCGATTCGCTCTGCCGCCGGACTCGACGAAAGGCCGGGCATCGTCCGCATGTCGCCGCTGACCAGGTACACGAAGCCGGCCCCGACGTTGGCCCGGGCCTGGCGCACCGGGAGGCGCCAGCCCGAGGGCGCGCCCTTGCGGGTGGGGTCCGAGGAAATGGAGAGGTGCGTCTTGGCGATGCACACTGGGAGCGATCCGAAGCCGGCCGCCTCGTAGGTGTCGAGTTGGCGGGATGCGGCCGGCAGGTAGTCGACTCCATCGGCGCCGTAGACCTCGGTGGCAATGGTCTCGATTTTCTGCCGCAGGGTGGCCTCGGACGCGTAGAGCATCTGGAACTGGCTGGGCTCGTCGGCCGCTTCAACGATGGCTTCGGCCAACTCGATGGCGCCCTTGCCACCATCGACGAAGTGGGTGCAGACGGCAGTGCGTACCCCGACCGACGCCGCAATCGCCCGGATTGCTTCGTGTTCGGAGGGGAAGTCCTCGGCGAAGGCGTTGACGGCCACTACCGGGGTGACGCCGTGGCGCCGGACGATCTCAATGTGCTTGAGCAGATTGGCGGCGCCCAACGTGACCTCGTCGGGGTTTTCCGCCAGCATCTCGGGCGGGAGTGGTCGACCAGCCGACACCTTGTGCCGTCCCGAATGCAGCTTCAAGGCGCGTACCGTGGCCACCACCACCGCGGCATCGGGCGTGAGCCCCGACGTCCGGCACTTGATGTTGAAGAACCGTTCGGCCCCCATGTCGGCACCGAACCCGGCCTCGGTGACCAGATAGTCGCCGCTGTGGATCCCGATGAGATCGGCGATGATCGAAGAATTGCCGTGGGCGATGTTGCCGAAGGGCCCGGCGTGCACCAGCACCGGCGTGTTCTCAATGGTTTGCAGGAGGTTGGGCTTGATGGCGTCGCGCATGATGACCGTCATGGCCCCGGCCGCCTTGAGTTGTTCGGCCGTCACCGGCTCGCCCTGCCTGGTGAAGCCGACGACGATGCGGCCGAAGCGGGCTCGCAGGTCCTGCAGCGACGTCGCCAGGGCGAAGACCGCCATGACCTCGGACGCCGCCGTGATGTCGAACCCGGTCTCCCGCGGCGTGCCGTCCTCTCGCGAGCCCAGGCCGCTCACGATGTTGCGCAACGAGCGGTCATTGACATCGACCACGCGGCGCCAGGTGATGGCGCTGGGATCGAGTCCCAGGGCGTTGCCCTGTTGGAGGTGATTGTCGACCATGGCGGCCAGCAGGTTGTTGGCCGCCGTCACCGCGTGAAGGTCACCGGTCAGGTGCAGGTTGAGTGTCTCGAATGGAACCACCTGGCTGTAACCGCCGCCAGCCGCGCCGCCCTTGATCCCGAAGGTGGGTCCCATCGACGCCTGGCGGATGGCGATGGTCGACCGCTTGCCGATCAGGGCCAACGCCTGGCCCAGGCCCACCGTAGTCGTGGTCTTGCCCTCACCCAACGGTGTGGGCGTGATGGCCGTCACCACGATGTAGCGAGCCTTGGGTTGATCGGCCAGCGAGTCAATGGCGTCCAGGTCGATTTTTGCCACGTGGGGCCCGTAGTGCTCGAGATGGCCGGCCGAGATTCCCATCTGCGCCGCTATGTCCTCGATGGGCCGCAACGTCGCCGCCCGGGCGATTTCGATGGCAGGGGGGAGAGCCACGCCAGCATCATGCCAGAACCGCGATTCCACCTCCTCACACGTGGGTTTCCGATTGCTGCAGCGGGGGTATTTCTCTGGTGTGAAGGAAGTCGAACCACATGTCATCGCGGTCACGAAACAGGACAATGGCGAACTGGCCGAAGACGTCGTAGCCCGGGAGTTGGTGGAGTCAGAAGACGACGAGACGGCCAACGTGGTTGACGTCACTCCCATGCCTGACCACGACCGGCCCCACCCGGCAGCACCGCTACCAGGGACATTGTCTCGGGACTGAACGACCTGGCGGTCATAACATGGGTACTTGAACGCCGAAGGCGGCGGTGTCACCATGCGCTGCCGCGTGAGGTCCGTTGTCCTTGTCATGGAAAGAGACCTGCACTGAAAAGCGAACCGTGAACACTCCTTCGACCACTGAGACGAGGATCCTCCTCATTGAGGATGACGGCGGTGACGCGTACCTCGTGCAGGACCACATGGCTGAGAGCGAGGAGAGTTACAGTGTCGTCTGGGTGCGCACCCTGGCTGCGGCGGCCGACATCATCCACCAACCCTTTGACTGCGTCCTGCTGGACCTCGGCCTGCCTGATGCGCAGGGGCTCGACGGCCTGCAGTCCCTGCTCCGCCTGCAGCCGGATCTGGCCATCATCGTCCTGACCGGCTTGGACGACCAGCACAGCGGAGCCCGGGCCTTGGAGCTCGGGGCCCAGGATTACCTGCCCAAGGGATCGGTCGACCGGGAGGTACTGGTCAGGTCACTGCGCTACGCCATGGCCCGCCGGGGTAACGAGGAGGCGACCCGCAAGCTACGCGAAGCAGAGCTCTCCCGGGCCGAGAACGCCCGCCTCGAGCGTGGACTCCTGGCCCAACCGATCCTGCGCAATCCCCGGCTTCAATGGGCCACCCGGTACCAACCCGGTGGGCGGCGGGCTCTGCTGGGCGGCGACTTTTTCGATGCCATCGAGTTGGTGGACGGCACTATCCGGCTTGTCGTGGGCGACGTCTGTGGCCACGGTCCCGATGAGGCTGCCCTCGGCGTGGCGCTGCGGGTGGCCTGGCGCTCGCTGGTCCTGGCCGATCAACCTCCGGATGTGTCCATACCGGCTCTCCAGCGGGTGCTGGAGGCGGAACGACCAAACGAGGAGATTTTCGCCACCCTGTGCGACATTGAGATCAGCGGCGATCTCCAGTCGGTGCGCATGCGCCTGGCTGGCCACCCCAGCCCCCTCCTCCTCACCGGGGACGAGGTGCGGGAGCTCCCGGTGGAGTCACGGGGCCCCCTCCTCGGCGTGTTTGACGACCCCAAGTGGCCGATGAATGCGGTCGAGCTGGGCGAGAGCTGGACCATGGTCGTGTTCACCGATGGCATCGTCGAAGGTCGAGCCGGTCCCGGGCACGACCGCTTTGAAACGACGGGATTGGCCCGGTTGACACTGCAGTCGACCTCAGAAACCACCGACCTGGAAACATTGGCCGACCTCTTGATCACCGGGGCCGAGGCCGCCAACGGAGAACCCCTCTGTGATGACGTGGCGCTGCTACTGCTCTCGACTTCGGACCACTGGGACCGGTGACGCCACCGGACCAGCCGTCGGTTCGAGCATCCAGTCTGCGCGGCCGACTGACCGGGGTCTTCACGATCGGTGGGGTGCTGCTTGTCCTCATCATGGCGGCCAGTGGCTTGGCCCTGGCCCACCTCATTGACGCCCGTCACACCCTGCTCAATGAAATCGATCCGGCCAGCCTGGCGGCCGACCAGCTCCTGGTGGCCTACGTCGATCAGGAGACCGGGATCCGGGGCTATGTCCTCAGCCACGACACCACGTTCCTCCAGCCTTTCGACCAGGGCCTGATCGCTCAGAAGTCGACCGAGGCCGTCCTGTACCGGACACTGGCGGACGATCCGGATCTGCTGCAATTGGCCCGGCAAGCCACCACCCAAGCCTCCATCTGGCAGAAGCGCTTTGCCAGCCCTGCCGTCATCTCGACCGCCCACGGGGGCACCGCCTACGAATCGGTGCCGGCGGAGTTGCGGGGCAAGCACTTCTTCGATGGGATCCGAACCCGATTCGATCGGCTCGATGCGGCGCTGTCCACCAGCAGGGGCAATGCAGGGAACAATCTGGATTCGGCCACCACTGAACTCGAGGTGGCCCTGGCCGCGGCCGCGTTGCTCGTTATCGCCGGGGGCCTCATATTGCGGCGGGCGCTGCGTCGCTGGGTCATCGATCCGTTGTCCGAACTCGGCGCCGAGACCCGTCTGGTCGCCACCGGCGAGCTGGCCCACCCGATCATCACGCGCGGCACCTCCGCCGAGCTGCAGGAACTGGGCCACGACGTGGAGTCCATGCGGCAGAGGATCGTCAACGAGCTGCACGAAGTGGCGGCGGCGCGAGGTGACCTGAAGCTCCGCAACGAGGACCTGGCCCGCTCCAACCTGGAACTGGAGCAGTTTGCCTACGTGGCCTCACATGACCTGCAGGAGCCTCTGCGCAAAGTGACCAGCTTCGTCCAGCTCCTGCAGCAGCGCTATGAAGGGCAACTCGATGAACGGGCCGACCAGTACATCCATTTCGCGGTCGACGGCGCCAAGCGCATGCAGGGCCTCATCAGCGACCTACTGACCTTCTCCCGGGTGGGGCGGACAACGGAACGCTTCGAGCCCGTCGATCTGTCCCGCTGCCTGCAGATGGCGATGGCGAACCTGGCCACGGTCATTGAGGAGACCGGCGCCCAGATTGAGGTGTCCGATCTTCCGACCGTACTGGGCGACCGCAGCCTCCTGGTGTCGCTCTGGCAGAACCTCTTGGGCAACTCCATCAAGTTCCGAGGCGATGCATCACCCCTGGTCGTCGTGACCGCCGACCAGCGTGCCGGTCAATGGCTGCTCACGGTGACCGACAACGGCATCGGCATCGAGCCCCGGTTTGCCGAGAAGATTTTCGTGATCTTCCAGCGGCTGCACGGGCGGGAAAGCTACGAGGGGACGGGTATCGGCTTGGCCCTCTGCCGGAAAATCGTGGAATTCCACGGCGGCACGATGTGGCTGGATGAAAGCCACGTCCCCGGGGCCCGATTGTGTTTCAATCTTCCAGTGCCGGTGACGGAGGAGGGGCAATGAACGTCGCATCAAGCGAGACGGCGATCCAACTCTTGCTGGTTGAGGACGACCCGGGCGATGTGCTGATGACCCGCGAAGCACTGGCCGAGGCCAAAGTGCTGCACAACCTGCACGTGGTCGACAACGGCGAGTCAGCCGTGTCCTTTCTCCGCCAAGAGGGCGAGTACGCCGATGCCCCCCGGCCCGACCTCATCTTCCTGGACCTCAACCTGCCCCGACTCGGTGGTCGCGACGTGCTGGCCATCGTGAAGAGCGACGAATCGCTGCGCCGGATACCGGTGGTCGTCCTCACCACCTCGGATGCCGAGGACGACATCGTCCACAGCTACGACCTGCACGCCAACGCGTATGTCACCAAGCCCGTCGATTTCACTTCGTTCCTGAGCGCGGTTCGCCAGATTGACGACTTCTTTCTCTCGGTGGCCCGCCTCCCGTCCAAGAGCTGGTGACGCCATGACTGAGCCCAATGGTCTCCTGACCGACGCCTTCGAGCGGGTACAAGAAGCCGTCCATGCCGTCGTGGGGGGCCTGACCGAAGCACAGCTGACCTTTCGACCCGGACCGGAGGCGAACTCCATCGCCTGGCTGGTGTGGCACCTCACCCGGATTCAGGACGATCACATCGCCGAGGTGGCCGGAACCGAACAGCTCTGGATGTCCGCCGGCTGGTACGACCGCTTCGGCCTGCCGTTCGACGCCTCGGCTACCGGCTACGGCCACAGCCCCGACGAGGTCGCCGCGGTGGCGGTCCAGACGCCTGCGCTGTTATCGGGCTACCACGACGACGTGGCCGCCCACACCCTGTCGTATGTGGGCGGCCTGGCCCCCAGCGATCTCACCCGGGTGGTGGACGACAGTTGGGATCCCCCGGTCACGCTGGGCACCCGTCTGGTCAGCGTGCTCTCCGACGACCTGCAGCACGTGGGCCAAGCCGCCTACGTACACGGGCTCATCTTTTCGGGCGGTTAACCAACCAGGGCGCTGCGCGCCTTGTCCAGCGCTCCGGCGACAGCACCAACCACCAAGTTCCCCGGCGGCTCGTCAGGCGAACGAGGGTGCGGCCGGCTCGGCGCCAGCCGCTTGGCCGTCCGCAAGAAGTCGCCCAACTCCTGGAGCTCCTTCCTCGACATGTGCGCTCTCACTTCGGGAAAGAGCGTGTGCTCCTCTTCCTCGACGTGATGACGGACATTCTCGATCAGCACGGTCACCTTGGCGGTGAACCGCTCGGCCGTCGGATCCATTCCGTCCAATTCAGAGAGCAGCCACTTGGCGACGTGATGCTCTTCGAGGGCCTCAAGGACGTCGTCACCGGCCGCGGGGACGGCCTCCCGGACCGCAGGGTAGAAGACCTGCTCTTCGATCGACGCGTGCTGTGAGAGCGCTTCGATCATCTGGTCAACCAACTTGCGCTTGCTCCGGAAGGCCCGCTCACCCGCTTTCTCGAAGGACGTGAAGAGGGCGTTCACCTCGCGGTGCTCCGACTTCAAGTATGCGATGGCGTCCATCGACCTGGGCGAGGTGGTGCGACGACGCGGCGTGCTCCTCTTCGCCTCCTTCTTGACCGGCGCGGTACGGGCTACCACCGGTACCACCCCCGCCGACCATCGGCCCGGCCGCCGTTCAATGCGAAGCCGGCGATCCACATCACCATGACAACCACGGCCACAATCCAGAGCGCATGGGCGGCGAACCCAAGTCCCCCGAAGAGCAAGGCCAACAACAACACCAACAGAATCAGTCCCATCATCCCTCCTCTGTCCGTCGTGCTGCCTCCCGTTGAGGCTGTTGCATGCTGTACCCGCGTCCGTGGTGATCAAACCCGCATTGGTAAAAAAGACGCCGTTTACGCCGCCACGTCGGGCGCGTCTTTGAGGAGCGCGATCACCGCATTTTCGATCAACCGCTGCATCCGCGCCGCCTGACTCCGTCCACTCAGCGAATCCAGGGTGGCGGCAATGGTGTCGCCACATTCGAAGCGGTCAATGACCCTGGGGTCGATGTACGACGACCGACATACCGTTGGCGTGTTGCCGAGGAGTTCGGCCACTTCTTTCACGACCGCCGTAACCGTGCGCTGTCGGCCGCGCTGTGACGTGGCTGCGGGCGTGACCCGAGCGAGTGCCACGGCGGTAGCCACGGTGGCAGCCCACGTCCGGAAGTCCTTGGCGCTGAAGGCTGGGCCCATATGTTCCTTGACGTACGCATTCAGATCTTCGGAGCGGACCGCCGTCCACTCCCCCTTGTCCTTCCAGGCCAGCAGATTATCCGACGGATCCCGGCGGCGGAGTAGCGACAGGACCACCTTGCGTACATCGGGATCCGTGACGGAGAGGGTGCGCAGAATGGACCCCTTGGCTGGATACTCGAACACGACCTCATGTCGGTTGACCGTGACGTGCTGGAGGCGCAGCGTGGCCACGCCGAAGGTCTCGTGTTCCTCCGCATACGCTTCGCCGCCTATTCGGAAGAACCCCACGTCGAGCAGGCGCACCCCGGCGGCCAGCACACGCTGGCGCTGCAGACCGGCCAGATCCAGATCACGCACCACAGCCCGCCTCAATTCGGGGAGGGCCTGCGCGAACTCGAGCGAACGCTGGTACTTCTCCCGGCCCTGACGTTTCCGCCAGGCGTCGTGGTAGAGGTACTGCTTCCGGCCAGCGGCGTCGGTCCCCACAGCTTGAATGTGGCCGTGGGGCCACGGGCACACCCACACGTCGGTCCAGGCCGGTGGGATCACCAGATCGCGTATCCGATGCAGCACATCCGGATCGCTTACCTTCTGACCGTTGGCCCAGTGGTACGTGAACCCCCGACCGCTCCGCTGCCGGGCGATGCCCTGGCCCGACGGGTTGGACCGGCGGAGGCGCACTCAGCCGCCCGTCGCGCTGCTGCGTTTAGACGTAGGTGTCTTCGCGTCGGATGACGTGGCCCTCGCCGTCGTCAACCACCGTGCGGTGACGGCGCCAGCCGCTCCCGAACATGAACGACACCAGGGCGAGGAACGCTCCGACTGCACCCACGATCATCAGGATCAGGCCGACCGTGCGCACGTTGAATCCGTGCTGGTACGGGCTCACCGTGACGGCGAAATCGAGAATGGCACCTACAGCAAACACCACGATGCTGGAAAACAGGCCACCGATCATGTTCATCACTCCTTCGTTGAGGACTGTTCCTTTTGCTACCCGCGTGACGGCGGCAGCAAACCTTCGAACACGACCGCGCGCGTGACCAATCCGGCTCAACCAATGCATAATCAACATATTAGTTAATTAACTGATATATTGAATACTGATGGTAGACGACCCGCTCAGCATTACCTTCGCCGCACTGGCTGACCCCACCCGTCGGGCCATATTGGCTCGCCTGGCCGAAGGGGAAGCCACAGTGAATGAGCTGGCCGAGCCCTTCGACATCACCCTGCAGGCCATATCTCGACACCTCAAAGTGCTCGAGCACGCTGGATTGATTTCCCGCGGGAAGGACGCTCAGTTCCGACCGTGTCGCTTTGAAGCGGCTCCCCTGGTGGGCGCCACCGACTGGATTGAGCAACACCGAGCCGTGTGGAACGAACGGTTCGACCAACTCGGGAAACACCTACGAGACATCCAACAACCGAAGAACAAGAAGGAGAAAACGTCATGACGGACGCAGCAGGCAACCTCGGAGAGGTCATCATTACCCGCATCTACGAAGCACCGCGTGAGCTCGTCTTCCGCTGCATGACCACGCCCGAAGACCTCACCCATTTCTGGGGTCCCACCGGCATGAGCACGCCCATTGAGAACATCACCGTCGAGCTCCGGTCGGGGGGAAGGTTCGAGACCATCATGGTCAATGACGAGAGCGGTGACGAGTATCCGATGCACGGCGTCTTCGTGGAGGTCGACCCACCCGAGACCCTGGTCTGGACCGAGCGCGATGTTGAAGGTGGCATGACCACCTCCATCACCTTCAAGGACTTGGGCGACGGCCGCACTGAAACCATCACCCACCAGACCAATGTCCCCGAGATGTTCCGGACCGCCGAAGCGCAGGCCGGGTTGGCCACCAGCTTCGCCAAGTTGGACGTCTATCTGGCCGCCTTGTAGCCAAGGCACGACTCGAGGGTTGGTCCCCGACCTCCTTTTCCACTGTGGCTGTCGTAAATTGACAGTTGCTGCAAGGGGGAAGGGATGGGGGAATGCATGGGCGACGTGTCGCACACATAAGAAATTGGCGCGCCCGCACGGTTGCCGTGCTCGGCCTGGCCGGGATCTCTGGCATGACCGCGCTGGCGGCACCGGCGTCGGTCCCGGCCAGTGCTTCGAGCCTTCCGGTCATCACCATCGGGCTCCCCACATGGACGTCCGGCACCATTCACGACGCCGGCAATCCCATTGCCATGTCCTCACCCAATGTGGCCGAGCTGGCCGGTGGTCCGGCCGTCGTCGTCGGTGATGAGGCAGGCTATGTGTACAGCTTCAACTTGGCCACGGGAAGGCCGGTATGGACCTACAGCGCCGGCGCGCCGGTGAATTCCACCCCATCGGTGGCGGTGACCAATTCGGCCAGCGGCCTCGACTCCGTCTTCGTCGGCACCGGTGATGCGGCCCAACCGACGGCGGGCGGCTACGAGGGGATCACTCCAACCGGCGGGATTCAGTGGCTGGCTCAGGAAACCAACCCGTCGTTCGATCCAACGGCGCACAACGGCGTGCAGGCGAGCATTGCCGTAGGCAACCTGCAGGGCAGTACGGATGTGGTCGCCCCGACCTTGGGCCAGAACGAAGATGCACTGAACGCCACCACGGGCTCCCTGCTCAGCGGCTTCCCCTGGTTCCAGGCCGACAGCGGCTTCTCCACCCCGGCCCTGGCCAACCTGTACGGCAACGGGCAGACCGAGATCGTTGAGGGCGGTGATTCCTCGGCCGGGGTGGCCTTCGGGACCACGTACACCAACGGAGGGCACCTTCGGATACTGAGCCCGACCGGCGCATTGGACTGCCAGTACAACACTAACGAAACCGTGCAGTCCTCGCCCGCCGTTGGAGAATTCTTCGGCTCGTCCTCCCAAGTGGGAATCGTGTTCGGCACCGGCGCCACGTTCAACAACTCGGATACCGACAAGATCATGGCCGTCGACACGCAGTGCAACCTCAAGTGGTCGGTCACCCTCGACGGGAACACCAAGAGCAGTCCCGCGCTGGCCGACGTGTTGGGCAACGGCCAGCTCCAGATCGTCGAAGGAACCGACACCGGATCCACCGGTTCGATCTGGGCCCTCAACGGCGCCAATGGATCGACCGCCTGGACGACCCGGGTGGGTCGGGTGATCGGATCCGTCGTCACGGCGGACCTCGGATCGGGCTACCAGGACGTCCTGGCCCCCACGGTCAACGGCGTGGTGATTCTCGATGGCAAGTCCGGCGCCATCATCACGACGCTGGATCCCCAAACCGGCTTTCAGAATTCACCGTTGGTCACTAACGACCCCAACGGCACCATCGGCATCACCATCGCCGGCTATCAGGCCGGCGGCAGCATCGTCTACCACTACGAAGTGCTGAGTACGCACGCTGCGTCCGCCACCGAACCGGGCGCGTGGCCCCAGTTCCATCACGACGCGCAACTGACCGGAGACGCCGGCACAGCGCAGAACATTCAGGTCCCGTGCAGTCCGCCCGCTCATGGCCCCAGCGGCTACTCCCTGTCGGCCTCCGACGGAGGCGTCTTCACCTTCGGCAACCTGCCCTTCTGCGGCTCGACCGGGGCCATTTCCTTGAACGAACCCATCGTCGGCATGGCCGCCACGCGCGACGGCGGCGGCTATTGGGAAGTGGCGTCTGATGGCGGCATCTTCGCCTTCGGTGATGCCGCCTTCTACGGGTCGACCGGGGGCATACATTTGAACCAGCCGATCGTCGGCATGGCGGCCACGCCGGACGGCAAGGGGTACTGGTTGGTGGCCTCCGACGGCGGCATCTTCACCTTCGGCGACGCCAAGTTCTTCGGATCCACCGGTGCCCTCCGCCTCAACCGGCCCATCGTGGGTGTGGCGAGGACGCCCGATGGGAAGGGCTACTGGCTGGTGGCTTCGGACGGTGGGATCTTCACCTTCGGCGCCGCCACCTTCCACGGCTCCACCGGAGGACTGCCCCTCGACCGACCCATCGTCGGCATGGCGGCGGACCCGGCCGGCGGCTACTGGCTGGTGGCTTCCGATGGCGGCGTCTTCAGTTTCGGTGGGGCCAACTTCTTCGGCTCAACCGGCGCCACCCGATTGGATCAACCGATCGTCGGCATGTCGGCCATCCCCACCGGGGCCGGGTACCGCATCGTGGCGGCCGATGGCGGTGTCTTCAACTTTGGCAATGCCCAACCCGACGGATCGCTGGGCGGCCAACATCTGAACAAGCCGATCGTGGGCATGGCCGCGCTGTAATCACGCACCATCTCACCCCCTCTTGAACCAACGGAGATTGACGTTGGTGGCAATGGGGAAGAGATGCAAGGTATGCACGCACGGCGATTTTCATCGATAGATGGTTGGCGTACTCGAACACGCGCAACGCGAGCGGCACTCTGTGCCGGCGCGCTCACTGCTCTGACTGCGTTTTTGCCGGCATTTTCGGCTCCCGCTCACGCCGCCAGCGCTCCGATGATCACCATCGGTTCGCCCACCTGGTCCGTCGGACCTTTCGGCGACGCCAACAATCCAATCTTGCTGTCGTCGCCCAATGTGGCCACTCTGGCCGGAGGTCCGGCCGTGGTCGTGGGTGATGAAGCCGGGAATGTCTACAGCTACAACCTGGCCACCGGGCACGCCGTTTGGACGACGAAGGCGGGTGCCCCGGTTAATTCCAGTCCGTCCGTCGCAGTGACCAATGCGGCCAGCGGCCTCGATTCGGTCTTCGTTGGCACCGGTGATGCGGCCCAACCGACGGCGGGCGGCGCGGTGGCGATCTCCCCCTCTGGCGCCCTGCAGTGGCAGACCCAGGAGACCAATCCGTCATCGGACCCCACCGCCCACAACGGCGTGCAAGCCAGCATGACGGTGGGGAACCTGCAAGGGAGCACCGATGTCGTCGCCCCTTCGTTGGGCCAGAACGAAGACGCGCTCAACGCCGCCACCGGAGCACTGCTGCACGGCTTTCCGTTTTTCCAGGCCGATAGCAATTTCGCGACCCCGGCCTTGGCCAACCTCTTCAACAACGGGCAGACCGACATCATCGAGGGCGGCGATTCTTCGGCCGGCGTGGCCTTTGGCACCACGTACACCAACGGCGGCCACCTACGAATCTTGAGCCCAACCGGAGGGCTCACCTGCGAGCACAACACGAACGAGACGGTGCAGTCGTCGCCGGCCGTGGGCGAATTCTTCGGCTTGTCCTCGCAGGTCGGGATCGTCTTCGGCACCGGCACGACGTTCAAGAGCTCGGACACCGACAAACTCATCGCGGTCGATACCCAGTGCAACCTCAAATGGTCGGCCGCCCTCGACGGCAGCACCACGAGCAGTCCGGCACTGGCCGACGTGTTGGGCAACGGGCAACTCCAGGTCGTTGAAGGGACCGATACCGGGAGCACCGGATCCGTCTGGGCTCTCAACGGCGCCAACGGATCGACGGCGTGGAAGACCACCGTCGGCCGGGTGATCGGATCGGTCGTCACGGCCGACCTGGGATCGGGGTATCAAGACGTCCTGGCCCCGACCCTCAGTGGCGTGGTGATCCTCGATGGCAAGACCGGAGCGGTCCTGACCACGCTGCAATCCGGAACCGGGTTTCAGAACTCACCACTCGTCACGAACGACCCCAACGGGACAATCGGCATCACGCTGGCCGGCTACCAGGGGGGCGGCAGCGTCATTTCGCACTATGAGATCGCCGGCTCGCATGGCGCCGTGGTCAACGAGCCGGGTGCATGGCCCCAGTTCCACCACGATCCCCAGCTCACCGGTGACGCCGGCACGGCCCAGGACATTCAGGTTCCGTGTAGCGCGCCCGCCCCCGGCCCCAATGGGTACTACCTGTCGGCCTCCGACGGCGGTGTCTTCACGTTCGGCAATCTGCCCTTCTGCGGATCGACCGGGGCCATCGCCCTCAATAAGCCCATCGTGGGGGTGGCGGCCACGCCAGATGGCGGCGGCTACTGGGAGGTGGCATCTGATGGCGGGATCTTTGCCTTCGGCGATGCCAAGTTCTTTGGATCCACGGGCGGGATCAGCCTGAACAAGCCCATCGTCGGCATGGCGGCCACCCCCGACGGCAAGGGCTACTGGTTGGTGGCCTCCGACGGCGGCATCTTCACCTTCGGCGACGCCACGTTCTTCGGGTCGACTGGTGCGCTCCGTCTCAACCGGCCCATCGTGGGCCTGGCCCGCACCACCGACGGCGACGGCTACTGGTTGGTGGCGTCGGACGGCGGCATCTTCACCTTCGGCGACGCCACGTTCTTCGGGTCGACCGGGGGCACCCGTCTGAACCAACCCATTGTGGGGATGGCGGCTGACCCGGCCGGTGGTTACTGGTTGGTGGCTTCCGATGGCGGTGTGTTCAGCTTCGGTGGCGCCAAATTCTTCGGCTCGACCGGCGGCACTCGTTTGGACCAACCGATCGTCGGCATGTCGGCCACCCCCACCGGGGCCGGCTATCGATTCGTGGCGGCCGACGGTGGGGTCTTCAACTTCGGGGATGCCCATCCCTTCGGATCGCTGGGGGGCCAACGCCTGAACAAGCCCATCGTGGGCATGGCCGCGTTGTGATCAGGCCGTCGCCAACTCAAAGAGCCGCTTGGCCTCCGGGTAGTCGGCCTTGCCTGACGCGATCCGCGGCACGATCTCGACCACGACAATGCGTCGCGGCAACTTGTACGAGGCCAGTCGGGTGCGAGCCGAAGCCATGAGGTCATCGGCCGAGACGGGATGGCTGCCGTCCACCAGGGACACCACGGCAGCCACGGTCTGGCCGAAGCGCTCATCGGGCAGCCCGAAGACCAGGCAGTCCTCCACCCCCGGATGCGTCTTCATGATCTCTTCGACCTCTTCGGGGAAGACCTTTTCCCCCGCCGTATTGATGCACTGGGAGCCCCGACCGAGCAGGCTCAGTGAGCCATCGGCCTCCACCGTGGCGAAGTCCCCCGGGATCGTGTAGCGGACCCCGTCGATCGTGCGGAAGGTGGTAGCCGTCTTCTGCGCATCCTTGAAGTAGCCCAGAGCACCGCCCGGCAGTGCCACCATGCCCTCTTCGCCGCTGCCCGGCGCCACCCTGCGTCCGTCCTCGGTGATGACAATCACGCCGGGCCAGGGGAGAAACTTCCCGGTTTGGGCGGGACGACCCTTGGAAGCCAGCGACAATCCCATGGACCCTTCGCTGGCCGCAATGAGGTCGAGGATCGTGACCTGAGGTAGATGGTCGATGAGGCCGTTCTTGACTTCGTTGGAAAACATGGCCCCCGACGAGGCGATCAGCGTCACCGAGGCCAGATCTCGGTTGGGTTTCTCATCCAACGCTTTGAGCAGCGGACGGGCAAAGGCATCACCCACGACAATGACGGTGGTTGCCCGCTCCCGCTCGGCCACGTCCCATAACTCAGCGGCATCAAATTTCCGTCCGTTGAGTAGGACGATGCGGCCCCCAAAGAGCAGCGTGGGATTGGCCCCCACCCCCAGCGCGGTGTTGTGCATGAGGGGCGGGGCCGGGATGGTGACGAACTGGCGACCCTCGCCGTTCGTGCGGGCTGCCAGGTTCACCGCGTCGTCTCCGGACTGCGCCGATCGCTCGCCGAACATGGTGGGGGCGGTGGTGAGCAGCTCGGTCACCGTGCTCCCGATGCTCGACATCACACCCTTCGGCATGCCGGTGGTACCTCCGGTGTAGATCATCGTGATGTCGTCCGGGCCGCGCTCCATCCGGGCCATCGGCTGATGACGGGTGAGCAGTGCTTCGTAGGGCTCGGTGCCGGCAACATGATCCCCCCCGTCGTCCACCTCGACCAGCACCTTCAGCTTGGGGAGCTGGTCCTTGATGGCCCGCATTCGGTCGCCCAGGCTGGAGTGAAAGACCACGGCCTCGGCATCGGCGTTGTCCAGCAGGTAGAGCAACTCGGCGTCCATGTAGCGGTAGTTGACGTTGAACGGGACGGCGCGGATCTTGAGCGCAGCGAAGTACGCCTCCATGAACTCAGGCGAGTTGTACAGGAATTGCCCGACCTTGGCACCCTGGCCCACCCCGGCCGCGGCGAGGGCGCCAGCCAGCCGGGCGGCCCGATCATCGAATTGCGCCCAGGTGCGCCGGACATCGCCCTGGACGAAGGCGACGGCTTCAGGCACCGTGTCGGCGACGGCTTCCCAAATGGTGGCGTAGTGCATTTCCATATCAGCCCCGTCCCTTGCGCTGCAGCCGATAGCGCCAGGGCGTGAAGACCCTGGTGCGCAGCCAGTATTCGCCGCCGCTGTAGGGCAGCTGCGTCACGACCTTGCCACTTGCGGCCCGGAAGTAGTTACGGCAGCCGGCCGTCCAGACCAGACCGTCCATGGCGGCCTGAATCTTGCGGTTGTAGCGGTCCATGACCCGGCGCCGCACCTCCACAGCGCCGATGCCCAACCGGCTCATGGCGCGCAATGCGCTCATCACGTAGTGCACCTGCGCCTCGTGGAAGAAGACGATGGAGTTGACACCGTTGGTGTTGGGTCCGTACAGAAGGAAGAGGTTGGGATAGCCGGCGACGGTCAGACCCAGGTAGGCCTCGGCGCCGTCCCGCCACTCCTCACTGAGTCGGCGCCCGTCCCGGCCCAGGATCTCGACGCTGCTCAAGTACTGGTTGGCACAGAAACCCGTACCCACGACGATGGTGTCGACGACATGCTCCTCGCCATCGATCGTGCGCAGACCGCCCTCGGTGAACTCGGCGATGGGCTCGGTGACCAGTCGGACGTTGGGTCGGGTCAGTGCCGGCAGCCAGTCACGTGAGATGAGCGGTCGCTTGCAGCCCACCGGATAGTCCGGGGTCAGCTTGGCCCGCAGTTCGGGGTCTTCGATCTTGCGTTCCAGATACGAGAGGGCCAGCGCGTTCTGCGCCTCGGTCTGCTCGGAATCAACACGGAATTCAGCCCGTTGATAGCTCCACCAGATTTTCCAACGATGGCGCCGGGTGGCCAGTGGGACCCGGGCAAAGCGGCGCTGCTCCTCCTCGGTGAAGGCCGCATCTATGCGGGGCGTGATCCAAATGGGCGTGCGCTGGAACACCGTCAGGTGCTCCACCTCGGGAGCGATGGCCGGGACGTATTGGATGGCGCTGGCCCCGGTGCCGATGGAAGCCACCCGCTCCCCCGCCACCGACTTGCTGTGGTCCCAACGCGACGAGTGAAAGAGGCGGCCCCGGAACTTCTCGACGCCCGGAATGTCGGGCATGACGGGGACGTTCAGCATGCCCAGCCCGCTGACCAGGACCCGGGCCCAGAAGGTCTCACCGGCCTGGCTGGTCAGTTCCCAGGCCTGCTCGGCGCCGTCCCAGCGGGCCCGCTGGATGGCCACCCCGGTGCGCACGTGGGGACGAACCCCGAACTGGTCGGTGCAACGCTCGAGGTAGGCCAGAATTTCCGGCTGCGTGGCGTAGGTCCGGCTCCACCACGGATTCAACGCGTAGGAGAACGAGTACAAGTGGGACGGCACGTCGCAGGCGGCACCCGGGTAGGTGTTGTCGTGCCACGTCCCGCCCACGCCGTCGGACTTCTCGTAAATGGTGAACGGAATTCCGGCCTTCTTGAGCTTGATGCCCATGGCGATACCGCCGAAGCCCGCCCCGAGTATGGCCACCGTCGGCTTGGCGCCCGTCCCCCCCGATCCCATCAGGCGCATCGTAGACACAGCGGTGCGCCCATCGCGGCTCAGACCCGCTGCATCCTCGGCAATGGTGCAAGCATGACGGCACTACCCGTCCAGTGAGGAGCCCGATGTCCGCCGAGACAAACAAGCAGCGAGTGCAGCAGCTCTGGAGCGCCCTGTACCAGCGTGATTGGGACGCCATTGCCGCCTGCTTCGGGCCCGACAGCGAGTACACCGATGTGCCGTCCCCGGCTGACGACGTGGCCCATGGACCCGAACTGATCGTGGCCCGCCTGCGGCTTGGACTCGAACGCATTTCCGGCTACGAACACGACCTCCGACTGATGGTGGCCGAAGGCGACACGGTGGTCACCGAGCACGCGGAGACCTGGCACTGGCACAGCGGTGAATCGGTGACGCTGCCCTTCGTCTCGGTGCACCAATTGCGCGACGGTGTCATCATGCGCTGGTGGGACTACTGGGACCTGGCCACCCTCATGAATGCGGCGCCGGTCTGGTGGATTGAACACGTGGCCCAGGGATACCAGTAACGGCCCGGTTGCTACCCTTCGCCGATGACCGAACCCGCAACGCCGGCGCATGAAGAGCTCCGGGTCTTGCTCGAGGAGGACATCCTTCCCCGGCACCGGGAACGTTGGGGCGACTCCGCCGAATGGGACGCCCAGGTCGACTTCCAGCGCCAGCTCGGTCGGCATGGGTGGACGGCGCCCGGGTGGCCCATCGACATAGGCGGGCGTGGCCTGGACATCCAAGAGCAGCTGGCCTGCGATGTGGTGTTCCACGAACTGGGGGCACCCAACCGGGTGGCGGTCTTCGGCGTGAACAACGTGGGACCGACCATCGCCGCCTGGGGCACCCCCGAACAGCGCGAGCACCTGGCCGCCATGTGTGCGGGCACTGAGGTGTGGTGCCAGGGCTTCAGCGAACCCGACGCCGGAAGCGACCTGGCCGGGCTGCGGACCACGGCCCGGGTGGACGGCGAGCATTTCGTCATCGACGGCCAGAAGATCTGGACCTCCATCGGCCTCGGCGCCACGCACTGCATGCTGCTTGTCCGCACTGATCCGGAGGCAACGAAGCACAACGGCATCTCCGCTCTGCTGGTCGCGCTCGACACCCCGGGCATCACGCGGCGCCCCATTCGCCAGATCGATGGCGGATCGGAATTCGCCGAACTCTTCTTTGACGAGGCCAGCGTGCCCCTCTCGGCCTTGTTGGGACCGCTCCATGAAGGCTGGAGAGTCACCATGACCACCCTGGGCTACGAGCGCGCCGGCGTTCTCTCCGTCTCCGGCCGCTTGGCCTCGGAGGCCGAGCGGATGATTCTCGACCTGGCCGCCCGGGGCGACCTCGGCGGCGCCCGGCGCGATCGTGCCATGCGGGTGCTCATCCATTCCCGGCTCCTCCGGCTCATCGGGGGACGAGCCCTGGCCGCGGAAGCCGACGGTCCGGGCGTCTTCTCTACGCTCATCAAGTTGGCCTGGTCGACCCTGGCCCAGGAGATGGACGAGCTGGCCGTTGACACGGCCGGCATGGCCGGCATTGCCGGATTCCACCTTGAACCAGCCCGCCGGCTCCTCAATGGCCGGTCGCTGACCATTGCCGGCGGGACCACCGAGGTACTTAAAAATCTGGTCGGCGAGCGTGTCCTCGGGCTGCCCAAGGAACCTCGGCCACCGGCACGGTAGCGTTGGGCCGAGAAACCGCAATCGTCGTCGGCTCTCCGGAGCCCGACCTGGTGAGGAGCTGTTCATATGCCTGAAGTCGTCATTGCCGCCGCAGTTCGTACCCCCTTCGGTCGTCGCAACGGCGGCCTCTCCGGTATGCATTCCATTGATCTCCTCGGCGCCGTACAGCGGGCCGTCATTGAGCGGGCCGGCCTCGACCCGGCTGCGGTAGGCCAGGTCATCACCGGGTGCGTCGGCCAGGTCGGTATGCAGGCGATGAACGTCGGCCGCAACGCCTGGTTGGCCGCCGGCCTCCCGCTCGAGGTGCCGGCCGTCACCATCGACGCCCAGTGCGGGTCCTCCAACGAAGCGACCAACCTGGCCTATTCGGTCATTGCCTCCGGGGGCGCTGACGCGGTCATTGCCTGTGGGGTCGAGGTCATGAGTCGGGTCACCATGGGATCCACCGTGCCGCGCGAGGGCAACCTGGGAAAGCCGATCAACAAGAACTACTGGGCCCATCATGAGTTCACGACCCAGTTCGAAGGGGCCGAGCGCATCGCCCGGCAGTGGGGCATCACCCGGGACGACACCGACGGGTTCGGCAAGCAATCGCAGGACAGGGCTCGCGCCGCACGCGACGCCGGTGCCTTCGACGCCCAACTCCTGCCCGTTGACGCCCCGGTGCTGAACGAGCAGGGAGAGGTGACGGGAACGGCGACCATCTCCTCGGACGAGGGAATCCGTGAAACCACGCTGGAGAAGCTGGCCACCCTCAAGCCGACGGGAGGCGAAGGCGGCGTCCACACGGCAGCCACCTCGTCGCAGATCTCCGATGGTGCGTCCGCCGTCCTTCTGATGTCAGCTTCGGCGGCTGCCGCCGCCGGGATCACACCCCTGGCCACCATCGTCGACACCGCGTTTGTCGGTTCTGACCCCGCCCTCATGCTCACCGGTCCGATCCCGGCCACCCAGCGCCTGCTCTCCTTGAACAACCTGTCGATGGCCGACATCGACGTGGTCGAGATCAATGAGGCCTTCGCTTCGGTGGTACTGGCCTGGGAGCAGGAGCTGAAGGCCGACATGGACCGGGTCAACCCCAACGGCGGTGCTATCGCCCTAGGCCACCCACTGGGCGCAACCGGCACCGGCCTCATCACCAAGGCGGTCTACGAGCTGGTGCGCGGGGGCGGCGAACACGCCATTGTGACGATGTGCTGTGGCGGCGGGCTGGGCACCGGCACCCTCATCCGGCGGTCGTAACGGAGCGGGGGCCAATGAGTAGCCGCTACTCAGGCGCCAAATCGGGCGGTCCTGCACAGTGGCCGAATGGGACTCCTTCGCAAACTCACTGGCGGTGTTGACAAGCAGCTTCTGGCCACTGGCCTCCTCGGCCAAGGGTTGATCACCAACGTGCAGCTGACCGGAACCACCATCCAGTCCGGCAACGGGCTGGTGCAGCGTTCGTGCATCTTCACCGTGCAGGTGAGCCTCGATAGCAAGGAGCCCTACATGGCCACCTGCAAGCAACGGGTGGCCGAAATACAACTGCCCCAGTTCATGGCGGGCGAGACGCTCGTCGCCGTCCGCGTCAACCCCAACGACCCGACGGACATCGCCCTCGATCTGCAGACCGCCCCACCCGAGGTCACCACCCCGGCGGGCACGGGCAACCACTCGGCCGCCGAGCTTTTGGCTACCGGGGAGCCGGCCAAGGCCGTGATCATTGAGTGGCAACCCCTGAACAAGCGCAATCCGGCAGGAGTGGAGATTTACGCCTTCTCACTCACGGTCATGCCAAGCGGCAGGGATCCCTACCAGATTCAGGTGGGCAATCCCACGCCTCCGGCCGCGCTCCCGTTTCTCTTCCCGGGCTCGCACGTTCCCGTCAAGATCGGGGACATCCCCAATGCCGTCATCATCGACTGGGAAAAGGCGGCGGCAGAAGCGGGCTGACCCTAACCAACAGCGCCGGTCAGGGCCTCCATCTCTTCGTCGGACAGGCTGATCGTTGCCGCCGCCATGTTGTCTTCGAGGTGGGCCACGGTGGAGGTCCCGGGTATGGGCAACATGACCGGCGAACGCCCCAGCAGCCAGGCCAGGGCCAACTGCGCCCCCGTGGCGCCCTTGCGCGATGCCAGTTCGGCCAAGGGTCCCCCGCTCTCCGCCAGCGCACCGGTCGCCAGGGGGAACCAGGGGATGAAGGCGATGTTGGCGGCCTCGACGTGATCCAGGAGAGCTTCGGCGCTCCGATCGGCCAGGTTGTAGAGGTTCTGCACCGACACGATGGTGGCGGTCTTCTGGGCTTCCTTGAGCTCGTCCACGCTCACTTCGGACAGGCCGATGTGGCGGATCTTCCCTTCCTCTTGCAGCAACACCAGCTCACCCAGCTGCTCGGCCAACGGAACCTTGGCGTCGATCCGGTGCAACTGGAACAGATCGATCCGCTCGAGCCCCAAATGCCGCAGGCTCAGTTCCGCCTGCTGGCGGAGGTATTCGGGCCGCCCCACCGGGCGCCAGTCCCCGGGCCCGGCCCGGGTCAATCCAGCCTTGGTGGCGATCACCAGGTCTTCGGGGTACGGGTGCAGCGCCTTCTTGATGAACAGCTCAGAGACGAACGGCCCGTACGAATCGGCGGTGTCGATCAGGGTCACGCCCAGTTCGACCGCTCGCCGCAGAACCCGGACAGCCTCTTCGGGATCGCGGGGGTCTCCCCAGATTCCGGGGCCGGTCAGCTGCATGGCCCCGTACCCCAGGCGGTTGACGGTCAGGTCACCGCCCAACTCGAAGGTTCCTGACGCGTCGGCTGGGCGTTGGCCGTTGGTACTCATGGTGATCCTTTCAGGCAGATGCAGGGTCGGTCGCTTTCACGGTCTATCGGGACCGAGCAGTCCTTCGTGCACCGTCGCGCCCTAAAAGACGGGAGGCCGTTTCTCGCTACGGGCCGCCATCACCTCAGCGAACTCGGGGCCACCGAGCGCCTCGGTAAAGGCGTTCATCTCCTCGGCCATCCTCCCGGCAATGGTGAGTTCGGTCGAATGCAGGAGTGCCTTGGTGGTCCGCACGGCGCGAGGGGGCTGGCCGGCCAGTGTCAGCGCCGCCTCACGAGCGGCCGGAAGCACCGGCGAGACGGCGCCATTGGCCAGACCCCACTCGGCCGCCTCATCTCCCGTGATGGTGCGGCCGGCCAGGAGGACCTCCGAGGCTCGTCGCTCGCCGATGACCCGGGGCAGGATGAGGCTCGATGCCGCTTCGGGCACGAGGCCCAGGGCGACAAAGGGGGCGGACAACGTTGCCGCCGGGTCCACATAGACAAGGTCGCAATGCAGGAGCATGGTCAGGCCCACACCGATGGCCATGCCGTTCACGGCGGCAACGAGGGGAACGTTGACGGTGGCGATGGCCTGGAGGAACCGTGCCACCTGGTCCAGACTCCCGCCGGATGCGAAGTCCTGCAGGTCGTTGCCGGCAGTGAACGCCGCACCGTTCCCGGAAAAGATGACCGCGGCGACATGCCCATCGCCATCGGCCGCCTCCAGCGTGTCGGCGATGGTGCCGTACATGGCCTGCGTGATGGCATTGCGCTTCTCGGGTCGATTGAACGTGACGACGACAATTCGATCGTCGACCTCCACCGTGACATCGCCGGCCGGGACTGGGGTGACACTCATGAAGTGAGCTTGTCAGGCCACCGGTCGGTGCGGCCATTCCGGATCGGCCACTGAGGTCCGTGTCAGTTGGTGTGTCCGGAGCGCTCGACCCCTTGGTGCCGGGCACCTTGCTGCCCGAAGTCCGGGCGGCGCATCCAGATATAGGAAGCCACGAACAGGACCGAGAAGAAAATGACCAGGAGCACCAGGAAGATCAGCTTGCCGGTGGACGTCGGGTGGGGCTGGAGGGTGCCGATGAGCTGCAGAGTGTGTCCGACCATGGGGCCACCTTCTTCTTCGTTATTAGTTGTGTACGACTCAATATAGCACGATCTAGTCGTAGACAACCATATTGGCACGACTAGGTTGTTCCCATGGATGACATGCTGGCCCTCGAACGTCAGGTGTGCTTTGCCCTGGTTGTGGCGTCGCGCAGCGTCCTCTCGATCTACCGGCCTTTGCTCGAACCACTCGGCCTGACCCACCCGCAGTACCTGGTCATGCTCTCGCTGTGGGGCAGTTCGCCTCTCTCGGTTCGGGACATCGGCGCCCTTCTGCAGCTGGACTCCCCCACCCTCTCCCCACTCTTGAAGCGGCTGGAGTCAGCCGGATTCATCACGCGGACCCGCAGTCTGGAAGACGAGCGGCAGGTCAACATCGAGCTCACCGACCAAGGGCGCGCGCTGCGAGAGAAGGCGCTCAACATTCCTCCGGCGGTCGTGGCTCAGCTGGGCATGGGACTGCCGGAACTGGAGACCCTGCATGCATCGCTCACCCGGGTCATTGCGGCGGCGCGTGCTAGTCAAAGCGAGTGATGCGTTCCCCGCCATGGCCTGACCGGTAGTCACCGGAGTCCTGGTTCGAGGGCACATCCTCGAGTCCGGACAGCCGGGCGTGCTACAGATGGACGTGTCAAAAATGTCGCTCGGCTTCCTGGGTGAATTGCGCCCCTGGTTGGCGGAGTTCCGGCACCCGGGCCAAGGGGACATGTCCGGTCGCCAGCTGTGGCGGGTGGGCCAGCTCGTACTGACCTCGGTCATCGTGACGACCAACCTGGTGGGCGCCGTCACCGTGGTGATGATTTCCCTCTTCGTGGTGCCGCTGCCGCACGTTCCCAACATCCATCACGTCCGCATCATCAACACCGTGGCCGCTGCCATGTACGTTGCCTTGGCGGTCCCCATCGGCGTGGCCATCGGAACCCGGGGCCAGTTCCGGCTCCGGGATTGGCTGCGTGAAGAGTCTCCGGCCACCGAGGACGTACGCCGGATCGTCCTGCGGGCTCCCTTGCGCCTCTTCGTGGTCCAGCTGATCCTGTGGCTGGGCGCGTCTGCTCTATTCGGAGCGCTCAACTCGGGCTACAGCGGGATTGTGGGCGGCGAAGTGGCCATTGTGGTCGCCCTGACCGGGATCGTGACTGCCGCGTGCGCCTACCTGTTGGCCGAACGCATTGTCCGAATTCCGGCCGCCCGGGCCCTGGCCGCCGCCATCCCCGAACGCCTGACCGTGCCGGGGGTGGCGACGCGTGCGCTCCTGGCCTGGGCCCTCGGGACCGGCGTGCCCATGGCCGGGCTGATGGCCATCGCACTCGAAGAGTTGACGGGCAATCTCCACGCCACGTCATCCAAATTGGCCGTCGCCATCGTCGTGCTGGGCGGCATCGGCATCGGCGTGGGGCTGCTGGCGGTCGCCCTGGCTGCCCGGGCCACGGCCGATCCAGTTGACTCGGTGCGACGTGCCCTGGCCGCAGTGGCGCAGGGAGACTTCGACGTGCACGTGCCGGTCTACGACGGCACCCAGATTGGCCAGCTGCAGCTTGGCTTCAACCAGATGGTGGCCGGTCTGGCCGACCGGGAGCGCATCCGCAACCTCTTCGGCGCGTACGTGGACCCCGAAGTGGCGGCCCACATTCTGGCCGAGGGCACCAGCCTCGAAGGCGAGGAAGTGGAAGTCACCGTCATGTTTGTCGACGTGCGCAACTTCACCGGCTTCGCCGAGCGAAACGACGCCCGCCATGTCGTATCGAGCATCAACCGGCTTTTCGAGCAGATCGTGCCCATCGTCAGGTCGCATGGCGGCCACGTCGACAAGTTCATCGGGGATGGCTTGCTGGCGGTCTTCGGTGCCCCGCGGCGCCAGGCCGATCACGCCGATCAGGGGTTGGCCGCCGCGCTGGCCATCGCCCGCGTCATGGCATCGGGTGCCTCCGATCAGTTCGAGGTTGGCATCGGGCTCAACACCGGCCCCGTCGTGGCCGGAAATGTAGGAGGCGCCGGTCGTTTCGAGTTCAGCGTGATCGGCGATGCCGTCAACGTGGCGGCTCGCGTTGAGGCGGCCACCAGGGAAACGGGCGACGCCATCCTGCTGGCCCAACGTACCAAGGAGCTTCTCGCTCCAGGATCAATCACCTTGGTGCAACGACCGGGCCTCACCCTCAAGGGCAAGACGGAGTCGGTCGAGGTGTACGCCCCGATCGTGAGTGACGATCGATAGTCCTTGCGGTAGGAATCAACTACGACGGGGCGCGGGCCGCTCGCCAACCCGTCCACAGACAGTCGGCCAGTGAGAGCCCGCTCACGTAGCCGTTGCCGCACAGGCCGGCCGAGCAACGCCCCGCCGCGAACAGGCCGGAAATGGGTCGGCCGTCGCCCGTGAGCACGGCGCCTGAGACCTCATTGACTTGTAGGCCACCCAGAGTGAGGGCCGGAAGCGGGTACGAGGTGGCGCCGATATCGAGCGCGTAGAAGGGCGCTTCGCTCAGGGCTGTCCGCATGGCGCTGGACTTGCCCACCGGGTCGGGAACTGTGCCCGCCGCCGCTGCATTGTTCTCTTCCAGTGTGGCCCGCAATGTCGTCGGCGGCACTCCCAGCCGGCGCGCCAGTTCCTCGGGAGTCCGGCCCCGCTTCACCCAGAGGAAGGGCAGCAGAGTCAGCATGCTTTGAAACCACCAGAGACGGCCGAAACAGGCATCTTTGAGCACTCGGCGGACCAGGCGACGGTCCAGGATGAGCCAGGTCTTCCCGTTGCCCTGTTTGTAGATTTCCTCTCCCAGCGAGGCGCCGTACATCTCTTCATTGCAGAAGCGCTCGCCCCTGTCGTTGACGGCGACACCGTGCGCTTCGGCGGCGGGCGGGTTGATGAACCGCCAGGCCGACACCTTGTCCATGAGGGCGGTGGCCCCGCCGACCGATTGGCCGAGCCGAATGCCGCTGCCGTCGCATCCCGTCGTGCCCAACCGCATGCTGACCCCGAACCTGGGGGCGTACTGGCCAACCATCTGGCGGTTGAAGATGAAACCGCCCGTGGTCAGCACGACCTTCTTGGTGGCCTGCACCCGGTAGGACTTGGCTTGTCGTCGTTCGAGTGCGAACGCCTTCTTCCGTTGGCGATCGGAGTAGGCCGCAGCGAACCGGTGCCACCGTTCCGCTGTTCGGATCAAGCGATCATGGCGGCGGGCGGCAGCTGAACCGGGAGGGATACGCCACAGTTCGGCCCCGATCACCCGGCCGGTGTCGGCGTCGACGATCAGTCGCCGCGCCGCGCTCTGCCGGAGGACGGGTATGTCGAGTTCCTCGACCCGGCGTTTCAATACTTCGAAGAGCTCCGCGCCCGACATCCCCTTGCCCGCCGGGCGATGGCCGCGTGGGTTGGGCGTCGCCGAGGCAGCGTAGGCCGGAACACCTTCGTTGCCCGAGTAGTAGAGATGCACGTGTTTGGCGGGGTATGACGTCTTGGACGGCGGGGCGGTCGATTCGAAGTCCGCCCCGAGAGAAGCCACCCACTCAATCAGTCCCGCACTGTCCTCGCAGAATTTGCGCAATGTGGCATCGCTGACGGCGCCCCGCACCTCCTGTGTCAGGTAGTTGAACATGTCGGTCGGCGTGTCCTCGAAGCCCAGCGCCTTCTGGTACCTCGTCCCGCCGGCGTAAATCACTCCGCCGCTCTTGGCGGTGGCGCCACCGCCGTCGAAACGGTCGGCCACCACCACCGCGTCTCCACCTTCCCGGGCGCCGATGGCCGCCGCAGCGCCGGCGGCGCCAAAGCCGAGTACCAGGGTGTCGCAGGTCATATCCCAAGCCATCCGCTCACCCGGCCCCAGGATGAGCGGTGGATGCACCGGGCACGAGGTGTCAGGCGGTTCAGCTGTCAGATAGCGCTGGAGCCGGTTGCGAGGTGGCGGGATCGGCTCATCGGCCAGCGCTGGCTGGTGACTGCTCGGTTGGGTGGTTGGCGCCTCCATGCAGTGTGATTGCACCAAATTCCTGTTGCAGGGGCATTGCAGCGCGGTGGCTCGGGACCTCGACCGACCCCGCAGACACCCGGGACGCGCGCGAAGCTGCGCACTCGCGCTTCCACCACGGCAGCGTTGCTGCCAGCCAAGGAGATCAGCCCCATGCCTACCTCACTCGTTGTGAATGACCACTTGCATGTCTTTCAGGTAACCGCCGCCGGTGATCTGGTACATGGAGCTCACGCAGCAGGATCCGGTGCCTTTCCCCTCGACACCGTCACCAACGAATGCGACCCGAAGGTGGCGCCCACGGCAGAGACGTTCAACAACAATTTGCACGTGTTCGCTCAAAAAGCCAGCGGTCAGATCGTCTGGGCCGTCGCTCCCCACGGCGGCAGTAAGTGGGACGTCAAGGTGCTCGGGGCCTAACGCTCCGTCCTCACGAGGCTCTCGTAGGGGCCAACCTCTCCTACTGAGCCATGAACGCCCCGCAGTCGCCAATCATCACGGTGGCGGCACTGGTGGGCGCTCGATCAGCCGAGCGTGCTGATGGCGGCGTTGAAGGTCGCGGAAGGGCGCATGACGGCGTCGGCCGAAGCGGGATTGGGCTGGTAGTACCCACCGATGTCGGCCGGCCGGCCCTGCACGGCAATCAGCTCGTCCACAATGGTCTGTTCCTGGTCGGACAGGCTCTGAGCCAGAGCGGCGAACGCTTCAGCCACTTCGGCATCGCCGGACTGCGCGGCCAGTTCTTGCGCCCAATACAGGGCCAGATAGAAGTGACTGCCACGATTGTCGATCCCACCCAACTTGCGGCTGGGCGACTTGTCCCGGTCCAGGAAGGTCCCGGTCGCCCGGTCCAGTGTGTCGGCCAGAATCTGCGCCCGGGCGTTGCCGGTGTGTTGGGCCAATTGCTCGAAGCTGACGGCCAGAGCCAGGAACTCCCCCAGGCTGTCCCAGCGCAGGTAGTTCTCCTTCACCAGCTGCTGGACGTGCTTGGGCGCAGACCCACCGGCCCCTGTCTCGAAGAGACCGCCGCCGGCGATAAGGGGGACGACGGAGAGCATTTTGGCGCTGGTGCCTAGTTCGAGGATCGGGAAGAGATCGGTCAGGTAGTCACGCAGGACGTTGCCGGTGACCGAGATCGTGTCCTCGCCCCGTCGGATGCGCTCCAAGGCGTGAGCCGTCGCCTGCTCAGGCGCCATGATCTCAATGGTCAACCCTTCGGTGTCGTGATCTGCCAGGTACTCGGTGACCTTGCCAATGAGATTGGCATCGTGGGCCCGACCCTTGTCGAGCCAGAAGACAGCCGGATTGCCGGTCGCTCGGGCCCGGGTGACGGCCAGCTTCACCCAGTCGCGAATGGGCACGTCCTTGGTCTGACACATCCGGAAGACGTCGCCGACGCTCACGGGCTGTTCGAGCACCGCTCGTCCCGACTCATCGACCACGCGGACCGTACCGGGCGCCGAAATTTCAAATGTCTTGTCGTGACTGCCGTACTCCTCGGCCGCTTGAGCCATCAGGCCCACATTCGGCACCGAGCCCATGGTGGCGGGGTCAAAGGCACCGTGGGCCCGGCAATCGTCAATGACGACCTGGTACACGCCGGCATAGCTGCTGTCGGGGATCACGGCCAGCGTGTCGGCTTCTTTCCCGTCCGGTCCCCACATGCGGCCGGAGGTGCGGATCATGGCCGGCATGGAGGCGTCGACGATGACGTCGCTCGGGACGTGGAGATTGGTGATCCCCCGATCGGAGTCGACCATGGCCAGGGCCGGACCTTCGGAAAGCTCTGCATCGAACGACGCCCGTATGGCTTCGCCGTTGGTCAGGCCTACGAGACCGGTGAAGATACCGGCCAGACCGTTGTTCGGGCTCAAGCCGGCGGCGGCCAAGGCGCCGCCATACTGAGCGAACGTCTTGGGGAAGAAGGCCCGGACGACATGGCCGAAGATGATCGGGTCGGAGATCTTCATCATGGTCGCCTTGAGGTGCACGGAAAACAGCACATCGTCCGCCTTGGCCCGGGCGATCTGAGCCGTCAGGAACTGACGAAGCTCGGCCACGTGCATGACGGCGGCGTCCACCACTTCGCCCGCCAGCACGGGAACCGACTCCCGCAGGACTGTGATGGTGCCGTCGTCACCAGCCAGCTCGATGCGCAGTGATCCGGGCTGAACTACCACCGCCGACGTTTCCGAGGAGCGGAAATCGTCCGCTGTCATGTGGGCCACATTCGTCTTCGATTCCGGGGACCAGGCGCCCATGCGGTGGGGGTGGGCCTTGGCGTAGTTCTTCACCGAGGTCGGTGCCCGGCGGTCCGAATTGCCCTGACGCAGCACCGGATTGACCGCACTCCCCATCACCCTGTCGTAGCGGACCCGCACGGCCCGCTCATCGTCGGATTGCGGATCGTCGGGATACGCCGGCAAGGCGTAGCCGTGTTCCTGCAGTTCGACAATCGCCGCCTTGAGCTGAGGGCTGGAGGCCGAGACGTTCGGCAGCTTGATGATGTTGGCGTCGGGCGACTGGGTCAGGGCACCCAGCTCGGCCAGAGCGTCGCCGATGCGCTGCTCCGCTTCGAGATATTCGGGAAAGCCGGCGATGATCCGTCCAGCCAGGGAGATATCCCTACTCTCCACGGTGACGCCGGCCACCGAGGCATAGGCCTGGATGATCGGTAGGAACGAATACGTGGCCAGGGCTGGGGCTTCGTCCGTGTGGGTGTAGATGATGGTTCCGTCAGTCACCGAAACTCCGCTTCGCATTGAGGTGGCACGAGGATCGACCTCGCCCGGTTGTAAGGACAGCATCCCAGGCTAGGGGCATGCAACCTGACGGCCGGCGGAATCCCCGAGGTCTGACCTACCGGTTGCGGTGCAGTGCGGGAGCCGCCCGGCCCGCCACCAGCGGCAGGTCCAGGTAGGTCCGCAGTCCGGGCGCCGCCGCACAGACGTAGGGAATGGCGTTCACACAATGCTGGGCCGTGGCCACGATCCCGGGGTTCCGTTCCAGGCCGGCCGCCACTGACTCCGGATGGAGCTTCGTGAAGGTCGTCAGACAACTCGGGTCGCCGGTGACCTCCACCTCGAAGCGCTCCCCGGCCGGTCCGAAGTGCCAGGCCGGATCGAGGTCGGCCTCACCCATCAGCCAGTTGACCGCGGCCGTGACCACGGGTTCCCCGTCGACCGTGGCCTCCCAGCGGAAGCGCTGAGCCGCCACCGTCCCCGGGGCGATGGGACCGATGGGAGAGTCGATGGGTGCGGTGGCCACGGCCATCTCGTGGGTCGCACGCAAATCGGGGTCGATATCGAACCCCAACACGTCCGCCACCATGAGGACCGACTGGCAGAACCCGGTCCCGAGGGCGGCGGTCATGATGCTCCCTCTCGCCTCCTCCGGGCTCTTGCCAAAGAGCATCCAGTCCCGCACGACATCGGGCGCGCCATAGGTGCGGATGTCGGAGAACTCCTCGGCCCGCACATGGGTGATGGAGCCCGAGAGGGCCGAGACCATCAGAGGGAATCGTTCGGTGATGCCGCCGGGATGGATACCCGTACCGTGCAATGTGACTCCGCCCTCCTTGGCGATGGCATCGAACCGGCCCCGCTCCTGGGCCGGCGGGTAGAACCAACCGAGCGGCGTGACTACGTTCTTACCCGACCTCAGGAGCGCCGCCACCACATCGGGATCGGCCATGAAGGGGCTGTACAGCACGCAATCCGCGTCGGTGGCCAAGAGGGCGTCAATGTCCCTGGTGGCATGGATGCCAATCGCCGACCGGCCGGCCAGCGTGCCCAGATCAACGCCGTCCTTGTCCGCCGAATGCACCCAGGCACCAGCCAGTTCAAGCTCGGGGTGATCGAGGACGGCGCCCATGGCGGCGCGACCTACCCCTCCCGTGGCCCATTGAATGACCTTGTAGCTCATCGCTGCCCCCGTCCTGCGCTCACGCAATCCATACCGTCTTGGCGTTGCAGAATTCCTTCAGCCCCAAGCTGGACAACTCTCGTCCGAAGCCGGATCGCTTCACGCCGCCGAATGGCAGTTCGGGCGTCGATACCACCATGGCATTGACGAAGACCTGGCCGGCTTCCAGCTCCTGGATGCAGCGCTGCACTTCCCCCTCGTCGTTGGACCAGACGCTCGATCCCAACCCGAACGTTGTTGAGTTGGCCACCGATACTGCCGCGTCGAGATCAGGCACCCGTTCGATCATGGCCACCGGGCCGAAGAGTTCCTGCTTGGCGACCCGCATGTCGGGAGTGATCCCGCTCAGCACCGTGGGAAGGAGGTACCAGCCGGCTTCGGGCGCAGCGGAGTCACGGACGTGCACCTGCGCCCCTTGGCTGCGGGCATCCTCAATCTGGGCCACCAGCTGGGAGCGCTGAGCCTCGGTGACAATCGGACCCACATCGGTGGCCTGATCCAAAGGATCACCGACCACCAGGGCATCCATGGCCTGCACGAACCGCCCGATGAATTCGTCGGCGATTGCCTCCACCACAATGAAGCGCTTGGCGGCTATGCAGGACTGCCCGTTGCTCAACATGCGCGAGGTCACCCCGGTACGGACGGCCGCTTCCAGATCGGCCGATGCACAGACAATGAACGGATCGGAACCTCCGAGTTCCAACACGCTTCGCTTCAGCGCGTGGCCGGCCGTGGCGGCCACCGAGACGCCGGCCCGCTCGCTCCCGGTCAGAGTGACGGCGGCAATCCGCGGGTCCTCGATGATGGCGGCCACGTCCTCTGTCTCCACGAACAGGTTGGTGAACACGCCTTCGGGGAGCCCGCCGCGCCGGAAGGCATCTTCGAGAAACTGGGCCGTCTGGGGAACGTTGGGTGCGTGCTTGAGCAGCCCCACATTGCCCACCATGATGGCGGGCGCAGCGAAGCGCACCACCTGCCAGAGTGGGAAATTCCACGGCATGACAGCCAGCACGGCCCCGATCGGTTGGTAGTGCACGTAGGAGCGCGTCGCCGCCGTGGCGATGGGCTCGTCGGCCAGAAGGGCCTCGGCATGCTCGGCGAACCAACGCATGGCCATGGCGCACTTCGCTGTCTCGGCCTGAGCGGCCCGGATGGACTTGCCCATTTCGGTCGTCACCATCCGGGCGATGGCGTCGGCCTCCTGGTCATAGATGTCGGCTGTGGCCATCAGATACTGGGCCCGCTGAGCGAACGACGTCTGCCGGTAGTCGGCGAAGGTATCGACCGCTCGCTGGAGACGGGCGTCGACTTCGGCTGGTGTGTGAGTCGGGAAGGTCATCTCGGTCTCACCCGTGGTGGGGTTGATAGTGGCAAAGGGCATGGCGCCATATTTACCGGCAGACGGCCGCCGTGGGATGTCTGCCGGATTGCCAGGCCTGGCTACGCTTCGTGGCATGGCCGAAGGTGGACAGCGAGCGGCGGACCTGCTGGTCCGCTGCCTCCAGCAAGAGGGCGTGACCTGCGTGTTCGGAATCCCCGGCGAGGAGAACATCTACCTCACCGAAGCGCTGTCCCGCTCCCCCATCCGCTATGTGCTGGTCCGCCATGAGCAGGCGGCCTCCTTCATGGCTGAGATCTACGGTCGCCTGACCGGGAGGGCCGGCGTGTGTTCGGCCACCCTGGGACCAGGAGCCATCAACCTCCTGCTGGGCACGGCCGACGCCACGACGAACAGCACCCCCATGGTGGCCCTGTCAGCCCAGGTCGGGGTCAACCGGATCTACAAGGAGTCACACCAGAGCGTCGATCTGGTGGCCATGTTCGCTCCCGTGACCAAGTGGGCTGAACTGGTGCTCTCCCCGGGGTCCATCCCCGAAATGATCCGCAAGGCCTTCAAGTTGGCCCAGACCGAGCGTCCGGGCGCCGTCTACCTGGCGGTACCCGAGGACATTGAGGACGCGTTCGTCCCCGAGATGCTCGAGCCGCTCCGGGTCAACACACCCCGGCCCGACGAACCCTCGCCGTCACAGATAGAGCGGGCCGCCGCGGTGCTCAACCGGAGCCAGCGGCCGATTGTCCTGGCCGGCCATGGGGCCGCCCGCTCCGGGGCCGCCGACTCTCTGCGCCGCTTCTCCGAATCGCTCGGCCTTCCGGTGGCCACCACCTTCCACGGCAAGGGCGTCTTCCCCGACGACCACCCGCATTCTCTCGGGGCGGTGGGATTCATGAGCCATGACTACGTCAACTTCGGCTTTGACGAGGCCGACGTGATCATCAGCGTGGGGTACGAGCTCCAGGAATTCGATCCCATTCGCATCAACCCCCTTGGTGACAAGGAGATCATCCACCTCAGCCGCGTCCCAGCCGAGGTGGACGCCCACTATGACGTCGAGGTGGGGATTCAGGCCGACATCGGTCGGACCCTGGACGCCCTGGGCGCGGCGACGCGCCGGTTCGATCAGGGTTCACGGGGCGAGAAGATCCAGCGACTGCTGAGCGACGAGTTGGCATTGGGTGCGGCCGACGAGAGTTTTCCACTCAAACCGCAACGGGTGGTGGCTGACACCCGGGCCGCTCTGGGCCGCTCGGACATCGTCCTGGCTGACACCGGTGCCGTCAAGATGTGGATGGCCCGCCTCTACCCCACCTACGAACCGAACACCTGCCTGATCTCCAACGGACTGTCCACCATGGCCTTCGCCCTTCCGGGTGCCATCGCCGCCAAGCTGGCGGCGCCCGAGCGCAAGATCCTGGCCGCCGTTGGTGACGGGGCCTTCCTCATGAATTCGCAGGAGCTCGAGACGGCCATGCGCGAGCACATCCCCTTGACTGTCCTGATCTGGGAGGACGGGGCCTACGGTCTCATCGGATGGAAGATGGATCTCCAGATCGGCCGCCATATGGAAGTCGGCTTTACTAACCCCGACTTCGTGGCCTACGCCGAGAGTTTCGGGGCCCGCGGCTACCGGGTGCAGGCGGCCGGCGACCTGCTCCCCATGCTTAACGAAGCGCTCGCCTCCGACACGGTGTCGGTCATCACATGTCCGGTGGACTACTCGGAGAATCTGCGCCTGACCAATGCCCTCGGCGAGCTTTCGGGCCCGTTTTAAGCACCTCCATTTTGCCGATCATTTGCACACCGGCCGAAGCGGCCGCGCTCCTCCGCCCCATCGACCAGATCGGCTTCGGGCTGGGGCCGGCCAATCCCGACGCCTTCCTCACCGCACTGGCGACGCGCCACGACTGGGAGAATCTCGTATTGGGTGGGGCCCTCCTCCTCAACTACTACGAGGTGCTCACCCAGACCGGCGTGTCGTACCGGAGTGGGTTCTTCGGCCCCGCCGAGCGGATCTTGCTGGCCCAGGGCCACCGCGTCGAACACGTGCCCGGTGGGTTCCGGCAATTCGCGCCGATCCTCGAACGGCTGGCGCCTCGCGTCATGGTGGTGCAGGCGGCTCCGCCCGATGAGCACGATCGGGTGAATCTGTCATTGCACTACGGCGCCACCCGACCCGAACTCCTGCGAGCCGGACGCGACCCCGATCGCCTGCTGATCGTTGAGATAAATCCCAACCTCCCGCGCACCCGCACCCTGGGCCCCGAGTTCGACAACACCATCCCACTCGACATCATCGACGTGCTCGTTGAGGCTGACGGCGCCCCCTTCTCGCTCGAAGATCCGCCACCCGACGATGTCGATCGGGCCATCGCCGCACACGCACTGCGCTACGTAGCCGAGGGCTCCACCCTGCAGACGGGCATCGGCACCATTCCCAGCATGGTGGCGTCCGAACTGGCTGCCGGCCCGCTGGGCAGCTTCGGTATCCACTCGGAAATGTTCACCACCGGCTTGATGCAACTCCACCGAGCCGGGAAGGTCACCAACGACGCCAAGGGAATTTACGACGGGGTCTCAGTGACGACATTCGCACTCGGTACCACCGAGCTGTACGGCTGGCTCGACGGCAACGAGGAGGTGGTGTTCCTCGATGTCGAGGTGGTCAACGACCCCACCGTCATCAGCCGCAACGCCAAGCTGGTCTCCATCAACGCCGCCATGTCGGTCGACCTCTACGGCCAGGTGGTGGCGGACTCGATCGGCGGCCGCCAGATTTCAGGCGTCGGTGGCCACGAGGATTTCGTGGCCGGAGCCGAGCTCAGAACCGACGCCCGATCCCTCATTTGCCTCCGGTCCACCGTGGATCTCGCCGGTTCACCGGTCTCCCGCATCGTGGGAAGTCTGCCGGAGGGCTCCATCGTCTCGACTCCCCGTCATCACACCGGTGTGGTCGTGACCGAATACGGCGTCGCCGAGTTGGCCGGGCTCACGGTGCGTGAGCGGGCCCACGCGTTAGTGGACATTGCGCACCCCGATAGTCGGACAGAACTCCGGAAGGTGGCTGACCAACTCGGTCGGCGCTGAGGCCGCTCCTCAGGAGTGGTAGGGATCGGCCGGAACCGAGTCGCTGCCGGTGGCTGGCTGGTAGATGGCGGTAGTGGTGTCACCATTCTCTGACCACTCCTGGGCCAGCACTGCTCCCGTGGTGGGGTCCTCGTACGTGGTGTCGATCTCAGGCACCCCGTTGTAGTGACGGATCATGGCGATGGCAGATCGACCCGAGGGATCGGTGGCGTCCCCGTTCATGGTGAAACCATTGGTGCCGGCCAGCACCTTGTAGAGCGCTGACCGCAGCGACGGCTGCACCAGCGGGCTCCACAAGAGTTCATCCGCCTCCTGGTACACGTAGTCGTCATCGCTCAGGACCGGCTGGGTGTTCACGCCGGCCAACGACTTACCCACCTTGGCTGCCTGTTCCTGGAATTCCTTGGCGGACTGAGCGGCCTGTTGCTTGGCGATGGCCAGCAATTGGGACCGGAGCGCGGCGGGGTCAGTGGACAGCGCTAGATACCATGCCTCGGTGGATGTGGCGTCCGGACCCTCGGTCAAGGTGGCCGGCTCGTTGAGGTAGTCGGTGCCAGGGGCCTGGCCGCCGACCGCCCGAGCTTGCTGGTAGGTCGTCGACGCGCCGGTCTGGGTGTCGATGACAGACGTACGCAGGCTCTCTCCGGGATCATTGGTGTCCGTGTCGGTCTCCGACAGGATGGCGTAGCGCCCTTGGAGCACCGGAGCGGCCGCCGAGGCCGAGGCCAATTTGTAGAGCAGGGACTGTCCGGTGTTCAACTGGTGGCCGGTCGTCGGCGACCCCGCCTGTGCCGGTCCGGATCCCTGTGGGCCGCTCTGGGCCAGGCCGACCGTCAGTGCAGCGGCGGTGACGGTGGCCACCACGCCCAGACCGGCCATGCCCCGGGCGGCTGTGCCCCGACGATGCAGCTGCCGGGCCCGCCGTTCGATGGTGGTGATGTCGGGGGTGAAGGGCTGGCCTGAGGCCAGCGCATGGAGGTCGTCGCGCAGGAGCGTCTCGTTGTGGGTGTTCATAGTCGTGATTCCTCTCTTTCCAGATGTGTCTTGAGTGAGGCCAGGGCGCGTGAGGTTTGGCTCTTGACCGTTCCCTCGCCGCACTGGAGGATGGTTGCCGTTTCCCGTTCGCTGAATCCTTCGAGGTAGCGCAGGACGACGGTGGCCCGTTGGCGTTGAGGGAGCGCCAGAAGCGCCTGCAGCAAGCCATCCCGGCGAACGACGTCATCGGTGGCGTCTGGGGTGACCGCACCGTCACGACGGTTCGACACCACGGTGTTGCGATGGCGACGCCAGTGCCGGTTGGCTTCGTTGAACAGAATCCGCCGGACGTAGGCATCGGGGCTGTCCGCTCGTTGCACCCGGGCCCAGTAGCGGTAGGTCTTGGCCAGTGCCTCTTGCACCAGATCGTTGGCCAGGTGCCAGTCTCCGCACAGCAGGTAGGCGCTCCGGTGCAACGACGCCGCCCGGGTAGCCACAAACTGGCGGAATTCCTCCTCCGGGCTGCTCATCGTCTCGGGTGCCAGCGTTTCATATACAGAGAGACACCTCTAGGGCGCCAAAGGTTGTCGCCCGATGTCAAGAATCCTCCGGGCGAGGATGCGAGAGCATCTGGAAGGCGATGGCGGCCGCAGTCGCCACGTTGAGGGAATCGACCCCGGGGGCCATGGGAATCGACACGATCACGTCGGCCGCGTCGAGTGCCGGGCTGGAAAGACCTGGCCCTTCGGCCCCCAGGAGCAACGCCACCGCCGCCGGCCGTCGAGCCGCCAGTGCGGAGACGGGCAGTGACGGTGGGCCGTCGCCGGCCCGCCACGCCGGAGCCAAGGCAGCCACAAGGAAGCCGGCGGACCGGAGCTGGTCCAACGCGGTGGGCCATGGCGACAGCCGCGCGAAGGGTACGTGCAGGACATGGCCGACCGACACGCGCACCGAACGGCGGTATAGGGGATCACCGCTGGTCGGATCGAGCAGCACGGCCGTCACCCCGAAGGCCGCCGCGTTGCGGAAGATAGCACCGATGTTTTCGGCATCGTTCACCCCTTCCAGCACGGCAATGAGGGGTGGGCCTCCCAGGGCGCTCGGGGTGAGGATGGCATCGGCCACGATCTGAGTGGGATGAGCAGGCGCCGGACGTGCGGCCACGGCCACCAGCCCGCGGTGCAGATCGAACCCGGCGGTAGCAGCCATGACCTGGGGGGGGGCGACGTAGACCGGAGCGCCCGCCGCCCGGACCGCCTCCACCAAATCGGCCGCGGCACTGGCCTGATGCTCGTCCACGAAGAGCGAATGGATCTGGTAGCTCGATTCGAGCAGCTGCCGAACTGCGACCCGACCTTCGACGACGAATATGGACTGGTCCTGCTCGACTCGCCGTCGAAATGCCGGATCGTTCAGCTGGCGGAACTCGACCAGTCGCTCATCGTCCGGATCCGCCACTCCCAGCAGCGCCCCGCGTGGTGCGCGGGGGCTCGCGCTGGGGTCGGCGGTCGGCATCACTCCACCCTAGGGACGGCTGTCACACACCGCCTTATGAAGCGACGGCGCTCCGACGGGGCAGCACCCAACCCGGACGTGCAAAGTGGCACGTGTACCCGTTGGGAAAGTGCTCCAGGTAGTCCTGGTGCTCGGGTTCCGCCTCCCAAAACGGGCCGACCGGAGTGACTTCGGTCACCACCTTGCCGGGCCACAGTCCCGATGCCTCCACGTCGGCGATCGTGTCCTCGGCCACCTGACGCTGCGAGTCGTCGAGATAGAAGATGGCCGAGCGGTAGCTAGCGCCCCGATCGTTCCCTTGACGATTCACGGTGGTGGGGTCGTGCACCTGGAAGAAAAACTCCAAGAGGTCACGGTATGACGTCTGCTCGGGGTCGAAGACGATCTCGATGGCCTCGGCGTGCGTGCCATGGTTTCGGTAGGTGGCGTTGGCCACCTCGCCGCCGGTGTACCCCACCCGAGTCGAGATGACGCCCGGGCGCTTCCGGATCAGGTCCTGCATGCCCCAGAAGCATCCTCCGGCCAGTATCGCCGTTCCGGTCTTGCCGCTCATTGGCTCACTCCCTCTTCGTTCAAGGCTCCGTCGAGGAGCTTCTTGTAGTCGCCGTATCCCTCCGCCTCTAGGTCCGCGTACGGGACGAAGCGCAGTGATGCCGAATTGATGCAGTAGCGCAGACCGCCCTCGGCGGGCGGTCCATCGTTGAAGACGTGGCCGAGGTGGCTGTCCCCATTGGCAGATCGAACCTCCGTCCGTATCATTCCATGGGTTTGGTCTGATATCTCGACCACGTGGGCCGGCTCAATGGGTGCGGTGAAGCTGGGCCATCCACACCCGCTGTCAAACTTCTGGGTGGAGGTGAACAGCGGCTCACCGGACACGATGTCGACGTAGAGACCCACGTCTTTCTTGTCCCAGAATTCGTTGCGAAACGCCGGTTCGGTGGCGCTGTTCTGGGTCACCTCGTACTGCGAGGGCGTCAGCTGGGCAATTGCTTCGGGGTTCTTCACGTACCGATCCGTCATCACAACTCCTTCACCCGGGCTGACCCAGGTATCTAATCCTTCCCCCACTTCAACACCGGGGAACGCTGGTTCATTTCATCCGCCGGACCTGAAGATTTCATGACATTCCGGCAAAATGGAGTACCCGCGTCCTCATCTGGAGCGGCAGGGACGGTTGGAGCAGGTTGGAGGTCCGCAGATGGATCTGGCTCAGCGGAGCGCTGCTCAAGAATTGGGCCGTGGCGGTGATCTGTTGCGCCAGATTGAGCGGGAGTGGCACACGAAGCCACCGGAGGGAAACGAATTTCCGTCCACACCAGATAGCCCCCGGTGGGATACCAGGTGAACTCCGGAGTGACCCATCCGTCATCGCCGTCGGTGGTCAGGCGCCGGACACTGCCCGTGGCCAGGTCGAGCTCGTACAGATCGGTCGACTCCTGGGCGACGGGCTGCTCATAGGCCGCCTCGAAGATGGGCAGGGCCAGGATGTTGTCCACGCTCGTCGAAAGATTGGCGTCCTGGGCCAATGCGGCGAAGGTGTTGAAAAGTCCGGGATGGTCACGGCTCGACATGAAGATCACGTCCTTGCCATCCGGGGTGAACACCGCCTGTTCGTTCCACGACGGGCTGTCCGTCAGCTGGGTGACCTGGCAACCAGCGGCGGTCAGCCGGCAGAAAAGCAACTCGGTGTCCATGGCGGTGCCAGAAGTCTGGGTGTAGAGAAATCCGCTTCCGTCAGGGGCCCAGGTCTGGGTTTCATACCAACTGGTGTTGGCTGGCCGTACGACCCTCACGTCGGTCAATGAGGGCTGGCCCGTCGGCGAGAGGCTGAAGTTGGCCACTTCAATGTCCCAACGCCCTTGGCCCTTGCCATCGACAAAGTTCCAGTTGAGGTGGGCCCAGACAACCTCCTGCCCGTTGGGGGACCAGTAGGCGTGGTAGTCGTCGTAGGCCTCATCGTTGCCCAGACCCTTCTGGGTCTCGGTCAGCTGGGTCACATCGGAACCGTCGGGGCGTATGATCCACAGTGCGGAACCGAGGCCGCCGTACCCGGGCGAGCCCAGCGTGATGTCGTGACCCATCCACGAATGGAAGAGAATCCAGTCCCCCTGGGGGCGCACGGCCGGCACGTTGTTCGGAGCCTTGAGTTCGCAGGTGAGGCACGTCAGGCCGGTGCCATCCTGATTGGCCACGTAGACCTGCGCCCCAGCGCCGTGGCCGAAGTCCTTGCCGAAGGCGACCTGGCCGCCAGGCATGAAGACCGGCGCCTGGCCGAAGGCGTAGGGGGCCGTCGTCACCGAGACCGCTGCCGTGGCGTACGGGTTGGCACTCGCGTCCTCGGAAGCAGCGCTGGCCGGCTGAGCCAACCCCAGGAGGCCCAGCATGCTCACCAGCGCCATTGGCGCTTTCTTCAGGGACATCACTGGCCCGAATCTAACCAACACCCTGCAGAAGTCTCTGATGACTCCTCAAGTGGCAGTCTCCATGCCAGACGTCAGGCATGGAGGTAACTTGCACCCATGACTACTGCCCGGCCTAGCGCCGTGGACTTCCACTTCGACATCATGTGCCCGTACGCCTTCCAGACTTCGCTATGGATCCGGACCGTTCGGGACCTGACCGGGCTTGAGGTGCGCTGGCGATTCTTCAGCCTGGAGGAGATCAATAGGGCAGAGGGCAAGAAGCATCCGTGGGAGCGCGAATGGTCCTACGGCTGGTCAATGATGCGCATCGGCGCCTATCTGCGGCGCACCGATATGGATCTGCTCGATCGCTGGTATATGGCGGCCGGTTCCGCCCTCCACCTCGAGGGTCGGAAACCCCACCGTCCCGAGGTGGCCCGGGATCTGCTCTCCGGGCTCGGGCTGGATCCCGACATCGTTGAAGCGGCCATCGCCGACCCCACCACGGGCGACGAGGTCCATAGCGAGCACGACATCGTGGTGAACAAGGGCGCCTTTGGGGTGCCTACTCTGGTCTTCGATGACGGGCAGGCCCTTTTCGGCCCCGTCCTCATCGATCCCCCCGAAGGTGACGAGGCCGTTCGACTGTGGGAGCTCGTCACCGGTTGGCTTGCTTTCCCCAAGGTCTATGAGCTGCAGCGCCCCAAAAGCCGCTCGGACATTTCGGCCATCGCCGCTGCATTCAGTCCCTACCTCGAGGGTCGCGACTGGGAGTCGGTCCAAAAGGCGACACCCTGATGCCCACCATCGTCGATCACGACCACACGGTCTCGCTCCTGGCCGAAGAATTCGAAGCGCTGGAGCAGTTCGGTGCCAGCCTCACGGACTCGCAATGGAACAGCCCGACCTCGCTTCCAGGGTGGAGCGTCCGTGACAACCTCAGCCACATCGTCGGGACCGAGTCGATGTTGTTGCAACTCGCTCCCCCTGAGATCGACGTGCCCGAACTCGGTCACATCAAGAATGCCATCGGATCAGCCAATGAGGTGTGGGTCGAGTCCATGCGGGGTCTGTCCGGCACCGAGATGGTCGACCGCCTGCGGGACGTATCCTCGCGCCGGCTCACCGCACTCCGGGCCATGACCCAGGCCGACTTCGATGCCCCATCGTGGACGCCGGCCGGGCCCAACGAGACCTATGGCCGCTTCATGCGTATCCGTCATTTTGACTGTTACCTGCACGAGCACGACATGCGCAGCGCTGTGGGCGCTGATGATCGACTCACCCCGTCCCACCTGGACTCAGCGCTCGATGAAGTGGCCACCGGCCTCGGGTTCGTCGTCGGCAAACGGGCAGGCATGCCTCCGGGGTCACGGGTGCGCATCGCCATCACCGGACCAGTAAGCCGCGAGTTCCTGATCGCCGTCGACGAGCGGGCCGCTGTCGTCGACACCCTCGACGGGCCGGCCACCGTGGAGCTAGAGATGCCGGCCATGGTGTTCCTCCGTCTGACCGGAGGGCGCGAGGACGCCGCCCCCCATCTTGACGTGGACGTCACGCTCCACGGTGATCGGGAACTGGCCTCCCGTCTGGCGGAACACTTGGCCTTCACCATCTAACAACGGGATGGCGGCGCACTGCCGCCGGGTGCCTCAGCTGATGGGCCAGGCAATGGCCTTTGTCTCGACGTACTGCTCGAGGCCTTCCATCCCACACTGACGGCCCATTCCGCTTGCTTTGTAGCCGCCATAGGGCGAGTCGGCTCCATACCAGAGGCCACCGTTCACACCGATGGAACCGGTGCGGATACGACGGGCGATCGAGGTGGCACGTTCGGTGGACGCCGAGAAGACACCACCAGACAACCCGTAGTTGCTCTCGTTGGCGATACGCACGGCGTCGTCATCGTCCTCGTAGGGGATGACGGTCAGCACGGGCCCGAAGATCTCCTCCTGGGCAATGGTCATGGAGTTGTCGACATCAACGAAGAGCGTGGGTTCCACGAACCACCCCTTGGGCAGGTGGGAGGGTCGGCCACCGCCGACCACGAGCTTGGCCCCTTCTTGTACTCCCTGGTCGATGTACCCGAGCACCCGATCGCGCTGCCGGGCACTGATGAGGGGGCCCATGAACACCGAGTCGAGGTTGGGATCGCCATAGGCGACAGTGGCCATGGCTGCGCTGATGAGTTCGACGCCCTCGTCGTAGCGGGAGCGCGGCAGGAGGAGGCGGGTCTGCATGGCGCAACCCTGGCCGCCGTGCACGCACACCATCGACCCTCCGGGCACGACCGACGGGAAATCGGCGTCATCGCACACGATCATGGCGGACTTGCCCCCCAATTCGAGGAAGACCCTCTTCATGGTGGTGGCACCCTTCTCCATGATGCGGATGCCCGTCGCTGTGGAGCCGGTGAAGGAGATCATGTCGACCAGAGGCGAGAGCGTGAGCTCCTCCCCCACCAGATGGTCCGACGACGTCACCACGTTGACGACACCGGGCGGGATGTCGGTCTTCTCGGCCACCAGCCGGCCCAGCCGTGTGGCGTTCCACGGTGTATCTGGGGCTGGCTTGAGCACGACAGTGTTGCCGGTGGCCAGGATCGGTCCCAACTTGTTGAGCGTGACCTCCAGTGGGTAGTTCCAAGGGACGATGGCGCCGACGACACCCATCGCCTCCTTCCAGACAGCGCGCTTGCTAGCCATGCCCATCATGTTCCCGTCGGGCAGATCGCGTTCCCAAGGGAAGTCGTCGATCATTTTTGCTGGATACCCGAGCGCTTCCTCGAGCGGCCAGTCGAGCTGCGCCGCGTACGTCATGATGCGCGGCGTCCCTACTTCGGCGATGAGCTCTTCACGCAGGACCTCGCGCTCGCTCTCCAGCGCCTCTTGAAGTTGCCCGAGGCAGCGTTGGCGCAGGCTCCGGTTGGTCGACCAGTCGGTCTCATCAAAGGCCTGGCGAGCGGCGGCGATAGCCCGCTTCATGTCCTCCGGGGAGGCGTCAGCCACCGGCCCGAGTACCTCTTCCGTGGCCGGGTTGATGTTGTCGAATCGCTTCCCCGAAGCCGACTCGACGAGTTCACCCCCGATAAGCATGCGCACTTCACCGAGCTGGCTGGACATGTCTGTTCCCCCTCACTAACCGAACGCGTACGGGCGAGGCTACGGAGCCCTGTCTCTGGTCGTCAAGACAAGAGCCGCACCAACCCCTCGTTGCCCTTCACGGCGACGAGGCATGAATACCGACGCCACCTAGGGCCTGGCTGGCCTCGTCGCTCCAAACGACGAAGGCAGCAACTCAAGCAGCTGACCGTCGGGGTCCCGTATGAAGATCGCCGCACCGACGTCACTTTCCTCAATGATGGTGCCGCCGTAGTGGGCAGCGCGCTCGGCGGTCGCCCGGATGTCATCGACTGATATCGACAGGTGGGTGAGCCCGGGATCGTTCATCGTCCGTGGTTGATAGGACGCCGTGGCGCCGGGTGCCGCATAGTGGATCAACTCGAGGACGAAGTCGCCCAGCGTCAGATAGGACGCCGACATTCTGAGCGGCGCCGTCAGCGAGCAGAGCTGGACGACCGCCTCATCAGGGAGTCTCAACTCATACCATTCCTCGAAACCGAAGACCTCCACGTAGAACCGCTTTGAGCGGTCGATATCGGTCACCACCTGTCCTACGTGATTGACCACGCTCATTCAGTCCTCCGATTCCTCATTGGGCGCCAAGCAAGACGACTGGGCTCGGCACCGAACAACCCAGCGCCGCTTCCTCGGGGTGCACCTTTTCACATCCCTTGGTGAAGCCTCCAACGGAATCGACGGGTTCTGCCAACAGCGGCGCAAGCCGTTCCCCTCAACCGGCCCCGTCGGACCCAGCCACCTGACACGAGTGTCAGTTTCCGGATATCGTGGCTCATGGGACTGCCCAAGATCATCAGCGTTGACGACCATGTGGTGGAGCCCCCGCATGTGTGGCAGACCTGGCTGCCCGAAAAATATCGAGCGCGAGGCCCCAAGGTCGTGGACAAGAGATGGGGAAGCTTCAAGCATCTCTCCGGCGCCAAGTACGACATGATCGAAGATCCTGAGGGCGAATGGGGCAGTGCCTGGTACTACGACGACGAATTGATCTACGTGCACAAGAAATTTGTGGCCATCCCCCAGGCGTCGACCACCGTTGACGAGCAGGGCAACATCAATTTCGACCGCAGCCAAATGACAATGACGGCCATCACCTACGACGCCATGCGAAAAGGCTGTTGGGATCGCGACGAGCGAATGAAGGACATGGCTCTCAACTACGTGGACGGGTCGTTGCCCTTTCCGACCTTTCCCCGGTTCTGTGGCCAGACGTTCCACGAGGCCAAGGACAAGGAGTTGGCGCTGGCCTGCGTCGAGGCCAACAACGACTGGATGGTTGAGGAATGGTGCGAACCTTCGGGCGGCGTCAACATCCCGTTGTGTCTCATCCCGTTGTGGGATGCCCAGTTGGCCGCAGCCGAGACCAAGCGAAACGCTGAGCGGGGCGTGCGGGCCATGGCCTTCAGCGAGATCCCCACCCGCCTGAACCTGCCCAGCATCAACACTGAGTACTGGGACCCGTTGTGGGAGGTCTGTAACGACTACGGCGTGACCGTGTGCATGCACGTGGGCTCGAGCAGCTCCAACCCGGCGGCCTCACCCGATTCACATCCGGCCGTCGGAGGCACGCTGGCCTTTAACAACGCCATGGCCTCCCTGGCCGACTGGCTGTTCTCGGGCAAACTGCTCCAGTTCCCCAAGTTGAAGCTTGCCTACTCAGAAGGCCAGATCGGCTGGATCCCCTATGTGCTCGAGCGGGCCGACACCGTCTGGGACATGCATGACTCGTGGATGCACGGCAAGGACCGCATCCCGGTACCACCGTCCACCCAGTACTACGGCCGCATATTCGGATGCTTTACGGCGGACCGTCATGGCTTGCGTTCGCTTGAAGAGGTGGGCGAGGACAACATTTGCTTCGAGACCGACTACCCGCACACCGACTCAACGTGGCCCAATTCCGAGGCGTACATAGAGAAGTTGTGTGTCGGTCTCACCGATGAGCAGGCCTACAAGGTCCTGCGGGGCAACGCCATCAAGATGCTGGAGCTCGACCGGGTCTGAGAGCCCGCCACTAGCTGTATTCGGTCGGCACGCCTTCCAAGATCACGGTCTTTGACTCCAAGAACGGCAGCAGTCCCTCCGTTCCCCCTTCGCGACCGATACCCGATTGCTTGAAGCCACCGAAGGCAATCCCAAAATCGGTGCGGAAGGCGTTGTGACCAACGGTGCCTGATCGCAGATCTCGGGCAACGCTTCTGGCGCGGTCGACGTCGTGGGTGAACACCGATGCATTGAGGCCGTAGATCGAGTCATTGGCCGTGGCCACGATGTCTGCCTCATTGGACACCGGGATCACACTGAGCACCGGTCCGAAGATCTCTTCCTGGGCGATGGTCGACGAGTTGTCAACGTTGGCGAATACGGTCGGCTCAACGTAGTAACCGCTGTCAAGACCCTTCGGCCTGCCCCCGCCGGTCACCAGTCGGGCGCCCTCTTCTTGTCCGGTGGCGATGTAGCCCAAGACCCTGTCGCGCTGGCGACTCGATACGAGGGGGCCCATCTGCGTGGTCGAATCGAAGGGGTCGCCCACTCGGACTTGGGAGAATGCGCTGGCCAGCGCGTCAACCAGCTCGTCGTGTCGCGAACGGGAGACGATGATCCGGGTCAGCGATGAGCAGACTTGGCCAGCCAAGGTGCATTCCGCCTTCGCCAGCGTGACGGCCGACTGATGCAGATCCATGTCATCGAGGATCAGGGCAGCTGACTTGCCGCCCAACTCAAGCGTGCAACGGGCAATCCGTTCACCGCAGATTGAAGCGATGCGACGGCCGGCGGCCGTGGAGCCCGTGAACGTGATCTTGTCAACGCGAGGATCGCGGACCAGAAGCTCAGACACCTCCCGGTCGGCCGTGATCACGTTGAGCACGCCCGAGGGCAATCCGATCGCTTCCGCAATTTCGGCCACCACATATGCGTCACCAGGAGCCTCGGGCGAGCACTTGAGAACCACCGTGCAGCCGGCCAGCAAGGCGGGCGCCACCTTGTAGGTAATGAGGCCGAGGGGGGCGTTCCAGGGGATGATGGCGCCCACCACGCCCACCGGCTCCCGAACCAAGAGGCCGAACTGACCTATGGACGGCTGAACTCTCTCTTCGAACGGAAAGGTCTGCGCCAGGCCGGCGTAGTAGTCGTAGGCGGCCGCGATGCCGGCGGCGCCGCGAGTCGCCATGATATGGAGAGCGCCTGATTCACGCGGCCAGATCTGCCCAATATCTTCCGCTCGCTCGCGCAATCCGGCGGCGAGGCCCGACAGGAATTCGCCACGTTGCGCATGAGTCATTTTCGGCCATGGGCCCTCGTCGAATGCTCGGCGAGCGGCCGTGATAGACCTATCCATATCGGGGGCTTGCGCAGCCGGCACGCGAAAATACAATTCTTCGGTACTGGAGTCGATGACGTCGAACGTGTCGTCCGACGAGGGAGCTACCCACTCACCGCCAATGAAAAAGTGCTCGGCATGGCGGAGCGGCGCCGCCCCTACTTCCCTCACTGTCATCTGGACCCCCTCATTGTCGATCGGCGGCAATCCCCTGGATTTCACGCACGGGATCCACCCGTTCGACAGCGTAGCCATGACGCTGCGCCAGCGGCAGATTGCGAGAAGAGACGACTATCCCAGTCGCGTCAGCACGTTTCGGGTGATCTGTTCGATCTGTGGGTCTCGTCCGGCCAGGCCGTGGGCCCAGTCGGTGGACCCGGACGTCACGACCGTGGCCCCCGCCTGGTTTGTATAGGCGCCCAGCACCGCGTGCCCGTGTCGGATGCGCTCCATCGCCTCGGGCTCACGGGAACCAAAGATCCGAGAGGCGATGTACTCGAGCTCACTCGGCTCACCGGGCTTGGGTGGACGAGGCGCCGTCTCCCGGGTGAAATGCTGGGTCGGGCAGGTGCCGAGTATCTCGAACGTGGCCGGCGTGCCGTCTTCGCCCGTTGGGTAGGGCAGACCGTCGCGGTACGTGAACACGCATCCGTCACACTCGTAGCCAACCACCGTCGCCCCCACGCCGAGCACGTCGCCGTAGCCCAGTCCGGTGCCGTCGAAGAGCCAGTGTCCCGCCCGATGCACGGTGTAGCCGCCGAGACCGGCGGTCACATTGCGGCCGATACGGTGATAGCCGCCGCGGGTGAACGAGACGCCGGTCATGTGGTTCTCGGGGCGATCGACGACCACGTCGGACCAGAAGGTCGTCACCGCTGATTCGCTGGCCGTTCCCATCAGGGGGTCGTTCTTGAAGAAGCCCTTGTACCCGACCATCACATCGTGATCGTCACCTTCAATCCGGACCTGCCACAACGATGTGTTCCCCGAGAGGAAGGCAGCGTTGCCGCCGCGGGCGATGAAGGCCTCAACGGTGTCGCGCATGCCACCGGACCAGTACTCGTCGTGTCCGACCGAGAGATACAGGCTGGCCTGTTCCAGTACCCCGGGATGCTCTTCGAGATCGGCATTTGTACAGACCCCGATCTCGAAGCCCTCCCGCTCGGCCCACTCAATGAAGGGGAGCTCCCAATCGGGCCAACCGGCCGATCCGGCATAGCCGGAGAGATGGTTGAGCTGTACGTAGCCGACGTGGGCGGCGTTCTGGGGATCGGGCGCCCCGGTCCCGGTCACCCGGCGACCCTTACCCGGCGGCTTGAAGAGGTAGCCCGCCGCCATCGGTCGCTGCATCGACACATGGGTGCCCCCGGTGTAGAGGTTCGGCCCACCGAAATCGTTGTAGGCATGCCACGTATTGGTGGCCAATGCCAGGACGATGCGCTCGCCTGAGGTCGGGCGCACCACGAAGAATGCGTAGTCACGCCGCACCCGTTCTTCAAGATCTAGCTCCATGACGACCTCGTAGTAACCGGACCGCCAAGAGGGATCGACTTCCAGTGAGAGCGCGACGGGCCAATCGCATCCGAGTGAGGATGCATCCTTCGGTGTTTCGTGCTCATCGGTCGCCGCGGCCTCCGCGCTGAAGACAACCTCTCGTCGCCCTCCCACCCGAGCTACCTCAACCCGTACCGGTCGCCCGCCCGAGGACGACATGTGCAGACCGACCTGCCCACCAGCGGCCACCGATTGCGGCCAGCAGTACCCCGTCACCACGTCACGTGCCATCCCCCGACCATAACGTGGAAGGGTCGGCCAGACCTCCTAGGACACTGGTGCGCCGCCGCCCAGTTGGCGGCGGAGTTCGCTCACGAGCGCCGACGCCTCATTGAGATTCGTGGCGGTGCCGAACAGGGAGAAGTCGGGCCGCTGGAGGGCCCAGCGGACGTCACGCCCCTCGAACCAGGCAACGAGATCCGCTGCTTCGAGGTCCCCGATGACAGTGCCCCCGATGGTCTCAAACCAATTGGCCAGCTCCGGGTCAAAACCGGACCGGTCGGCGTCGATGGTGACGAGCCGCCAGCCGACGCCGTACACGTCGTCGAACCAGCCTTCGCCCGACTCGCCTTGAGGAAATACCTCACCGGCCAGCGGCGACCCGGCAGCAATGAGTCCGCTGGTGATCCCCGGCAGGGCGGGCACCGCGCTGATGCCGCCGTCGAACGACGCGGCAATGGCTTCGTCGCGTGCTGCCGCCTCCACGGGATCAGGAACGCAGATCACCTTGCCCAATTCCACCGAGAAGTCGATGGCGGCGCTCGCGCTCGGTCGGCGCTCCTCGTCGTAGGTGACCAGGAGATCGGGCGCGGCCAGCCCACCCAGGACGAGGTCGAGCTTCCAGGCCAGGTTCGAGACATCGCGCAGTCCGGCACACATACCCTGGCCGGCGAATGGAGGCATCTGGTGCGCGGCATCGCCGGCCAGGAAGACCCGGTCCACCTGCCATCGTGTAGCCGTACGAGCCTGGAAGGTGTACACCGCATGCCGTTCGAGGCGGGCGTTGCCGGGATGCACATCCCAGGGTTCGAGCAGCTCCCACGCCCTCGACGCCTGGTTCAGGTCTTCATTTCGTTCCTCGGGCAGGCGCATGAACTCCCAGCGGCGCCGGCCTGGGCCGCCCGAGACGACGGTGGTGGGACGGGCCGGATCACAGATCTGAAGATTGGGGGGATCAAAGACTCGCGCTTGGTCGAGGATGACATCGACGATCAGCCAGTCGTAGAAAAAACCCCGGTCATCGACCGCCACATCCAACAACGAACGGACCGTCGAGTTGGCCCCGTCACAGCCGACGACGTACCGGGCGTGGACCGATGTCGCCTCGTCGGGTTGCTCGGCACCTCGATGTTCGCGCACCGGCAGATGGTGCATCGAGACATGGTCGTCGTGCTGTTCAACATTGATGACGCGGGCGCCCCGTCGAATCTCAATCGACTCAAGCGCTTCAACCCGTCGCTGGAGCAGTTCCTCCAGCTCGGGCTGGCAGAACATGGACGAGAAGGGCCAACCCGTCAATGCGACACCGACACGGCCGAACCGCATGAGGGTTTGGCCCTGACCGTTGCGCCATTCGTAGCTCTCGGCCGGCTCCGATATGGCCCGTACTTGGTTGCCGATGCCGCATGACTGGAGGATGCGACCCACTTCGTGATCGAAGTGCACCGCCCGCGGCAGGGCGTACGGGGTGGGCCATTGCTCCACAATCACAACCGAGCGACCGCGCTGGGCCAGCAGGATGCCAAGGGCGAGACCGACCGGGCCGGCGCCAACGATGGCGACGTCGCCCGGGCTTGGTCTCCCGCCTTGGTCCATCGTCGTCACGCCTGGCGCAACGCCTGGTGGCCCCAGGCACTGATGGCGTCGTAGGCCCGGTTGTCGTCCCAACCCTCCGTGATGACGCGAGCGCCGTGGCCGAACTCGATTTGAAAACCGGCTGGGGTCTGCAGGTAGAAGCTGAACATGCCGTCGTTGTCGTGACGCCCCAGTCCGTTCGGTATGCCCAGCTCCGAAGCCCAGAGGCGGTCAAAGGCGGCCCCGACGTCGTCCCGCTCGTTGGCCTCGAACATCACATGGTGGAGCACCTGCGGCATCTCGAACGGGGCACGGGCCAACGCGACGGTGTGGTGGCGCGCATTGCAGTGGTAGAAGCGCACTTCGAGCGTGATGCCGGGAGCGATCTCCATCTCGAGCCAGTCCGACTGCACGAAGCCCAGCCCCTCGGTGAGGAAGGTCGCCGATTCGTCGAAGGCCATCGTGGCGAAGACGACATGACCGAATCCCACACCCTCGGTCAAGAAGCCCCCCGGTACGAGCGCCGACGAAAATGGGGAGGGAGCGTCGGCCAGGGCGAGGACGATTTCGGCGTCGACGCCCAGAGGCGTCGTGGTCCGGGCCAACCGGGCCACCAGGCGGTCCTCGGCTGCACCCGTGTCCTCCACGACCTCGAAGCCAGCCTGGCTGAGTCGTGACACCGTGCTGTCGAAGGCGTCGGTGTCGGCGGCCTCGAAGCCCAATGTCACGGCGTCATTGGCCGGTCCGGGCTCGACGATGACTCGGTAGGCCCGGGCGTCGTCACGCCAGGCGAGCGTCCCGGGGCTGGTGGGCTCGCCCGGGACGAGGCCCACGATGTCAGAGAAGACCGGAGTCAGGCTCTCGGGTTCGGGGACTTGGATCACGAGGTAGCCGAGTTCAAGCTGATGGTTCATGGGAGCTCCGGTCTTTTTGGTCAGCGAGTGTGGATGTGGAGAAAGAGGGAAAGAGGCGGCTGGTATTGGTTCGCAGCGCGTCGAGGAGCGATCCCGGGTCTTGGCCCACTTCGGCCAACCGATCGGCGGACATGGCCACGGCAAACTCCGGGGTGAAGGGATAGTCACTCCCGTAGTGCAGGTGATCCAGTGACGTCAGCGTCAGCAGGGCGTCGAGCTGGCGCGGCAGAGGGAATCCCGCCAGGTCGAAGTGGAGACGACCCAGATCACGAAGTACATCGACGGCAGGATCAACGTCGAGCAAGAGCGAGAACACGCTCACCCGGTCAGCGACCATCGGCAACGTCGCCCCGGCATGCGGAATGAGGAACTCCAGACCTGGGTGGTGGGCGACCGTTCCGTTGAGGATCAAGTCGACGACCGTCCGGGTCGTGTCGAAGAAGAACTCCAGCATCGGCCGGGGCCGGCCGAGCGACGTCTGTTCCCAACAGGCCGGCGACGTCGGGTGAATGAAGACGCGACTCCCCCGCCGGTCCAGCTCATCGAAGACCGGCGCGAAGGCGGGATCGCCCAGGTAGGTCCCGCCGATGTTGGTGAGCAGCGTGAACCCGTCGACATTGAGCTGATCGCAGCAGTAGGCGATTTCGGCCATGGCGGCGTCGACATCGGGGAGCGGGAGTGAGGCCAGCAGACCGAATCGTCTGGGATGATCGACAACGGCGCGCTGACCAGCGTCGTTCATCTCGCGGGCGAGATCCCGAGTGGCGCCTGCCTCCCCCAGATGCACGCCCGGAGAGGAGATCGACAGCAGCGACAGCTCGATGCCGAGGCGATCCATGGCGGCCACGTGCTCCTCAGCGGTCCACTCGGGGATCTGGGGAAAGCCGTCAGGTTGGCCGTGGCCGTTTTCGAGCAAGGCCGATCGGTAGGTCTCAGGCAGGTAATGCGCATGGACGTCGATGGCGCCTCGCATGCTCATTGAGGGAGGCTCTTCACCCAGTCGAGCAGCGTTTCGACGTAGAGCTCGGGCCGGTCGCCGTGCATCGAATGCCCGACGTCGGGAAATGACCGGTATTCCACCGCCACGCCCGCTCCGCCGAGAAGATCCTGCACCCGTTGGGCCTGTTGGTCCGACATGGCGCCGAAGAGGAATCCGTTGGACTCGTTGGTCACCCGCATGTGGTGGGTCAGAAGCACGGAAGGGACCCGCACGCCGCGCAGCATCCTCTCGTGGTCACAGGAGGCCGAAACGGACCCGGTCCAAAAGGACCGGCCCCATTCGGGGTCGTATTCCTTGAGGTTCTGGGGCGGCTCGTCCGGAACCGGGAAGAGGTTCAACGGTTCGGGCAGCCGGGACGGTGCTCCTTCCCGCATGGCGTCCCAGGCCCCGATCGACCACTGGTCGCCGAGGTACGTATTCCAGAGATCGAAGAGAGGTCCGATGCTCTGTCGGATACCCGGGCCGACGGCGGGCCGGACCTCCGATGCGAACAGCGGTGGGTCTTCATACACGGAGGCACGCACCTGGCCCGGCTTGGCATAGGCCGACAGCCACGCCGAGAGAACGCCGCCCGAAGACAGGCCGCTGACAATGGCGGGCCGCTGAATCACGAGATCCATAAAGCGGACAAGGTCGTTCCCGATGGTGTCGAGCGTGTACCGACCAGGGGTGCGCGTACTCCGCCCTTGACCCCGGAGATCGACGGCATAGACCTGAAATTGCTCAGCGAGAAGCAGCATGACCGCTTCGTAGCCCCACCACGACTCGGTCTGGCCCGGTATGAGAAGCAGCGCCGGTGACGACGCCTGGCCCGCAGTGGCGAAGTTCATCTGGACCTCGCCCAAATCGGCCAAGGACTCCTCATAGGCGTGCGCCGTGTACGTCTCGTCAGGGTTGTGGGGGCCGTAGCGAGCCCGATATTCCGTCATCGATCTCCCATCGCTTTGTGTCGATTGTCCGTCGTCGAGGGGCACACCGCCACCGGGAGGGAGGCAAAGGAACGAATGAGGTTGTTGAGCTTGCGCACCGGTGGGGCGGTGAGCTCAAGACGCTCGACCCGCTCAACGAGTGCCTCCAAGATGGCGGCGCCTTCCAGTCTGGCCAGGCCCATCCCGGCGCAGGCGTGCTCGCCATAGCCGAACGCAATTTGGCCGGCGCTGCTGCGGGTGATGTCGAAGACGTCGGCGTCATCCCAATGGCGCTCGTCCCGATTTGCTGAGGCGTAGCTGACCATGACGCGCGAGCCGGCTGGAATTTCCGTCCCTCCCACGTCGGTCGGTTGGGTCGTCACCCGAGTGAAGGAATTGATGGGTGTCTCCATTCGCAGGACCTCGTTGAAGGCTTGCTTGATCCGATCCGGGTCCTGGCGCAGCAGCTGCCACTGATCGGGATGGGTGGCGAAGAGCCAGATGGCGTTGCCGAGGGCGCTGATGGTCGTATCGAGCGAGGGGGCCAGGTAGTCGATGATGGCCAGCGGGCACTGCGCGGGGTCGAGCTCGCCCTCGGCCGCAGCGGCGAGAATGCCCGCTGCCATCGATCCTTCGGGAAGGGTGCTCTGGGCCAGGCGCATGGCGTAGGTGGCCATTTCCAACAGCCCGGGACCACCCGCCTCGGTCCGATCATTGGGCGGCCCGAGGGCGTCGAAGTTCGCACTGCCCCAGCCGATGAGCCGGTGGCGCTCCTCCTCGGGCCAGCCCAGCAATTCGGGTACCCAGGTAGCGGGGAGCACTTCGGCCAGATCCGAGACGGCATCGAACTCGCCTTGGCCAACCAATCGGTCGGCCAGCTGCTGGGCCAGAGCCCGAGCTTCGGGCCCGAGCTGTGCCAAGGCCTTGGGTGTGAGCGGTCGCAGAATGACATTGCGAAGGCGACGGTGCTGGTCCCCATCGCTCATGAGCGTGGTGCCTTGCCCGATGGTGTTGATGAACTCGTTGAACCCGACTCCCTGGCCTGAACAGAACTCCTCGGGTGAGGAAAGCACCGAACGCACATCGTCGTAACGGCTCACGACGTACATATCCAGAGTGCTCAGCCACACCACCGGGCCCAGATCACGCAGGTTCCGGTAGTGCTCGTAGGGCTCGGCCAGGGCGTCGTCGGAAAAGAGGTCGACGTCCGAGGTGGGAATCATGCGGCCGCCCGGTGGAGTCTGCGACACGAAAAATCACGCTAATCATCCGATCAGCTATCTGTCAATCGCCTATTCAGCCGATTAGGCTGACGCCCATGACCGCGACAGATGCCGTGCCCCGGGTCACACGCCCGTCCGCCGATGCGACCCGTGAGCGCGTCTTGGCGGCCGCGCTCGATTTGTTCTCCGAGCTGTCCTTCGACGGGGCCACCACCCGTGAAATCGCGGCCAGGGCCGGGGTAACCCAGCCGCTGCTCAACTATCACTTCAGTACCAAGGATGAGTTGTGGCAGGCCGCAGTGGCTGGACTCTTTGCCGAGCTGACCGAGGTGCTGGCCACCAGAGAGGAGGGCCTGCGCGGGGTCGACCAGTTGACCGCGGCCAAGTTGCTCGTCCGCGAGTTCATCTATTTTTCGGCATCGCATCCCCAGCTCCATCGCATCATCACGCAGGAATGCAAGACGGACGGGCCGCGCATGGACTGGCTGGTCGATTGCCACATCCGTCCGCACTATGAACAGGCGGCCCGGCTGTTCACCCGTCTCGTGAGTGCCGGCGTCCTGCCCGACGTGCCGGTGGCCCACCTCTATTACATCCTCACCGGGGCCGGACCCACCATGTTCGTGCTGGCTCCTGAATGCCGACGCCTCACCGGCATCGATCCGCAGTCGCCCGACGTGATTGAGGCCCACGTGGATGCCGTGACCGCTTTCCTCTTCGGCCGTCAGGAACTTTCATGAATCATCGATCAAGGAGCGCACAGTGAAGCTGGCCAACCACAACGATCGTGCCGTTCTGATACTCGGCGACGAGTGCGCCGATGTCGAGACGGCTTCAGAGGGACGTTTCGGTCCCGACCCGATGGCCCTCTTCGAGGTCTGGGACGAGTTTGCAGACTTCGCCCGGACGGTCACGACGCCAACCGGACGTTTGGACGAATCGGCGCTGGGCAATCCCGTACCCCGGCCCCGTCAGGTCTTCGCCATCGGCCTCAACTATCGAGGTCACGCCGAGGAGTCGGGGGCTGAACTGCCCACGGTGCCCGCTGTCTTCACCAAGTTCCCCTCCAGTTTGTCCGGACCTTTCGACGACATCACCATCGTCGGCGACACGGTCGACTGGGAGGTCGAACTGGTGGCGATCGTGGGTCGGGCCGCTGACCGAGTGGCCGAGTCCAATGCGTGGTCATACATCGCCGGCCTCGCCGTGGGGCAGGACATCTCCGACCGCCATCTCCAGTTCGCGGCCGGAGGCCAGTTCTCTCTCGGCAAGTCTCGTCGCGGCTACGGACCCGTCGGTCCCTGGTTGGTCAGCCCGGAAGAACTCGACAGTCCCGATGACCTGGCCCTGGGCTGCTCGGTCAATGGCGAGACGATGCAGGACGCCCGCACCAGCGATCTCGTCTTCAATGTCCCTCAACTGGTGGCCGAGCTCTCGGCCATCCTGCAGTTGTTGCCCGGAGACCTCATCTTCACAGGCACTCCGTCCGGTGTCGGCATCGTCCGCAAGCCGCCGATATTCCTGAAGCCGGGCGACACACTCGAAACCTGGATTGAGGGCGTGGGCACGATCCGCAATCAGATGGTCGCGGCAGGCTGACTCACCTCGTCAGATCGGCCAACGCATCATCGGGATGGGGTGGTGTGTGCACGAAGGCCGCCAGCACGGCCGCGGCCAGACACGCTCCTGAACCAACCAGCAGCGCTTCCCGAGGCCCGCTGGCCGAGATGATCCAGCCGGTCAGGATGCTGCCGATGGGCGTGGTGCCCAGGTAGACGAAGACCCACAGCGCCATGATCCGGCCCCGATAGGCGCTCGAACTGTGCAGCTGGAGGGTGGTCGAGCACATGGTGACGAAACAAAACGCAGTCGCCCCCATGAAGAGCAGCGTGACGCAGGCCACCGCCACATTGGGGGCGGCAGCGCTGGCGGCCGAGGTGACGCCGAAACCCAGGGCGGCGAAGAGGAGGTACTGACGTTTCGGATGCCGGACAAGGCCCACGCCGAGGGAGCCCAGGATGGCGCCGATGCTGAGCATGGTGGAGAGCAGCCCGTAGGTACCCCCGCTGCCATGGAAGGTGTCCTTGGCCAACACGGGCAGGACGACGGCGAAGTTAAAGGCCAGCAGCCCCACCACCAACATCATGAGGAGGGGCAACCAGAGCTGCTGGCGACCGGCCGCGTACCGCATTCCTTCTCTGACGCCTTGTCGTCCGGGCGGCGAGGTTCCGTCCGCCTTGGTAGGCCGGATGACGAGCAGGGCGGCGATAACCGCCAGGTAGGTCAGCGCGTTCAATCCGAAACACACGGTGGTACCTGCCGTCACGATGAGCACACCGGCCAGGGCCGGGCCGACCACCCGGGCGCTGTTCACCACCACCCCGTTGAGGCTGACCGCGCTGGACAGGTCCTCCGGCGGCACGAGGCGGCTGACGAAGGCCTGCCGGGCTGGTGAATCGGCGATCTGGATGAAACCCCCGACGACACCGATCACCACGAGCGTGGTCACGCTGGCCCGGCCGGCGGCGGCCAGTCCCCACAACAGTCCGGCCAGCAGGCCGTAGAGCGTCTGGGTGACGACCAGAAGTTTGCGCAGGTCGACCCGGTCGGCCACCGCCCCGCCCCAGGGGCCCAAGAGAAGGGAGGGGATCCCGCCGGCTGCCAAGACCAGGCCCAGATCGCCGGGCGAACCGGTGCGTTCGAGGACGAGCCAGCCGATAGCCGTCTGCTGCAGGAAGCTGCCGCTGGCCGACACCACCTGGCCGCCGAAGTAGAGGCGGAAGGGCTTGGAATGCAGGGCACGAAACGAACTACTGCGCTTGGCCGTTGTGGGAGGTATCTCCGCTGCCGGCAACGGACCGGCCTCGGGCATGACGGCTAAGCCATCACGGTCCACGGCGCAGCTGCCCGGAGATGTGTCCGGTCCAAGTCATCGCGCCGGGACCAAGCCGGCGTTCCCGGTGGGTCCGGTCAATCGCCGAATCCACCGGCGGCGTTCAGTCGCGCCGCCAGGCGCTCGAGCTCCCCGGGCAACGCCTCGGGGATCTCCTTGACCGCCGCCGCCTCGTCCCCTAAGGCATCGATGGCCCGCACCAGCCCGCTCATGGCGGCGGTGAGCGTCGCTGCCGCGGCCTTGACGTCCTCGTTACTCATGCGCATTCCTCCATGTCTTTCATTCCACCGAACTTCTCTATCACGACCCGGTTGCTGTGGAAGCCGCCGCAGCGACGGGCGCCGCCAGGGCAAACTGCGCCTCGCGGCGACGGAGGATGGCGCACAGCGACTCGTTGTACGGGGCACTAAGCCCGAGTTGGTTGCTCAGCGTCACGACCTGTCCGTTGATGACGTCGACTTCGGACGGCCGCCGAGCCAGGTGGTCCAGCCGCATGGATGGGCTGGCATTGGGAATGGTGGCCGCGAAGTCGGTGACGTAGCCCAACGGATCGTCGAACGGGAACGCGACCCCTTTGGCCTCGGCCACCCGATAGGCCTCGGCCGTGCACCCAAGAGCGACCTTCCAGGCGTCGGTATCGGCCATCAGCTCACCCACCGTGACGTCGAAGGCCGCGCAAGGGGCACTGAGCGTGACGTTGCAGAGGAACTTCTCCCAGATCATCAGCGAGATGTTGTCGAAGGCCTCGACGTTGAACCCCGCCTCGCGCCACACCTGTTCGACCCGCTGGACCCGCTCGGTCAGGCCGCCGTGCATCTCACCGATCCGGATCAGGCGCATGCCTTCGTGATGCACATGACCAGGGCGGCGGATAGAGGATCCGAACCCTTCGGCGATGCCGATCAGGATGTGCGCTTCGGGGACGTGACGAGCCACCCGTTCGCCTGCCCCCAGCCCGTTCTGGAAGGCCATGACCATGCTGCCCGGCTCGAGCAGGCCGGCTATGTCGGCCGCGGCCGTGTCGACGTCGGCGGCCTTGGTGGCAATTATCCAGAGGTCACAGGGTCCGGCGTCACCGGGTGTGCGGCCAGCGTGGAGCGTGTCAACGATGGAGTCGCCACTGGCGCCCGAGACCCGCAGGCCGCCGGTAGCGATGGCATCAATGTGGTCCCGCCACGTGTCGATGGCCCACACCTCATTCCCGGCTTTTCCCAGAAGCCCGGCGTACACCGAGCCCATGGCCCCGGTTCCGACAACTGCGATCTTCATGGCGTTGATCAGATCCCCGTGTGCTCGGCCCGGATCGGGTTGGGATCCGGCACGTGCGGCATTAGCGCGTTGGGCGGAATGGTGCCGAGGCGACCCGCCTCGAAATCCTCGAGTGCCTGCCCGATCTCGGCCCGGGTGTTCATGACGAACGGCCCGTAATGCTCCACCGGCTCTCCGATGGGAGCGCCACCGAGGGCGAGGATCTCGAGGTGGTCGGTACCCGAGTCCAGCGTGTCGTCGGCCCGGATGGATATCCAGTCCCCGGCGTCGAATGCCGCCAGCTGACCGGCTTGGAGGGGCCGCCCGTCGCCGCCGACGCGCCCGGATCCGGCCAGCACATAGACCAGCGCGTTGAAGGAAGGGTTCCAGGGCAGCTCGAGAAGTGCTCCGGGCGAGATGCTGACGTGCATGAAGGCCATCGGCGTATGGGTGGACCCGGGTCCCCGCTGCTCACCCAGGTCGCCGGCGATGACCCGTACGAGGCTGCCGCCGTCGGAAGAGGAGAGCAGGACAACCTGATCGGCCTCGAGACCCTGGTAGGCCGGCGGGATCATCTTGTCTTTGGCCGGCAGGTTCACCCACAGCTGGATCCCGTGGAAGAGGCCGCCGGAAACAACAAGGTCCTCGGGGGGCGTCTCGATGTGCAAGATGCCACCGCCCGCGGTCATCCACTGGGTGGCCCCGTCGGTGATGAGGCCGCCGCCACCTTGGGAGTCCTGGTGGGCAAAGGTCCCATCGATCATGTAGGTCACCGTCTCGAAGCCCCGGTGGGGATGCCACGGGGTGCCCTTGGGCTCACCGGGTGCATAGTTGACCTCGCCCATCTGGTCCATGTGCACGAAGGGATCTAGGTCGGCCAGGCTCAGGCCGGCGAAGGCCCGCCGGACGGGGAACCCCTCACCCTCGAGGCCGCGGGGCGCCGTGGTGACCGACCGCACCGGCCGTTCGGTCGCCGCCCCGCGATCCGGCCCGGGGACGTGCGGTAGTTGGGACAGATCGTCCGCGGTCACAGCGGGCATGAGGGGCCTCCAATCGTCTGTGTGCTGCTCTCTACTTTCACCCATGTGGCCCGGACGCGCCAGGGTGAAGGCGCTGGTGGCGCCGAATAGGGTGGCATCGTGCCGGACCTCGAACCGTCAGACGTGGTCAACGACGAGGACCATCATCGCCTGGTCATGGCCCGGGACGGGCAAGAGGCGGAGCTGATGTACGAACGCGTCGGCAACCAACTCCTTCTCATCCACACCGAAGTCCCCGAGGAGATCGCTGGTCAGGGCATCGCCGCCAGCCTGGTCGAGGCCGCCGTTCGGTGGGCCGAACGGGACACTCTCGTCATCGTTCCCTGGTGCCCCTACGTCAGGAAGCGCCTTCAGGAACACCCTGATGTTGCCGCCGCGGTCCAGATCGACTGGGACACGCTGCCGCGCCGACGCCCCGGGTAGGGCTACGAGCTCACGGGGAAGGCGTCGAAGAAGTCGACGACGGCGGCCCGATCGCCATCAACCTGCAGCGAGCCTTCCTTCTCGGCCTTCTGGAGCGACTTCATCCGGAAGGCGACTTCTTCCAGCGTCGTGGGTTCGGTCTCGACGATGGCCGCGGCCTGATCGGAACTGCCCCTATGAATCTCCAACCGCCCGTCATGCATCCGCACCCGGTAGGCGCCGGTCGAGAACCGGATCTCGATCTCAGCGTCCAGAGTGGCGCGGTCACTGCGGCCGAAGAAGTTCTTCAGCGCCAGCATGGCGGCGTCGCACCCGATCGGGATGTCCTGCGTGTACGACGGCGAATGGGCCCCCCATGTCTGGAGTCCCATCAGAATGGGTTCGAGCTGAAGCCCCCATTCGGTCAACTCGTAGACCATGGCTGACGCCGGCGGAGGGAGCTTGCGGTGGCCGATGATGCCGGCGTCCTCCAGATCCCGCAGGCGCTGCGACAACACATTGGCACTGGCCTGGGGCAGGCCCGTTCGTAGATCGCTGAATCGCTTGGGTCCAAAGAGCAGATCGCGAATGATGAGCAGGGCCCACCGTTCACCGACGAGATCCAACGCGTGGGCAGAAGAACAACCATCGCTGTAGGTGCGGGCCTGAGCCATACCACCAATTTACTCATTTGGTCCTACTTTTGCAACTTTTAGTTGACTTTTAGGATTTAATAGTCCTAACTTAGGACTATGCCCGCAGCCACCCAAGTCCCCCCAACCCCGTCCACCAGAGGTTGATGCCCCTCTACCTGGCCTTCCTGCTCGGAGGCGTGGCCCTCTGGGTGCCGGTCGAGAAGCTCTTCCTGACCCAGATCGGGTTCACCCCCGAGACCATCGGTCTGGTGGCGGCGTCCTACGCCGTGGTGGTGCCCGTCCTCGAAATCCCGACCGGGATATTGGCGGACCGCTGGAGCCGGCGGGGCGTTCTCGTCATCGGCAACATCGGAGCTTTCCTCAGCGTGCTGGTCGGCGGTCTCAGCACCAGTGTTTTGATGTATCTCGCCTCCTCCGTCCTGTTGGGGGTCTTCTTCGCCATGCATTCGGGCACCTTCGACGCGATTGCCTATGACACCGTGGTCGAGGAGACAGGGTCGAGCGACCAGTTCGAGACGACGATCGGCAAGGTCAAGATGATGGAGAGCGCCTCTCTTGTTGTCGGCGGCCTGGCCGGAGGGGCACTGGCGGCGGCGACCAACCCACGGGTCGCCTACTTTGCGACACTCCCCTTTTTGGCCGTCGCCACGCTCTGCCTTCTGAAATTCCGTGAGCCCACGCTCCATCAAGCGGGAGAGCCACGCTCGGTGCGTCGGCATATGGCGGTCATGTTCGGCACGCTGCGCGACAACCGCCGCCTCATTCCGATTGCCGCCGTCCTGGTGATCACCGCGCTCCTGACCCAGGCCGTGGTCGAGTTCGGGCCGCTCTGGCTCATCGACGCCAAGGCCCGACCGGGCGTCTTCGGCCCCGCCTGGGCCGCCTTGATGGCCGCCCTCGGACTCGGCGGCTACCTGGCGGGACGCGTTCGTCTGCACACGGCCTGGTCCGGGGTCACGGTGGCCGTCCTCTTACTCGGGGCCAGTGGACTTCTGGTCACCGCGCACAACGTCGTCATCGTGACGGCGGCCCAGTCCTGCATTCTCAGTATGGCGGTGGCGATCACCGTCATCCTCACCGGACAGCTGCATGACGGGGTGGCCTCGGATGTGCGGACCGGCGTGTCCTCGGGCATCGGCTTGATGACGTGGCTGCTCTTCCTGCCCTTCGCGTTGGCCTTCGGCACGGTGAGCGCACGGCTCGGCGTGCACGTGGCCGGATGGTTCCTCGTCGCTGCCGCGGCGGGCGCTTCGGTGCTGTTCATGGCAGTGACCGCCACCACGAGGACCGCCGAAATGACCGGTGTGCGTGGTGACCCGCTGGTGACCCAGCCTGAGCTGGCCGCCGCCTTGCCGGGCTGAGGACCCGAGCGGGACCAGTAGGTTCTCTTCGTGACGAAATCTGAGTCGAGTGAGGCGGCACCGGGCAGCCGCCCCCTCAAGCAGGAACAGATGGACGCCTCGCCGGACATCGTGGAGGTGGTGCCCGGCATCCTGCGTCTGCAGCTGCCCATCAATTTCACGGGACTGGGCCATGTCAACACCTACGCCCTGGAAGATGCCAAGGGTTTCACCATGGTCGACCCCGGCCTGCCCGGCGAGGAGCCATGGCTCGCGCTACGGGGCCGCATGGATGCGGCCGGTATCCCGTTGGAGCGGGTGCACACCGTCGTCGTCACCCACTCACATCCCGACCACTTCGGCGGGGCCGGGCTCCTGGCCCAGGAGAGCGGGGCCGACATTGTGGCTTCCGATCGTTTCCGCACCTTCTTCGATCCTGAAGACCTTGACGACCGCGAGCTCGAAGCGGCCGACGACATCGATCCCGCCGAGAACCCCATCCCCACGATCCGCCTGGACCGCCCCGCTCCCTGGGGTGGCTCCATCATCGGGCCGCCACCCGAGGAGCGAGCCAAGATCGAGGCACACCGCAACGAATTCTTCAAATGGTTCAGGCCGCCCCGACCCTCACACCGGGTGGCCGATTGCGATCACATCACCCTGGGCGGCCGGGACTGGGTCGGGCTCTTCACGCCGGGCCATACGAACGACCACCTCTGCCTGTACGACGAGGAGCGCGGCGTGCTGCTCTCGGGCGACCAGGTGCTGCCCACCATCACCCCGCACATTTCCGGGCTGATTCCGGGCGACCCGCTCCTCCAGTATCTCGACTCGCTCGACCGTCTCTCCGCTCTACCCCACGTGACCACGGTGCTGCCGGCCCACGGCCAACCATTCCACGACCTGCCGAAGCGAGCGGAGGAGATCAAGCAACACCACGATGAGCGGCTGGCCCGGTTGCTCGAGATCTGCGACGAAGCGGGCTGGGCCAATGTCATCGACCTCTCCCACGGGCTCTTCGCCCCCCGGTCATGGGGCTCCATGGCCGAGGCCGAGACCTACGCCCACCTGGAGCGGTTGCGCGCCACCGGGGCCTTGCAGCGCCGGGAAGAGGCCGGCATCCTCTTGTACCACCTCTAGTACTGATCGTCTCAGAGTTCGACCACCGCACTGATGGCATCGGGGTCGGTGGCGGAGCGGGCGGCCGAGAGCCGGTGCCGACCCGAGACTGCACGCCACGAGTGGCGGTCGGGATCACGGAGGGCCAGGCGGTCGATCGGCACCGCCATCTCGGCCGTTGCCGCTGCGCCGGCGGGCACCTCGACCCGAGCAAAGCCGATGAGGCGTGACGGCGCTTGGGGATCGGGCAGGTCGGCGTAGATCTGCACCACGTCGGCACCGTCCCGATCACCGGTGTTCCGCACCGTGACGGACGCGTTGATGAATCCATCGCCGACCGAGACGTCCAAGCTGGCGAGACTGAATGTCGTATACGAAAGACCGAATCCGAACGGGAAGGCGGGCACGGTCCCATTGCGGGCCAGGTACCACCACCCGTGCCAGCGGTCGTAGCGGAACGAGGTGGCGTCGCGCTCAAAGGCCGGCAGGTCGGCCTCGTCGGCGGGGACGCTGAAGGGCAGGCGAGCGGACGGATTGACGGCGCCCAGCAGGACATCGGCCAACCCCGGACCGGCCTCGGCCCCCCCGTACCAGGCCTGCACTACGGCGGGAACGGCCTCGATCCACTCAGTGGCCACGACACAGCTTCCGGCCTGAATGGCTACGACCGTGCGAGGGTTGGCGCCGGCGACGGCCCGGATGAGCTCCACGTCGCTCGGATGGAGGCGGAGCGACTGGCGGTCGCCGCCGACCGAGAAGCCACGCGGTCGCTCCTCTAGGCGCGGTGGCGTCTCGGTCAGGGGTTGCGCCGCCGTCCATGTGGCGAAGCGCTCGACCACGTCGGGCTCATCGGCGGGCGGAAAGAGGGCACCGAGCGAGGCATCGGTCTCACCGATGTACTCACCCTCATCCCGGTAGGTGTAGCCCACGACGACCACGGCGACATCGGCGGTGGCGGCCACGGAGGCGGCGCGCACCAGGTCGTCCCCCTCGTCATAGGCGACGTCATGGACAGCGGCCCGAAGCCCGGCCAGGACGGTGTGACACTCGAGATCCCAGACGTCGCTGGAGCCGCCGTCGCCGAGGTTGATGCAGTCCCCAAGCTGACCGAACACCGCGACTCGAGCGGTCGGCGCAAACGGGAGCACCGGGAAACCGTCCACGGACTCGTTGCGCAGGAGGACGACCGAACGGGCAGCCACTTCCCGGGCCAGGTGCCGGTGCTCCGCCGATCCGAGGACATCGGCAGACGTCGGGGCGGCCAGCACATCGTCGAAGCGGAGGAGCGTGGCCACCAGCCGCGCCACGGCGCCATCGACGTCGGCCCAGGAAGCCTCGCCGCGCTGGAGGGCACCAGCGAGGTGCTGAGCGCGGATCATGCGGTAGGGCATCTCAATATCGAGACCGGCGCCCAGAGAGGCAGCGGCGTCGCGGAGTCCGAAGATCCAGTCGCTGATGACAAAACCCTTGAAGCCCCACTCGTGGCGGAGGACCTCGGTGAGCAGCGATCGATTCTGGCCGGCCCATGCACCGTTGACGCTGTTGTAGGCCGACATCACCGAAGCGACACCTTCGTCGACGATCCGCTTGAAATGCGGGAGATACACCTCGTGCAGCGCAACCTCGTCGACTTCGATGTCGACGCTGAACCGGGCGTTCTCCATCGAATTGCAGGCGAAGTGCTTCACGCAGGCCATCACGTGACGTTGCAGCCCCCGGGTAAGGGCGGCACCGAGCTCCCCCACATGGTGAGGATCCTCCCCGTAGGATTCCTGGGCCCGACCCCAGGCCGGATGACGCAACAGGTTCACACACACCGCGCCAGTGAGATTGGCGCCGATGGCCCGCAGTTCCTGGCCGACGGCCTCGCCGATCCGCTCTTCCAGCTGCGGGTCCCAGGTGGCGCCGCGGGCCATCGACACCGGAAACGCGGTGGCGTTGCCGACGACGGCCCCGCGGGGCCCATCGCTGAACCGGATGCCCGGCAGCCCCACCCGCTCGACCTGGCCGGCCACAAAGGGTGCCTTGTGGTAGCCGCCCGTTCCGAGATACTTCAGCCCGGCCCAGGTCGGGGCGTCGCCATCGAGGCACCACAGCTTCTCAACAGCGGTGAGGGTGGCCACGAGCGTCCGCGCCGCCTCCTCGGGTGTCGATCCCGCCGCCACAGCCCGGCGGGCATGGTCGAAGGTCAGGGCAGGTAGCTGGTCAGTCATTCGGGCTCCATGAGAACAGGGGCCGCCGGTCATCTCCCCTGCGGGGCCTGGCGCGTCCAACACCCTGGTGTTCCGTCCGAGCCGGTGTCAATCGCGAGCGCTCAGCTCGCTTGCCATACTTGCACCCAGTGTCCCAATCGGTACCGACAGGAAGGGCCTTCGAATGATCGCAACCAGCTATCCGCTCATCAACGTCTTTTGGACCATGCTCGAATTCTTCGCCTTTTTCCTGTGGATTTGGCTCGCCATCTCGGTGTTCTCCGACATCTTTCGCAGTCACGACATGGGTGGGGCGGCCAAGATGCTGTGGGTCGTCTTTGTCGTCCTCTTCCCCTACATCGGAGTCTTTGCGTACCTCATCTTCCGAGGCGGATCGATGCACGAACGGGCGGCCACCCAGGCCACCCTGCAACGCCATGCCTTTGCTCAGTACATGACGCATGCCGGAGGGTCGAGTACGGCGGATCAACTGCACAAGTTGGCCGACCTGCATGACCGGGGCTTCCTCACGGACGAGGAGTTTCAATCCGAGAAGCAAAGGCTGCTCACCGACAGCACGACCTCCTCGCCGAGTTGAGCCGGGTCGGCGCTGGGAGGGCCCGTGCCTGAAGCACAGGAACATTGGGATTCGCTGGAACGCCTGACCTTCTTTTCCGACGTGGGCTTTGGCGCTGTGGTTCCTGGGCCCGATCGCCGCTCGTCTGGTGATCAAACTCCGGGAAATCGCTCCGTAAGTGAACTGAGTACGTGATCGGCACCAGCCTCTGAGAGGTCGGTCACCGAGAACTTGCCGGAAGCCACGCCCACGGAGATGGCACCGGCCTTGCTGGCTGCGTCAATGTCGCGCGGTGTGTCCCCCACCACGAACACCTGCCCCGGCGTCAGCTGAGCGTGCAAGCGGCTGGCCTTCTCAATGGCGATGCCGGTGAGTTCGGCCCGATCGGGAGAATCCGACCCGTAGGCGCCGAACAGGAAGTAGCGATTGAGATTGGCCGGTATGAGCTTGGTGCGCGCCGCTCCCTCCATCGCTCCCGACACCAAACCCAGAAGGACCCCGGCCTCGCTGAGTCGGGCCAGACAGGCATCTGCTCCGGGCAGCACTCGGTACCCCTCTGACACCACGATGTCCTCGGACAGATTGAGCAGATACCGGGCGTAGACGCGATCGATCTCTTCGTCGGTCGGGTCTCGATCCAACACCGCCTTGAAGGTTTCCCGGGCCACCTCGGGGTCCGTTTCGCCGGCCGACGTGTGTGCACCGATATCGGCCGGAATGCCGTAAAGCTTCTCGAAGGCCGCCCTCCAACTTCGGGCTCCGGAGCCTCCGGTGTGCACCAGCGTCTCATCCACATCGAAGAGAACAACTACCGGTTTCGATATCTCGCTCATGCAGTGCCCCCTTGCGGATTGGAGAGTGTCGCTATCCAATTCTAGAGGGACATAACACTGCGCATATACCTGGACGGTCGCCGCGACGAGAGGGAGACGAACGCGTGACACGAAAGCACGGGGTCGCACGCGACGGCCGTGATGTTCGGCAAGACACCTAGTATCCAATTGATACCCAAGGAAACGTGAGGACCATCGTGAGCCCCGCCAAACTCGCCATGATCATCGGCTCTACCCGTCCACAGCGCTTCGCCGACAAACCGGCCGAGTGGCTGATCGGACAAGCCGCGCAGCGTGATGACCTCACCCTCGACACCCTCGATCTGCGTGACTTCGACCTGCCCTTCTTCGCCGAGGCCTCCACCAACTTGCACACACCCAGCGTCGATCCGAAGGTGATCGCCTGGCAGGACGCCATTCGTCCCTACGACGGCTACATCTTCATCGTGGCCGAGTACAACCACTCCATCACCGGGGCCCTGAAGAACGCACTGGACCAGGCCTACAAGGAGTGGGTACGCAAGCCATTCTCAGCCTTGGGATACGGAAGCATGGGAGGTGCTCGTGCCGTCGAGCACCTCCGTGGCATCGGTGTCGAGCTTCAGATGGTGTCCTCGAAATTCGGCGCGCATATCGGCGGCAGCGACATGTTCAAAGTCCACCCATTCGGGGGTGGCGCGCCGATCAGCGACATTGAAGAGGCCATCAAGCCTTCGGTCGATGCGATGTTCGACGACCTCGTCTGGTGGGCCACCATGCTGCGCGCGGCCCGTACCGCCAGTTAGGCCTGTCGCTGGTCTTAAATCTCACCCAACGCGGCGGCCAGTGGTTCGAGGACGCCCGGATCCAGCGGCGGAGGCAGACGGACAATGCCAAGTTCGACGCCGGCCTCAGCCAGGGATGCGGCCTGCGCAGCCGTCGCCTTGACGTCCCCCAAATAGTGGACATGGCTGGAAAGAAGGATCTCCTTGGGGTCACGCCCAAGGTCCGCGCAATGTTCGTGGAGGATGTCACGCTTGCGAGCGAATTCCTCTGGCGTGCCACCCACGAAGTTCCAGTGCTGGGCGAACCGGGCGGCTGTCCGGAGCGTCCTCTTTTCACCGCTTCCCCCGATGCAGAGTGGTGGGTGGGGATGCTGCAGCGGCTTAGGTTCATTGCGCGCGTCGGCGAGTTGGTAGTACCGACCCGTGAAGGTTGTCGTCTCCTGGCTGAGGAGTCCGATCAGAATCTCACACGCTTCCTCGAAACGGTCACTGCGCTGGCCCGGTGAGCCGAGTTCGATTCCGTAGGCCCCCGACTCCTTCTCGTTCCAGCCCGCCCCGACGCCAAGCTCCAACCGGCCACCAGAAACGATGTCGAGCGTGGCCGCCATGTTGGCCAAGACCGCCGGATGCCGATAGTGGATACCGGTCACCAGGGTTCCCAGCCGCACTCGGGTGGTCGCCTGCGCCAACGCCGTCAGGGTGATCCAGCCCTCCATGCACGGGCCGGTGCTGTCGGAGAAGATCGGATAGAAGTGATCGAAGGTCCAGCCCGACTCGAAGAGCTCGATGTCGTCGGCAGCCTTCCAGACGGCCAGCATGTCGGGCCACGTCGTCTCTTGGGGCGAGGTTTTGAAAGCAAAGCGCATGGGTCCACGCTATGTCGGGCGGTGGCCGGCCGTACCGCAAGCTGGAGTTCGTACATCACGGAACGAGAAAACGGACCAAAGACTGGGCGTGTGCGCTGGCCCGCATCGAGGGTAGCGTGCCCGAGAGCAGTGACCGATGACAGCGCAGGTCCATTCACGATGCACCAGACTCACCCCGACTACACGACGAAGGACAGTCCCTGGCCCGTGGCGCGGACGGTGGCCCGACTCAGTGCTCTGATTGCTGAACTCGGCATGACGATCTTTGCCACCATCGACCAGCGTGCCGCCGCCCAGAGCGTGGGCCAGGAACTGCGCGAGACCGTTCTCATCATTTTCGGCAACCCGGCGGCTGGCACGCCCGTCATGGACGTGGCTCCCCTAGCCGGGCTGGATCTTCCCCTGAAGCTGCTCATCTGGGATGACGATGGCCGCACCCGCGTGTCGTACCTCGCACCTACAGCGCTGGCGGACCGCTATTCGTTGCCCCCCTCTCTCGCTGTACCACTGGCCGGAATCGACCAGCTCACTGAGGGCGCCTTGAAGGAACAACCCCCACCTATAGGCGCAGGCTGCTGACCCAGTCGGCTACGACGGCGGCCGCTTCGCCCTCACCGTTGCGCAGGCCGTGGTCACCATTGATGAAGGCCAAGGCGACCGGACCGGGAATGGTGGCGGTCTCCTGCTCCAGTTCGTCCGGCGTGGCAAACGCATCGCGACGTCCGGACACGAAGAGGCAGGGCACTTTCAGGTCAGGAAAGTGGCCCGTCCGCAACTGATCCGGCTTGCCTGGCGGGTGGAGCGGGTAGCTGACCAGGACCAGTGCCCTCGCCCCGAGCCCCTCAGCTACGGCCATGGAGCACATGCGGCCACCGAATGATCGACCACCGACAGCGATCCGGCCGACCGTCACACCGAGTCGGGCGGCCATGTCCTCGGCGGCTTGGCGCACGGTGGCGATGCACAGGGCCGGAGGATCGGTCCGCCGCTTGCCGGCGGCCTGTCCGGGAAACTCGACCCGATCCACCGGAATTCCCTTGGCCACCAGCGCATCGTCGATGGCCACCAATCCAGATTGCCCCCGCCCGCCACCCGCTCCCGGAGTGATGACCAATCCTGAGGGTTGCTTCTTGGGCATGGTGTCAATAATGGCCGATACGACACGACCGGCGACGTGATCGTTCCTTAGCGGAGGCCAGCATCGACGAGCGCGCCGCTAAGGATCCATCGGCACGTTGTCACCGTCACCTCGAGCGCCGCGTCGGCGTCGAGTTGGGTTCCACCGGTGAGGCTGATCATGGCTTCAGTGCCGACCGCACTACAGAATGCAGCGACAAGCCGCTCCATTGCTCGTCGGTGAGCTTGCCCTCGAGAGGCGCCAGGGCGTGGCGCGCCTGCATGGTGCGCCGCCCCATGCGCACCGGCACTCGATCCTCTGGCGCGAGCTGCTGTTGGGCGAACCACGTGTCTAAGCCAGAACGTGCGGCCAGGCGCACTGGTGCCTGGTTCTGCAGCATTCTCGAACTGAGCGAGCGAGTGCCTCGACCCGGTCATGGACGATGTCGCCGGCGGCGTCAATGTCGGCCAATACCTCTTCCACATAGGTGAGGTAGTTGAAGGCGTGGTTCGAGGCTTCCTGTATGAGGAGATCGACCGAAGGGAAGTATCGATAGGCCGTCGCCACTGAAACCTGCGCTCGCTCGGCGGCCCCGGGGACGGTGATCAGGTGCCCGTCGCTCACCAACTCCACGGCGGCATCGAGGATGGCCTTGCGGGTGCGGGCCTCATTCGGATCCTCTTCAAGTTGGGCCTGCACGAAGACCCCATCAGCCATCGGCGCGTGCTGGCGGTGCTGACCCACCTCACCAGGCGTCCTGGTTTAGCAGCCTCAGCCAGGCCGATACGCTGACTACCAGGCCAATCATCACGATTGGCTGCGAGGGGGATCACGTGTCGAAGAAGCCGATGGCACAACCGATGCGTGCGCTGTTGGGCACGATTGGCGCACTGGGCAAGCTCAATATCGGGCCCAGCGTGGAGTCGATCTTGGCCAAGCCCCACGCGGAACGGATCGCCAACAAGAACCCGGGCTTCATGACGCGCAAGGTCACGGCGACGATCCACATCGAGGACGTTCAGGTTGAAGGCCGCGGTGGCCCGATCCACGCTCGCGTCTACACGCGTCCCGACACCGCCCCGGGGGCGCCCGGCTACCTGTTTATACATGGTGGCGGATTCGCCGCCGGTGGGGTTGAGTTCTGCGACCACGTGTGCCGGGAACTGGCAGACCGTAGCGGTTTCGTCGTCGTTGGCCTGTCGTACCGGCTGGCTCCTGAGCATCCCTTCCCAGCCGGGATCGAGGACTGCCAAGACGTCCTGACCTGGATGTCGAAGGAAGCCCCGGGTGGACTCGACCCCGAACGCATTGCGGTCGGCGGGGAAAGCGCCGGTGGCAACTTCACCTCGCTGCTCGCGCTCTGGAGCCGCGACAACAATGGACCGCGTATCGCCCATCACGCGCCCATCTACCCGCTCACCGACTTCACCACGAGCCACATTGACTGGAGCGAGGGCAACGCCGGCAATCCGGGGGTCACGCAGAAGATCGCTGAGACCATGGTCCGCGTGTACTGCACGGACATCGACTCAGCCGACCCGCTGGTCAGTCCCGACTTCGCCGATCACAAGGACCTGCCGCCGGCGCTCGTCGTCACCTGCGAGTACGACCTCCTGCGGAATGAGGGCGTGGCGCTCGCCACCTCCTACCAAGCAGCGGGCGTCGACGTGAAGCACGCCCACATGGACGACATGCCGCACGGCTACCTACTCATGACGCGACTGACCAAACGGTCTTACGAAACCATGGACCTCATGATCGCCGAGGCCAAGCGGTACCTCTGACGTGCACAACGCAGCATCGAACATGTCGCCATCGTGCCGAGCCTCAGCGGTAAGACGGTGGCTGCTTACCGGCTGATTCGGGAACGTTGACGGGGAAATTACCGATCTGCGGATACATGATGCCGGTGTTGAGGGCGGCCGATCGGGTCATGTCCAGCGATTCCCAAATGGCCCTCACCGTGCCTTGAATGGCCTTGGGATTCCGCCGCGCAATGGAGAGCGCTATCTCCCGGGCGCGCGACCGGAGGCCGTCGCGGGCCACGACCTCAGTGACAAGGCCGAGGCGCAGGGCCGTTGCCGCCGTGATCCGCTCCTCGTTGCCCATGAGGGCCCAACGCAGGACGTCGCCCAGCGGCACGCCCCGGTGCAACATGCCGATGGGTTCGAGGGCAGACACGATGCCAACCGTGGCGTGCGGATCGAAGAACTCGGCGTCGTCCGAGCAGATGATGATGTCCGCTTCATTCAAGAAGTACTGCGCCCCACCGGCACACAGGCCGTGCACGGCGACAACCAGCGGCTTCCACACCCGGTGGCGATGCTTCGGCGAGAGCGTGTCGCCGGGGTCGAAGTAGTTCCACGCATTTTCCCGGGTGAACCAGGTACCGCCCCCCTTAATGTCCACGCCGGTACTGAAGGCTCGGTCTCCGTTCGCCTGCAGCACCACGGAGTGGATGTCGTCGTCTTCCCGGATGGTTTCCCAGGCCCAAGCCATATCCGCGGCCATGGCGTCAGTAAACGAATTGAGCGCTTCCGGACGGTCAAGCGTGATGGTGGCAACCTGATCGGCTACCTCAAATGTGATGGCTTCGAGCCCCATGGCATCCTCCCTGCGGGGCCAGACGCCCGGCCGAGTGACATTAGATCAGCCCTTCAGTGTGGCCGCCTACTGCTGGGTTCGCAGGTCCCGCTTCAGTATCTTGCCCGACGGGTTGCGAGGCAACGCGTCGAGGAATGTAATCGCCTTGGGCACCTTGAACTTGGCCAGCTGGCCCGCGCAGTGGGTCGTCAACTCGTCTTCCGTTGTCGAATGGTCGGGTCGTAAGACCACGAACGCCACGGGGACCTCGCCCCAGCGCTCGTCCACTCGCCCGACCACAGCCGCCTCCAACACGGCCGCATGCTCATACAGCACCCGTTCGACCTCGGAACCTGCGATGTTCTCGCCGCCGGACACGATCATGTCCTTGAGGCGGTCGACGATGAACACGTACCCGTCCTCGTCCATCACCCCGATGTCACCCGTATGGAACCAGCCGCCGGCGAACGCCTGCTCCGTGGCTTCGGGGTCGCGCCAGTAGCCCTTGAACACCTTGGGGCCGCGCAACACGATCTCGCCGCGGTCACCGGCCCGCGCGCGCTCGCCCTGTTCATTCCAGATTTCGAGCTCAAGGTGCAGACACGGTCGCCCCACGCTGCCCAGCTTGCTGACGATGTGCTCGTGATCCAAGAAGGTGTCACCCGAGACCGTTTCGGTAAGTCCGTAGGCGTCGGCGAACCAAGCCGAGGGGAAAGCACGCCCGATGCGCTCGATCAGTGGGATGGGCATCTTTTCGCCGCCGTTGATGATCACCCGCACCGACGACAAGTCCCGGCTCTCGACATCGGGCAACGCCATGATGGCGTTCACCATGGCCGGCGCCAGCCATACCGTGGTGACCTGCGACCGCTCAAGCTCGTCGACCACAGTTGCGGCATCGAAGGTGCGGTGGATGATGATGCTGGCACCAGCCGCCAGGAGCGTGGTCGTGGTGAGATCCAGTGCACCCACGTGGTAGAGCGGCCCGCAGGCCAGACCGAGGTCCGCCGCCGTGAACCCGAACTCGACCATGTGGGCCAGGTTCTTCCAGGCCAGGTTGGCGTGGGACAGCATCACGCCCTTGGGGCGACCGGTGGTACCTGAGGTGTACATCAGGCGGTGGACGTCGTCGGGCCCGGCCCGGACTGGGGGCGGCGGTGTGCCGCCAATTTCGAGTTCGGTGAGGGGCGTCCAGCCCGGTTGGCCAGACGGACCGATGGAGACCTTGAGAAGCGGGTGTCCGAGGCCCTTCGTGGCCTGATTGGCCACGTCCCCCAGAACCGGATCGCATACCAGGACGCGAGCCTCGGCATGCTCCAGAATGAAACGGACCTCCGCGGCGGCGAGGCGCCAGTTGATCGGCATGACAATGGCGCCGAGGTAATTGACGGCAAATATCGTCTGGAGGAACTCGGGGCAATTGTAGGACAGGAGTCCCACCACGTCGCCGCGGCCTATCCCCTGCTGGTGCAGTCCCGCCGCCATCGCCACCACCCGCTCAGCCATTTCCCCATAGGTGATGACCTCACCCTCGAACACCGTCATGGGTCGTTCCGGGTGGCGGATGGCGTGGTGGGCCAGCACCCCGAACCAGTTGACGTCAGTGCTCATCGTGCCGTCCGTGCTCATACCGACTCCGAGAAGACCCCGCGGCACAAAAACCGACCGACCGGTCCAGAACCACTATCGTCCGTGGGATGACGACGGAGTCGACCAGCACGGACTCCGCGCGCACATCCAAATGGGAACTGCGCCGCCAGACCATCATCGACACCTCGGCCCGCGTCTTCGCCCGCCAGGGCTATCACGCCACCGGCATCATGGAGCTCTGCGCCGCCAATGACCTCGGCAAGGGTGCCCTGTACCACTACATCGGCTCGAAGGAAGAACTCCTGGCCGGCATCCACGACCGCGTGATGGACGAAGTCATGCTGGGCGCCGACCGGGTGGCGGCCACCGGAGGCGAGGCGTCCCAACAGCTGGCCATGTTGGGGGACGAGCTGCTCGACGTCATCCATCGCTACCCGGACCACGTCTGGGTCTTCCTGCACGAGTTTCCCGCCCTCACCGGTGAACGGGCCGAGCAGTTCCGGGTGCGCCGCCAACGGTACGAGCGTCAGATCGAAGGCGTCCTGCGCGACGGCGTCAAGAGCGGCGAGTTCAGCGACATCGATCCCTGGCTGACAGCGCGGGCCTGGTTGGGCATGCACAACTACACGTACCTGTGGCTGAAGCCGGGAGGCCGCTTGACGGCACGCTCGGTGGCGAAGCCCTTCGCCGACATCTTCATGCGGGGCCTGTTGGCCACGGACGAGCGCTGACACTGCTCACGGGGCTGAGTACCCGCCGTCGACCACGAGGGCGGAACCCGTGGTCCACCGGGACTCCTCGCCGGCCAGGTAGGCGTAGGCCCCGACCAGATCACCGGCGGTGCCGAGACCCAGCGGGTGGCGCCGGGCAATCGCATCGAGTGCCTCCTCCGGCAGGCCCTCGTGAATAGCCGAACGGAAGGTACCCGGACAGACGCAGTTCACCCGGATGCCGTCGCGGGCATATTCCACGGCGGCAACCTTGGCCAGCTCGATGACAGCTGCCTTGCTGGCGCAATAAGGCGCCGAGTGCGACCACGCTGTCATGCCGGCCACCGACGCCGTGAGGATGATGGAGCCCGACCCTTGCGCCCGCATCACCGGTACCGCAGCCTGAATGCCATGCACGGCACCGAAGACGTTGACCCGGAATACCCGCTCCCACTCTTCAGTCGGCAAATTGTGGATGCGGCCGTTGGGGGCCAGCACGCCGGCATTGCTCACCAGTACGTCCAGCCGACCGAACCGGCTCACGGCCAGATCGACCACCGCCGCTACGTCGACGAACTGGCCCACGTCGGCCGCCACGGTGGCCGTCGGCGTCGATGTGGCGTTCACCGCGTCCAGTGAGCCGGCCAGTGCGGCGTCGGATATGTCGCTCATCACAAGTGCCGTATTCGAATCGGCAGCCAACCGCGCACAGATGGCACCGCCGAGCGAGCCACCGGCTCCAATGACGGCAATGACCCGTCGTGGCGTGTCATCGCTCATGTCGGATGGATCCCCCATTCGCCTCGTGATTGGACCGATCAGTACAGTACACAACGATGCCGAAGCCCAAGCAAGTGGAAACACCTGAGAACGCGGTCGACGTCGGCGAGTTGGTTGACCTTCAGCGACGGATGCTGGTCATCCGCGGCTTCGAGGAACGGGTGGCCCGGCTCTACCGCGAGGGGCTCGTTCCTGGCTTCGTCCATCTCTCCATCGGGCAGGAAGCAGCTGCCGTGGGCGCCTGCCGGCCGTTGCGTCCCGACGACGTCATTACCTCGACCCACCGGGGGCACGGGCACTGCCTGGCCAAAGGCCTCGAACCGATGGGCATGTTCGCCGAACTCATGGCCAAGGACGGTGGCACCAACAGAGGGCGCGGCGGTTCCATGCACATCGCCGATCCCACACTCGGAATATTCGGGGCCAACGGGATTGTGGCCGCGGGACTCCCCATCGCCGTGGGGGCCGCCACCGCGGCGCAACTTCGTCACACCGACTCGGTGGCCGTCGCCTTCTTCGGTGACGGCGCTGCCGCCCAGGGCGCCTTCCATGAAGCGTTGAACCTGGCCGCCGTCTGGCGCCTCCCTGTCATCTTCTTTTGCGAGAACAACGGCTATTCAGAGTTCTCGCCGACGGCGACGCAGCAGGCGGCGTCGCTCGAATTACGGACCCAGGGCTACGCCATGCCCTACTTCGCCGTCGACGGCAATGACGTGGTGGCCACCACTACGACCATGGGTCATGTCGTCCGGTCCGTCCGCGACGGAGGCGGGCCGGTGGTGGTCGAAGCGGCGACCTACCGCTGGCACGGGCACTACGAGGGTGATCCGCAGCGCTACCGCACGCCGGAGGAACTGGCGGAGTGGCAACTACGGGATCCGATAGTGCTCTTCCGGCACTCGTTAATCGAGGCTGGGGTGCCGGAAACCGAACTGATCGCTCTCGAGGCCTCGGTGGAGCAGCAGTTGGACGACGCCGTCGAACGGGCCTCCGCTCTGGCGGCGCCGCAAACCTCCTCCCTCTTCGATTTCGTCGTCCGACCTCGACCGACACCACCGCAGGAAACTGTGCTCACGAATGACCTCGGCACCTGGCGCACCATGGACGCCATCACGGCGGCGCTCGAGTCGGCGCTGACGAGGGACGAGAGCGTTTTTATAGCCGGTGTCGACGTCGGCGACGGGGGCAACGTGTTCGGACTGACCCGCGGTCTGCGCGAGCGCTTCGGCGAGCGGGTCCGGGACACCCCAATTTCCGAAACCGCCGTAGTGGGCGTGGCCGTTGGAGCGGCCATGGCCGGCATGCGTCCCGTGGTCGAAATCATGTACCTCGACTTCCTGGGTGTCTGCCTGGACCAGCTGCTCAACCAGGCCGCCAAGCTCCCCTTCATGACAGGCGGTGCGGCTCAGATGGCACTGACCGTGCGCACCCAGTTCGGCGCCGGCCGTTCGTCGGGCAGCCAGCACTCGCAGAGCCTCGAAGCCCTCCTGGCCCACATCCCCGGCCTGACCGTGGTGATGCCCTCGACACCGGCCGACACCTACGGGTTGCTGCTGTCCTCCATTGAAGACCCCAACCCGGTGGTCTTCATTGAGAATCGACTGCTCTACGGCATGAAGGGACCACAACCTCCGGCCGACTACCGCGTCCCCATCGGGAAGTCGACCGTCGTGCGGCAAGGTTCGGACCTCACCGTCGTCTCGATCTCACGGATGGTGCACGAAGCACTGGCGGCGGCCGACGAGCTGGCCGCTGAGGGCATCTCGGTAGAGGTGATCGACCTGCGCACGGTAACGCCGCTCGATATGGAGCCCGTCCTCACCTCGGTGCACAAGACCAGCCGGCTGCTCATTGCCCATGAAGCCGTGATGCCGTTCGGTATCGGGGCTGAAATCGCGGCCACCGTGGCTCGTGAGGCGTTCTGGGACCTCGATGCCCCCATCGAGCGCGTCGGTGCCGCCGCCACCCCGCCGCCCTATGCGCCAGAACTGGAGAAGGCCTGGCTGCCCGACCGGCACCGCATCGCCGAGGCCATCCGGAAATTGGCGGCCGTCTAACTCCGGAACACCTAGTATATAAGCCAGATAGAAGCGCCCCGAACTGGGCGTATGGGTTTTACAAACCGTAGATTCGTCCTGAGATTTGTGTCTGAACGCGACCAAGTCCATAAGACCACTCAGGGCACATACCGCGACCATTCATAGGACACGAGGCTGTGGAAGGGGGCAGCCAAGAGTGGTTCAATTCCTGTCTCCGACCAGCGCTGTTCAAGTCGAGGGCGAAGGCGCATCGCCACCTCAGCTGGATCGTCGTCGAGAAACAAGTAGCTCACGTGAAGACCGGAATTGTCCTGGGTGTTGAATGGGGGTTCGAGTGCTTCGGCCCCTCCCCACCAAGCGCCTCCCACGCCTGCGACGTCGAGTAGATCGCCAACCGGACGGCCACCACGTTCGATCATGAAATAGACACCCTTGGTTGACCACCAGAGCAGGACATCGGCACCCACCTTGATCCGTGGCGCAGCGGCAATCCCTTCGAGCCGGTAGGCACTTCGTTCGACCAGCGGCAGGAGGTACGGAGCCCGACCTGCGTTTCGCAGTGCCACGCTCAACTCATTGAAGCTTTCCATAGCGGACAGGCCAGCGAAAAAGTACGTCTGAAGATGGTCAGCTTCGTCGTAGCGGGCATCGCTGGCCGCACGTGCGGTACGACAAGCCGGGGTGGAGACCATCCGAAAGGAGGCCCTGAGTTGCGTTAAGCGATGCTGTTCGGGCCGATGATCGAGTGAGTGCCACTCGAGATAGTCAGCGTCGCGACCATCTGGGTGGCGTTTGGACAGTGAGGTATAGATCGTGGTGACGTCGGTTCTTCCCGTGGCCAGGATCTCGGGACATTCGTCAGATGGGGTTCCAACCAAAGCGGACGCTTCACTGGTCATTGATGGCTCCTGAGGTTTTGGCTACGACAGCGTGGTACGGCCGCCGTCAACCGCCAAGGTCTGACCGGAAATGAACGACGACTCGTGCGAGAGAAGAAAAAGCGAGGCGTATGCCACTTCCCAGGCTGTCCCCCGCCGCCCGAGCGGCACCGGGATGTTCTCTCGTCCCGGCATATTTCGATCACCGTCACGGCCAATCCCGGTATCGATCATCCCCAACATCACGATGTTTGCTCGCACTGCGTCATCCTTTCGAGCGATGGCCGTGGCCCGAACCAGGGCAGAGAGGCCAGCCTTGGACGCGTCGTAGGCAATCATCTTTCCGATGCCTCTCACGGCACCGATGGAAGAGACGAACACAATCGACGAGTGTGGCTCCATCACTGGGAGGGCGGCACGGGCGGTCAGCATGGCGCCGCGCAGATTCAGGTCCACCGTGACGTCCCACGCCTCAGCCGTGTTCGCCTCAAATCCAACCGGTCCTGGGACCCCCACGTTGTAAACCAATCCGTCGATACCGCCGAGGCGCCGTTGAGCAGCGCCGATCATGTTCTCGATACTCTGAGGATCCACAACATCAGCCACCAGGATGTCCGCCGTGCCTCCTTCGGATCGAATCAGCTGTACCGTCTCGTTGGCCGACGTTTCGTCCCGATCAACCGCGATGACGTGAGCACCTTCGCGGGCCAGAAGGATGGCCAGAGCCCGACCATTGCCAATGGGCTGGTCATCCATCTGAAAATCAGTCTGACCCGCTCCGACGATTACCACGCGCCGACCCTCCATGCGTCCACGGGCAGGTGCAAGGCCGAGGGCTTCGCTGGGGAGATTCGGCGCACTCGTCCGTGTCACGGCACCGCGCTTCTCACGTTCAGAAGGGATGCGCTCAAACAACGAATCGACTGCGAGCTTGTTGCCCGGATCCTTGGGAACGAAGCCCGACGCGATGACGACGTTGCAATCGGCGGCGGCTTGTCGGAGCGCGTGTGCCTCTTGACCCGCCTCTGACTCGTACCAGTGTCGGGCAACTTCAGGCGACTCGAACTCCATAATGGCAAGCCGGCTGCCCTCGCCCCAGCTGCCCTCGCGCACCTCATAGTCGGCATCGACGACGAGCATCTTGGCGCCGTGCTCCACCAGCGAGTCATAAGTGGCGGCGCCATGGGATGCCATCCCCTCGGGGCTGTGGATTACTTCGGTCATGATCACGTAACCCCTGGGCACATCTCTCCTCTGGTTTATCGTCCGCGAATCTGCGGCTGACACGACTCGCTCGTTTGGGTGTCGCCTATTGGATCGGCTCACTCCCAAAGATCGTGGTCCGGAGCATTTCCCGAGGAGAACCGGCGGGATAGGGAGTAGACCGGTGCATCACGCCCGTGTTGTCCCAGATGACGGTATCTCCGACAGACCAGTGGTGTCGGTACACGCATTCATCCTTGGTCGCTCGTTCCATGAGTTCGTCGAGCAAGGATCGACTCTCATCAGGGTCCATATCCACGATGTGGTCGGCATGGGCGCTAATGAGCAGAGATTTGCGCCCGGACCGATGAGTCCACACCAAGGGGTGGACTGACGTCGGTCTGATTCGCCAGCCCTCCAACTGTTTGGGTGTTGGATCTGGGTAGACCAAACGCTGTGAGGCTTCGAGTGAATGGAGAACTCGAAACGTCTCGAATCGTTCCTTTTCGTCCTCACTGAGCGCGTCATAGGCAGCGTAAGTGCTGGCGAATTCGGTTTCGCCGCCGGACTCCGCGACCGCCTTGGCACTGAGCACGGTCGCCTTCTGGGGTGGCTCGCCGTGCAACGGCGTACAGCCGTCTATGTGCCAATGGAACGTACCTTTGAGATATTCCGCGTTCGAGTTCTTTGTGGCATCCCGCGAGACCCGGTAGATGCCAGGAACCGAGTGGTGACCCTCCGAAAAGTCCACCTCTCCAATCTGCTGACAAAACGTGACCTGTGTTTCGGGATCAAGATTGATGTCAGGGAAGACGAGGACGCCACGAGCCTCGAGCGCCTCCACCACAGAGGCCACGATGGACTCATCGTTCAGCAAGTCGTCTGCATGAAGACCGGAGATCTCCCCGCCGATCGTCTCCGCGGCCTGCGTGACGGCCAGGGTGCTCACGAAACAACACAAGCTTCGAGGTCGCGCCACGACTCATCGGGACCGAGCACGGCGTCGTAGGGGTCTGGAATGCGAACGGGTTCTGCGCCGCGTGCGCTGCCCGGAGGAAGCTGCCCATTCTCGTAAGCAACAAGGACGTCAAGCAATAGCAGGCGGGCATTGGCGACGGCGCCGTCGCTAGCCGAGAGATTGTCCTTGGAGCGGTCGACAATTGGACCCATGCTGACCTGGACCACGGAGTCCTCGTCCACCACGCTGCGGCTGAATCCGCTGTGGTGACCGCCGTCCATCAAGGAGCGGTCCTGACCCCAGCGGTTATTCCGGTCACCGCTGACCGTTGAGAAGTTGCGTGGGTCGGGATCAAAGTCTGCTCGAACTGCACCGAAGTCCTTCTGGGATACCGGTGCGGCGCCATAGCTCCCGAAGAACAACAGGTGGTTGGTGTCATCCACTGGCGCGAACGCGAACAGGTGGTAGCGGTCAACGAAACCAGTCGCTGCCACAATCACCAGCGGAAAGAAGAAGTTGGTGACCCTGGCATACGTCTTCCCGTCGTCTTGCCTGCGCAACGAGGCGGCACGCATCCCAAACGAGGACTCGCCCACCTCATACGTGGGGATCTTGGTGAAGGCGACAGTCGCTTTGCCCTCGTCCATCGATTCGCTTTTCTCGTCTATGACTTTGCGGGTCCAACTCTGGTGGAGGATTCCAGCGTGCACTGAATCCAGTCCTCCTTCGAGCGCTTGGAGCCAGTTCACTGGCAGGACCGAGAAGGTCACCGCGGTCTTGTTTCCATGCTCGGCCGTGAAGGGCAAATCGGGGAACGGTGGTGGATCGGGACTCCCCAGCCACACCCAAGCGATGTTCCCCGCTTCGTGGACTGGGTAGTGGGTCACCTGGACGTTCGCACAGAACCGGTCGTGTCGGTTGACCTGTGTCGGTGCTTCGACCACAGCGCCCGTCACGTCGGTCTTCCAGCCGTGGTAGATGCAGCGAAGCCCATTGCCCTCCACGCGCGCCAAGAGCAGTGACGCCTGACGGTGAGGACAGGCTTCGGCCAGGAATCCAAGGCGGCCATCAGGAGCGCGCCAGGAGACAAAGTTCTCCCCCAGAAGGCGAACGGGTGTCGGAGGCTCATCGGCCACAAGGTTGTCCGACAGTGCATAGGGGATCCAGCTGTTCTCGCGGATGAGCCTGCCCATCGGAGCGTCACCCTCAACCCGGACCATGAGTTCGTTTTCCTCGCGAGTGACCATCCCCGATTCCTCTCCCCAATCGATCAATGCGGTGCCTCAACGGAGCATTCCGCTCCCCGGCAACCAACGTCGATGTTATTTCGTCAAGTGACGAAATACAACCGCAAGAGTGTCTGGACCTGCCAGAAAAGTTTGAGCTGCTGAGAATGAAGAGAAGCGAGTGTGTCAGCGCTCAGGTACTAAGGCGCCCGCCCTCAATCTCGCGGATGCACTGCTCAACGAATTCGACGACTTCGGCGTGCCCTAGGTCCAAGTCGAAGGCATTCTCGGTGGTAAGAAATCGAGACACGGCACTAAGGAGCAGGACGATCGCCTGGGGAGATTGGAAGGCTGTGGTGGATTGCGCCTTCCCGATGACCTCAGCGAAGGCCGCCAGCTGCCCACGTCGGAACAGGCGCGAGGATTCCGCAATTTCGGAACGGATGGCCTTGCGGTGATTCGCCAGCGCGATGAACTCCATGTTGAGGTCCCCATTCGAGCGATCCAACAAGAAATCCCAAAAGGCCCACAGCGGCTGAGGCGAAGTAAGCACTTCCTCTTGTCGGGACAAACTTCGACTGGCGCCTCGCCGGAAGAGCTCGATAAACAAGTCATCCATTGTCTCGAAGTAGTAGTGGATGGCATTGGGGAGCCCTGCACGCCTGGCGATCCCTCTGGAAGTGACAGCCGCGTAGCCCTCTTCAATCATGAGCGCCTCGGCGGCATCAAGTAGAGCGGTGCGCGTGGCTGAATCGCCATTTGAATTTCGCCGGCCTGCTGGCACTTGCTCGCTCCTCGTCCGCTCTCCAAGGGTTTGAGACGATTGTTTCACCATGCTGCTCACCTGGTGAACCCCTACAGGGTTAGCACCCGAGGGCGCGGGCGATGACCAGGTGCTGGATTTCGTTGGTGCCCTCACCGATTTCGAGCACCTTGGCGTCGCAGTAGAAGCGGGCCACCGGCGACTCCAGCATGTAGCCGAGTCCACCATGGATCTGCACCGCTTCGGACGCCGCCGAAACAGCCAGGCGGCTGGCTTTCAGCTTCGCCATGGCCGCCTCCTTCATGAACGGCTGACCGGCGTCGCGCAGTGAGGCGGCCCGGTACGTAAGCCAGCGCGCCGCTTCAAGTTCGGTGGCCATGTCGGCCAGCTTGAACTGCACCGCTTGATAGGAGGAGATGGGTTGGCCGAACTGCCTTCGTTCCTTGGCGTACTCGGTGGCCATGTCCAGCACGGCCTGGGTCAGGCTGAGGGACAGCGCGGCGATGGAGATGCGCCCGACCTCAAGAGTGCGCAGGAACTGGCTGAGTCCCATGGCGGGATCCCCCACCAGATGATCGTCGGGCACCCACACATCGTCGAAGTACAGCGCTCTCGTATCGAGCCCCTTCCAACCGATGCCACGCATCTTGGGGCCCATGGTGAAGCCGGGCGTGTCCTTCTCGACCACGAAGCTGGCGTAGGAACGGCTCTCCTCGTCGCCGGTGCGGGCCAACAGGGTGACGCCGAAGGACATGTCGGTCCCGGCGTTGGAGATGAACTGCTTGGCACCGTTGATGAGCCAGCCGCCGTCTCGTCGCACCGCCCTGGTGGTGATGCCACGCGCGTCGGAACCGGCGTCGGGCTCGGTAAGCCCGAACGCACCCAGCGCCTTACCTTCGGCCAACGGCCGCAACCACCGCTCCCGCTGCTCGTCGTTGCCGAAGAGGAAGAGCGGTAACGAACCGATGGTGACATGGGCCTGCCAAGCCGCTGCCACCGACTGGTCGGCCAAGCCAATCTGCTCCATGGCGGCCACGAAACCGACGGTCGACATGCCGATGCCGCCCCATTCTTCTGGGATGAGCATGCCGAGCAACCCCAGCTCACCCATTTCCCTGAGGAGGTCGGTCGGACAACGGGCTTCTTCCCAGGCGGCCGGGGCCCGGGTAGCGATTTCCTTCTGGGCGAAGTCACGGCAGAGCGCGGCGAGTTCGAGTTCGGCCTCGTCGAGGGAGAAGTCCATGCCGTCATCCTATGGACTGACCGGTACAAGGACCCGTACACTGGGCCAGTGCCGTCGGACCGGGTGCCCCATTCCTTCCCCGAGTTCGACAACGCGGCAGACGAGCGGCGACACCGCAAGCAACGCCTCGCAGCCGCCTTCCGGCTCTTCGGGCGCTTCGGCTTCGGTGAGGGCACGGCGGGCCACATCACCGCCCGGGATCCCGAGCGCACCGACCACTTCTGGGTCAACCCGCTCGGCCTTGACTTCACCCAGATCCGGGTCAAGGACCTCATCCTGGTCAATCACGAGGGCGAGGTGATCGAGGGCTCCTGGCCGGTGAACAAGGCCGCCTTCGTCATTCACTCGCAGATCCATGCCGCTCGGCCCGATGTGATCTCAGCCGCCCACGCCCACTCGGTGCACGGCAAGGCCTGGTCGTCGTTGCGCCGCTCCCTGGATCCACTGACCCAGGACGCCTGCGCCTTCTACGGCGATCACGCACTCTTCGACGACTTCACCGGTGCCGTCTTCGACCTCGAAGAGGGCAAGCGCATCGCCCATGCACTGGGCGGCAACAAGGCCGCCATCCTGGCCAATCACGGCCTGCTTACCGTGGGTCGAACCGTCGACGCGGCCGCCTGGTGGTTCATCACCATGGAGCGCACCTGCCAGGCGCAGCTCCTGGCCGAAGCCGCCGGCACACCGGTTCTCATCAGCTCCGAGGTGGCCGAGATGACAGCCCGCCAGACCGGCGGAAACCGTGCCGGTTGGTTCCAATTCCAACCTCTGTACGACCGCATCGTGGCCCAGGAGCCGGATCTGCTCGAGGAGTAGGTCCTCAGACCTCCGGTGGGGGGAGGTGGGCCATGAATGTCCGTGACCATTGCAACAGGTCGCGTGGGATGTACGAGTCGGTGACATCGTTGATGAGATCCCAATGCTCGGCCACGTCCTCAATGGAGGCTTCCCCCCGGTGGACGTACCCCGGCGTTGACGCCAGATACATCCGGGCGAAGCGTCCGGCCCCGGCGGCGTACATCTCACCATTGACCGGGCACGACTCGTGCGCCAGGTAGGCCACCATGGGTGCCACCTGGTCCGGTGTCATTTCGGCCGCCCCGCCATCGCCAGCCATGCGGGTCACGGCGGCCGGCGCGATCAGGTTCACCTTTATTCCCTGCCGGTAGCCCGCAGTGGCCAGGCTCCGGGTCAGGCCGATGACACCACCCTTGGCCGTGGCGTAGGAGACGTTGGTGGGCAGTCCGAACACGCCGCTCGAAGTGGTCATGACAATCCGGCCATACTCCTGTTCGGTCAGATGCGGCCACGCCGCCCGGGCCGTCAGAAACGAGCCGACGGTGTGAACGGCCAGGTGTCGCTGCAGGTTGTCCTCGTCCGCCTCGGGAAAGCCGGCCCAGCGAATGATGCCGGCGTTGTTGATGAGGATGTCCAGCCGACCGAAATTGGCGAGTGCCCCATGGATGAGTGCCTGCGCGCCGTCGGCGCTGGAGACATCATTGGCGTCAGCCATGGCAGAGCCCCCCGCAGCCGCGATGGCGGCCACCACTTCGGCCGCCGGCCCCTCATCGGCACCGAGGCCATCCAATGTGCCGCCGAGGTCGTTGACCACGACGCTGGCGCCGCGTTGTGCCAGCAACAGGGCATAGGCCCGTCCGATACCCCGTCCAGCCCCGGTGACGACGGCCACCCGGCCGTCGAAGCGGAGCTGTCCCGGGTCGTGTTCGCTCAGACCGGCACCGGGGTCTTGAACCCGAGCAGGTTCCCGAGCGTGCCGCCGATCATGGCGTCGCGCTCGGCATCGGGCACACCGGCGAACTGGTCGGCGATCAGCTGGCGGCTGCCCCGGAACGTGCCCTCCGCGTGCGGGTAGTCGTTACCCCACACGATGCTGGACAGGCCTGTGATGTGGCGACAGGCCACGGCGACCGGGTCGTCCTGAAATGAGATGTGGAACTGGCGCTTGACGTATTCACCGGGCGTGAGCGGGTAAGGCCACTTCTCGTTGAGGCGGAAGAGTTGCGCCATTTTCGTCTGCTCGGTGGCCGGCAGGTTCTCGTCCCAGTAGCCCAGCCACCAGTCGGGATCCTGACCGATGCCGGTGACCCAACACTTATCCATGGCGCCGACCAACGAAGCCAGCCAGTTGGCGTTGAACTCGATCAGCGCGAAGTGGAGATTGGGATACCGCTCGGGCACGCCGCCGCCGATGAGTTCGCACAACACCTGCTGGGGGACGATGGAGCTGTATATCGCCTGCGTGATCATCCGCTTCGAGGCCGACTTCTCGGTCATCGGCTGATTGACCTGGGCCGCCGACTCCATCACCACCTTGAGCGTGGTCGACGTCGGGTCGTTGACCTTCACCCCGCCCGTTTGGGTGTGGATGAACACGTGGACACCGTTGGCCTGGGCGGCGGCCCACACCGGATCGAGGTCGCGTGAGTAGTACGGGATGGGGGGAACGGCTGGTAGCAGAATGGCCCGGGAACCCTGGGCAGCCACCCGTTCGATCTCGACCACGGCCTCGTCAATATCGGTGATGGGCACCGGTGACGTCGGGACCAGCCGGTCGAAGTAGGGCGTGAAGCGCTCGGCGATGTAGTCGTTGTAGACCCGGGCATGGGCCATGGACAGCTCGTGGTCGTCTGAGTACAGACCGAAGAGCGACAGGTTGGGGTGCATCACGCCGACATCGACACCGTCCTCGGCCAGGTCCTCAATGATCTGTTCGGGATCGCCTTCGGGCGTCCGGCCACTGGTCTGGCGGTATCGGGAGATGGTCCAGCCTTCATATCCCGGCGTGTGCAGGCGCCGGAAAACCGTGGCACCGTCCTTGACCAGGGGTTCGATCTCGAAATCTTCCTCCCACACCCCACGCTCCCTCAGGTGCTTGGGTAGGCGGGTGATGAAGAGATCGATGGGCTCCAGAATGTGTCCGTCAGCGGACACGACAAATGGCTTTTCAGGCATGTGTGGTCCCTTCCGTCGGCGACCCAATGTAGATGCCGGCTCGTGCCGGCAGCCCTCGCGGAGAGTAGACCAACCGGTCGGTACATTGCAATGAAGGCAGACGGCGAGGAGGCCAGAGGATGACGAAGCGGTGGCAGCAACGGCCGGAGGGCTCGACCTGGGGCGATTGGGGCGATGACGACGAGTTGGGCCGGATCAACCTGGTCACGCCGGAGAAGGTCCTCGAGGGCATCCGCGAGGTGCAGGCAGGCATCAGTTTCTGCCTGAGCCTCCCGCTCGACTATCCCGGCGGCACGGCACTGAACCAGCGCCGGCACCCGCCGGTACTGGCCCCCACCGAAGACATGAACGGTGCGCCGTCTACCTTCTACAACGTCCACATGAGTGAGATGGAAGCCTTCGGCGATCCAAAGTACGTCGACGTCTGGGCCGACGACGTGGTGACGCTATCGCTGCAGTACTCCACCCAGTGGGACTCATTGGCCCACGTGGGGGCCGAGTTCGATGCCGACGGTGACGGCGTCGAGGAGGGCGTCTATTACAACGGCTACCGGGCCGGTGTCGACCTGGTCGGGCCCAGCGACGATGCCCGGGGAGACGGAAGCGGGCATCGGGCCTTCGCCCATCACCTGGGTCTCGAACATATGGCCCACCATGGCGTCCAGGGCCGGGGCGTCCTCATCGACCTGGCCCACCACTTGGGACTCGAGTGGCGCGGTGTCGACCGGGCCACGTTGGAAGAGATCATGAAGGCGGACAATGTGGTGGTCGAGCCGGGCGACATGCTGTTGCTCCACACCGGATTCGCCACCAAGGTGCTCGAATGGGAGCGCAACCCTGACCCGAGGAAGATCCACACCACGGCCACCTACCTCGACGCTCGGGATCCGTCGCTCCTCGAATGGATTGCCGACTCACAGATCTCGGCGCTCGTGGCCGACAACTACGCCGTAGAAGGTCTCCTCGGCAAGGACCGCGACGAGAGCCGACATTCCTTCCTGCCCATCCACCATCTCTGTCTCTTCAAGCTCGGCGTTCCCCTGGGCGAGATGTGGTACCTCCACGAGCTGGCCACTTGGCTGCGCGAACACCAACGCAGCCGCTTTCTGCTGACCGCGCCACCATTGCGCATGCCGGGCGTGGTGGGCTCACCGGTCACGCCCGTCGCTACCGTTTGACCTACGACTGGTCGGCCACCGGTTGGCCCGCAGCCGACATGGCGAAGGAGTCATAGTTCTTGGCCACCACGTTGGCGATCACCGAGAACAACTTCGGGCGACCGCCCGAGTTGAGCAGGTACCGCTTGGGTTTACCGGGGATGTTGGTACCGAAGAAGTAGCTATTCTCGCCGAACGGCGAGGCCGCCGCACCGCGGTTGACCATGTTGGTCCACCGATCCTCGGCCTCTTGCGTCACCTCAATCTGCGCAAAGCCATGAGCACGGGCGTACACCAGGAGGTCGGTAATGAAGTCGACCTGGTCGCCGTTGTAGCGCGGGTTGTTACCCGAGGCGGCATGCGGGCCACCCGGAAAGAAGAGGTTGGGAAAACCGTGGGTCTGCACGCCGAGGAAGGTGACCGGGCCGTCGGCCCAGTACTCGCTCAGCGCCAGCCCGTCCCGGCCCGTGATGCCCATCCGGAACAACGCACCGGTCCCGAAGTCGAACCCGGTGGCCCAGATGATGACGTCGAAATGGCGCTCCCCGTCAGTGGTCTCAATACCTGTGGGCGTCACCCGCACCATCGGGGTCTCCCTCAGGTCGACCAGTGACACGTTGTCGCGATTGAACGTTTCGAAGTAGCCGGTGACGAATGGAGGCCGCTTCTGACCAAACAGGTGATCGTGAGGGATGAGGCGCTCAGCTGTTTCGGGATCGTTGACCAGGCCGCGGATCTTGTTGCCGATGAAGGCGCTCCACTCGGCCAGGGCCTCCTTGTTGAACAGCAGGTCGGTGTAGTTACTGGTGAGCTTGGTGAAACCCGGACTGTTCCACATCAGCTCGTAGTACCGCTGCCGCTCCTCGGCCGAGTCATCAAACGCCGCCTTGTCGTGAGAGCGATGAAGGAAACCGTGGACGGAAGTGTTGAGGGTCTCACGCAGGGATTCGAACTCGGCCCGCAACCGGCCCTGTTCCTCGCTGGTGATGGGCGCATTGTTGAGCGGTGTGCACCAGTTCGCCGTCCGCTGGTACACGGTGAGTGACGCCACGGCATCGGCGATCACCGGCACCACCTGCACACCGCTGGACGACGTGCCAACCACCGCCACCCGCTGGCCGGCCACATCGACGGGCTCGGTCGGCCACTGCCCGGTGTGATGCGTAACCCCGGTGAAGTCGTCACGTCCGGGCACGTCGGGCAGATACGGAATGGAGAGGACTCCGGTCGACGCAATGAGGAAGCGAGCCCGCACCACCGAGCCGTCACCGGCCTCGACTGTCCACAGACCTGAGGTTTCAGCGAAACGGGCCGACGTGACACGGGCGCCGAAGCGGATATGACGCCGGAGATCGAAGCGGTCCACCACGTGGTTGAGGTAGCGCTCGGTCTCGGGCTGGGGGGCGAAATGCTCCTCCCACACCCACTCATTGAAGAGCTCCTCCGAGAAAAGATATCCGTAGGTGTAGCTCTCCGAGTCGAAGCGGGCCCCCGGGTAACGGTTCCAGTACCAGGTGCCCCCAACACCTTGGCCGGCCTCCCACAACGATGCCGAAAAGCCGACTTGGAGCGCCTTGTACAACTGGTAGATGCCGGTGATCCCCGCACCCACCACCAGAACCTCCACTTCGGCTTCAGAAGCGGGTTGCCCTGCAGCGGGCTCAGGTGCAGTGTGCATAGAGGAGACGGAGAGGCGGGCGTCAGCTGCCACGGAGAAGATTGTACCGACCGGTTAGTCTAATACCGGGTCCGGCGCTGATGCAGATCCACTCCGGCAATCGGAATTTGAGGACACACTTGCCAGACAACCCCACCCTCGCTGATGTCGTCGCTGGCGTCGGGACAGCCATCGCCGACTACACACATGCCCTCGACGATGGACGGACTGATGACGTGGTCGCTACCTACTGTCCGGACGGCCTGGTCGACATGCCCGGTCTCGGCCGCCACGTCGGCCAGGACGCCCTGCGGTCCGCTTACGCACAGATCGTGCCCAAGCAGCCCCAGCGACACTTGGTGTCCAGTATCCACGTCACCCAATGGGACGGCCAGGAAGCCAGTGCCACCAGCGACGTCGTGCTCCTCGTGAAGAACGAGACCCGCTGGTCAGTGGCGGTGGTCGGGCGCTACGACGATGTCCTGCACCGTGATGGAGATCGCTGGTTGTTCCACAGCCGGACGGCCCAGTTCACTTTCTGAGAGCGCTCGGAGGCGAGACGATGCGATGTGCATTGGAGGGTGGCAAAAAACGGGTGACGTCTTCGTGAGCCGCGTCCCGTCGATCCCCCCAAATGAATGGTCAAGAGAGACCAGCGAAGCGCTCCTGGCCGCCTATCGGCCTCGCAATCCCCGACATCCGGTGCCGCCCCGAGATCCGGAGAGCCCCAAGGGACTCAACGCGATGGGTGTGCTGGCCCACCACCCGGAACTCACCGAGGCCTTCAACCATCTCATCAGTCACGCGCTGTACTTCACCACCATCAGCCCTCGTCAACGTGAGCTTCTGGTCCTCCGCGTCGCCCACCGCCGGGGCGCCCGTTACGAGTGGGGTCAGCACGTCTACCTAGCGGGCCGGGCCGGGCTCGCACCCGAAGAGATCGAGCGCATCCGAAGCGGGCAGGGAACCGAGGGTTGGGATGGGCTCGATGCGGCACTGCTCAGGGCCGCGGATGAACTGGTGGCCGACGCCCGCATTGGTGACGAGACCTACGCCGTCCTGTCGGCCGAACTCGATACGCAACAACTGATGGACATTGTCTTCACTGTCGGGGCCTACGAGGTCTTCGCCATGGCGCTGCGTACCTTCGAGGTCGAGCTGGACAAAGATCTGGAGCCGTACCTCTAGTACGGCGCCCTCAGGTGTTGCGCCCGCCGTTCACACCGATGAGTTGCCCGGTGATGTAGCTGGCTTCGTCCCCGCAGAGGAAGGAACAGGTGGCCGCGATGTCCTCCGGCAAGCCGGCACGCCGCACCGGGGTTCTCCGTATGGCGTCGTCCATGCCGCCCGGGCCGAAATCGCCTCGTTGCTCGGACGCCCTCAGCATCGGCGTGTCGATAAAGCCGGGTGGAATGGCATTGACGGTGATACCCCGGAATCCCAATTCCAGCGCCAGCGCCTTGGTCAGCCCGTTGAGGCCGGACTTCGAGGCCACGTAGGGGCCCAAAAGAGCTTGGCCGCTGTGGGTGCTCGACGATGAGATGTTCACGATCCGACCCCAGCGGGCCTCGACCATGTCGGGCACCACGGCCTGACAGCAATTGAACGGACCGGTCAGGTTGACCCGGAGGGTCTGTTCCCACATTTCGAGCGTCGTGTCGATGAATTTGCGGGACACGGCGCCCATGCCAGCATTGTTGACCAGGATGGCCGGACGTCCCAACTGCTGACGCACCTCATCCACGGCGGAGAACACTCGCTCGCGATCGGCCACATTTACGACCAAATCGATCGCACGGCCACCTTGTTGAGTGATGCCCTCGACCGCCGAGGAGGCAGCTTCGGCATCGAGATCGAAAACTGCCACCGGATAGCCATCGGCTCCCAACCGACGGGCGATGGCCAGACCGATGCCCGAGCCGCCGCCGGTCACGATGGCGACCCGATCCTCACGCATGGTGGTCATTGCGGATCAGACGGCGGGGGTGAACTCGAGATGGAGACGGCTCAACCCACGCAGGATGTAGGTAGGCACGTACTCGTAACGCCTATCGTCGGCCGGCCCGTGCTTCTCCTCGGAAATCCGGATGTCGCCCATCCGCTCCAGGAGGCGCTCGATACTGATGCGGGTCTCGGCCCGGGCCAGTGGACCACCCGGGCAGGCGTGGGGTCCGCGCCCGAAGGCGAGATGCTCCTTGGCGTTAGCCCGGTCCATCACGAACTCATTCGGATCCTCGAAACGGCGGGGGTCCCGCCCGGCGGCCCCGTTGAGCACCATCACCGTCGTGCCGGCCGGCATGTCGACGCCGCCCACCGTGATGGGAGTGCGGGCCAGGCGGAAGTCACCCTTGACCGGGCTCTCGTAGCGCAGGCACTCTTCAACGAACTCTGGCAGGCGGGAGTAGTCCTTACGCAGCCGCTGCTGGACGTCGGCCCGCTCGCCGATGATCTGCAGGGCGGCACTGAGAAGACGGACCGTGGTCTCCTGACCAGCCGAGAAGAGGTTGGCGGCAATGCGCACCACGTCGATGACCTCCGGCATGGATCCATCGGGAAACGTGGCGGTGGCCAGGCCGGTCAGCACATCCTCTTGTGGTTCCTTGCGCCGATCCTCCACGTACGCGGTGAACCGCTCGTAGAGGAACTCGAGGGGCGAGTGACCCATGGCGACTGCGCCGGTGCTGCCCAGGCCCTGCTCGCGCTTGTGGCGGCCGCTGCCTTGGAGCTCCTCACGGAACCATTCGTGGTCGACCTCGGGGACACCGAGCAGGTCGGCGATCACGTAAAGGGTGAACGGGCTGGCGAAGTCGCGGATGAACTCGCAGTGGCCGTTGGCAACGAATTCGTCGATCTGGCGGTCGGCGTGCCGCCACATGAAGTCTTCGTTCTCGCGTAGGCGCTTCGGCGTGATCAGGCGCATCAGTAGACCGCGATGGTCCTTGTGCTTCGGCGGGTCCATGGTGGTGATCTGGTCACCGAAGGGGAGCTCGTCGCGATACTGCGCAATGATGTCGCTGATGTCGTCACCCTCGAGCGGCACCGGGAAGCCGGGGAACGGGCCCGAGACCGAGTTGCAGGAAGAGAACGTGGTCGTGTTGGTGTACACGGACACGGCTTCCTCGTAGCCGGTCACCATCACGACCCCGTGGCGGTCCTCCTTGTGGACCGGGCACTGACTGCGCAAGTGGTCGAAGTAGGGGTACGGGTCACCGACCAGCTCACTACCCCGGAAAAAGTCGATGTCGTCGAACTCCCCCATGTGGGGTCTCCTCCCGTGTCACTCACCTGGTCGCGGTCCAATGCTGAGAACCGCGTTCTCATTGGCGAGAGTACCACTGAATTTCTTCGACGGCGACGTCAAAATCAACTACTCGGCGGGTGGATTCGGCCTCCAGGCCATGGTCAGAAGTAAGGCGCATCCCGCGGCCCCGCCACCGAATGAGATGAGGAGGCCAGGCCAACCCCAAAGGGTCGTCAGGAAGTGAACGTGGTTGTCAATGCTCCACTCACCTGGGCCTATCGTTCCCAGAACCACGCCCAGACCGGTCAAGACCATGACGTACTCCCAGCCTTCGCCGGGTCGAAAGATGAAAAACCCGTTCTTGCGGTGATTGGTTATCCAGGCCACCAGCATGACGCCCACCACGCCAGCTCCGGCCAGAGGGGTCAGGAGCCCAAGGAGGAGCAGCGCGCCCGATCCGATTTCGGTGATGGAGGCGAACCAGGCATGGACGATGCCCGGGCGCATGCCCAGACTGTCAAACCAACGACCAGTACCAGCGATCTTGCCGCCGCCGTAAATGTGGTTGATGCCATGGGCCAGGAATACGCCTCCGAGCACGAACCGAGCAATGAGCAGCGCAAAGTCCAGTGACTGAGCGGTGAGGCTGCCGAAAAGCAAGTGCACTGAATCTCCCAACATGTAGCCCGCCCGAGGGCGGCCGACCCCACGGCCGGTGCGCTCATCATGAACCAAAATTCCCGGCCTCCGCAGGATCTATCCTCCCCGGGGGTCGAGAACGTCATTTTCAAGATCGTTTAACATCATTGCCAGTCGGTCTGGGGAGGAACAATGAAAACCGTGGTTGTGGGAGCCTCAAGCGGCCTTGGGCGTTGCATCGGGATCGGACTGGCCCAGCGGGGAGCCAACACCGTGCTGATGGCCCGTCGCCTGGAGCGCTTGGAGGCCGCTGCCAAGGAGGCGGGATCGGACACCGTCGCCCTGGCCTGCGATGTCACAAACGCCGAGTCGTGCCATTTGGCGATTGAGAAGGCGGCCACCCATCTGGGAGGCATTGACGCCCTCATCTATACCCCGGCCATCGGGCCCCTCAGCAGCCTGGTCGACACCGACGCTGACATGTGGAGCAGTGTCTTTGAGACCAACGTTATTGGAGCGGCACTGATGACGTCGGCCGCCGTGCCCTACCTGGAGAAGTCGAGCGGCGTGGCGATCTTTCTGTCCTCTGTCAGCGCGTCCCTCACCGCGCCGTGGCCCGGTCTGGGCGCCTATGCCGTCAGCAAGGCGGCACTCGACAAGCTGGTGGAGGCTTGGCGGGTCGAACACCCCGCAATCGGATTCACCCGTCTGGTGGTTGGAGACTGTGCCGGCGGAGAAGGAGACGCCATGACGGAATTCCCCAACACCTGGGACTCCGACCGGGCGGTGCATTTCGGCACGCAATGGGTGGAGAAGAACTACCTCGCCGGATCGCTCCTCGATGTCAACGACCTTGTGGACGTGGTGGATACAGTCGTCCGCCAGGGCAGCAGTGTGAGTATTCCGTCTCTTGCGGTGGTTCCTCGAGCAATCAAACCGGGGTGACGTGAGCCTCGGCCCGTACCGCTACAGCGCTCGAGCCAGTCTGGGCGAACGTGTTGTCGCCGAGTCGGCCAACTGTCTCTGTCTGGAGCGACTCGGGGAGCCTCCTACCCTCTACTTTCCAAGAGCCGACATCGACCTATCCGCCTTCCAACCGGCGGCCGAAGTCGGGGACAATGGCAGGGCAGCCGACGTGTGGCAATTGCCGGGCCACGCCTTGACTGCGCTGGAGATACTGACCGCAACTCCAGCGGAGTTGAAGCAGGCGCTGGGGCACGGCAGGTTTGACGCCGAGCAGGTACTCGTCGAAGTGATCGACCGGGGCCACGACAGCGAACCTCACGATGTCACCTACAAGCGCTTCCCCATCTGGGGCGACGCCAGTCATCTCATCGACATGCTCGATCTGCGACAAGACCAGGAGCTGACGTTCAGCAGCGTGGCCTACACCGACGGTCGGCGGCCCGTCGTCGAAGCGAGTCAGATGCTCGGGCAGGCCATCGTCGCCGCCTCTCGTCATTCCCCTGGCCGACGCGTGGTGTCGGCCTCCATGGTGTTTTTGGGAGTCGCCGACGCCGCGAAATCCCTCACGTTCAGGCTGGAGGTATTGAGCGCAGGGCGCACGTTCGACGGCCTGGCGGTGGAGGTGCTCGAAGGTGGAAGGCGCTGTGCCACAGGAACCATCCTTCTTGGCGCCATTTCATCCGATGTCATCGCCCATTCGGTTGCGGCTCCCGATGTCGCCGGTCCGTACGAGAGCGAACCATTCGACATGGGAGTGACCGGTCGCGACCTCAGAGTGGTCGAGGCGGCCTACACCAGTGATCCGGACGCTCCCCTCGGACCGCCGGTCATTGACGCCTGGGTCCGCTTCCGGGACGTTCCCAAGGACCCGGCCGTGCATGCCGGCCTGCTGGCCCAGTTCGCCGGCCACATGCCGATCGCGGCGGCCCTTCGACCTCACGCGGGTGTCGGACAGTCCCAGGCCCACCGCACCCTTTCTATGGGCATCAATGCCATCAGCCTGGCGTTCCACCGGGACGTCCGGGCCGATAAATGGATGCTCTACCACCACCACTCGACGTCAGCCACGGGCGGCATGACCCACGCCGAGTGCCGGGTGCATGCCGAGGACGGAATGCTGTTGGCGTCGTTTACCGTGGACGGCATGGTGCGACATTTCACCGACAGTGGCCGTGACAGGGACGAGCGAACGGCGCTATGAGTCTGACCACCGGCCGCGGCCCGCTCAGCGGGCGCCCGGCGGGCCGCTTCTCGGTGCCCGTGCCATTTCCCGTTACGTACATCGAGCCCTTCCCACGGCGCGTCAGAGCAGTCAAAGGCGGCAAGACGGTCGTCGACAGCGAACGGGTCCTGCTCCTTCACCGCCCGGGACAGCCGCCGACGTATGCCCTCCTGGCCGCCGATGTGAACGGCCTCCCGTCAACACCTGAAGCCGACGCGCCGGGATATGTAACCGTGTCGTGGGATGCGGTCGACGGATGGTTCGAAGAGGAAGAGCAGATCTTCGGTCACCCACGCAACCCGTACCATCGAGTGGACTCGCTGCGATCCCAACGGCGACTGGTGGTGGAGTTGGCTGGCGAAACACTGGTCGATACGACCCGCACTCTGGCCGTCTACGAAACGGCGCTTGACCCCCGCCTCTATGTGGCACCCGAAGACGTGCGCATGGACTTTCTCGAGCGAAGCACGACCGTGTCCTACTGCCCCTACAAGGGGACCTGCTCCTACTGGTCCGCCCGAATAGGGAACACCCTGGCGCAAGATGTCGCCTGGAGCTACGAGGACCCGCTCCCTGAGTCCATTCCCCTCGCCCGGTACCTGAGTTTCGACGACACCCGGGCATCGGTCCGCCACGATCTTCCGTCCGGAAGTTGACATCCAAGAGACGAATTTTCCCTGGCGGCTAATGTGAGCCGCGCATCGGTTCGGGGCCGACACGCAAAAGGGGGGCTCAGTTGAAGACTTCTTACGAGACACTGCTCTACGAGGAGGACGAAGGTGTCGCCATCGTCACCCTCAACCGTCCCGAAGTTCACAACTCCTTCAACATCGCCATGCAGAAGGAGCTCCGTGAGCTCTGGACCGGGCTGCGCTGGAACGAGGATGTTCGTGTCGTCGTTCTCACCGGAGCGGGCGAGAAGGCGTTCTGTACCGGGATCGACCGCCTGGAAGCGATAGAGGAAAGCTACCTGGAACACAAGGTTCTCGATCCGATGCGGGCCGGTCCGGTCCCAACTGGGCAGGGCTTCATGCACAACGATCCCGGCGCCTACATCAACCCCAAAGCGAACGACATGTGGAAGCCGGTAATTGCGGCGGTCAACGGCATGGCCTGTGGAGGCGCCCTCTACATTCTCGGCGAATCGGACATCATCATCGCGGCCGAACACGCCACCTTTTTCGATCCTCACGTAACCTACGGCATGGTGGCCGCGTTCGAATCGGTCCACCTGCTGCAGAAGCTCCCATTGGGAGAGACCATGCGGCTGGCGCTCATGGGAGCGCACGAACGCATGTCAGCCGAGCGGGCCCACCAGCTCGGACTGGTTTCAGAAATCACGCCGAAGGCCGAGCTCATGGAGCGAGCCATGTGGGTGGCCCGCGCTATCGCCTCTGCCCCACCGAACGCAATCCAGGGCACGGTTCGAGCAGTCTGGCTCGCCCACGAACTCAACCGAAGAGACGCGATGGCCCAGGTCTCGAGCTTCATCGTGCTCGGGACCCAGTTCGACACCATTGCCGAAGGCCAGGAGACGTTCAAGGGCGAACGAATCGAGTGGCGCCTGAGGTAGTCGACCCAAGTCGACCTCTTGATTTCACCAGCTTCGACTATTGCACCAAGACGGCGCGCTCCTTAGCCGGCCGCGGAAGTCCCTGGTATGTCGGTTCCGCAGTAAGGCTTCGCTGACACCGCTTTGAACCCCGTCTTCTCGGCCTGCATGACCCAGGTGCACTGCTTGGGCAGATCGTGTCCGAATATGGTCGAGTAGTTGATGTTGCCGGGTAGGAGACCGTTGTCGTTGTAAGACTTCAGTCCTCGGAGGTCCTTGATGACCGCCGCTCGGGTCGGATTTTTTCCGGCCAACAGAAGCCCCTTAATCATCAGGTCAGCTCCCGCCCAGGCTTCATACTGTCCGAAACTCGGGAACTGGGACTTGCTGAAATGGGCGTACTTCTCCATGGCCGCCTGCATCTGCTTGGTTCCGGCATTGGGCAACGACCAGGGACGGAAAAGGGACATGAAGTACGAGCCCTGCAGCGTGGACCACGCCGGCGACTTGATCACGCCGGGGTCGTACCCGGTGGCATAGAGCGTCGCCTTGAGCTTTACGCCCGCCTGTTGGAGCGCTTCGGCCAGCGCGTAGTTCGAGTTGGCATCCATCGCCGGCACCATGGCGTTGACCCCGGCTTGCTTGGCCGCTAGAGCAGTCGGGCCGAATGACACGCCGCCGAACGGCACCGAGGTATCAAGGACTCCGACCTTTCCGCCGGCATGGGTGAACGATTGAGCGGTCTGCTTGGTCGCTCGAGCCGAAGCCGGAGAAATCCCGTACCCATACGCGCCGAGCACTGTGCCACCGTGCTGCTTGAGGAAGTTGCCAATCTGGGTATTGACCGGGTACTTCGGATTTTCGCTCCCCTCATCAGAGGCAAACATATTGGTAAACGGCAACGTGCCCCACTCTGGACCATCGTCATAGCTTCCCGTCACCGGTACGCCGAGTTCATTGGGGTACTTGTCGGCCAAGAAGAACAACGGACTCTGCGAGACAATGCCGAAGGCCTTCGAGTCAGCGTCCTGCACCGCAGTCGCAATGTTTGACGGGTTGGTCTGATCGTCAATCACCAGGCCCACGAGCTTGTGCCCGTTGATTCCACCTTCCGAATTTTGCATCGCGATCCGGGCATTGAATCCGGCAGGCGAATCGGCATTTTGAGCGGCCCCGGCTCCTGAAAGGTCGGTGACGTAGGCGATTGTGATGGGCGACGCGGCTGCGGATGCCGGAGTCGGTGCACCTTCTATGACGGCGAGAGGCACCGCTACGACGGCGGCGGCCACGGTGGCGACCAGAATTCGACTTGACCGAACCCCACTGAAGCGCCGGCGGCCCCCTCTTGCGCCGATGATGGACGTTGCTGGTTGCACGTCGACAACCTCCCTCCCCGGATCCAACCCCAGATCCAGATGTCGTTGTGTAAATCGATCTTCCCCATGTGAGAATGACTATTCCGCTTTAGGGGAGCGTCGTTACTGTACCGATCGTTACTGTACCGCGTCGGGCACGGGAGTGGCGGACGCATTTTCAGCTTCGCCCAGGTATCGGTTGATGACCTCCTGCCCGGCTTCAGCGGCGGGTCCTGACCACCCCATCTCCCCTCTGGTGAGGATCACGCAGTGATCTGCCATCGCCAGGGCTCGGTGTACGTACTGCTCGCTCAGGACGATGGTGATGCCGGCCTGCCTTGCTGCGTCAAGACCTTCGAAGACCGACTCGGTAATGAGCGGCGCCAATCCGAGCGACAGCTCGTCGGCGATGATCAACTGGGGCGACACCGCCAGGGCGCGGGCCAAGGCCAGCATCTGCTGCTCGCCGCCAGACAGGCTCCCGGCACGCTGCGTCCGGCGTGACCCGAGAACGGGGAAGCGTTCAATGGCCCGCTCAATGGCAGCCGGACGATCCCGTCGTTGTTCTTGACCGACAGCCATGCGAAGGTTGTCGATAACCGACAGGCCCGGGAAAATTCCCCTCCCTTCGGGTACATAGGCCAACCCGAGGGACCGCATGCGGTGCGGCGAGAACCCCGTGACATCCTGGCCCTGAAACATCACTGTCCCGCTACTGGGAGACACCAGACCAGAGACGGAGCGGGCAAACGTGCTCTTGCCCGCTCCGTTTGCACCGAGGAGCGCCAGCACGGTGCCGGGTGCCACTGAGAGTGAGACGCCGAAGAGCGCCTGAGACGACCCGTAGTGGACGTCGAGATCACGCACTTCCAACATCGGCTCGGTCATGTCGCGCCCACCGGTCCTGGGGCAGCATGCGAGAGACCCTCAGCGTCACCCAGGTAGGCCGACCGCACCACAGGGTCATTGCGGATCTCGTCCGGCGTGCCGGTGGCGATGCATTCCCCGAAATCGAGCACGATCACGGCGTCCGAGAGCGCCAACACTGCGGCGACGTCGTGTTCGACGATCAGCATTGAGATGGGATCCTCGGCATTGTCGACGATAGATCGGAACAGCGCGAGCAAGCTCCGAGACGCCTTCATGTCCAGACCGGAGAGGGGTTCGTCGAGGAGAAGCACCTTGGGATCGGCCGCCAACGCCTTACCCATTTCGACCAGCCGGAGAATACCCAACGGCAACGCTGCCACCGGCGCCTTGGCCACTCTGGTCAAATTCAGCTGTTCGAGCAACCCGTCGACTCGCTCGTTCTCCGCCTTGGAGGGAGGCAGGAGAGCGCGCGGGTCGAACATGTCACGCCACATCCGGTGCGGCGCAACGCGTGCCCGGTGGGCCACAACGAGGTGTTCACGTACGGTCAGACCCAAAAAGAGTTCTGGTTGTTGGAAGGTGCGGGCGAGACCGAGCTTGGCCCGAGCCCGTGCCGACGCGCCGGTCACCTCTTTCCCGTGCAGCCAGACGTTCCCGTCGTTGGGCCGCACCAGGCCAGAGAGCACCCCAAGCAGCGTTGACTTGCCGGCGCCGTTAGGCCCGACGAGTCCGACCACCGTGCCCGGTGGCACCTCAACGGAGACATTCGAGAGCGCGGTCAGCCCGCCGAAGCGCACGGTGATACCGGTGGCTGACAGCGCTGGCGCCGTCTCCGGAGAGGTGAGGGTCATTTCACTTGCTCCGTCACCGCCAGCGCCGATGGGCCATGGTTCGACGAATTCGGAGTGAGTCGCAGGGCAAGTTGACGTACCCGTCGTACGTTCTCGGCCAGCACGCCCTCCGGATACTTGGCAGCCGAGACGGCACCAAGTCCGAACAGCACTGGGAGCACATTGGGGATCCACGTCGCCGTCGAGAAGTAGTACTGCGCCAGTGCGGCCGGAAACACGAAGGTCATACCGCCGATCAGTGCGGCAGCGTTCGATCGGACACCAATGGTGACGAACACGGCGAGCCAAATGACGCCCAGGAAGGTAGCGAATTCGGAAGGCTGAATGTTGGTTTGGGACAGTCCGAGTAGACCACCCCCAATGGCGGCGATGAATGCGGCCAGAGCCCCCGCCATGACCTTCATCTGCACCACGCTGATGCCCGACGTCCGCGCTCCATTCTCGCTCCAACGCGCCGCATTGAGGGCGAGACCTGTCGTTGAGCGGCGGAAGTTCACAATGAAGAGGGAGATCACAACGAAGACCGCCAGGCAGAGATAGGTGAAGGCCAGGTTCGAGGAGGCGAAAGTCGGCCGATTCAATGTGATGCCGAGACCTTGGTTCACAAAGACCGGCAAGGTGAAGATCAGATTCTCCATCAAAAGGCCGAAGGTGAGCGTGACGAGCGCGACGTAGAGATCACCCAATCTGATACTGAGGAAACCGACCAGCGCACCCAGCGCAGCCGCCACGAGACCGCCGACAAGGATGGCGGGTAGCACGGGCCAACCCCAATGGGTGGTGATCCAGTAGGCCGTCAGTGCACCCACCCCGGCGAATGTGATCTGGCACAACCAGAGCATTCCCCCTTCGCCGGTAACAACGGTCCAGGACAAGAAGATGATGGCGTAGGCAAAGGCCTGAGAGAAGAGTCCGACCCAGTATCCCTGCACGATCGTCGGGAGCAAGCCGGCGACTGCAATCAGGAGTACGGGGCCGGCGTACTTTCCGACCAGCCCCAGTTGAGACTCTTGGATCAGGCTGGTGGTGGAGCCAGCCAGGCGACTTTCTCCCTGCGGTGCGATGGCCCGGTCCAGGGCACCGCCCCAACTCTCGAAGTCCCCGACCCGTCCACCACGGATCAGATTGATGATCAGGAAAAGCGCCACCACGATGAAGGGCACCGCGTCCACCATCTCCGCCGTCCAATGGCTCGATGGAGGTAGGTAGCCCTGCAACAAGGAGATGCCGACCCCCATCAGCAGACCGACGATCACCGCCACCGGCAGGTTCCGCAGCTTGGCCGCCAACACCGCGGCGAACGAGGACGCCATCAGGACCACGGTGAATTGCGTCGGGTCCAAGCCGATCTCCGGGGCGGCCAGGACTCCGGCCAGACCGGCAAAGAAGGTGCTCACCGCCCACACGCCGATGGAAATGGCAGTGGGACTTGAACCCGAAAGATCGGTCATGGCCGGTGAATCGACCATGGCCCGGACCTTTAGACCGACTTCGGTATACCGAAGTACTAGCGCCCCGATCACCACGGTGGCCAGCACGCAGGCGTAGACGATGACCTGGTCCAGCGTGACCGGCACCCCGAAGGGATGAAAGACGCTGACCGGCTGCGGGGCCAGTCCCGGCGCTTGCGGAATGGCCTGATTGCCAAAGATAAGGGTGGCCAGGGAGGGGATGGCCACCAGCAGACCGATGGTGGCCACCACCTTGATCAATGGTGAAGCCAGGCGCAGATGACGGAACAACAACCCGTAGAGGAGGACGCCAATGGCAGGCGCCATCACCACGATGGATAACACAGCTGACGGCACGATCCCCCACCCCTGTTGGGTGTGGAGGAAGTAGTAGAAGCGCGCTACGAAGAAGGCGACGGCGCCGAACGAGAAGTTCAAGATGCCAGACGAGGTGTACGTGACCACGAGGCCGGCCGACGCGATGGCGTAGATGCCACCAGTCGCCAAACCAGCGATCACGAACTGGAAGAACTCCAGCATGCTTCCGGCACACCCCCCACTGCCGGTCAGCTACCGGCAATTCTGACGTCGACGTCAATGCAGATACTAGTGAGAGGGCTGGGCTCTACGCAGAGCACCTCTCAGGCAGCCAGGTCCGTTCCAAATCAGTCGTCGGCGCGCACCTTGTTCTTCACGGCCGGCACAATCGGTGGCGCCTCACGCCAGTTCGGGATGCCCGAGTCTTCTTTGGCTATCGGGTAGTGGTCATCATTGACCCAGGCCCAATGCGCGTGGTTGAGCTCGTGCAGCGTGAAGCAGGCATTGAGGGCGTTGTAGAAGCCCATATTGTCGACGCTTTGGTTCACTGACTCCTTGATCAACAGGGCAGACATGGTGGGGAGCTGAGCAATGCGGCGAGCGAACTCCACCGTGCGGTCGCTCAGCTCGTCGGTCGGGAAGACCTTGCTGACCATGCCCAGACGATGAGCCTCGTCAGCGTCCACCGAGTCGCCGGTCAGCAGGAGTTCCTTGGCCCGTCGTGGGCCGAACTCCCACGGGTGGGCAAAGTACTCGACCCCGCACATGCCGAGACGGGTCCCCACAACGTCGGCGAATCGCGTGTCTTCGGCGGCCACAATGAGGTCGCATGCCCACAGGAGCATCAGGCCGGCTGCATAGACGTCACCGTGGGCCTGTCCGATGGTGATCTTGCGAAGGTTGCGCCAACGCCTGGTGTTCTCAAAGAAGTAGTGCCACTCCTGCAGCATGAGTGCCTCGGCGCCCTTGCGGGTGCCGCCGTTGATCTGCCGGGTCGGGTGTTGACCCGGGCCCGGGCGGCTCTCCTCCATCGACACCTTGGAGCCGAGATCGTGTCCGGACGAAAACATTGGTCCCGTGCCACCCAGGATGACGACCCGAACATTGTCGTCGGCTTCGGCCGCAAGGAAGGCTTCATGAAGCTCCACCAACAGCCCCCGGTTCTGCGCATTACGTGAATCGGGTCGATTGAGCAGGATGCGGACGATCGTGCCCTCGTCGAGCGATTCGTACTGCAAGAACTTGTATTCAGGCACAGCAACCTCCTGATGGAAATGAACAGGGAATCGGCTTGGTGACCCTAGTGTGCGGCCCCCGATACTGCATGAGATCGAAGTACCGTCGAGCTACGACGATGCGCCGACTGAGGCGTCAACGCGCATGATGTGAGACAGGTTGCCGCCCATGATCTTCTGCACGTCCTCATCGGCCAAACCGGCTGGAAGGTGCTCGAGGTAGCTACATGGCTCGGCCAGTCCCTCTGGGTGGGGATAGTCCGACCCGAAGAGCACATGGTCGGGTCCGACGGTGGCGATGAGTCGGTCCAGATTGTCCTCATGGAACGGGCTGATGTACACGTTCGTCTTGAACTGCTCCACCGGATCTCCATCGAAGGCCTGCGGCATCTTCCTGTGGATGTCCGCCAGGTGCTCGACGAATGGGGCGACCCAGTCGCCGCCGCTTTCAATGGAAGCCACCCGAAGGTCGGGGAACCGAGAGAACACACCGTGGCAGGTCAAAGCGGTCATCGTGTCTTCCATCGGGCGCTTGCCGATGCTCATCATCCGGAACGCGTCGAGCTTGAAGGGCAGGTACTCATTCGGCCCTGTCCAGTCACCCTGGTAGCGGGAATAGCCGCTGTCGGAGGCATGCATGGAGACGAGAATGTCGGCATCGACGACGGCCTGCCAGAAGGGGTCGAACTCGGGAAAACCGAATGACCTCGAACCCCGATGACCAGGCACGGGCGCCGGACGGATAAGGACGGTTTTGGCGCCCCGCGCCACGACCCACTCCAGTTCCTCAATGGCTTTCTCCACAATGGGCAGAGTGATGACCGGAGTGGCGAAGATGCGGCCTTCGTAGTTGAAGGTCCACTGCTCGTACATCCACTCATTCAGAGCATGGATGGCCGCGTGCGTCAGCTCGGGCTCATCCCGCATGCGCTCTTCCAGGAGGCTGGCCAGAGTCGGGAACATCAATGCTCGATCCACCCCCAGTTCGTCCATCAACTCGAGACGAGGAGCTGGTTCGCTAAATCCCGGCAGGGCCCGCATGGGCTTGCCGATGAGCTCCCGATACGACTTGCCTTCCGGATTGCCGTTGCGGAAATACTCTTCTTGAGCACCAGGCTGAGCGACCACTTCGAAGGTCGGATTCGGGATGTAGTCGCTGACCGTGCCGCGGATCATGATCTTCGTTCGGCCGTGGAGTTCGACGTAGTCGATGGCGCCCTTGAACCGGTCAGGAAGGTGCCGGGTGAAGGATTCCTTCGTCTCGTACATGTGGTTGTCCGCATCGAAGACCGGAAAATCGCAGCGTCGTGACATCGGTTTGAGGCTAGTATTTTTTTGACGGCGACGTCAATATCACAATCAACGCTCACGGACTCCCGGTGCCCTACGATGAAGCCAGTGTTCGATTGCGACGTCAATATCAATACTGACTGATGAGACCACTCCCCGAACTGACGCTCTCCTCCGGATGGTTCTGGACTTCCGGCAGTGACGGCACTCTTCGGATCCAGGGCTGTGATGCCTGCGGCGAACTCGTCCATCCACCGGTACCCATCTGCCCCTACTGCCGGAGTCGTTCATTCACATCGGTCGCTGTATCGGGTCGGGCCACCGTGGTCGGCTTTACGGTCAACGCTCACCGCTGGCTCCCTGATTTCGATCCGCCCTATGTCATCGCCAATGTGGCCTTGGCGGAGGACTCTCGGGTGCACCTCACCACCAACATCATCGATTGCGCTCCTGAGGATGTCGCCATCGGCTCCATAGTGCAGGTTCGGTTCGAGCAACACGACGATGTGTGGCTGCCACTTTTCACCCTGACCGGCGAGATCGATCCGATTGATCGGGTGACGCCACCGGTGCGACCGACCCCACGGGCGCCGATCAACAATGACCGCTTCGAACATACCTCGGTGCTCAGTGGCGTCGGACGATCAGCTCTCGGGCGCCGCCTGATGATTGACCCGCTCTCGCTGACGGTGGATGCGTGCCTGGCCGCAATTTCCGATGCGGGTCTGACCCTTGAGGACATCGACGGACTGTCGACCTATCCCGGCCCTGGCGGCATGGGCATGAGCGAGGGCGGCGTCACCGCCGTCGAGGAAGCTCTGCGCATCCACCCCACCTGGGTCAACGGTGGCATGGACATTCCGGGTCCGGGCGGTTCCATCATCGCGGCGGCCATGGCCGTCGCCTCCGGGCTATGCCGACATGTGTTGTGCTTTCGCACAGTATGGGAATCCACCTATGGGGCACTCGCCGCCACTCGGGGCGGTGGCGGAGGCGGTAATCAACGGGTTTCAGGTGCCATGCGTGAATGGAGCGCACCTTTTGGCGCCATGTCGGCCGCCAACTGGATCGGGATGAACGCCACGCAGTACCTGCATCGCTACGGTGCCCCCCGAGAACTGTTGGGTCTGATCGCGCTCAACGGACGCGCCAACGCAGCCCGCAACCCGCACGCCATCTACCGCGAACCGATGACCATGGACGACTACATGTCGGCTCGCCCGATCACGTCTCCATTCGGGCTGTACGACTGCGACGTCCCATGTGACGCCTCCATTGCCGTCATCGTGTCTGCTGCGTCTGTTGCCGACGATCTGCCCCAGCCCGCGGTACGCATTGAAGCGGTCGGCACCCAAATACTCGAACGAGTTTCATGGGACCAAGGCACACTGACCCATGAACCGCAGGTCCTGGGCCAGTCGGCGCACTTGTGGACACGCACGGACTTCCGACAGGCCGACATCGATCTCGCGCTCCTCTATGACGGCTTTACGTTCAACGCCATCTCGTGGCTGGAAGGGCTGGGCTTCTGCGAGCTTGGCGGCGCCTACGACTGGTTGGACAATGGTCGGCGAATCGCACTCGATGGCGAACTGCCAGTCAATCCTCACGGCGGGCAACTGTCCGAAGGGAGGACTCATGGGTTCGGATTCCTCTATGAGGCGGTGCAGCAACTTCGGCACCAGGCCGGCGAGCGCCAGGTGCCAGGCGCCAAGACTGCCGTCGTGACGTCGGGTGGAGGCACGCCGTCGGGCGTGCTCCTACTGGCTAGAAAGGATGCGTGAATCGGTGATTGTCCTCTCGATCAATCACCGTTTACCCATGAGGGCGGCGGTAGATTGATGAGCACATTGGGCAGCGATCCTCAAGGGACGGAGGGCGACGTGGTTACAACGGAGTCCCCCGCTAACGACAAGTCGAGCGGCCCCCGGTCGCGCAAGGGCGTCGAGACACGAGCGCGTCTGGTCGTCGCAGCCAAGGAAGTGTTTGAGAGAGATGGCTTCTTGGAAGCACGGATCTCCGATATTGCCGAACAAGCCGGTCTCTCACACGGTTCCTTCTACCACTACTTCAAGTCGAAGGAAGAGGTGTTCCGTGAAGTCGCTCTCGGCGTCGAGGAACGCCTGAGCGAACCCATGCAGAGCGTCATTTTGGACCCGAAGTCTTCCGCCAGTCCCTACGAACGCATCCGTGAAGGAATTCGCCGCAACCTTGCGAGCTACCGGGACGAAGCGCTGATGATGAAAGTGATCGAGCAGGTATCCCGATTCGATTCTGAACTGGGGGCTTGGCGCTCCGAGCGCCATCGGCTGGGTCTGGTGGAGGTGGCGCGTTCCATTACCAGCCTGCAACGTCACGGCCTGGTCGATGCTCGGCTTGATCCGATCATCACGGCGTCGGCCCTGGCGTCCATGACCTACCGCTTCCCCGAATTGTGGTTCGTGCAGGGCCTCATCGATTGCGATTTTGATGAGGGTGTGGAGCAGCTGACCATGCTGTTCGTCCGCGCCCTCGGCCTCGACGAACGGGCCGGCGTCCCTTCATAAGCTCCAGGCCCACCTGAAGGAGGTGTGCCGCTAGTTCGACGTGCGACTCCGTGGCACTTCCCGGAACGGGATCTCCTTGTCGAGCCGTCGTTCCCGCGGCATGCCGAGGACGCGCTCACTGATCACGTTCTTGGCCATCTCGGTGGTACCACCACCGATGCTGCCGACCTGGCGCATCAGAAAATTGATGGCACTTCGATCCGCCCTTGAGCCTGCACTCCAGGCCGCACCTTCGGAACCGGCCGCTTCGAAGGCCAATGTGATGATGCGTTGCGCCGCATCTCCCTTGAAAAGACGCACCATCGCTGCGGCCTGCTCCGTCCACTTTCCATGCTTGATGGAGTCGCGGATTCTCTCCGAGAGCGCCTCGTTGACCAGTTCGATCATGCGAGCCTCGCCGACCAGTTCTCGCATGGCTGGGTCATCAAGTTGCTGGTTGGCTTGCACCACGTCGAACACGGCGCTGGCATCCATCGAACCGTGAATGACCCCAACCGGCTCGGTGACATACGGGGAGCTGTACAGCATGCGCTCATGAAACATCCACCGCGTCATGATCGTCCAACCGTCGTCTACGTCGCCGACCCGATCCGTGTCAGGAACAACCACGTCAGTCAGGAACTCCTGGCAGAACTCTCGAGATCCGTTGAGCATCTCTATCCGATGGATCTCAATGTCAGGCTGATGGATCGGGAGCATGAAGACGCTGAGCCCGCGATGCTTCGGTGTATCCCAATTGGTTCGAGCCAGGCAGAGTCCCCAATCTGACCACCAGGCGCCGGTGGTCCAGATCTTCGAACCATTCAGGACCCACTGCTCACCATCTCTCACGGCAGTGGTGGTTGCGCTGGCCACGTCCGAGCCCCCGCTGGGCTCGGACAGGAACTGCATCCATAACTCCTCACCGCGCAAGATTGCCGGCAGATGCCCCAACTTCTGCTCTTCGGTGCCGAATTCGAGGATCACGGTGGCGCAGGGCGACAGCGTGGGCACCTGCAGGTGTAACGGGTATTCGAATCCCACGATCTCCTCGTTGAACACTCGCTGATGTTCGGGGGAAAGTCCCTGACCGCCGTAGGCCCGGGGGAAGCAGATCCCGGCCAGTCCGGCGTCGAAAAGCATGCGCTGGATCTCCCTTTCCCGAGCGATCGCCGCCAATTCCGTCTCCTCGTCGGTCGAGGCGCGATCCATCCGCAACTCTTCAAGGGACACCGGGCGCAGATTGGTTCGGATGAACGCGCGTGCCCGAGCGCGAAAGCTTTCGAGATCCTCTGTCTCGTCGCCGGGCGCTTCGGCGGGGACCGCGCTCACGCCGCCAGTCCTGGGCGAGCAGCCAGTAGGGCGGCAATGCGCTGACGGTGCTGCGCCGGGGTGCCCGCCAGCGACCGGTTGACGGTGAAGCGACGCAGGTACAGATGGAGGTCGTGCTCGAAGGTAATACCGATGCCGCCGTGGAGCTGAACGCACTCGTGCAATAGGTCGCCGCCGAATTGACCGACATACGCCTTGGCCGCGCTGGCCAGTTCGTCGGCCGAAGGCACTGCGTTCTCGGCGGCCAGGCAGGCGGCGTCGCTGACGGCGTGGCTGGCCTCCAGTCGCGTCAGCATGTCGGCACACCGGTGTTTAAGCGCCTGGTACGAGGCCAGGGGGCGTCCGAATGAGAACCGATCGAACATCCACTCCATGGTCATGTCGAAGCCTGACTGCATGGCGCCCACTGCTTCCGCATTGAGCAGGGTGATGGTTTGGAAAAACTGCCGCTCTACATCACCAGAAGATTCGGTCGGCGGGCCGATCACGCAATCAGATCCCAATCGCACGTCGTGGAGCGTCACGGCGCCAAATCGCCGTGAGAGGTCGACCGTCTCCATCGGGACAACCGACAATCCATCGACGTCCGTCGGTACCAACACTTGGGTCAGTCCAAAATCTTCCCGACCAGTGACCAGCAAGTGGGCGGCATGCGGTGCGGATTCGACCGGTCGCACCTCTCCGTTGAGAATAACGTCGTCGCCACTCCGGGTGATGCGTACTGTCGGCCGGCAGTCGGTGGCAACGGCGCCCATCGGGATAGGGGGTGGGCACCATGACGCAATCGAATTGCCCGAAAGCAGCCCCTCCAGAACATCGAGGTGAGCGTCGTGCGCGCTCAGCGTTGCAGCCACCACATTGGTGGCGATGAGCGGACCCGCTGCAGCCCGGCGACCGAATTCATACGCCACCAGGGAAAGGTCGACCAGCCCGGCGCCGCTGATGGTCCCGCCACCGTGCGCCTCGGACACCAGCAGCGAGGTCCACCCGAGTTCGGCGCCCCGGCGCCAGTAGTGCGGCTCGTAACCAGTCTCGTCGTGTCGCAGGCGACGAAGCTCCTCAGGCGCAGCGTGCTCGGTGAGGAAGCGCTCCGTCGTCTGGCGGAAAAACTCCTGGTCGTCGGTCAACTTCACCAACATCAGATGGTGCCCACTCCAGCCGCCTCGTTGCGAACCCGCCACTCCTGGCGACTCATGCGGGTGACATCGACGTCACTCGCCTGCGCGCGTAGGGCGCCCACCGTCGCATCCTCTTTCTTGGTGTGCGCGAACGGGTCCCAGTTGTAGAAGCGACAGGCGTTCTCCCACGTGATCTTGTGGATCTCGCTGTCGCTCACGCCGGCATCCTGGAACTCTTTCCACGAAAACTCCGGCGACTCGGGCCAGGTGGTGTCCGTGTGGGGGTAGTCGCATTCCCAGGCGATGATGTCGATCCCGATCCGATCACGTAACAACAGTCCCGACGGATCGGTGATGTAACAGGCCAGCATGTGGTCGCGGAACACCTCGGACGGGAGCTTCCCTCCGAAATCGGCGTGCAACCAGGACTGGTTCTGGAAGTGACGATCGATGCGGTCGAAGTAGAACGGGATCCAACCGATCCCGCCTTCGGACAGAGCGACCTTCAGCGTGGGGAACTTCCGGAGCGTCGGTCCGAACAGAAGATCCTGGGCGGTGATGGCGCTGATCTGGCAGGCCAGGACCATGAGGTGGTCCACCGGGGCCTCCACCGGACGTTGAATGACGGCGAAGCCGGCGCCGATGTGCAGCGAGAGCACCATGTCCTCCTCGCAAAGTGTGGCGAGCATGGGGTCCCAGTAGCCCGAAAGGAAGCTCGGGAATCCCTGCACGTGGGGCGTCTCGAGAAAGCTGATCGACCGGCATCCCTTCTTGGCTATGCGGCGGACCTCGGCAACGGCCGCATCCACGTCCCACATGGGAACGATCCCCAGCGGGATGAAGCGCCCCGGGTAGGCGCCGCACCATTCGTCAATGGCCCAATCGTTATAGGCCTGCAGCATGACAAGTGCGATCTCCTTGTCGCTCGCCTCTGAAAATGTTCGGGCATTCCAGCCGGCCATGGTGGGAAAGCACATCGACCCGAGGACCCCGTTGGCGTCCATGTCGCGCACGCGCTCATGAACATCGAAGCAACCGGGGCGAAGCTCCGTGTAGGTACCCGGGTTGAATCCCCACTCCTCCGATGGCCAGCCAACCGTGGCGGCCATACCGAACGATGTGCTGGTCTTCTCTCCCTGGAACACCCAGCGATCGATGCCGTCCTCGTTCACGACCCTGGGGGCTTCGTCGAGCCAGCGCTTGGGCACGTGATTCTCGTACATGTGCGGCGGCTCAATCATGTGGTCGTCGATGCTGACCAGAATCATGTCTTCGAGATTCATCGCTTCACCCTCCGGCTTCTTGTCCCCCATGTCACGCGGTGCGAACGGGGAGAGTCTCCCAACCACGGACCGTCGATGTCTTCGCCCGTCGGGCCCGGTCGTAGTCGACTTCCCAACGAGGAAAACGTTGCAGCACTTCCTCTAAGGCGATCCGACCTTCCAGACGAGCCAGAGCCGCGCCCAGGCAGAGGTGGATGCCATAGCCAAAGGCCAGGTGTCGTCCAACCTCCCGATGGATATCAAAGCTGTCGCCATTCTCAAAGTGGCGGTCGTCCCGATTGCCCGAGCCGTTCAGCAGGACCATCACGCTGCCCTCGGGCACCTTCTGGTCGTGAAGCTCGACATCGCGGGTGACATAGCGGGCCTGCACCGGCGAGGGTGACTCGTAACGGAGGATCTCTTCGATGGCGTTGTTGACCAGCGATCGATCGGCCGCCAATTCCCTGAGTTGATCCGGATGGTCGCTGAGGAGTTGCCCGGTGAAGCCGATGAGACGTGCCGTCGTCTCATTGCCAGCTCCGGCGATCAACATCACATACGTGAGCACCTCATCACGGTGAAGGGTGCGCCTCGTTCCCGTCTCGTCCTCGAACTCACTCGTCATCAACTCAGTCATCAGGTCGTCCGAGGGATGATCGGCTCGCCAGTCGATGTAGTCGCCGAACACAGAGGCCTGTGCCATGGCGTCGATCGTCGCTGGCGGGGCTCCCTCCTCAAGACGGAGGCTCTGGTCGATCTGCTCCCGAATGGCAACCTGATCCTCTTCGGGAATGCCCAGCAGCATGCCGATGGTCCGCATCGGCATAAAAGCGCCGAGGTCTGCAATGAAGTCGAAACCGCCCTGACCCACGAGTGGATCAAGTACCTCGGCGCAATAGGCCCGCACCTCACCCTCGAGGGCCTGCATCTTCTTCGGGGTGAAAACCCGCGAGAGAAGCGACCGGTGCATGGTGTGCACCGGGGGGTCCTCCATAAGGATGATGCCCGGCGGGAGCTCGATATTGGCCTGAATGATCTCGAGGATCGACCCTCTGCCCGAGATGTACGTGCCCCAATCCAACATCGCCGCGTCGATGTCGGCGAAGCGACTCAACGCGAAGAACTGGTACTTCTCATTCCAATAGAGAGGAGCCTCGTCACGGAGCCGCTTCCAAACGGGATACGGGTTGGCGTCGATCTCGAAGTCGTAGGGGTCGTAGTAGATCTCCCCCGATGCATCTGCAGACATCCGCGTTCCTACCGGCTAGCCGGCGGGCCAGGAAACAGACTTGACCTCGAGGTACTGCTCGAAACCGGGCTTACCGTTCTGGCGCCCGATGCCGCTCTGCTTGTACCCACCGAAGGGCAGGTCAGGGCCGTAGGGGGCGCCACCGTTGACGCTCACGCCACCGGTGCGGATGCGCCGAGCCACGGCCAGTGAACGCTCGGTCGAGCCTGAGAACACGCCGCCTGAGAGCCCGTACTGGCTGTCATTGGCGATGCGGACAGCGTCGTCCTCGTCTTCGAACGGGATGACCACCAGGACCGGGCCGAAAATCTCTTCCTGGGCAATGGTCATGGAGTTATCAACGTCGGTGAAGAGCGTCGGCTCGACCCAGTACCCCTTGGAGAATTCGTCGCCCGATGGCTTGCCTCCGCCCACGGCCAGCGTGGCTCCTTCGGCCTTCCCCTTCTCGATGTATCCCAACACGCGCTCGCGCTGCCTGGCCGAGATGAGCGGTCCCATGATCACGTCGGGACGCTGCGGGTCGCCGTAGGGAACGGCAGCGAACAAGCCCTTGAGCATTTCGACGCCCTCTTCGTAGCGCGAGCGAGGCAACAGCATCCGGGTCTGGATGGCGCAGCCCTGGCCGGCGTGGAAGCACGAGCCCATGCCCATGAGGGTGGCCAAGCCCAGGTCGGCGTCTTCGAGCACGATGGTGGCTGATTTGCCGCCGAGTTCGAGGAAGACACGCTTCATAGTGGCGGCCCCCTTCTCCATGATGCGACGGCCGACACCGGTTGAACCGGTGAACGAGATCATGTCGACCTTGGGGGACAGCGTGAGTTCTTCGCCAACGAGGTGATCGGACGAGGTGACCACGCTGATCACGCCGGCCGGGATGTCGGTCTTCTCGGCAATGAGGCGACCGAGGAAGGTGGCGTTCCACGGCGTATCAGGCGCTGGCTTCACAATCATCGTATTGCCGGTGGCCAGGGCCTGTCCCACTTTGTGCAGGGTCACTTCCGCCGGGAAGTTCCACGGGACGATGGCCCCCACGACGCCGACCGGCTCACGCCAAATGCGGCGCGAATCGACCGAACCGGTGATGCTCAATGCGTCCGGCAGGACGGTCTCCCACTCGTACTCGAGGATCTGCTTGGCTGGCCACACCATCGCCTCCGACAGGGGAGCGTCGAGCTGGGGGCCATTGGTGGTCATACGGGGACAGCCAACCTCGAGGATGAGCTGTTCGCGCAGCTCCTCCTGCTCGGACTGAAGAGCATCGTGCAGCTGCTCGAGGCACTTCTTCCGGAAGGCGTGATTGGTGGACCAGTCGGTCTCGTCGAAGGCCCGCCGGGCCGCATCGATGGCCCGGTGCATTTCCGCCGTCGAGGCGTCGGACACGGAGCCCAGCACTTCCTCGGTGGCCGGGTTGATGTTCTCGAAGGTCTTGCCAGAATCGGCTTCAACCAGCTTTCCGTCAATGAGCATCCGCTGCTCGGGATTTACCTTCACTGCCTCGGTCACCGTCTGATCCTCCCCCGTCGTCGGGACTCCGCCCCGCTCACGCGGGCCTCTATGGAGAGCGTTACATACGCACCGACGCTCAAATTGACGCCTGTGGCGCCTCCAAACGGAGGGTATCTGACTTTGACGTCGCCGTCAAAAATCGCAGTAGGCTCGGCCCGCCCGGCAACCGGCTATCTAATTCTTGGCGAATTGGCATTAGGAGGTCCGATGTTCACGATCGAAGCATTTGTCGATGCCCTGACATTGGAGTCGGTGGGCGACGACCGGTTTCGCGCCCACAATCTGCCCTCCGAACACGGCGTGGTCTTCGGTGGGCAGCTTCTGGCCCAGTCAGTCATGGCCGGGTTGGCCGGTCAGGAAGGCAAATCCCTCAAGACCATCCAGACCGTCTTCGCCCGTGGTGGCGCGCCCGACCTCCCGCTCGAGATTGAGGTTGACCGTATGCATGGCGGACGATCGGTAGCCAGCAGCACCGTCACCATCAGCCAGGGGGATCAGGTGGTGACCCGATCGCTCGTGCTCCTGAGCGCCCCCGAGCCCGACGTGATCCGTCATGCCGATACAGCGCTCCGAGGGACCAGACCTGACGAAGTGGCAACCACCGCCCGGCAGATAGGAGCCTGGGAGATCGGCATCATCGGTGACGTCGACCTCAGCGACCCCGAACTGGTTGGGCCGCCCGAGCTCGACGTGTGGATCCGCTTTGTCGGTGCGCCCGATGACCCCGCCCTTGACCAGGCCCTGGTGGCCTACTCAACCGACGGATTTCTCATCGGCACGGCCATGCGCCCACACGCCGGCGTTGGTCAGGCCCAGGCCCATCGCACGTTGTCGACCGGCGTGCTCAGCCACACGCTGACGTATCACGAGCGCTGCCCCGCCGCCGAGTGGCATCTCCTGGAGCAAAGGAGCACCTATGCCGGGCACGGTCGCAGCTATGGCCGGGGCGACATCTACCGGTCCGATGGACAGCTGGCTGCCTCATTCGTCCAGGACGCCATGATCCGTGCCCGTTCTGGGGGAGCGGGCAAGCTCTAACGGAGCTGGCGGCGCAGCCAGTCCTCCGTGCAGTGGCCGGCCAGCTGCACGGCGGCGGCACCGGGCACGATGAGATAGGCGTGCGGCAACCCGGCGATGACGTGGAGTTCGCACGGAACGCCGGCCTGGTTGAGCCGTTGGGCGTAGGCGACGTCCTCATCCCGGAAACCGTCGATCGAACCAACCACGATGCAGGTGGGTGGAAGCCCGACCAGATCCGTGGCCCGCGCGGCAGCGGCGTACGGCTCAAGATCCGCTGCCCCGTAACGATCGCCTAGGTACGAGCGCCAGCCCAATTGGTTCGCCGCGAAGTCCCAGACGAACAGCCCTTCGGCTTGAATCGACAGGGTGTCCTGACGATCGTCGAGCATGGGACAATCCAGGAGCTGGAAGGCGACCGGGAACTCGCCCCGATCCCGGGCCAACAACGCCAGGGCGGCGGCCAATCCTCCACCGGCGCTGAGCCCGTAGATGCCGATCCGGGCGGGGTCGATGCCAAGTTCGTCGGCGTGCTGGTGGGTCCATTGCAATGCGGCATAGCAATCCTCGAGAGGACCTGGGTAGGGCGTCTCGGGGGCCAACCGATAGTCGACCGACACCCCCACGATCCCCAACGACTGACACCACTGCTGGAGCAGCGTGTCATCCATTTCATAGGAGCCAATCAGGTACCCGCCACCGTGCATGGTCACGATGGCGGGGCGCACACCTCTTTCGGACTTGGCCCGATGCACGCGGACGCGCACCGGAGGGTCGCCCGGCACCAGATGTTCGATTCGTTCCACCGCATCGGACAGTCCAGGGGTGGCAAAGGAGGCGCTACGCATCATCGTGAGCGACTCGAGGTCCAGTGGTGGGAGCTCAAAGGACCCGAGGATCGGCTGAAGTTCAGGATCGAGCAGATGGCGCACGCCGGGCGGCGTGTTTGCGGGCTGAGAAGTCGATTCCGTCACAGCTCGGTCAATCCACCGGTCCGCACGCTGGCCACGACACCACCGTCAACGGGTAGGTCGACGCCGGTGATGTAGCGGGCTTGGTCGGACAAGAGAAACGCCACCGCGTTCGCCACCTCCTCTGGAGCACCTTCCCGACCGATGGCCGAGGCGTTGACAAGCATGTCCATGACCGAATGGGCCTCAGATTCCTGGCGTCCCATGAGCGTGTCGATGATGCCGGGCGTCACCGAGCAGATGCGTGCGCCCAGACGTCCGAACGGCACCGCTTCGCGCCGAACCAAGCGATGCACTCCCCGCTTCGCCCACGTGTAGGCCATGCCGGGATCCTCGATGCTGTCCCCGATCGCCTCACGAATCCGGGCCATGAAGTCGGGATGAAGGGGCTCGTCCAGAACAGCGTCGGCTGGTGCATCGGCATCGGGAATGGCCAGCAGCGCAGAGATAGAGGCGAAGCAAACGATGGCCGTGTTAGCGGTAGCCAGTGCTCGGCATCCGTCAACCAGCATGGCCGAGCCGACGAGGTCGACGGCCATGATCTCGCGCCAATCCGCCATGGTGGGTGACACTCCGGCGGCGTGGGCCACCGCACGCAAGGGGCCCGTCGCAGCCACCCGCTCCAGCATGGCCGTGATGGCTCCGTAGTCCTTGACGTCAAGCACGTAGGTCTCAAGTGAGGTCCGGGTACAAGCGGAGAGTGACTGGGCCGCAGTCTCCACACCAGCTCTGTCCCGATCCACCAGGAACAGCACGTCGACCAGGTCAGCCATGCGCTCGGCACAGGCGGCGCCCATCCCACGCGCCGCTCCGGTCACGATGCCAACTGTCATGTTTGGTCGCTCCTTCGCCGCCTACTTCGGAACCCACCGTAGCGTCGACGACACGTTGCGCCGGAAGCTTGTGTGGACGACCCTCGGACTCGAGATCCGCACCCGGGGAGCCGTGAAGATCGAGGGGTAATGTCCCGAGGAGCCAGAACCAAGGGGGAGGTAGCCGTGTCAGAAGAACTGGGCGCCGCCGGATTGCGATTCGAGCGCGAGGGTCCGGTGGCCTGGTGCATCATCGATCGGCCCGAGGCTCGCAATGCCCTGACGCCCGCCATGTATTTCGGCATCAAACGTGCCGTCCGACTGGTCAACAGCGACCCGGACCTCGCCGCTTTGATCATCACCGGAATCGATGATGTGTTTGCGCCCGGCGGCGATCTGGGCGGCCGTCGCCAAGATGGCGACGAGCCGACACCCGACATCGGACACGACATCCTCCCGTTCCTCACCATCAGGGACAGTCGAGCGCCCGTGGTCTCCGCCGTCAATGGCATCTGCCAGGCCGGGGGTCTTCTGATCGCCATGTTGTCCGATATCGCAGTGGCCAGCGACCGGGCGACGTTCCGGGTTCCCGAACTCTTACGTGGCATTCCCGATGCCACCTATGCCGCCGTGCTCCCGGCTCATGTGGGCATCGCCATGGCGCGCGACCTACTCCTGTCGGCCCGGCGCTTTGACGCCGCCGAGGCGCAGCGGATTGGCGTGATCTCCCGCGTCGTGCCGCACCAGCAGCTACACGACGAAGCACGGCGGGCCGTGCGGGAGATTCTCCAGACGCCGCCGATGGCCCGGATGCACGTCAAGCGGATGCTCAACGAGCGCTACGGGTTGATTGACTACCAGACGATGTTCTGGGCTCTTGATGAGTCACCTGAACCACGAGAGGGCATGCGGGCCTTTATGGAGAAACGACCACCGTCATGGGTGCCCGAAGGACTCGACCCGTAGAAGGCAACCTCAGCCGGTGGCCGGCCGCAGGCAGAAAGCGGTGATCTGGTCGATGTCGGCCCTGGTTGGAACTTCGTGTCGCCACAAATAGTCCGACAACATGCCGAGGGTGGCGTGGGCGGCCAGCGCCGCATGGAGCTCGGGTGCGTCACTGCCCAGTGCGGCAAAAGGCTGGCTCAAAAGCGACGCCAGCGGCGTGCTGGCGAAATGACGACCGGCGGCAACGCCTCCTCCGGCAGTGCTGCCGTTCCACAGAACCGCCAAGGTGGTGGCGGCGATGTCGGGATCCGCCTGTGCCAGGACACCCTTGACCCATCGGCGCACCTGGTCTTCGGGCGTCGGTGATTTCGCCATCTGATGGGCCAGATAACTCCGGAGCCGCTCGGCGCCATCTTCCAGGATGGCCGCCACCAGGTCTTCCTTTGATTTGAAGTGCCGGTAGAAGGCGTCATTGGAGAGACCGGAGGCCGCCACAATGTCGGCCACCCGGGGCCTGGTCGACGTGCCGCCCTGGCCCATGAGTTCAAGCGCAGCATCGAGCAGGCGGCGCACCTCGGCGGCGTACTCGCTCTCCCGCTTGGCCAGGGTGCGACGGGCAATGCGATCGGTGACGCCCGGCTCAGGTGATGGTATTGCATTCTTGATACTCAGAATCATATTCTGGCCGAGACCGAGGGAGGGTACAGATGGCGTGGGATTTCGAAACGGACCCCGAATATCAAGAGAAACTGGACTGGGCGGACGCGTTTGTGCGGGAAGAGGTCGAGCCCCTCGACCTGGCGTTCCCTCACCTGCAGTTCACACCGTTGGAGGGAAAGCGCCGGGAGGCCATCGACCCGCTCAAAGACGCCGTGCGAGCCCAGGGACTGTGGGCCACCCACCTCGGACCTGAGCTTGGCGGAAGGGGCGATGGCCAGCTGAAGCTGGCCCTGCTCAACGAGATCCTTGGACGCTCGTCGTGGGCTCCCATCGTCTTCGGTTGCCAGGCGCCTGACACCGGCAACGCCGAAATCATCGCCCACTACGGCACTGACGGACAGAAGGAGCGCTACCTGCAGCCCCTGCTTGATGGCGAATGCTTCTCCAGCTACTCCATGACTGAACCGCACGCGGGAGCGGATCCCACCCTTTTCACCACCCGGGCCGAGAAGGACGGCGACGAGTGGGTCATCAACGGTTGGAAGTTCTTCTCGTCCAACGCACGGACGGCGTCGTTCCTCATCGTGATGGCCGTCACCAATCCCGACGTGAGCCCGTACAAGGGCATGTCGATGTTCCTGGTACCGACCGGTACTCCGGGCGTCAACATCGTCCGCAACATGGGCCTCTACGGCGAACCCGCCGGCGAGGGGTCCCACGCCCTCATCCATTATGAAGATGTCCGCGTGCCCGAAGAAGCACTCCTGGGTGGTGAGGGACAGGCCTTCGTGATCGCGCAGACGCGCCTTGGTGGCGGTCGCATCCACCACGCCATGAGAACGATCGGGATGGCCCAAAAGGCCATCGACATGATGTGCGAGCGGGCGCTCAGCCGGGAAACCCAGGGAAGCCTCCTAGCCGACAAGCAGTTTGTGCAGGGTTACATTGCCGACTCGTACGCGCAGCTCATCCAGTTCCGCCTCTTCGTGTTGTACACGGCCTGGGAGATCGACAAGTACAACGACTACAAGCGGGTGCGCAAGGACATCGCCACGGCCAAGGTGGTCATGCCGACGGTGCTCCATGACATTGCATGGCGGGCCATGCAGATTCACGGAGCGTTGGGTACCACCAACGAAATGCCTTTCTTCGGCATGGTCCTTGCCGCCGGTGTCATGGGTCTGGCCGATGGGCCTACCGAGGTGCACAAGATCACCGTGGCTCGGCAGGTGTTGCGCGACTACCAAGCCAGCGACGATGTATGGCCGACCCAATTACTGCCCAAGCGTCAGGACGCCGCCCGAGCCAAGTTCGCCGAATATCTCGAGCTGGAGGTGGGAAACCTGTGAGCCTGATAGACGAGTTCCCCACCCCCGAGATCTCCAACGTTGATGGCCTGGTGGCGTGGCTGGACAGCCAGGGACTCGGCGTCGGGGCGCCGCTCGAGCACGGGTACATATCGGGTGGGAGCCAGAACGAGATCTACGAACTTCAACGGGGCAACCTGCACTGCGCCATGCGCATTCCCCCACCGTCCGCGCCGGCATCGCGGGACGACGGCATCGTCCGTGAATGGCGGATCATTGAAGCCCTCAGCGGTACCGACGTTCCGCACACCGAAGCGATCGCCGTGTGCACCGACCAGTCCGTGCTGGGGCGCACCTTCTACCTGATGGGATTCGTCGACGGCTGGTCGCCCATGTCGATGCGTCGCCAATGGCCTGACCCCTTCGACCAGGACCTGAACCAGCGCCGCGGCCTGGCCTTCCAGTTGGTGGAGGGGATCGGCCTCCTCTCCAAAGTCGACTGGCGGTCCAAGGGGCTCGAGGATTTCGGCCGTCCCGAAGGCTTTCACGAGCGCCAGGTCGACCGGTGGACATCGTTCCTTGAGCGCATCAAGGGCCGGGATCTCCCCGGGTTCGAGGAAGCCGCCGCGTGGCTCCGATCCCATCGTCCCATTGACTACGTGCCGGGACTGATGCACGGGGACTACCAATTCGCCAATGTCATGTTCCGCCATGGCGGGCCGGCGCAGCTGGCCGCCATTGTCGATTGGGAAATGGGCACCGTAGGCGATCCCAAACTCGATCTCGGCTGGGTCGTCCATTCCTGGCCCGACGACACCTCGAGCGACGAAGACCGGACCGGTGGCTATGTAGACATGACCGGCATGCCCCCGGTCGATGACGTATTGGCCCACTATTCGACGGTGTCGGGACGACAGGTCGACGACATCGACTACTACTGCGTGCTGGCCAAGTGGAAGCTGGCTGTGGTGCTCGAGCAGGGATTTCAGCGCGCCGGTGATGACGAGAAGCTGCAGGCCTTCGGACCGGTCGTACTCGACCTCATGGCCGGTGCGGCCGATCTGGCCGAGACGACCGACTATTCGGTGAAGGCCTGACGCCACCAGTGACCGCAGCCTGACGTGCGCGCCGCCATGTGCCGGACGTACGGCGATCCCGATGTCATTGGCGTTGAGGAGGTACCTCCGCCTGAGATAGGCCCCGGGCTGGTGCGCGTGGCCGTCAGGGCCGGTGCCATCAATTTCCCCGACGTTCTGCTCATCGCCAACCGCTATCAGGTTTCTGTGCCGGTCCCGTTCATTCCGGGCAGTGAGTTCGCTGGGGAGGTCACCGAGGTCGGGGACGGCGTCGAGTCTTTCCGTCCGGGTCAGAGGGTCTTCGGGTCAACCATGGTCGGCGCCTTCGCCGAAGAAGTCGTCGTGTCGGCGTCTTCCCTGACCGACATTCCGAATGGCGTCACCGACGACGTGGCGGCGGCCTTCGGCGTGGCCTTTCGCACCGCCTTCCATGTACTCCGTTCGGTGGCCCAGGTCCGGACGGGCGACGAACTGATTGTGTTGGGGGCAGGAGGCGGCGTGGGTTCGGCAGCCGTCCAACTGGGGGCGCTCCTCGGAGCCGTGGTCACGGCGATCGCCTCTTCACCTGAGAAGCTCGAAGCGGCCAAGGCATGTGGCGCCACCCGCCTCATCCAGCATCAGGCAGGATCAGACCTGCGGGCTGCCCTGAAGGAAGCGTTGGCCCAGGGCGCCGACGTGGTGATCGATCCCGTGGGGGGAGGGTTGGCCGAGCCGGCGCTCCGATCACTCCGTTTCGGGGGACGTTTCGTCACCGTCGGCTACGCCTCAGGGACCATTCCCCATATCCCTCTTAATTTGGTGCTCCTCAAAGGGGTGACCATCCTGGGCTTCCAGTTCCGGGACTTTGCCATCCACCAGCCTGAGGAGATGGTCAACAACGAGGTGGAGCTGCTCGAATTGCTGGTTACGGGTCAGGCCCGACCGGTTATCGGCGCCACGTTCGACCTGAACGAGGTCGCCGAGGCCCTGCGGCTGGTGGGTGACGGCCAGGCCATTGGCAAGGTGGTGCTCCGGACGGGCTCCGTCTAACATTGACGTCGATGTCAGAGTTGAAAATGGGAAAGGGACCGACCATGGTCTGGTCCAGCTATGCGACAGGGAGATACGGACGATGACGGCGACGCCGGTTATGAAGGGCGTGCGCGTCCTGGAAGTCGCGGAGCACACCTTCGTGCCAGCCGCCTCGGCCCTCCTGTCCGACTGGGGGGCCGAAGTCATCAAGATTGAGCCGACCGAACGAGGCGATGCCATGCGGGGCCTGGCGGCCACCGGGGTCATCTCGATCACGGGCGATGTCCACCCGCTCCTTGAGCATTCCAACCGGGGCAAGCGCAGCCTTGCTCTTGACCTCTCGACTCAGGACGGCCTCGACATTCTCTACAAGCTGGCGGAGACGGCAGACGTCTTCCTCACCAACAAGCTCCCGCATGTGCGTAAGAAGCTCAAGATCGAGCTCGAAGACATTCGGGCTCACAACCCCAGCATCATTTATGTGGCGGGAACGGGGCAGGGAGAGCGAGGGCCGGATGCCGACAAGGGTTCCTACGACTCGCTGTCGTTCTGGTTCCGTCCTGGTGTGTCTATGGGCGTGAAGCCGGCCGATTCCGATCACCTGCCGGGTCCCCCCGGACCGGGGTTTGGCGACTCCATCGGTGCCATGACCATCGCCGGCGGCATTATGGGTGCGCTCTTTCACCGCGAGCGGACGGGCGAAGCGACCACGGTGGACGTCTCCCTGTTGGCCACGGGCATGTGGGCCATGGGACAGGCCTATGCGCTCTCACTCTTGACAGAAAAACCCTGGCAAGGCCCTCCTTCCGGATCGCCTCGCCTCAATCCTCTCGTGCGAAATTTTGTCACCAAGGACAACCGGAGCCTCTCGTTCTGCTGTCTGCAGGCCAGTCGCTACTGGGCCGAGCTGTGCACGCTGCTGGACCGCCCCGAACTGGGGACCGATCCTAAATTTGCCGATCACGCCGCGCTGGTGGAACACAGCCTCGAAGCACAGGCACTGCTCGAAACCGCATTCGCCGAGCGGACCGTCGCCGAATGGCGCGAGCGTCTGGCTGACTTCACCGGGCAGTGGTGCGTCGTGCAGGACACGCTCGAGGCGGCCACGATCGATCCGCAAACCGAGGCGAACGGCTACGTGCAGGACTGCGTCAGTTCGACCGGTTCTACCTTCAAGCTTGTGGCCGCACCGGTGCAGTATGGCGGGGAGCCGGCGCCGCCCGGCCGGGCACCCGAATTCAACGAGCACGGCGACGACATTCTGGTCGAACTCGGAATCGACTGGGATACCATTTTGGACCTCAAGATTCGCTCCATCGTCGGGTAACACGCTCGTCCGTTCGCAACAACACCAAAACTCAGGAGGTAATTGATGGGACTGTTTGATGCATTCCGTTACGACGGCAAGCGGGTACTGGTGGTCGGAGGCGCTTCCGGCATGGGGGCCGCGGCGGCCGAACTGGTGCAGGACGCCGGCGCCGAAGTAATCGTGATGGACTTCGCCGAGGTGACGCTGGCCGGCGCCAAGACCATTCATCTCAACCTGGGCGAGAAGGCATCCATCGACGCCGCTCTGGCCGAGCTCGGTGGTCCGGTGCACGCGCTGATGTCGTGCGCCGGCGTGGCCGACGGGACGCCCAACATCGAAAAGATCAACTACGTCGGTCACCGGTACATGATCGACCGCATGCTTGAGAGTGGTGCACTTGGAAGCGGCGCCGCCATCGGGTTCATCTCCTCAGCCGCCGGCCTCGGGTGGGAATCCAACCTCGATCTCGTAAAGGAATACCTCGACATCACCGACTTCGACGCCGCATCGGCTTGGGCCGTTGAGCACGGGTGGGCCGACTACTTCCACTCCAAGCAGGCAGTCTGCGGCTTCGTGGCCCGGCAGGCCTTCTCGCTTCTTAAGCAGGGCATCCGCATCAACGCCATCTGCCCCGGACCGACCGACACGCCGCTGGCCCGGGCCAACGAGGAGATGTGGCTCGGCTTCGGAGCCGACTACCGCGACGAGGTCGGCATCCCGGCATCGACGCCATTGGAGCAGGCCTACCCGCTGGTGTTCCTATGCAGCGAGGCTGCGGCGGGCATCACCGGTATCACATTGGTCAGCGACGCCGGGTACATCAGCTCGGGTATCACCGACTCGTACCCCCCGGCATCGGCCGCTGCCGGGTTCCTGCTCGGCCGTTTCTAACCCCCGCAGGCACCCAATGATTCGGTGAGTTCCGAGACGCAGAACGCCTTCGGGCGCCGCCACGTGCTGCAGGACCTCGGGTGGGTCGTGGCTCGGGACGGCGATCGCCAAAGGGGCACCGCCGCCATGTATGACGAAATGCATGTGCCCGGCACCGGGCATGTGAGGACCAGCATTTTGGCCAGTTGGGCCGATGTTCTCTGTGGCTACCTCGCTATGGATGTGCTCAGCCCCCGCGTGCCGGTAACGCTCGAGCTCGACGTGCACCTCTTCGGGCCGCCGCCGGGCCGTGGGTCGATCAACGGCGTGGGCCGGGTGCTCAAGGCGGGCCGTACCGTCTTCGTGGGCCGCGTCGACTTCTTCGGCGAGGATGACAGCGCCGTCGGGTTCGCGGCCGCGTCGTTCATGGCCGCCCCCGACACCACGCTGACCATCTCGAGGGAAGGACCGGAGCGGCCGGCACCGCAGGGCAAGCAATTGCACGAGGCGTTCGCCGACCGGGCCGGGTGCCAGCGCCGTGAGCCTGGCGTAGCCGTGTTGAGCAGCTCGGATGAATCGTTGAATGCCTCCAACACGCTCAACGGCGGTCTCATCGCTCTGGCCGTGGAAGAGGCTGTGCTGTCGTTGTCGCCCGGGAAAGTAGTGACGTCGCTGGCCCTCCGCTTTCTCCAGCCCGTGCGGAAAGGTCCGGCCGTGGCCCGGGCCACCATGCAGCGGGACCTGGCACAGGTTGAGGTACACGACGCCGGCAATGACGACCGGCTCTGCGTAGTCGCCACGGCCCGGACCGAAGGGGCCCGTTCGACGTAGGTCAGGCCGCGAAGGGGATCTTCATGGCCACGGCCAGGTTGCCACCCATCACCTTGGCCATCTCTTCGTGGCTGAGGTCCTGGATCTCGTCGACGTAGGAAAGCGGCTCTGCCATGCCCTCAATGTGCGGGTAGTCGGATCCAAACACCACCCGGTCCACACCGAGCAGCTCAATGAGCTCACGCGGATTGTCCTCGTGGAAGGGGTGCACCCAGATATTGCGCTTCAGCACCATGAGGGGGTCCTCGTCGTAGAGGGCCGGCTCGTGGGCGTAGGAGTGGCCGATTGCCTGAATGAACGGTCGCACCCAGGCGGATCCGTTCTCCACGGGCAGTATGCGAAGGGTGGGGAATCGGCTGAGCAGACCGTGGCCGATGAGTGAGGCCACCGTGTCGAAGATGCCGCGACTCTGTGTGTGCGCTATGTCCATGAACGCCGTCTTGCCGGAGAAAGGCAGGAGCTCGCCTTCGGGCTTCCCTTCCCACTGGTTGTAGTACTTGGACAGTCCGTCATCGGACGCGTGCATGCCCACGGTGATGTCGAGTTCGGTGACCCTCTGCCAGAAGGGATCGAACTCCGGCAGGGCGAACGAGCGACGACCCATGTACCCCGGCACGGGTGCCGGCCGGATCAGGATGATCTTGGCGCCGCGCTCGACCACCCATTCAAGCTCCTTGATGGCCTCGTTGACGATCGGCAGCGTGATGACCGGAGCGGCGAAAATGCGTCCCTCGTAGTTGAAGGTCCAGTGCTCGTACATCCACTGGTTGAGTGCGTGCACGGCGGCGTGAGTGGCCAGCGGGTCGGAACCGAGACGTTCCTCCAAGAGGCTGGCCAATGTCGGCCACATAAGGGCCCGGTCGAGCCCTAGCTCGTCCATCAGTGCCAGACGTGGCTCGGGCGAGAAGAAAGCCTCTGGCGAACGGATGGGGTCGCCCATCAGCTCACGGCGCGTCTTGCCTTCGGGGTTCCCGTGCTTGAAGAATTCCTCGGATGCCCCGGGCCGCCCGACCACCTCGAAGGTGGGATTGGGGATGTAATCCGAAATGACGTTACGCACGGCGATCTTGGTGCGGCCGTTGAACTGGATGTACTTGATCAGACCGTCATATTCCTTGGGCAGGAACTTGGTGAACGCGTCCGGCGTCTCATACATGTGGTTATCGGCATCAAAGACGGGGAAATCGACGATTGGTTTTGGCATTTCGGCACCTCCGAGGAGAATCCTCTAGATTTTCAACTTTGACGTCAATATTATGCGATATTGGCGCTTGGAACAATCGCCGACCCTGGGGGGTGCGAGATGGCGACCTATGTGCTGGTCCACGGGGGTGGGCATGGTGGCTGGTGCTACCAGCGCGTGGCCCGGATCCTCCGCGCCTCCGGTCACGAAGTGTACGCACCGACCCTGACCGGGCTCGGTGAGCGATCACATCTGATGGCTGCTGACGTCGACCTGCACCGCCACATAGAAGACGTGGTGGCCGTTCTGCACTACGAAGATCTGCGGGACGTGATTCTGGTGGGGCACAGCTACGGGGGCATGGTGATCACCGGCGCAGCCGATCGGGCGGCAGATCGGGTGGGCCGGCTCGTCTACCTGGATGCCGCCACGCCTCAGAATAGGCAGTCCCTGGTCGATGTGGCCGGCCCCATCATTGAAGCGGTCCGCCCCATGGGCAAGACGGTCGATGGCATTGAGCTCGTGTTGCTCCCGGCCCCGGATGCGGGCTTGCTCTACGGCGTGACCGATACGGCCGACCTGGCCTGGATGGCAGAACGACTGGAAGGACATCCATGGCGATGCTTCAGCCAACCACTCGACCTGCTCAACGAAGATGCCCTGTGGGCGATCCCGCGGTTCCACGTGATCTGCACATCGACCCTGGCCACACGCGACCAAAAGGTGATGGAACTGGCGCGGGCCGAAGGTCGGCTGTGGGATATCGACACCGGACACGACCTGATGATCACTGAACCACAACTGACGGCGAACGCGTTGCTGGAGGTAGCGACTTCATAGCGGCGGGGTCTCACGCCGAAGGGTTTTAGCAGCACTGACAACGTTTCATTCAGCATCAACAACAAGGAGGCAGTATGCAGAAGTTGAGCGCCTACCGGATTCGATTGGCCATGGCCGCAATGGCGGTGGTGACCATGTCCGGACTCGTCACCCTTTCGAGCAATGCCGGCGCCGCTTCTTCAGGCTCCCCCATCACGCTGGCCCTCATTACGTCGCTCACCGGGGAGGGCGGTTCCGAGTTCAGCTCCGCTCCGGCCGGGTTCAATGCCCGCATCGCGCTGCAGAACGCCGAAGGCGGGGTCAACGGGCACAAGCTCAAGGGCCTCGTACTCGACGACCAAACCAGCCCGTCAGCAATTTCCACCGCGGTGCAGGACGCCGTGGCCAAGGGTGCGTTCGGCATTGTGTCGGCCAGCCCTCTCTTCTTCCTGGCCGCCAAGTACCCCCAGCAGCAGGGCGTGCCGGTGACGGGTGGTTTCTTCGACGGCCCTGAATGGGGTCAGCAGCCCTACACCAACATGTTTGCCGCTGACGTCGGCAGCGTGAATCCGACCTACCCGGTGAACACGGCCATCGGCGGCTTCATGAAGGCGCACGGCGGCACGGTCGTTTGCTCATACGGCTACAGCATCTCCCCTTCCTCGTCCCGCTCGGCCGTCGGCACGTACGACTCCTTTATGCACGCCGGCGGCAAAGGGGGCATCCTCGACACATCCATCCCATTCGGCTCAGTGGCGATGACCACGGTGGCCCTGGCTGCCAAGCAGAAGGGCTGCAACGCGTTCTATGCCGGGCTGGACGACAACTCCAACTTCGCGCTGGCCACCGCGTTGAAGCAGGCCGGGGTCACGGCCAAGGTGGTCGTCTTCCCGACCGGCTACGAGCCAAGCCTGATCGACTCCGCCGCCTGGAGAGACGTGCAGGGCGGCTACTTCGACACCACCTTCCGTCCCTTCCAGCTCCCCAATGCGGCCACCCGTCAGATGCAGTCAGCCCTCGAGAAGTACGAGCACTTCAGCGCCAAGGACTTCCCCACGTTCAGCCAGTACGAGTCCTGGCTCGGAGCTGACCTCATGATCAAGGGCCTGGAGCTGGCCGGAAAGAATCCGACGCGGCCCGGCGTCATCACAGCCCTCCGTCATCTCAAGGGCTACAACGGCAACGGCCTGTTGCCGGTCAGCATCAACTACCGCACCATCTTCGGACACGACGCCGCGAAGGCGTGTGGCTGGTACATGAAGGCCGACAAGAAGGGGTTTGTGGCCTCGTCGACTACGCCGGTCTGCGGCACTGACCTACCCGGGACGACGACGGTCCAATCCTGAGGGACTCCCGGATCAGTCCTCTATCGAAATGGCGTTCTTGGGACAGGAGCGCATGGCGTGGACGACTTTCTCGCGCAGCTCCTCGGGAGGATTCTCGTTGAGCACATAGAGGAAGTCGTCCTCGCGCACTTCGAAGACTTCCGGCGCGGCGGCCATGCAGAGCGCGTTGCTCTCGCAGAGCTCAAAGTCGACCACTACTCGCATGATGCGTGTTCCTTCCTAGGTGACAATTCGATTCAAAGTGATGCTACGTCGCCGACTGCCGCCTGCCGTGGCCCTTCCAGCCGCTCCAGAAATTGCTCGACGAAGGCAACTGTTTCAGCATGCCCACCGGACATACCGAGCGTCTCCCCTTCGATCACCAGCATCCGGGTCAGGCTCGTCATCAACACCGTCACGACCATTGGGGGGAATACCGCTTCATCCAACTGATGTCGAGCAAAGGCAGCCCGCAAGAGGGCGAGTTGCTCAGCCCGGTAGCGCTCGGCGAAGACCGAGATCTCTGAGCGGATGGCCTTCCGATGGTTGGCCAGCGCCACGAACTCCATCGTCAGGGCGGTACCACGCGGGTCCCGGTTGAGTTCCCACAACGCCCAGAGCGGTTGCTCCGATGACATGGCCCGAGCCTGCCGGGAGAAACCCTGGGCCGCTCGATCTCGGAAGAGCGCCAGGAAAAGGTCGTCCATCGTCCGGAAGTAGTAGTGGACGAGTTGCGGCTTCAGTCCCGCCCGGGCCGCCACCTGCCGTGACGTCACGGCCGGATACCCGTCCTCGAGCATCAGCTTTTCGGCCGCGTCGAGCAGGACGGCACGCGTTTTGGACGTCTCGGTACCGAGACGTCGGGGCGAGGGTGACGTCTTGACGATCAGATGTACATCCCTCCGTTGACGCCGATGATCTGGCCCGTGACGTAGCCGCCCGCTTCTGAGCACAGGTAGGAACAAGCGCCGGCAATGTCCTGGGGGGTACCAGCTCGACCGAGGGGCACCATGGAACCCAGGACGTCGATACTGGGCACGTTGTTCGCTGCGAAGGCTTTTCGGGCCATCGGCGTGTCAACAATGGTCGGCGGGATGGTGTTGGCCGTGATGCCATGGCCCGCCAGTTCGCGAGCCAAGGCCTTGGTAAGTCCGATCACCCCCCCCTTGGACGCCACGTAGTGGGTCATGTTGGGTGCGCCCGACTGCGCGCTGGAGGAAGAGATGGTGACGATGCGTCCCCACTTGGCTTCCACCATATCGGCCACCGCCAGCTGCACGCAGGTGAAGGTCCCCGTCAGGTTCACGGCGATGATGCGGTCCCACTTCTCGGGCGTCACTTCCAGAATCGGATCAAACGATTCGATGCCGGCACTGGTCACCACAATATGGATGGGACCCAGATCCTGGCGGATGGCCGCGTAGGCCGTCTCGATCGCGGCGCGATCGGCCACGTCCACTGTGTAACCGGCCACCTGATGGCCCTGCCCGGTCAGTTCTGCAGCGGCTGACTGCACGGTGTCACCGTCAGCATCTAGCAGCGCCACCTTGTGGCCATCGGTCGCCAACTGGCGCGCGATGCCGAGCCCGATACCGGATGCCGCACCAGTCACCACTGCAACGCGGGCGCTCATCGGGCTGACTCGGCTGGAGTGAATTCGATGTGCAGATCGCGCAGGCCCCGGAGCACCCACGTCGGTTCATACGTGAACCGACGGTCGTCCGGTGGTCCGTGATGCTCATCGGACAAGCGGATATTCCGCATGCGCTCCAGAAGCTTGGCGATGCTTACGCGGCCCTCCACGCGGGCCAGGGGTCCACCCGGACACGAGTGGGGCCCGCGCCCAAAGGCAATATGCACCTTGGCATTGGGTCGGTCGATACGGAACTCTGCCGGATTCTCGAACTGGCGAGGGTCGCGATTGGCGGCACCGTTGAGCAGCACCACCGGCGTCCCGGCTGCGATGCCCACACCGGCCACGGTGGTGTCATGGCGGGCCAGCCGGAAGTCCGACTTCACCGGGCTTTCGATCCGGAGTGCTTCCTCAATGAAGCCGGGTATGCGGTCGTTGTGCTCCCGCAGCTCATCTTGAAGTTCGGGGTATTCCGACAGGTACTTCAAGCCCACGGCCAAGAGCCGAGCCGTCGTTTCCTGACCGGCCGCGAACAAGAAGGTCGCCGTCCGCACCACATTGACCACCTCGGGAACCGAACCGTCCGGGTAGGTCCCAAGGGCCAGATTGGTCAGCACGTCCTCTTGTGGCTCGCGACGCCGGTCCTCGATGTAGGCGCTGAACTCCTCGTCGAGCCAGTTGAGCGCGTTGAGTTCCTCGCCGTGAGGGGATCCCTCTCCCACTTGTCCGGGTCCCTTGGTCATACCGAAGCCCCGTTTGAATCGCTGATGATCCTCCTCGGGCACGCCGAGCACATCGGCCACGGCCAGCATGGCAAAGGGCTGGGCGTAGGCACTGATGAACTCGCAGTGCCCATCGGCGATGAACTCGTCAATCTGCTGGTCGGCGGCGCCCCACATGAACGCCTCGTTCTCCTTGAGTCGCTTGGGCGTCAGCAGTCGCATGATCAGAGAACGCTCCTGGGTATGCATGGGTGGGTCCATGGTCACCATGTGCTCGTTCATCGGCAGTTGATCGCGATACGTATCGATGATGTGACCCACATCGCTGCCCTCGAGAGGCACCGGGAAGGTGGCAAATGGTCCAACGACCGAGTTGCACGACGAGAAGGCCTCGGTGTTGACGTAGACCTCGGTGGCCTCTTCGAAGCCGGATATAGCTACGACGCCGTGATGCCCGGTAGGCAACACGGGACACTTGGACCGGATGTGATCGAAATACGGATAGGGATCCTCGACGAGCGACTCATCCATCAGGAAATCAACTGTGTCGAAATCCGTCATTGGATTCCGCCCCCTTCTCACGCCGGTCGGCGCTGAGCAGCTGCTCAGCATTTGCTGAGCTGTTACTTAGCATTCGATGCAGGCCAGCGCCAGCGAAACAGTCAGTCGGTCAAGTCGAAGAAGCGCTTGGTCACGTTGAGGAGTTCGGCTCGGAGGGTATCGTCGTCCAATTCGGTCACCAGCGGATGGACGATGGCTCCTCCGATGGCAGACGACACGATGGCCGTCCGGACCCGACTCCCGGGGTCAGCGCCCTCGTCCAGAAGCAAGGCATACAACCTGGCCATCAAGGTGACGAACGGTTCGTGGGAACCAAGGAGCCGGATCATGACCGGATCCCCCTGGAGCGCATTGACCCAACGGCGACGGACGACCGCCATGTCAATGACCTTGGCCAGCAGCAGCGCCCGGGCGGCCGGGCGCGACGGTTCAGCCTCGGCCAGATTGACTGCTTCCTCCAAGCTGGACAATTCCACTTCGGCCACCGCCAGAACCAGGGCATTCTTGGTCTTGAACTGATGGTAAACGGCGGCCTTGGTCACCCCGATCGCGTCGGCCACCATCTGGAATGACGTGGCGCTGACCCCGAATTCCCCAAACAAGTCGAGCGCGGCTGCCACGCTGCGCAGCTGTGCCGCCGAAAGCCGAGCCCGTCTGGCGGTGATGGACCACGAGGCATCTGTCGACTCGATCACCATTTTCACAGGGTAGACCACCCCCCACGTGTTGGATCTAGACGATCGTCTAGTCACACCATCGAGCCCTGCACCATTCTAAAGTTGCAGGTCAAGTCGCAAATCCTGAGCGTTGCCACCCGCTGCCTCTGGCGCTCGGCCGTGGAATTCGACGCGCCAGCCTTGTTCGCCTCACAAGCTTTGGGTTACCGTCCCCCCTGGCTAGACGATCGGCTAGTCCTGGGGTTGGCACGACGCTCCCGGGCACTGGGGTTTGAGGGGGGCTATGTCCGTGCAGGCAGAGGTCGACCAACCACTGATTGGTCAGCACAACAACGACATCACGGCGCAGACCGTGAGTCTGTGGATCACGCCGGTGAGTGGGCTGATATTTCTGGCCGCCTTCTTGATCTTCCCCGGCTTTCGACCGCCCATGTCTCCCTCCATGCCAGCGGATCAGGTGGCGGCCTTCTTTCGGGACCACACCACCTCGATTCGTCTCAGCATGATCATTTTCGACATCTGCGGCGTCATGCTGGTGCCCTTTTTCATGCTGATTGTGGTGCAGATGAAACGCATGGCGACCCCGAGCCACGTGTTCGCCTACAGCTACCTCAGCGGGGTGGCGACCGGTGCCACGTTGTTTGCCATTGCCGATCTGTTCTGGCTGATTGCGGCGTTTCGGCCCGAGCGGAGCCCGAACCTGGTGGTGTTGCTGAACGACATGGCGTGGATCGTGTTCACCGCCCCGGTCGGGATGTTGATCGCCCAGAACATCTGCCTCGCGTTGGCTATCTATATGGATGCCCGTCCCATGCCGATCTTTCCGAAGTGGGTAGGTCACTTCAATCTCGTCTGTGCCGCCGTCATGACTCCGGCCGCGTGCGCCGCGGTCTTCCGCACCGGGCCACTGGCCTGGAACGGATTCGTGTCCTTCTGGCTGAAGATCTCCATGTTCAGCCTCTTCGTCATCGTGATGTTCTTCATGTTGCGCATCGCCATCAAGCGTCAGGCCTTTGAGGAGAAGGGCGTCGCGTGACCGTCATTTCCACTCCGGCAACACCCACCAAGGCGGTCGATGCGCAGAAATACCGGCGTCCCGGGAAACTGGATCAGTGGATCTGCTTCTGGAGCGTGCCGATCTTCTTCACTCTTTTTGGCCTGATCTTTGTGGCCCTTACGAGGGTGATGCCTCCCCCCAGTCCCAACCTGACCACCACGCAGGTTCTGTACTTCTTTCACCATCATGCGCTGACCATCAAGATCGGGTTCACCATGTTGATGGTCGTGGTGGGTTTTGCCAGCTGGACCAATGGTCTGGTGGCCACCCACATGAAGCGAATGTCTGTGGGCTCCGTCTGGGCCTATGGCTACATCGCGGCACTGGCGGTCGGCGCCATACCCGGCTGCATCTTTGCCGCCTTCGCCTTCCTGACCGCAGTGTTCCGACCCGATCGAAATCCCCATGTGATGGTGCTGCTCTACGACATGGGGCTCTTGATGTTCATCGGTTCGCTGGGGTGCTTCGCCGCGCAGTATCTGATCTTCGCCCTCGCCATTCTCCTCGACAAGAACAAGATCTTCCCGAAGTGGCTGGCCTATGTGACCATCTGGCAGGTCGTCACCGAAGGTCTGGCCGCCCCGGTGTTCATCTTCAAGCACGGACCCTTTGCCTGGAACGGGGCCATTAGTTTCTGGCAAGGAACGGCCATATTCGTGTTCTGGCAGGTATGTCTCCTCTACCTCCTTCATCGGGCCATCAAAGATCAGCCCTTGGGTGAAGCGGTACAGGACATATGACACTGAGCACCGACGCGAGCGCGCTCTCGACTGCCATGCCACCTGAGAACGCGTCCGTCGAGGACGCACAACGCCCAAAGGACTATCTGCCCGGCGACTTCAACATGTGGGTCTTCGTGCTCGGCGACATGATCATTTTCGCCATCTACTTCATCATCTTCATGGTTGAGCGAACCAGGGATCGGACGTTGTTTCTGGCTTCCCAGCAGCACCTCTACCAGACCATCGGACTGATAAACACCCTTGTGTTGCTGACAAGTTCGTGGTGCATGGCGCGCGCTGTGCGAGCCACCCGCTCGGGCAATTCGGTCCAAGCCCTGAGGTTGGTCATCGGTGCCGCATTCTGCGGCATTGCGTTCATCGCCATCAAAGTCGTGGAATGGTCCCTTGAGATCCACCATGGCTACACATTGCCCAGGAACGACTTCTTCACCTTCTACTTCATGCTCACCGGCGTGCACTTGTTCCATGTCGTCATGGGCCTCGTCATACTGGGCGTGGTTGTGCGGGAACTCCGTAACCCGGACCTCCGTCGAGTCTCAATGGTCGAGGCTGGGGCAACCTATTGGCACATGGTCGACCTCCTCTGGATCGTGTTGTTCGCTCTGATCTACGTGATGAGGTGAGACGTTGAGGTCCATGCTCCGAGACAGGCTGACGTGGGTCTGGGCGGCGCTGTCAGCCATCACGACCCTGTCGTGGTGGCTGGCCCGTACCGCTCATGACAACGGTCACTTCGTGGCCAGCACCCCGGTCACCATCGGTATCTTGGCCATCGGTTTCGTCAAGGCCCGCTTGATCCTGCAGGCGTTCATGGAAGTCCGAACTTCACCGAAGTGGCTGCGCCTCTTCTGCGATATGTGGCTCCTAGTCTTCTGGGGAGCGGTGCTGGGGATCTACCTGTACCAGTAGGGAGCGCAATTTCACCCCAAACGGTCGATCGCTCGGTCGGCACCCAGTGCGTAGGCTAATTTCCTTAGACACCGAAGTAACGCGCCGGGGGGTGAGTTGGTCCAGTGGGATACTCAAGGGCGAGACGGCCATTTACTTTATTGAGAATACCGTTTACGGTACCTTTCACTTCGTCCCTTGTGGGTGGGCGTGGCCAGGGGGAGCCAGTGAATAAATCGAATGCCGTGCGGGGGCTCAGATGAACCGTCGACGCCGAGCCGCCCCATTGGGGCTGGCTCTGGCGCTGACCTGCATCGCTGCGTTATTCGCCGGGTGCGGGAGCCGACTCACCCAGCAGTCGATCGCCGATGCGGCACGTCGGCCCATAGAGCGAGGTGCTGCGGCATCGGGAACGGCAAACGGCCAGCAGGGCAGCCCCGTCGGTGCGGCCGGAACCACGACCACCACGTCGTCGGGCGCAGATGATGGATCGACCCCCACCACCTCGGCCGCAGGATCCGGTGGATCGAACACATCTGCCAATGCCGGATCACCGGGTGGCAGCGCCGCGTCGAGTGCCGGGACAGCGGGCGGACAGGCGAACCTATCCACCATCAATCTGGGCAACGTGGGGACATACAGCGGCGTGATCGGCGCCGTGTTCTCGGGTGCCCAACAATCACTGGAAGTGTGGGAGGCCTACACCAATGCCCACGGTGGCCTGAACGGTCATCCGGTCCACGTGTACTTCGAAGATGACGGTGGCGACCCGTCGACTAGCGCCACCGACGTGCAGCAGGAGGTCACCCGGGACCACGTCATCGCCTTTGTGGGCAACCTCATGCCACTCACGGTCAGCGCCAGCGTGCCCTACCTGCAGCAGCAGAACATTCCGGTCATTGGCGGTGACGCCAGCAGCGTCGAATGGTGGCAGAGTCCAATCTTGTTCCCCCAGGCGTCGGGTATCAACGGCGAAAACGACATCACCATCAAAGCCGCCGTGGCCAAGGGCGACACCAAGATGGGTCTCCTCTACTGCATTGAAGATGCCACCTGCACCAACGCGTACACCCAGCTTATACAGCAGGGCGGCGCCAAGGCCGACGGCGTCAATCCCGTCTATGTGGCGAGCTACAGCATTACCCAACCCGATCTGACCGCCCAGTGTCTCGACGCCAAGCAAGCCGGAGCCACCTTTGTCTATTTCGCCGGCGACGGCGACAGCCTCATCCGGATGTCCAACGACTGCGCTGCCCAGGGCTACAACCCCGTGTACGAGGCGGACAGCATCGCGGTCGATGCTTCTGTCGCGTCCGACAGCCATCTCAATGGCCTCCTCAGCGCGCAGACAAATTTCCCTTGGGTGGATGCATACACGCCGGCGCAGCAGCTGTACCAGCAGGCGGTAAAGCAATACGACGCGACCCTGGTCGGCTCCGCCTCGACATCGGCCGAATGGGCGTCTGGCCAGTTGGCCGTGGCGGCTGACAAGTACCTCACGGCCAACCCAACATCGGCCGAGTTCCTGCAGGGTCTCTGGAGTATCAAGAACAACAACCTCGGTGGACTGGCACCGCCCCTGACCTTCACCCAGGGTTCCCCAGCCACAATGTCCAACTGCTACTTCCTCATGACCCTGCAGAACGGCACGTTCACTGATCTGAACAAGGGCAACACTCAGTGCGATTGAGCAACGGAAGGAGGCCCAATGGAAATCGGGAAATGGCTTCGCCTTGAGTGGGACCGTGCCCTGGCGGTCGTGCTCGTTGTCGCCGGCATAGGGGCACTAATTGCCGGATGGGTGGGCGTAAGTGGATCGGCCTACACGGCCGGCCAGCTGCCCTACATCATCTCAGGCGGCATCGGCGGCATCTTCTTGCTGGGCATCGGCGCCACCTTGTGGCTCTCGGCCGACCTGAGAGACGAATGGCGGAAGCTGGATTGCATCGAGGACGCCCTCCGCGAGGATGACGGGGGAAGCGGCGCCTCGAACGTCCCGGCCGGCTAGTGGACGAACTCGTCCTCGACCGGCGGCGAAGGTCGCGCCCGGCGCTCGAACCGGCGATGCCGGGTCGACGCCTGCTCTGGGGTTCCGATGATGTCTTGCGCTGGGCCCTGTCACTATTCGCCGGAGCAATAGTCATTGGCGTCGCCTGGTATGTATGCGCCGGCGACGTGTCCCTGAACCAGCAGATCGGTCCCACCGATGTCGCGGTGGCCGGACTCCTGCTCTCCGGTCTGGGGAATGCCACATGGCTGTTGCGCGGCCGCCGCGCCGTTGGCGAACGTCGTCGGGCTGTAGTACCGGATCCGGTTGCGCAGGTACGGCAAGTGCGTCGGGAGCGAGACGAAGCTGCATCTCCAGTTCTTCTCGCTCGTAGTACCGACGCCCCCTCCGTTGGAACAGAGGTATTCCTGGCCGGTTCGGGCATGGAACGCTTCCACCGCCCCACCTGCGCGCTGGCCGCCGGGCGCTCGGGCTGGACCACGATGACACGCCAGGAGCACATGGCCGCGGGACGAAAGCCTTGCGGGGTGTGTCAGGCGTGAGCACCGTCAGTTCATTTCTCAGCCGAGCGAATTACACCGGAGAGACCAGGTTGTCGCGGGCCTGGCTCGTCCGAGCCGGCGTTGTAGTCGTTCTTGTCATTGTCGGCGTGGCATTGGCTGCCCAATTCGCTGTAGGGCCGTTCGTTATCACCGGCATCGCCGACGGTTCCATCTACGCCCTAGCCGCCCTCGGCCTCGTGCTTACGTACAAAACATCCGGCATCTTCAACTTCGCCATCGGGGCACAGGCCGGCGCTTCGGCCTATGTCTTTTACTCCATGCGTGTCACCCTGGGGCTGCCTTGGCCGGTAGCTGCACTCATCGCCGTGGTCCTGGTGGGCCTGGTGGGTTCGCTACTCCTGGAGCGGGTGGCGTTCTGGTTGACCAACGCACCTCCCGCCATGAAGGTCGTGGCCACGATTGGTCTGGTCGTCCTCCTCGAGTCGGTCCTGACCGGCGCCTACGGACAGGCCACCATTCAGTTCACCTCCTTCCTCCCCACCATGGGCATCCACCTCTTCGGCGTCGCCGTCCTGGGCAGCCAACTGATCACGGCTGCGCTGGCCCTCCTGGCCACTATCGGCCTCTACCTGTTCTTCCGGCGATCACGACTCGGCGTCTCGATGCAGGCGGTGGTCGACTCACCAACACTGTTGGCTCTCGAAGCCACTAACCCGGTGACGGTGCGGCGCTACGCCTGGGCCATCGGGTCATGCTTCATTTCGATCTCCGGCATGTTGCTGGCCCCGACCCTCGGTATCGACGTCAACATCTACCTACTCATCTACATCGCCGCGTTCGGCGCTGCTGCTGTCGGCGCCTTCAGCAGCTTGCCGGTGACCTTCCTGGCCGCCATCGGTATCGGCATCACCACCAATGTGATGAGTGACAAGTTGTCAGGGCAGTCGAACACGGTGATAGCCGAGCTCTACACCCAGATTCCGTTCCTTGTCCTGGTGGCGGCCCTCCTGCTTGTACCGCGAGCGAAACTCATCGTGAGAAGTGCCGCCACGGTACGCAAACTCCGGCCACCGATCTCCATACCAACTCCGCTTCTGGCTACGGGCGCCGTCGGAGGTATCGGTCTGGCCATCGCCATTCCGTTCTTCGTCGGTGCCGCGTTTATCAATCAGTACACGTCGGGCATCGGCTTCGCCGTGGTTCTGCTTTCGCTTGGGCTCCTCCTGTGGACATCGGGACAGATCTCCCTCTGCCAGATGTCCTTCGCCGCCATCGGTGCCGCCACCTTCGGACATGCCCTGGCTGCAGGTTTTCCCTGGCTGGCCGCCCTGGCCGCCTCGGTTGGCGTGGCCATCACTGCAGGCGCCCTGGCCGCCATACCCTCATTTCGTCTGACCGGTGTCCACCTGGCCGTGGCCACATTCGGATTCGGCCTGCTCCTGCAGAACCTCATCTATCCCACGTTCCTCATGTTCGGACAGGCCGACTCCGTCACGGTGAGTCGGCCACACCTCTTCGGTATTGACGCCCAAGGTGACCGCGCCTACTACTTCGTGGCCCTGGCTGTTGCAGCCCTGTGCGCTCTCCTCGTGATCGGCATCCGGCGAAGTCGATTGGGACGGTTGCTGCAGGGTCTGTCGGATTCACCATTGGCCCTGGAGGCTCACGGCACCAACACACGCCTGACCCGGCTCTACGTATTCTGCGCTGCCGCCGGAATCGCCGCCGTCGGCGGTGTCCTCATTGCTGGTGTGACCCAGTCGGCCGGCGGCACGCCCACCGGACCTTTCGGCTACTTCAACTCGGTCGTACTCTTGGCTGTCCTGGCCTTCTGTGGCAGCCAACCGCTGCTGTCGCCGATCATTGCCGCCTTCGTGTTCGAGGTCATGAAGATCTACGGGCCATTCACCACATCGTGGTTCGTCAACTACGAGGGTGCCTTCTTCGGCTTGGCCGCCATCGGTATCGCGGTGGTGCCGGGGATCATGGTTTCGATGCGGGGCCGGCGCCACAACGATCGTGCCGGCAGAAGCCCGGTGACCAGCCGGGGCGACTGGCGCCGCAATGAGACTCCGTTGCCCGACTTCCTGCTGCAAGGGGCTCACTGATGGGTGTGGCGATGCCTGATCTCTCGGTGGAGGAGCTCTCGGTGCACTTCGGTGGTCTGGTTGCCGTCGACAACGTGTCGCTGCGCGGTTCGTCTGGAACGATCACCGGACTGATCGGACCCAATGGTGCCGGCAAGACCACGACCTTCAATGCGTGCGCCGGCGCAGTGCGGTCTCACTCGGGCCGTGTGCAACTCGGGCAGGACAGCTTGGACCAACTCTCGACCGCGGCCCGAGCGGCCCGGGGCCTGGGCCGGACATTCCAGCGCATTGAGCTCTTCGACTCCATGACCGTCTCCCAGAACGTCGCACTCGGACACGAGGCGTTCCTGTCGGCCCGCCGACCCTGGAGCCAGTTGGCCAGCAGCAGGCGGTGTCGACGCGACATCGCCGATCGGTCTGACGATGCCATTGGACGCTGCGGCCTGGACTCAATGGCCCACCTGCGGGTGGGCGATCTCCCAACCGGCCAGCGTCGACTGGTCGAACTGGCTCGAGCCATGTCGACGCCGTTTCGGTACCTACTGCTTGACGAGCCATCCTCGGGACTCGATGTACGCGAGACCGAACATTTCGGCCAGATCATCGTGGACCTGGTGGCAGAGAGCGGCATCGGGATCTTGCTTGTGGAGCACGATATGGCCTTAGTCGCCAAGGTCTGCAGCTACGTCTACGTCCTTGACTTCGGTCAGCTGATTTACGATGGATCCACCCCTGACGTCCTGTCTTCTGAGATTGTCCGGGCGGCGTACCTGGGATCCACCGCCATCGGCACCGCAGGGTCTTCATCATCTGATGGGATGGAGGCCGCTCCCCTTGCTTGAGCTTCGCAACATCCGGGCCGGATACGGAACCGGGAAGGTGCTGGAGAATGTGAACCTTGTCGTCCCCAACGGCTCGGTGGTCGCCCTCCTCGGACCAAACGGTGCGGGCAAGACGACGCTGCTCAGGGTGGCTTCTGGTCTGCTGGCACCATCCGCCGGCCAGGTGATCTTCGACGGCAAGGACATGACCGGCGCCAGCGCCTTCGCTATGGCCAAGGCCGGCCTCTGCCACGTGCCCGAGGGCCGAGGGATCTTCCCAACGCTCAGCGTGGCTGACAACCTGCGGTTACAGGCGCCGGCATCAGTGGATCGCCAGGCACTCGAGCGCATCGCACCGATCTTCCCCCGCCTCCAACAACGCCGGCGCCAGTTGGCCGGCACCCTTTCAGGCGGGGAGCAACAGATGTTGGCCCTGGCCCGGGCGTATGTTGCCAATGCGTCGACTGTTCTCCTTGACGAGGTCTCCATGGGCCTGGCACCGAAAATCGTGGATGAGATATTCGACTACCTACGGCGACTGGCCGCGGAGGGGCTCTCATTGTTGGTGGTCGAGCAATATGTTTCGAGAGCACTTGAGTTGGCGGATTACGTCTACATCCTCGAACGCGGCCGGATTCGCTTCGCCGGTGAGCCGGGCGAGATCGACGACGCCACGATCGTCGAGTCATATCTGGGAGCGCTGGGCGCATGAGTGTCCATCGAAACTTTGTGGCGCGGTACCTGCCCGTCCTGGCCACGGTTCCCTTGGCGGTCGGGATTTGGGGTCTCGTCGTGAGTCCCGGAGCGGGCGCTCAGCTGCGCGATGCAACGGCCACCACCACGACAACCACATCCTCGGATGCACAGAGCGGGAACACCAACAGCTACACCCTTTCCGCCGCCGCCAATGCACTCGACGTCCTGGTAACCGACCCTTCGCTTCCGCTTTCGGGCGACCTGGCGATCGAAGTAGGACCCTTCGGAGCATCGGCGCTGGTCAACAGCTTGGGCGAATCGATGGCTGATGCGGGTGCTCCCTATGCGCCATCCATCACCTCGCTGCCGGGTGTCGTGGCCGGCATCGGCGCCGGATTGGTCCCTCCGCTTCCCCCGATCCCGGGCTACGTATCAGCGAGCTATCCGACATCGTCCACCAACAGCCAGTCCCAACTCGGGTACGACATTTCGGCCACCACGTCGGCCAACTCGGCCCAGGGGATCGTCAGCCTGGGGGTCCAACCCAGCGGATCCCCGAGTTCGACCTTCTTCGCCAACGCTCAGACCACCGCCAACAACGACGGCAGCGTCAGCGTGAGCGCCGCCGCCGGCGTGGACGCCTTGGATCTCGGGCAGCTGTTCGACATCGGCAATGTCTCATCCAGTCTCTCGATGACTCAGCAGGCCGGGCAGCAACCGAAGGTGACTTCCAACACCAATCTCGGTCAGATCACCCTTCTGGGCAAGGCGACGGGGCTGGGCTCCAGTGGACTCAGCGTCCTCGGCATCAACACCCCGATCAATCTGAACACTCAGGTTCTGAGCACACTCAACAAGGTGCTCGGCGGATTGGGAGTCAAGTTCACCTACCTGCCCGAGACGTTCACCTACAGCGACGGCACCTCGAGCACAGGCTCCAAGCCCGACGACAGTAAGACGTTGCAGTCCATCGATTCGGGGGCACTGCAGATAATTGAGAGCCGGAACCTGCCCTCTCAGGGTTTGACCACCGTTACGATCACGCTGGGCCACATCACCCTCAACACGTCCGACGCTGCAGGGTTTTCAACCTCAGGGGATGGGGGGCTCAGTGGATTGGACACCGGATCATCACCCCTGAACACCTTGACGAGCCCCGGAGTGACCGGCGAGGGGCTTTCGTCGCTTGGGCCCACCACGAGCGCCACACCCACCGGAGCCCCCACCTCGCCGTCGAAGACGCTGCAATCCGCCCCCGCCTATGAAATAGAGAAAGGTCCGCGGGTGGGCAGCGTTTACCTAGTACTGGTACTGGCCGGCTTGGGCATGCTTCTCATATCCCAAGCCGTTCGCTACCTGGCCGTACGTCTGGCTCTGGGCAGCCGTCGACGTTGACGACCGTTATCGATGCACACAAAGGAATGGTGAAATGAACGATCCAAAGTCGACGATCCATGGACGCAGTCCCCGGCGGCGGGTCATCGGTCTGACTGCCGGAGCCGCCTTCATGCTGTGCGCCACCATTCCCGCCCTCGTCCCCGGTGCGGCCTCCGCAGCTTCGGCCGGCACGAGCAACGGTGATTCGGGTTCATCGGCCGCGGTGGTGACCCCATTGCTCGAATTCTTCGAGTTCGGGAACACGATCGGTACGCCCTTGATCTGCAGTGACGCCGGTTCGGTGGTGTCGATCATCGGCGTCCAGGGAGGCGCCGGGAAGGTGAGCACTCCATTGGTAAACGAACTCAACTCCCTGTGTGCCCGTGTGGCGACCCAAGGCAACGGCTATCTCACGCAGGGCGTCACCGAGAGTGCGGCGTTGAGCCCAATCAACCCGGTGGTCGACCCGCTCATCGCCGCCCTGGCCAACGGCTTCAACTCGGTGGGCACTGACTACGGCCCATCGCTGTCCCCCTTCGGCCCGACGGTGGCCGGTTTGGGCGGCACGGTGGCCTTTTTCGAAGGTTCCTGACGTGCGGCGGGCAACCGGCGTCCAGGCGCTCGTTGTCTGCAGCACCCTTTCGGTTCTCCTGGCCGCCTGTGGCGGCCGGGTTCCGCTCCCCACCGGTGACCCCGCCGCAGCGCATCACGTCGTGACATCCACGACATCGGCACCTTCGCCCACCACGACGGGCAGCAGCAGCCTGCCGACGCTGCCGGGTGGATCGTCCGCTCCCCCCACCACGGTGGTGGAGCCCGACCCGGCGGCCACTGCAGGTAATCCGACCAAGCAGATCATCCTCACGGCCTACGAGACCTATCTGTTCGACTTGTCCGGACTGGACGACACACTGAACAAGGCCTACATCCCACCGCTGGCCGCCGTGACGACCTATCGGCTGGCCGAGGCCAGCGTGCGTCAGGCCGCTGCGCTTCTCAATGCCCACGAGCATGGCGTCGGGACATTGCACGACGACCGGGTCACCGTGGTGGAGGTCAGCTCCACCTCGGCCGACATCACCGATTGTCAGGACGAGAACGACTTCTACCCAGTCGAGAACGCCGATGGCGCCCCCGATGCCTTCGTACAACGGGGCTACTTCGCCGGTGCGGCCCAGCTGGTCTTCCAGGGTGGCCACTGGCTGGTCGACGTCTTCACCACCACCCGCGTCACCTGTACCTTCTGAGCCGACTCAGCTCTCCCCGGTCATTGTTCTGACCGCAGGGATCCGCCGACCGACACCAACGCGCCCGAGATCTTGCTCAGCTCGGCCGCAGGTGTGGCGTGGCTGAGCACGCTTGCCTCTTTGACCAGAAGTGCCTCGGCATCCACCAACAAAGCGAGACGCAGGAGAGCCGAAGCCTGCGGATACCCGTCGAGACCCGGCACGCCGCTGAGAGCGACTTCCGCCCGATCTACCGCGGCAGCCAGCTCGGCCAGATGCGCCGTTCGTCCGCGGGTGGCCCCCAGTACGGCTCCACGTACCGATGTCTGCCTGGGGGCACCGCTGCGCGCAATGGCGGTGGACCACGTGGCTGCGCTCTGGGTCATGGCCGGTTGGGCCGATGTCCCCGTCCAATGGCCGATCAACGGCTCGCCCGGAGCCAGACGTTGCGCCGACCAATTGGGGATCTGCATGGCCGCATGGACATCATCGCCAACCAGGGCAGGTCCGAGCAGCGGGGCAATCTCGGCGGTGCCTTCATCGAAGCTGACGTCGCCCAACTCCCTGATGCGAGCCGATGCCCGCTGGAGCTGCGTGACCAGCGCAGCAGATCGCACCAGGGTCGCGGCCCGGATCACTGAAAATGACTGCACGTACAAGGTGAGTCCATCGACGATGTTCTGCTTGGCTTCCGTGTATCCGGGCAAAGGGGCCAGACCCGACACAGTGGCCAGGGCGGTCTCAATCGACGGGAGATCGAGCGTGATCTTGCGTCGCACCTTGGCCGCTGACACGTGACCGGCCTGCCAGGAGGACGCCACCTGCAGCCCGCTGACGAGCGTCGACTGGAGTGGCGAGAGATCCGACTCGACCGACTCGTACCAACTCTGTGCCGTGGCGGATGACGTGGGTTCCGCGGCCAGGACCGGGCCGCCCGACAGGCACAGGGCACCACAGGCGACGATCACCGCTGGCATCAACGAGCGGAGGCGGCGATGCGGCATCCGGTGCATGCTACGAGTCGAAAGCGCGCTACGGCTGCTTGTAAATCTGGCCGTCTTTCATCACGAATCGGACGTCTTTGGTGACGGTGATGTCCTTCGACGGGTCACCGGGTACGGCGATGATGTCGGCCAGGTAGCCAGTCTGTAGACGGCCCAGGTCGTGCTCGCGTTCCACCAGTTCGGCGCTGGTCACCGTGGCGGCCTGCAGGGCCTGCATGGGCGTCATGCCGCGGTCCACCATGGCGATGAGTTCATTGGCCTGACTGCCGTGCGGGATGGCGGGTGCGTCGGATCCGCAAGCGATCTTGACGCCGGCTTGGAGGGCCTTGCCGAACATGCGGCGCGCTTGCGGAAAGACCTCGGCTGCCTTCTTCTGAAGGATGGGATGGATTCGATCCACCGCCATGTGGTCGCCCAATGCGGTGGTCCCAACCAGGAAGGTGCCGGTGTCGGCCATGAGCTTCACCGTGTCATCGGTGGCCAATGATCCGTGCTCGATGCAATCGACCCCGGCCGCCACGCAGGCACGAATGCCGGCATCACCGTGCGCATGGGCGGCCACCCGCAGTCCATTTCGGTGCGCTTCGTCGACGATGGCGGCCAACTCCTCGTCGGAGTACTGCTGGCAACCGGCCGGCCCGGAGAACGACATCACGCCGCCGGAGGCGGATATCTTGATCAGCTTGGCGCCGTACTTGATCTGGTAGCGCACCGCTTTGCGCACCTCGGGCACGCCGTTGGCGATGCCCGATTCGACGCTCTGAGGCATGATGCCCGGGGCCAGACCCTGGAACATGGTTGGATCGAGGTGGCCGCCGGTCGGCGTGATGGCATGGCCGGCCGGGAAGATGCGTGGGCCGGGAAACCATCCGTTGTCGACCCCTTTGGCCAGGTCCACGTCGAGCAGGAAGCCGGCGGTGTACACCATCAGGCCAAGATTGCGCACCGTGGTGAATCCGGCCATGAGGGTGGTGTTGCAGTTGACCACGCCCCGCAAGGTTCGGTAGACGGGCGAATCCTTCACGCCGTGCATGGGATCGGGCAGCCCATCGGGGCCGCCGGGACCACCGATGAGCATATTGAGTTCCATGTCCATCAACCCCGGCAGCAGGGTGACGTCGCCCAGGTTGACCGCTGTAGCCGGACTCGGGATGTCCGCCGGACCCGGATTCACCGCCACGATCTGGTTGCCGTCAATCACGATCACCGCAGGGGACCTAACCTCCCCGGTGCCGACATCGACCCAGCGATCTGCACGAAGCACGATCGGGTCACTCATGGTGGGCTCCTCTCATAGGTACCAGCCGCCGTTCACACCCAGGAGCTGACCGGTGATGTAGCCGGCGCCCTCCGAGCACAAGAACGCGCAGGCGGCGGCGATGTCGTCGGGCGTACCCGCTCGGCGTACTGGCGTCCGGGCAATGAGGGCGTCCATGTCGGCCACCACTCCCGAATCGACCGATCGGCGCATCATGGGCGTGTCGATGAATCCGGGCGGGATGGTGTTCACCGTGATCCCCTTCGGCGCGTACTCGACGGCCAAGGCCTTGGTCAGGGCGATGACCCCTCCCTTGGAGGCCACGTAGGACGCCATCCGGCTCGTCCCCGACTGCGCGCTGGAAGAAGAGATGGTCACGATGCGTCCCCAGCCCCCGGCCACCATGTCGGGCACCGCCGCCTGCAAGCAATGGAAAGTGCCGGTCAGGTTCACTGACATCATGCGGCCCCAGTCTTCGGCGCTGATGTCCAGGAAGCTCTCGAACCGCTCTATCCCGGCGCTGGTCACCATGATCTCAATGGGACCTAACGACGCCCTGGCCTGGTCGAGCGCAGCGTCGACCGCACTCCGGTCGCTCACATCAACGTGGACCCCGATGGCAGTGCATCCGTCCGCCACGAGCGAGTCCGCCACCCGGACCGCCGCATCGCCGTCAATATCGAGGACTGCGACCTGGCGGTCATCGCGGGCGAGATGTCGGCAGATGGCCAGGCCCATGCCCGATCCGCCGCCGGTCACCACGGCCACCCGGCTCACCAGTTCACGAGCTCTCCGTTGACGATTCCCACCCCTTGTCCCTCCCCTGTCGCGACTCCTGCCAGCTGAGAAAGACGCCGGTAGAGTGGGCCGATGTTAGGAATAGTGCACTTTCTTGTCAAGTGTCCCTAGCGCTGTGCGATAGCTCAATATACGATTGACGAGAATGTCATTTCCGAGCCAGTGAAGGAGCCTCGCCATGCGGATCGGTCTTCAGGTCAGTGCCGACCGAGGTCGATATGCCACCAAGGTCGAGAAGCTCCAGGCTGACGCCCGCTGGGCCGATGAGGCCGGGCTCGACACCGTGTGGACGCCCCAAATCCCCGACGAGTTCGACGTCATGATGGCCGTCGCCCTTCTCGGCGCCGCCACCTCCAGCATTGAGGTGGGGACGTCCGTCGTACCGATACAGCCGCGCCACCCCGTGGTCCTGGCGCAACAAGCTCTCTCGGCGCAGGCTATCTGCGAGGGTCGTTTCACCCTGGGGCTCGGAGTCTCTCACCACTGGATCATTTCCGACATGCTCGGCTTGCCCTACGAGCGACAGGCCACCGCCATGCGCTGTTACCTCGACGTGCTCGACGGAGCCCTGAGCGGACCGGGTCTGGTTGAGGTCAACAATGAACTGTTCTCCATTCGCCAACCCTTTGACGTCACGGACATCACCCCGACGCCGGTGATGATCGCCGCCCTCGGTCCGGTCATGCTGCACCTGGCGGGCTCGCGGGCGGCCGGTACCGTCCTGTGGCTGGCGGATGAGCGGTCCATTGCGTCGCACGTGGTGCCTCAGATCACCGCGGCGGCTGAGTCGGCCGGTCGTCCCGCCCCCCGCATCATGGCTGGCGTCCCCGTCTGTCTCTGCCGGCCGAGCGAAGTTGAGGCGGCCGTGGAGCGGACGAACCGCACCCTGAGCGAAGTCGTGGCCTCACCGAATTACGTGCGCCTGATGGAGCACGGCGACGCCAGCACGATCGGCGACGTGCTCATCTGTGGCGACGAAGCGGCCATGGAGGCCAAGCTGCGCCGATTTGCCGCCGCTGGCGTGACCGACCTCAACGCCCGCATCGTGACCCTCGGCGAGAGCCGGGACGAGATCAAAGCGTCCGCCGAACGGACCAGAGAGTTCCTGGCTGCCGTGGCGCCGACGATGCGCCGGTTGGGCTGACCCTGGCCGACCGGATCTCCGTTATTTGGCGGAGATAACGATGCCGCTGGAGACGAAAGCCCACATCTGCTCGGCCCCGCGGGTGGCATCCCGCTCGGTGCCGCTGATGGTGGGCCCGTACGCCGCGTTGAACATGATGGTGGAGAGAATCATGCCCGTGTCCTCATCATGTTCCACCCCGGGTCGGACGACTCCGGCGCCGACCGCGTCGGCCAGAATGCCTTCGAGCAGCGACACCAGGGGAACGAAGGCACGGGCAGCCTCGGCCTGATGAGCGGTGAGCAGCTGGTGGCAGAACTCAGCCATGACGGGTGTGGGGTTGTTCTTGGAGGTCTTTCCACGCGGTGCGGGGAGACACATGCGGAAGTACTCGACCACGAAGCAGTGGAGCCGCTCAAACGGATCGCTCTTCTGCGACACCAAATCCTCGAGGCGCTCGGCCGTCGATCGGATGGCCTCGTCGAACAGGGCCAGCAGCAGCTCGTGCTTGCCGGCAAAGTATTGATAAAAGCTGCGCAGGGATTGACCCGAGCCGTCGACGACCTCCTGGACAGTGAACTCTTTGCCGCTTTCCGCACTGGACAGCAGTTCGAACCCGGCATCGAGGAATCGCTGCACACGGCCCTCGCTGCGCACCCGCGCCGAATCGAGCGAGCGGGCGACGGCCAGGTCCCGGCGCCGTACCGGCGCCTCCCCGGTGGGCGGGTTGGCTGACTGATCGGCGACCATGCGTGCAGTGTAGGGCGTATTCGCAATCGGAGAGCCGGACTCTCACCACCGGCGACAGGCCTGGTGGATTCGGGACAAGGGAGATTTCCCTGCGGGTAGAGGCGATCGGATCCCAAGGGGTAGAGTGGAATATCCAGCGTCGCCGTCCACCGCAAACCCAATTGCGAAATATGAGAAGGCTGTTATCGTCGGGTTCGTGGAGCAGTCGGAGATGGCTGACATCATTGAGATCGAACAGTTGTTGGCCCGGTATGCCGTGGCCATGACCCGGGACGATGTTGAGGCCGTGGTCGAGGTGTTCACCCCCGACGGGACGTACAGCGCCTTCGGCGACACCTATCAACTGGCGGACTTCCCAACCCTGGTGGCCGCCGCCCCCAAGGGCCTCTTCATGACCGGCACGCCTGATCTCGACATCGATGGTGATGCCGGCAGCGGCTTCCAGACCCTTTGTTTCGTCGACCAGACCAACCACCACATGCGCATCGGCTGGTACACCGACACCTATCGCCGCACTGACTGCGGCTGGCGGCTGCAGACGCGGTCGATGACGTTCCTTCGACGCAGTGGCGAACGGGATGCCGGCAAGCCGCACGACCCCACTCGTCCCGGGCCAGCAGCCTCAGGGGGCTGAACCGGCACGCCATGGATCTGCCACAGTTCAAGGCCGACGTCGACGCCTGGTTGGACGCCAATGGTCGTGATCTGGCCTGCACGTTTGACGGCATCGGGACGCTTGACCAACAGATGGACCAGCTGCGCAAGGTGATGCAGTTGGCCTATGACGCCGGTTTCATGCGTATGGGTTGGCCCGAGCGGGTGGGGGGCCTGGGCGGATCCAATCTCTTCCGGGCCTACTTCGGTGAAGCGCTGACCCGGCGCGACCTGGTCGAACCCGGTATCTATTCCATGCCCGAGGTCCTGGCGCCGACCATGATCGACTTCGCTCCCCCTGAGTTGGCCGCTGACATGGTGCCCCGGTTGCTGCGCGGGGAGGAGATCTGGTGTCAGGGATTTTCGGAGCCTGGGACCGGAAGCAACCTGTCATCACTCGCCTGTCGGGCCACCCGCACCGACGACGGCTGGCTCGTCACCGGGCAGAAGGTGTGGACCAGCCTGGCCCAGTACGCCGCCCGATGTGTGCTCTTGACCCGAACCGGCACCACCGAATCGGCTCACCGCGGCATCACCGCACTGTTCGTCGACATGGACAGCGCCGGCATCACAGTGCGCCCCATCGAAACGATGCATGGCGTGCCCGAGTTCTGCGAGGTGTTCTTCGACGAGGTCTTGGTCCCCTTCGATCGGCTTCTGGGCGACGTTGACCGCGGCTGGGCCATCGCCATGGACCTGCTCCCCTATGAGCGCAGCACCGCCCTGTGGCATCGTGCCGCCTTCCTGCAGCTCCGCCTCGAACAGCTGGTCGCAATCGCACCTCCGGGCGCGCTCGATCCGGCCGATATCGGCGAGGCGGTCCAATTGGTGATGGCCTTCCGGGCCAGGTCTCGGGGTACGCAGCGTCGACTGGCTGCAGGCGAGACGCTCGGATCGGAAACCTCCATCGACAAGGTGCTCCTCGCCACGGCGGAACAGGCGGTATTCGATTTGGCACTCGAAGGACTGGGACCCTCCATCGCGAGCGGCGACGATCCCGAGAGCGCCCGCTGGCGAGCCGAATTTCTCTATTCGCGAGCGGCCAGCATCTACGGCGGCAGCGCCGAAATCCAGCGCAACATCATCGCCCGCCGCGTGCTCGACCTCGGTGACGAGCGCTGATGGAATCCCCCGACCTGGCGCTCTTCCGTCGCTCGGTCCAACAGGCGACCTCCACGGCCCGTGGAGCCGAACTCGATACCCGGCTGACCGACCTGGGGTGGTTGGACGCCGCGGTCGAGGACCGTTCCGCCGCCGTGTCCGTGATGTTCGAGAGCCAAGGTGCGTCGAACACCCATTCGAGCGCCTTGGACCAGCTGCTTGCTCTCACCATGGAACTCTCCCTGCCAGTCGGACAGGCGGCAGTGCTTCTGCCCGCCCTGCGCGACACTGCTGCGCCGGGCCGCATGGAGGCCGGACGGATTTCCGTGCGCGGCATCGGGAGCGACGCCGTCGATCGCCGAGAACTGGCCGTAGTGCCGGTGTCGGATGGACCGGATCACCGTGCCGTCGCCGTGCCGCTGATGCAGCTTGAGCAGCGTCGGATATCCGGGCTCGATGCCGCGCTCGGCCTGCGCGAGATTTCGGGCGACATCCCCGCCGGTGCTGCCGAAGACCTCGGCCCCATCGACTGGGCTGAAGTGGTCGGCGTGGGACAACTCGCGTTGGGACATGAGCTGGTGGGCGCCGCACGCACCATGCTCGACCTGGCCCGCACGCACGCGCGCAATCGCCTGCAGTCCGGTCGACCCATTGCTTCCTTTCAGGCGGTACGCCATCGGCTGGCCGAAGGACTGGTCGCGGTTGAGGCGGCAGCCGCGCTCCTCGACGCGGCCTGGGACGAGCCCACTCCGGAGGTGGCCGCCATGGCCAAGGGCATGGCCGGACGGAGCGGTCGCACCATGGCTCGACACGCCCAACAGGTCCTGGCCGGAATCGGCTTCACGACCGAGCATTCGCTCCATCTCATGGTCCGTCGAACCCTGGTGCTGGACCAGATGCTGGGGGCCAGTGCCGTCTTGACCCGGGTGCTGGGCGCCCAGGTCCTCGAGTACAAAGTTCTGCCGGCCACCTTCTCGCTCTGACCCGCCGGTGGCCTTGGCCGAGGCTCAGGCCCGTCGATTATGCTCGTATCGGTTTTTGATAATCATATTTCCGCTCCAGGAGAAACCGGGGCAGTCAGGGGTGGGCAATGGCGCCGACAACCGGCCACGAAGAGAGGATGCTCGTCGACGGCGAGCTCATCGGCTCCGACTCGGGCCGCACCTTCGACAACATCAATCCGGCCACCGAAGAGGTTCTCGGCCAAGTGGCGGACGCGTCCAACGCCGAAATGCACCGGGCCATTGACGCCGCCCGACGAGCGTTTGACGACTCCGACTGGTCCACCAATCGCGATCGCCGCAGGGCCTGCCTGACTCAACTCCAAGAAGCGCTCGAACGCGAGCAGGAGGACCTGCGAGAGGAACTCATCCTCGAGGTCGGCTGCCCTCGGATGACCACCCACGCCAATCAGCTCGACATCCCGCTCGACGGCGCCCTGCGCTATCCGATCTCGCTCATTGACGAGTACCAGTGGCGGGCCAACCTGTCCGAAATCGTGGATCGACGCGGCACGGCCAATACGCGCCAGATCTGGAAGGAACCTGTGGGCGTGGTGGGCGCCATCGTCCCCTGGAACTTCCCCATCGAGGTGACCCTGAACAAACTGGGGCAGGCACTGGCCACCGGGAACACCGTCATTCTCAAGCCCGCTCCCGACACGCCGTGGAACGCCACCCGCATCGGGAGGCTGGTCGCTGAACAGACCGATTTCCCTCAGGGTGTCGTCAATGTGGTGACCTCCTCTGACCATTTGGTCGGAGAGGAACTCACACTGTCGCCCAAGGTCGACCTCATCTCCTTCACCGGATCGACGTCGGTGGGTCAGCGGATCATGGAGAAGGGCGCCGCGACCCTCAAGCGGGTCTTTCTCGAGTTGGGCGGCAAGTCCGCCACCATCGTGTTGGACGATGCTGACTTCGCCACGTCCGTGCCGTCCGGGATCGCCGTGTGTTTCCACGCCGGGCAGGGCTGCGCCATCCAGACCCGTATGTTGCTGCCCCGATCTCGTTACGAGGAGGGCGTCGAGATACTGAAGGCCACCCTTTCATCGGTGGCCTATGGAGATCCACAGCGTCCCGACGTGTTGATGGGTCCGGTTGTGTCGTCGAAGCAACGTGATCGCGTGCTCGGCTATATCGATAAAGGCGTGGCGGAAGGGGCCACGCTGGCTCTGGGCGGGCGGCGGCCCGAGCAACACCCCAAGGGTTGGTTCATTGAGCCGACGCTGTTCACCGAAGTGAACAACTCGATGACCATCGCGCAGGAGGAGATCTTCGGTCCCGTGCTGGTGGCCATCCCCTTCGACGATGACGATGACGCGGTGCGGATCGCCAATGACAGCGTGTACGGCTTGTCCGGTGGGGTCTTCTCCGCGTCGCTCGAGCGTTCCCTCCGGGTGGCCGAACGGATCCGAACCGGATCCTTCGCCGTCAACGGCGGCATGCCCATCGGCCAGCCCGACATGCCCTTCGGCGGCTACAAGCACAGTGGCATCGGCCGGCAGAATGGCCTGGCCGGATTTGACCAGTACGTTGAGACCAAATCGGTGGCGTGGCCCACACCGCGGTAGCGACAACCCGTGACGAACCACTCCTCGACGCTGGCCGAACATGGATACCATCGACTCCGCATCAAGGAGGTGGTGCACGAAACGCCGGACGCCAGTTCCTTCGTACTCGACGTCCCTCCCGAGCTCACTGAGGCGTTCCGGTATCGGCCTGGTCAGTTCTGCACCTTCCGATTCCAGATCGACGGGGATGAGGCTGTTCGCTCGTACTCAATGTCCAGCGCTCCGGAGACCGACGACGACTTGACCGTCACCGTCAAGCGTGTCGACGGGGGTCTGGTCTCGAACTGGATGCTCAATCACCTCCAGGCGGGAGACGAGGTCGAGCTGACAAAGCCGGCCGGAGTCTTCTGCCCCCAGGATCATCTGGGACCTGCTCTCGGTTTCTGTGGCGGCAGTGGCATCACGCCATTCATGTCGATCACCAAGCACCTGCTGGCCACTACCGACAGGCCGGTCCGGCTGCTCTATGCCAACCGCCATGCCTCGTCGGTCATCTTCAATGAAACCTTGGTCGGCCTCACCACGGATCACCCCGATCGATTGGACGTGCAGCGTCACGTCGATGCCGATCTCGGGTTCCTCAGCGCCAGCGGCATCGCGGATTTCCTTGGTGACACGCGTGACGCCGACTGTTACCTCTGCGGACCAGGTCCCTTCATGGACATGGTGGAGTCGACCCTGCTACGCCTTGGGGTGCCGCCCGAACAGATCCTTGCTGAGCGCTTTCTCGTCGAGCAGCAGGAGAAGGACGCCACCGTCGTCTCCGGGGCGCTCCTGCCCGATGAAGTCACGGTGACCTTGGGTGGCAAGACGGTGACCGTGGCCTACAAGCCAGGCGATACTTTGCTCGAGTCGGCGCGACGGGGCGGTCTCCGTCCACCGTTTTCCTGTACGGCGGGTAATTGCGCCACCTGCATGGCGTTCCTTCATGAAGGAACGGTCACCATGCGCGCCAATACCGCACTCACCCCCGAAGAGGTGGAAGAGGGATGGATCCTCACCTGCCAGTCCTTGCCGACCGGCAAGACAATTGTGGTCGAGTACGAGAACCTCTAAGGAGCCCTCAGGGACCAGGCTCGACCAGCAGGTCGAGGTAGGCCACACCGCTATCGGGCACGGTGGGTTGGCCCCAGCACTCGACGGGGAACGACACCATCACCATCGAATACAGCAGGTGCAGCAGGTTCTTGGCGTCGTCGGGTAGCTCGTAGAGCGGAAAGCCGTCCAGGTAGGTCATGGCCTCCTCTGCCCTGGCCGTGCTGGCGTCGTAGAACGCTTGCATGTCGTCCATGTTCGACGCCAACCGTTGGGCAAACCGCTCGCCCTCGCTGGCCAGACACCAGGTCGATGCGAAGGGCTCAAGGTCTGAGAATTCTGCGGGCAAGAGTGCGCTGGCCACCGGTCAGACCGCCGCCGTGTCGCCGGACTTGGTGTAGTCGTCCACCCAATCACCAGCCGTCTTGTGCAGGTGCCGGCACAGAACCTCCTGGTCCATCAGGGGGAAACGCTCAAGGACCCGAGACTCGAGCATGGACTGGGTCGCCTCCAACGTATTGGCGTCCTGCAGGCCGTATTCCTTGAAGGTGACCGCCGCCAACTCTTGAGCCACCCGTTCGCGAGCGTTCTTCGGCGGCACGAAATAGAGCGTGCCCTCGAAAACGTGCTCGTTCACAGCCATCGGCCAGTAGTGGTACGTGAGATACCAGTTCTGCCCCCAGGGCAGAATCACGAAGTTGGGCCAGATCTGGAAGGAGTCGAGCCCCCACGGATCGCAGCCGGCAGGGTTGATACCTGCATCCTTCTGATCAAAATCGAGGTCCGGGGCATCCCACGGACCGAAGAGTCCGCTCCGGGTCAAGATCTCGATGGGCTTGAGCATGTTGGGCGGCAAGGTCCACGGATGTATACCCGCTGTGCTGACCAGTCGGTGTGGCCCGTCGATCTTGTAGGCGGGGGCTTCGAATCCCGCCTGCGCCATGGACGTGGACAAGTCTGGTGGGGTCTGCTTCCCGTGCAAAATCGGTGCATGGTAGAACTCCTGGAAGGCGTCGATGTAGAGCTTCCAGTTGCTCTTGACGGTGGCCCGGTAGAAGTACCGCTCTGACAGCTTGGCGAACGGGAAGTTCTCCAGCTTCGTGACCATTGGGCCTAGGAACTCACGCAGACTCTGCTCGGGCTGCTTGGCCAGGCTGACGAAGATGAAGCCGGCCCAGATCTCGCAGTGCACCGGCACCAATCCGTAGTCGGCCCGGTCGAAATTGAAGAACTCTTGCTCCTGTTGGACGAACGAGTTGGCGCCGTCGAGGTCGTAACGCCAGCCGTGGTACTTGCAGACGAACTGACGACAGGATCCACTGGTCTCGTCCCGGGGGTTGTCGTTCCAGACCAATTTGTTGCCCCGGTGACGGCAGACGTTGTGAAAGGCGCGCACTTCGTCATCGGTGCCTCGCACGATGACCACTGAGGTGTGGGCCACCGCCAATTCCTTGGTGTAGTAGCTGCCCTTTCGTGGGAGCTGCTCGACCCGGCCGACGTTGAGCCAGGCCCGCTTGAAGATGGCTTCACGTTCGAGCTCGAAGAACTCCGGAGAGATCGAGTCTTCGTACGACATTGGTTCCGTCCCCAGCTGGAAATGCTCCGTCCAACTTCCTTCGGGTGGCTTGGGCCAGCGCGCCATCAGCAGTCCTCTCGTCGCGGCGATCGGTGAAGTGGCCATGGTAGCACGCCTCTCTCAATGCGAGAAGGGCGTTTCCGCTTCCGACCAAGGCTCGTCCGGACTGGAGCGCCCGATGGATCCTGAGCCTCTTTCAGCGGTGGATTGCTGCTCGTGTCAGGCGTCCGATGCATCGGTCGGGCGGGCCAACCCCAGGTGCTGGCGCAACGTGCTGCCGCGGTATTCCTTCCGGAATACCTCCCGGCGCTGGAGTTCCGGCACCACCAGCCGGACTACGTCCTCGTAGGCCCCGGGAGAATGCGTGGCCGCGATGACGAATCCGTCACAGGCGCCGCTGCCGAACCAGGCTTCCATCTGATCTGCGATGTCGATCCCGGTGCCGACGAAACGGGGTCCTTGGAGCAGGGTCGCCCGGTGCCCGGCCAGGTCGCGCAGCGTGATGGTGTTCCCACCAATGTGGGTCTTGATGTTCTGGACCAGTCCTCTGATCCCCGACACCGATTCGATGAGCTCATCGGTGATGGGGTCGTCGAGCGAAAGACCCGAGAAGTCGTAGTTCATGAGTTCGGACAGCAGGGTCAGCGAAGCCATCGGGTCGACCAGGTCGTTGAGGAAGAGCTGTTCACGTTCTTCGGCGTGGGCCGCCGACTCCCCCACCACCGTGTAGGCCATCGGCAGCATCTTGATGGTGTCGGGGTCGCGCCCGCGTTCGCCGATCTTCTCCTTCTGATCCTTGTAGTGGGACCGGGCGATATCAATATTCGGATCACCCGTGAAAATGAGCTCCGCCCACCGAGCAGCAAACTCACGACCCCGGCCCGATGATCCGGCCTGCATAAGCACCGGCTGCCCCTGTGGGCAGCGGGGCACGGTCAAGGGTCCGCGGACGTCGAACCACTCACCCTTGTAATTGAGTTCGTGCACCATCTCGGGATTGGCGAACAAGGGAGTCTGACGATCGAGTACCAACGCGTCGTCGTCCCAGGTGTTCCACAACCCGGTTGTGGCTTCTAAGAATTCGTCGGCCCGGTCGTAGCGGGCATCGTGCGCGATCACTTCCTTCAGGCCGTAGTTCTGAGCCTCGCTGTCGTTCACCGACGTGACCACGTTCCAGGCGGCGCGGCCGCCCGACAGATGGTCAAGGGTGGCAAAGGTCCGGGCCACGTGAAAGGGGGTGTAGTAGGTCGTGGAATAGGTGGCGCCGAGGCCGATGCGGCTCGTCGCTGCCGCGCAGATGCCCAGCACCACGCTGAGGTCGAGCTTGACCGGGCGCGCCCCGGTGCGGACCGCTTCGGCCACTGACCCCCCGTAAATCCCAGGCATGGCCAGTCGATCATCGAAGAACATCAGGTCGAAGCACCCCTGCTCGAGGGTGCGGGCCAGCTTCTCGTAGTAGTCCGCGGTGAGAAACCCGTGCTCGGTGGCCGGGTGGCGCCAGGAGCCGGAGTACACCGTGGCGTTGCCGGCCTGCATGAATCCCACCAGCGCCATCTCACGCTTCGTGCCTTCGGTCATCGGTCTCCTTCTGAGTCGCGTGGTTGACGCATCCGGTCGAGGTTGGCCCGGAGTTCGGGCGTGGTGAACGACCGGTTCTCGGCACTCAGAGCGAAGTCGAGGGCGGCGAGGACCGCCCGTTCGAGCTGAATGTTGATGACCCGCTTCGTGTCCTGCACCGCTCCCTTGGGCAGGCGGGCGATTCGAGCGGCGCAGGCCATGGCTTCGCTCATGACATCGGCATCAGGGACAACATGGTTCACCAGACCGATGGCGGCCGCCCGTTCCGCCGGAATGCGGTCACCCGTCAGCGCATACTCCTTGGCCAGCTGAAGGCTGGTCAGCAGGGGCCACACCACCGGCCCACCATCAGCGGCAACGAGACCCAACACCACGTGCGGATCGGCCAGGTGTGCACTCTCGGCCATGTAGACGATGTCGGAGAGGGCCACCAGGCTGCACCCGAGCCCTACGGCCGGTCCGTTCACGGCAGCGATGATGGGAAGACGGCAGGCCACCATGCCGGTGACGATCTGCCGACCGTGGGCCAGCGTGATCTCACGCAGAGCCTCATCTCGCGTGAGCTGGTCGAGGTAATCGAAGTCACCACCGGCCGAGAAGGCTCGCCCGGCTCCGGTGATCACCACCGCTCTCGCCTCGGTATCGGCATCGAGTTGGGGAAACAGTGAGGCCAACCCGGCGTGCAGCGCGTGGTTGGTGGCATTGAGTTGATCGGGCCGGTTCAAGGTGACAATCCGGATGGGTCCGTCCTCGGTCACTGAGAGTTCATCGGGCAACTGGTAGGTGGTCATGAGGTGGGTAGCTCCAAAATTCGACTGGCGATGAGATTGCGTTGGATCTGCGAGGTGCCCCCCATGACGCTTTGGGCGCGACTGTAGAGGTAGAGCTTGAGCGAGGTGTCGTCTCCGCCAGCCCCGCCATCGACGGCCAGGGCAGCGTGGCCGACGGCCTGCTCCACCCATGTCATCAGCAGCTTGTCCACCGACCCTTCGGGACCGTGCGTGATCCCCTCCAATCGATCTGACAGCCGGCGACTCACATGGCAGCGCAGCATCTCGACCTCGACCAGTGCCCATGCCAGTTCGCGGCAGGGTTCAGAGCCGAAGGAGTCGGGCGAGGCCTGGACGCGCCGCACGAGTTCGTTCACCGACTTGCCGTACCGAGCCACGTACCCCAACTCACCGGGTTCACGCTCGTGACTGACCACGGTCATGGCCAGACGCCAGCCATCCCCGGGCTTCCCGATCATGTTCGCCGCGTCGACCCGGGCGCCGTCGAAAAGGACTTCGCCGAACTCACGGGTGATCCCGTTCATCATGCGCAGGGGCCGCTGGGTGATAGCCGGCTGGGCCATGGGCACGGCAAAGGCAGAAATGCCGCGGTGCTTGGGCACCTCGTGGTCGGTACGCGCCAACACGAGACACCAGTCAGCCGCATCCGAATAGCTCGTCCACACCTTGTGGCCCGTAATGACGTAGTGATCACCGTCGCGGTCGGCCCTGGTGCACAGCGCCGCCAAGTCGGATCCAGCCTCGGGTTCACTGAACCCCTGACACCACCGTTGATACCCAGACACCAATCCGGGGAGAAATCGCCGCTGCACGTCGGGACTGCCGTGTTCGAGAAGTCCCTGCACCAGGTAACCCACACTCGGTCGAGGTGGCGCGGCTGCGCTGATGAGTTCTTCGTCGAGGATCACCTCGTACACGCTGGGGAGACCGTGACCCCCCACTTCGAGTGGCCAGGAGAGCCCGAAGAAGCCGGCTTCGTGCAGGGCCTGGTGCCAGGCGGCCTGGCCGTCCCAGTACGCATCGTCGGTCGACGAGGGCGGCAGACCAGGGTTGTGCGCCGCCAGCCATTCCCGCAGTCGGAGCCGGAAGCTGTGCTCTTCGGGTGAATCAGCGAAGTCCATAGGACACTCCGATATCGTGTGCATGGAGGACGCGGGACAGGCTGGCGCCCACACCGCCAAGCACCTCCCCCGACAGCAGAGCCCGGCGCAGATAGACGTGCGCCAGGCATTCCCAGGTATTGCCAATACCACCGTGCACCTGAATCGCCGTCTCGCACACCGTCCGGGCCGAGCGGGTGCAATACGCCTTGGCAGCCGAGGCGGCGACAAAGGATTCCGTCGGCTCCAGGGCGTCAACCGCCCAGGCGGCATGCAGGGCGATGCTGGCCGAACCCTCCATCAGCACGTGGGCATCGGCCAGCAGGTGTTGCACCGCCTGGAACGACCCGATGGGAGCGCCGTACTGGCGGCGATCCTTGGCGTAGCCGACGGCCAGGTCCAAAGCGCCGCGCATCAGCCCCACCAGATCGGCGCAGGTCAGCGCCAACCCGAAGGCATGCCAACGCTCCACGTCGCTCTCGAGCACCTGGAGGGCCTGGTCTTCCAAGGGGGCGACCCTGGCTCCGGCTCGAAGTCTCAGCGAGGGCCGCGTCAGGTCGGCACCCGCAGCCTCGCCATCCAACTGGATGGTGCCCACCAGACAGCGCGGACCGAAGTCGGCCAACACCAGGGCCTGTCCTGCACCCTGGGCATCGATGGCCACCGCCTGCGCGGTCAGTGCGCCGTCTTCCCCTTCGGCCGGCCGGGACAGATCGGACACCAGGGCCACCGTCTCGGGTCGGGTGGCCGGAGGGGCACCGACGTACCGCCGGAGATCAGCCGCCAGGGAGGGGCCGAGGAACGGTGTATCGGCCAGCCCTTGTCCCAGTTCGGAGGCCACCAACGCCACCTCCACGGCGGAACTCCACGGCTCCCCGTTGTCCGATGCCGTCCGGAGTTCCCGCCACCCGGCGGCAGTCACCGCGGCATCCAATGCGGCGCGACGGTCGGTATCGGCGAGGTCGGCCACTGCATGGGGTCCGAGGCGGGCCACTGCCCTGCCCACGGTGTCGCGCAGCGCCACCTGCTCAGGAGAGAGCCGGACGTCCATCAGTCAGCGCCGGCCGAAGAAGCCGACAAGGCGCCCGACAGCCATTCGTCACGCAATGTCCGACGCAACACCTTGCCCGATGGGGTGCGCGGCACCGCATCGACCAGAACGACGGCACGCAGCTGCTTGTACGTGGCCAAGGTGTCAGCCACGAGCTGCTGCAACTCGGCCCCGTCGACTGCAGCGGCCGGTTCGAGCTGGATGGCGGCCACGGGGACCTCGCCTGCCCGCTCATCGGGCACGCCGAACACGGCGCAATCGATCACCGACGGATGTCCATGCAGCACGGATTCGATCTCGGCCGGCGCTACCTGGAATCCGTTGACTTTGATCATCTCCTTGCAGCGGTCGGTCAGATGCACCCAGCCGTCCTCGTCGAGCCACCCGACATCACCCGTGCGATACCAACCGTCCACGAAGGCCGCCGAGGTTTCCGAGTCGGGGAGATAGCCCGCCATGGCCGAGGCGCTCCGCACCTGGATCTCCCCGTTGGTACCCGACGCCACCACCTCGCCGCTGTCGAGGTCGACGGCGCGCAGCGACACATCGCCCACCGGACACCCCGCCGAATCAAGACGCCACTCATCGGGCCGGCTGACCGGGTTGGAAGTGATGACAGGGACCTCGCTGGTGCCGTAGGCCGGGAGCCAGCGCACGCCGGTACGAGCCGTGACCGTGTCGGCCACCGAAGCCGTGACCGGGGTCGCACCCCACATGATGTAGCGCAGCGAGGAGAGGTCGAATGACTCCAGATCGGGATGATTTGCCATAGCCAGGGCGATGGGAGCAACGGCCATCTCGAGCGTCATGCGCTCTTGCTGTATGTACCGCAGCTCCTCGTTGAGATCGAAGCGGCGATGCAGCCTGACCGTTGCTCCAGCCTCGGCTGCCGCCAAGAGGTTGAGCAGACCGAGAATATGAGACGGTGGCGTGGCGACCTGGAACCGATCTGTTGGACCGAGGCCCAGAGCCAGGCACCAGTGTTCGGTGGCCAGGGAAATGGAGGCGTGCGTGTGCCGGACGGCCTTGGGCCGATCGGTTGTGCCCGAACTGAACACGAGGACGGCATCATCCTCATCATCGACCCGGACCCGAGGCGCCGCCAGGTCACTGTGCCGATCCAGAGCCGGACTGGAACGCACCGATTCGTCGTCGAGATTGAGGACGGTCCCGTCCAGACGTGACGACAGCAGCGCGGCGCCCTCGCCGTCGGCCACCGCGGCCACCGGCGCGGTGAGGCGGAGCGCATTCTCGACCTCGAGCGCCTTCCAGGCAGGATTGAGGAGCACGGACGCTGCCCCGAGTTTGCTCACGGCATTGACGGTGACGATGAACTCGGGCCGATTGGAGGTCATGACCGCCACTCGAGATCCCGGCTGAACCCCGCAGGAGGCCAGGTGGGCGGCGGCGGCATTGCTGGCCCGGTGCAGATCGGCGAAGGTCCACCAGTCGTCCCCGGCCAAAACGGCCGGGACGTCTGGGCCCGTCACCGCGGCACGCTCGAGGCCGCGGTGCATGATGCCCTTCGCCATGTGGAAATCATATTCTCTTATTTGAGATCCCGCGTAAACGGGATCGATGTGTAGGGTTTTCGCTGCGAGGAAGGCGGTCCGAAGATGACGAGTGACACTCCGAACCACGTGGACGAGGGCGTTCGCGCCGAAATCATCGACACAGTCCGGCGGTTTGTGCAGCGCGAGGTGATCCCGGTCGCCAGTGCCCTTGAGCGGACCGATACCTTCCCCGCGGCGATCGTCGAGGAGATGAAGGGGCTCGGCCTCTTCGGGGTCACCATCCCCGAGGCCTACGGGGGGCTCGGGCTCGACCTGCTCACCTACATCGGCGTGATTGAGGAACTGTCCTACGGCTGGATGAGCCTGACCGGCATCGTCAACACCCACACCATGGCCGCCATCCTGATCCTGACCCACGGGTCCGAGGAGCAGAAGCAGCGCTGGCTGCCCACCATGGCCACCGGTGAGCGGCGTGGCGCTCTGTCCCTCTCCGAACCCGACGCCGGCAGCGACACCCGCAACATTTCGTGCCGGGCCAGCCGTGACGGCGACGAGTACATCGTCAACGGGAGCAAAGCATGGGTGACGAACGGCGAACGCGCCTCCATCGTCGCCCTGGCGGCCCGAACCGAGGAGGGCATTTCCGCCTTCATCGTGGAGAAAGAACCCGGACCGAGCTTTGAGGGCATTACGGTCAGCAAGCACGTCGGCAAATTGGGCTACCGGGGCGTGGAGACGGTGGAGATGTCGTATGTCGACCACCGGATCCCGGCGGCCAACCTGATCGGTGAGTCCGGACGTGGCCTGCCCCAGATCCTCAGTGTCCTCGAAGTCGGGCGCATCAACATCGCGGCGCGGGCGGTCGGTGTGGCGCGGGCGGCCTTCGATGCCGCCATGGCGTACGCCCAGCAGCGCGAAACATTCGGCAAGCCCATCGGAGAGCATCAGGCCATCGCCCTCAAGCTGGCCGACATGGCCACTCGCTTGGAGGCGGCCCGCCTGCTGACCAAGAACGCGGCGGAACGCAAGGCCCGGGGACTGCGCTGCGATGTGGAAGCCGGCATGGCCAAGTTGTTCGCCAGCGAGACGGCGCTCGATCTCAGCATGGAGGCCATGCGCATCCATGGCGGCGTCGGATACACGACCGAGTTCCCGGTCGAGCGCTACTACCGGGATGCGCCGCTCATGGTCATCGGTGAAGGCACCAACGAGATTCAGCGCATCGTGATCGCCCGTGGCCTGCTGGCCCGCGCCCGCGGTCAGGCCTGAGGGTCCCTCTTGGCCCGCCGGGCCGCCGCTTCGGCCAGCACGGCGTCGGTGTGCTCACCAAGCCGCGGTGGCGCTGACGCGGTCTGCACTGGCAGGTCAGAGAAGCTGACCGGACCGTTGACCGCTCGCATCGAGATCCCGCCGCCGGCGTCGGGCACTTCCAGGAAGCCGTCCGTGGCGGCCAGCTGTGGGTCGGCCAGGACCTCAGCCGGCCCCTGGGCCGGAGCCCACCACACCCCTTCCCGCTCGAATCGTTCCGCCCAGAACTTCAATGGCCGCTGACCGATGATCTCGTCCAGCGTGGCGATCACCTCGCTGCGATGGCGACGTAGCGCGCCGGCATCAGCAAACCGGGGGTCATCGAGAAGGTCTTCCCGGCCCAGGGCCCGACAGACCGACGCGATGTGGCGGTCCGCTTCCAGCCCGGTCAAGAAGAACCAGCGCCCGTCGCTGGCGCAATACGAATTCATGAGGGGAGCCTGGTTAGCCTGACGCGACTCGGCCTTTGACACCTTGCCGAGGGTGGCCTGCAGGCTCATATCCCAGCCCAGCACGTAGGTACCCGTCCGGATCAGGGAGACTTCGACCACCTGACCTCGTCCAGTGTGTCGCTGCTCGAGTACGGCAGCCAGGAGGCCACCCAAGGCAGCCAGGCCGCAGATGTGGTCGCCGATCCCACCGCGGGCGTTGAGCGGGACGCCTTCACTGTTGGCCAATTGCATCGACAACCCCGAACGACCCCAGAAGGCGCCGACGTCGTACGCCGGCCGGTCACGGTCCGGTCCGCGCAACCCGTAGCCACTCACGCTGCAGTACACGAGATGGGGATGACGTTGCACGGTGACCGCTGGCTCCAAGTCGAATGCGTCGAGCACCGTGGGGCGGGCGTTGGTCAAGAAGACGTCGGCGTCAGCGAGTAGATCCTCGAAGCGGGCCCTGTCTTCCTCCTGGCGCAGATCGAGCACCACGCTTCGCTTGCCGCGGTTGTCCAGCGCAAAGGCCGGATTCGGAAAATCGTCTCCCATCCCGAGCGATCCGAACACCCGCCGCATGGGGTCGCCACTAGGCGGCTCCACTTTGACCACATCGGCGCCCCAATCCGCCAACAATGCCCCTGCACTGGGTGCGGCGACCCAGACCCCGAGCTCGACCACCCGCAGGTCGGCCAGCGCCGACAATCCCGGCCTTCCGTCTGTCGTCACGAGGGCGAACCCATGCGAGAACGCGCCGCGGCCCGCTCACGGAGGGTGTCCTTGACGACCTTCCCCGTGGCATTGCGTGGCAGATCGTCCACCATCTCGACCATCCGTGGCACCTTGTAGTTGGCCATCTGGGCGCGACTCCATTCAATGATCTCGTCCGGCTGCAAGTCCTCGGTCGCCACGACAAAAGCCATGCCCACCTCGCCGAGCCGCGCATCGGGAATACCGATGACGGCCGCCTGGCTGAGGGCCGGATGCCGCAGCAGGATGTTTTCGATCTCGGCCGGGTAGGCGTTGAACCCCCCGACGATGAACATGTCCTTGACCCGGCCGACGATGTGCAGGCGACCGGCGTCATCGAGCAGACCCAGATCACCGGTCGAGAGCCATCCGTCTGTCGACAGGACCTTGGCCGTCTCGTCGGGATCGTCCAGGTACCCGGCCATCACGCTGGCCCCGCGGAGCAGTACCTCGCCCGATTGGCCGGCTTCGACATCGAGGCCACCCTCACCGACAATGCGGATCGCAAAGCCGGGGCGGGGATGGCCGACAGTGGTGGCAATGGCCTCGGCATCATCGCCGGGGGACGTGGAGCACGCAGTCCCGGCCTCGGTGAGCCCGTAGCCGGTCACGATGAGCGAGAAGGGCAGCTCGGTCTGCATGCGGCGTATGAGCGCCACGGGAATGTCCGCCGCGCCGGTGACCCCCACCCGGAGGCTGCTGAGGTCGTAGTGGGACCGATCCGTGTGCTCGAGGATCGACTGGTAGATGGTGGGCGCTCCGGGCAGCACCGTCACCTGCTCGGAGGCCACCCGGGCGAGCACGCGCTCCACTGCAAAGACCGGCTCAGGCAGCATGGTGGCGCCGGCGGCGACACAGGCCAGGATGCCGGCCTTGAGCCCGAACATATGGAAGTACGGATTGACCATCAGGTACGGGTCACCGGCGGTCAGACCGGTCATGGCGACCCAGTCGGTGGCCACCCGTAACGTGCGACCGTGTGTCATGAGGACGCCCTTGGGTGCGCCCGTGGTCCCCGACGTGAACAAGATGTCGGACAGATCGTCTGGACCGAGATTGCTTCGACGACGAGCCGCTTCGGCCGCCGACGCGCCGGTCGCCCGCCCGGCAAAGGCATCCCACGACATGGTGCCACCGCGTACCGGTCCCTCGGCCACCACGGTGGTCCCGAGTCCGGGCAGGGTGGTGCCGGTTGCCGCCAGCATCGCCACATAGTCCGTACCCAGGAAGTTGGTCACGGTGACCAGGACCCGGGCATCACTCCTGCTGAGGAGATCTGCTGCTTCGGCGCCCTTGAACCTCGTATTGATGGGGACCAGCACGGCGCCGGCCGAGAAGATGCCCAGAGCCGCCACCACCCACGGCAGACCGTTCGGGCACCAGATGGCCACCCGGTCTCCTTGTTCCACGCCGGAGCCGACCAGAGCAGCGGCAAACCGATGGGCCGCCTCCTCAAGCTGGGCGTAGGTCATATCGGTCGCCCCGTCTCGAAGGGCGGGACGGTCGACGTGGGTCTGGGCGGCGGATGCCAACATCGCCGGGATGGTGGGCCACACTTCGGTAGCGGTCACCAACGGCGAGCCGCCGATCCACCGTGGTGCACCGCATCGTATGAGAACAGTGCTCTTGCCACGCAATAATGCTACTCTCCGCCTTCGTTCCCACACTGAACGGGAACGACAACTGGCGCAAGCGAGGCGACATGGTCACAGCTGCGATGGAGCCGTACTACGACCCGTACGACTTCGACATCGATGCCGATCCATACCCACTCTGGAAACGGCTCCGCGACGAGGCTCCGATCTATTTCAACGAGAAATACGACTTCTATGCCGTCAGTCGATATGACGACGTGGAGCGCGGCCTGGTGGAGTGGCAGAGCTACAGCTCGGCCAGGGGCTCGGTGCTCGAAATCATCAAGGCGGAGTTCGAGATGCCGCCCGGTATGTTCATCTTCGAGGATCCCCCGGACCACGATCTGCACCGCGGCATCCTCAGCCGGGTCTTCACGCCGCGACGCTTGGCTGCCATCGAGCCTCAGGTCCGGGCCTTCGCCGCACGAACGCTCGACCCCCTGATCGGACAGGGCGGATTCGACTTCATTGCCGACCTGGGTGCCGAAATTCCGATGCGCACCATCGGCCTGCTCTTGGGCATTCCCGAGGACGACCAGGTGGCACTGCGGGAAAAGATCGATGAAGGACTACGCCTGGAAGACGGGGTGATGCCCGACTACACCGAAGTCGGGGATCTGGGTTCGAACGACAACTACGCCGACTACATCGACTGGCGGGCCAAGAATCCGTCAGACGACCTCATGACCGAACTGCTCAATGCCGAATTCACCGACCGCGAGGGCACCGTCCGCACGCTGACCCGTGACGAAATACTCGGGTACATCGGATTGCTGGCCGGCGCCGGCAACGAGACGACCACCCGGCTCATCGGCTGGGCCGGAAAGTTGCTGGCCGAGCACCCGGACCAGCGACGCCAGATGGCCCAGGACGCGAGTCTGATCCCGGGTGCCGTCGAGGAATGCCTGCGTTACGAACCGCCGTCCCCTGTCCAGGCGCGGTACGTGACCACGGACGTGGAGCACCACGGGCGAGTCATCCCGGCCGGCAGCATCATGCTGCTCCTCAACGCGTCGGCCAACCGAGACGAGCGCGAGTTCTCCGATCCGGATCGATTCGACATCCACCGCAAGGCGCAACGGCACCTCAGTTTCGGCTATGGCATCCACTTCTGTCTGGGCGCGCACCTGGCCCGAGCAGAGGCTCGGATCGCGCTTGAGGAGGTACTCACGCGATTCCCGGAGTGGGAGATCGATTGGGAGAACGCGGTGCAAGCTCGGACGTCCACCGTGCGGGGATGGGAGAAGCTCCCCGTTCACACATCGTGACCGAGGAGCCACTCCGACTTTCTCCCAAGGCCTTCGCCGACTGGGACGAGGACACCCGCGCCACGCTCTTGGCCCACCTGCGACGACCGGAGCTCTACCTGTCCGGATCACCCGACGCTCCCCCCATGCCCGTCGTGCTCGAACTGTTCGCCCAGCATGTGGAACTGAGTCGAGCCTGGCTCCCCTTCACCGACATGCTGGCCGGTGAGCACGCCCGCCTCCCGGCCGAGGTGCGTGAGCTGTTGATCCTTCGCGTGGCCGTCAGAACGCGCTCGGGTTATGAGTGGCGCCAACACCGCCGTATGGGCCTGGACGCCGGCCTTACAGAAGCACAGGTAACGGCTGTCTGGCAGGGTCCCCCGGCCGAGTTGTGGACGGCGCGGGAACGCACGCTGCTCGCTGCCACCGACGAGTTCATTGACCAGTTCGCCATCAGCGAACCGACGTGGAACGACCTGGCCAACGCCTTCGATCCGGCCGAAATTCTCGAACTCCTGTTCCTGGTGGGTGGCTATCTGTGCCTGGCCGCCGTCTTCAACAGCGTGGGGTTAGAGCCAGGACTGCCGGACGGGCCGGGCCCGATACCGACCTGATCGTCAACGAAAGGTGGGGGACGCATGAGTTCAGAGCATTATCGGGTCATCCAATGGGCCACCGGGAACACGGGGCAACGGTCCCTCCGGGAAGTCATTTGTGACCCTTCGCTGGAATTGGTCGGCGTCCTCGTCTATGACGCCGAAAAGGACGGCACTGATGCCGGCGACCTGTGCGGTGAGGGCAAGACGGGGATCACAGCCACGCTCGACCGCCAGGCCATCCTGAACCTCAGCGCGGATTGTTGCCTGTACATGGCGCGCGCCTCGGGAACCGGGCCGTCCAGGGCCGGGCTTACCGAGGACGAATTGGTCGACGACATGGTGGCGCTGCTCAAGCGCGGTATCAACGTCGTGACCACCTGCACCGACCTGGTGGCGCGAGGCGCGCCACTGAGCGACGCCAACCGCTCCCGCCTGCTGGACGCCTGTCAGCAAGGCCATGCTTCTGTGTGGGCCAGCGGGAGTGACCCCGGGTTCATCACCGAGACCCTCCCACTGGCGCTGCTGTCGATACAGCGCCATGTCGAACTCATAGAGATTGACGAATTCGGTGATCTTTCACGTCGTCCGTCGCCCCATATGGTCCTCGAACAGATGGGGTTCGGGCAGTCGCCCAGCACGCTGGATCCTCAGCGCCGAATGAACCATCTGTTGGGCGCATTCCAGCCCGCCCTCTCCGTTCTGGCTGAAATGGCGGGTTTCGACATCGATGCGTGGGCGTCGGAAGGTGCCGTGGCCACGGCGAAGGAGGACCTGACGATTGTGGCCGGCGACATAAAGAAAGGAACACTGGCCGCACAGCGGATCTCGGTCACCGGCCGAAGCAAGGGGACCGACCGTGTGCGTTTCAACCAGTACACCTTCGTGGCCCTCGATGTGGATCCGGCCTGGGAACTCCAGTCCACCGGGTGGCGGGTTCGTGTGCACGGCGATGCACCGATCGACCTCAGCATGCCGTTCCCCGTCCCGTTGGAGGGGCTGGCCGGAATTGTGCCGGCCTTCAACGCCAACGGACCGGTGAATGCCATCCCGTACGTGTGTGCCGCCGCGCCGGGCATCTTGATCACGCAGGACCTCCCCCACATGATCAGGCGGCGTGAGTCCCGTCAGGCCGAGAAGTCCCCGGCGGCCACCCGAATGGTGAGCAGGAGTTGAATAAGCGACTCCATCTGCTCCTCGCTGAGCGGTATCGCTTCGTACACCTTCTCGTTCAGCACGTCGGTGGCCGCGGCCACCGTCTTGAGACCCTTCGCGGTGATCTCGGCCAAGGTGCTGCGGGCGTCGCTCGGATGCTGGAGACGGCGCACCAGATCATCTGCTTCCAGCCGGTCGATCGCACTGGTGACGGTGGCCGGCGTGACCTGCAGCCGTTCACAGATCTGGGTCAGTGACAGCTGGCCGCAGTCGGCGTTCCAGGCCAACCAGGCCAGGACTTCATATCGGGCGAACGTCAGCGTGAACGGCCGGAGCACGTCGTTGGCTTGGGCCAGGAAGAGCTGGTGCGCCCGCATGACGGAGGTGACGGTCTGCATGCCGATCGCCGCCGAGCCCCACCCCTTGGACGTCCAGACCTCGCGGGCCGCCGCCACCGGATCGAAGGAGAGGGAGCGAGATGTTGCCACGGCCGCATGGTACATGGAGCACCCTTTGGTGTCAGACCTCGGCCGAGAAGTCTGACGGCCCACCGGCGCAGGCGGAACCTTGACAAAACTACGACGTCGAAGTATTACCAGTAGCGCCATCTGGCATCACCACTGCCGACCTCGTCGATTGGAGCACCCGCATGGCTCAGCAGGCAGGCCCGCTTGAGATGTACCCACCAGGGGGACCCGGTCCGCCGAAGGACCGAAGCGGACACGCCGAGGGCACTACCAGCGGCCTACCGGCCGGCACGCGGGTGTTCTCGGCCGACAATCACATCTCGCTCTCCGAGGACATCTTCTTCGAACGCGGTCCCGCCTCCATGAGGGACCGGCTTCCTCGCGTGGTGAACCAGGACGACGCCTGGACCATGAACGTGGGCGACCGGCCTCTGCTGCCGCGCGAGTTCGCCGGCGTCCTCATGCAGTACGACCCCCTGCCCGGGTCGACCACCGGCGACCTCGAGACACGCCTGGCCCAGCTCGAGACCGACGGCGTGTCCAGGGAACTGGCCTTCCCCAATGCCCTACTGGGCTTACTGGGCTACCCCGATCTCGATGCCCGGGAGCTGTCATTCCGGATCTACAACGAGTACCTGGCCGAATTGCAGGAGCGTTCCAACGGTCGGTTCTACGGGGTCGGACTCGTCAACTGGTGGGACGCCGAAGGATCGGCGCGGACGTTGACCGAGCTGAAATCACTCGGGATCACGACCTTCTGGCTGCCGCTCAAGGCCGGCAACAACGCTGACGGCAAGGCGATCGACTACAACAGCCGGCACATGACGCCCTTCTGGGAGGCGGTGGAGGCATCGGGTCTCCCGGTGTCGCACCACATCGGCGAAGGCATGATCTCGGCCCCCTGCGCCCAGAACGGGTACGCCGTGAGCATGGTCCACAACGCCGCCCCCTTTCGCGAGATGTTCGCCCGCTACGTCTGCAGCGGCCTGCTCGATCGCCACAAGACCCTGCGGGTCGGTTGGTTCGAGGGCGGGATCAATTGGGTGCCCTCGGCTGTCCAGGACGCCGGGCACATGTACACCTCGTACCACCACACGGCCAACGTCGAATTGGAGCAGAGCCCCCAGTACTACTGGGACAACCACATGTATGCCGCCTTCATGCTCGATCCCCTGGGGCTGGACATGATCGACCGGATCGGTCGCGACCGCGTCATGTGGTCAACCGACTTCCCGCACATTGAGAGCACGTTCGGCTACTCGGAGAAATCATTGGCCTCGGTGGTCGATGCCCTCGGGCCGGACGATGCCGCCCGGGTGGTGAGCCAGAACGTACTGGACTACCTCGGACTCCCCGCTTGAGCGCCACCCTCACCGTCCCGACCGACCCCAGCCGGGTCCGCATGCAGCGCGACCGTTGGGCCAAGCTGCAGGCCACCATGGCCCACCAGGGCGTGGGCACGCTGGTGCTGTTGGGCAACAGCAACGTGTCGTACGCCACCGGCGCCAGTTGGCCCCTGGCCGACCCGGGCCGGGCCAACGTCGACCGGCCGGCTGCAGTCGTCGTCGCCGGGGATGAGGCACCGCACTTCTTCTCGGCCCTGGCTGGGCTGGTGGCCGAAGAGCTGGCCATCCCGACGGACCACGTACACGGACCGGTCTTTGCCGAGTGCGACGAGGGCGCCGAGGCGTTCTGCCGGACACTCGCCACCCTCGTGCCGGGTGAGGGCCGGTTGGCCATCGACGAGTTCCCGGGTGCCATGCGGCGGCAGTTCGCCGAGTTCTTTCCCGACGCCAAGCTGGCCGGTTCGGACGAAGTAGTCGGGACCTGCAAGCTCATAAAGACGCCCGACGAACTCGGCTTCATGCGAGAAGCCCTGCGCATCACCGAAGAAGCCATCGCCCCGGTGCAGGCCGCGCTAGCCCCGGGTATGCGCCAGAGCGATCTGACCGCCGTGTTCCTGCGCGGCGTCTTCGACCACGGTGCCGAAGCCAACATCCTCGATCCGATCTGGCAGGTCATGCCCAAGGAACTGGCCGACGGTCCCTGGACCACCCACGGCGACATCGCCTGCCCGCTGCTGACCACCGAGCGCGAACTCGAGAAGGGCGACGTTCTGTGGGTCGACACCGGCATCAGCTACGGCGGCTTCTCTTCCGACTTCGGACGGACCTGGGTGGTCGGTGAGGAGCCCAGTCCACAGCAACACGGCCAGTACCGGAAGTGGCGCGAGATCATCGACGCCGTCTTCGCCCACGTAAAGGCTGGGGCCACCGGGACTGACCTGACCCGGGCCGCCCTCGAGGTCACGGGCGGCCACCGCCCCTGGATGCACCACTTCTATCTTTGCCACGGTCTCGGCATCGAGAGCGCCGAGTCCCCCTTCATCGGCACCGACCTGGGTGACGCCTACGACGAACGCCAGGTACTCGAAGAGGGGATGGTCGTCGTCTTCGAGCCTCTGGTGTGGGAGGACGGCGCCAGCGGCTACCGATCCGAGGAGGTCGTCGCCATCACCAAGGACGGATTCATCCCTCTCACCGACTACCCGTACGATCCCTATGGCGACTGACGTTCTGCCCGACGAGGCGCGACTGCTGCAATCGCGCCGCGACCGGGCCTTCGCCCAGATGGAAGGGCACGACGTTGACGTCCTGCTCCTGGGGCGCGAGGCCAACGCCCGCTACATCTCCGGCGCCCCGCGCCTGTGGACGGCGGGGACCCGCCCCTACGGGCCCGGCTGCGTCGTGGTGCGGTCCACCCGGGCCATCCACCTGGTCAGCACCTGGGACGAGGGCATGCCGGACGACATCCCGCACGAGAACCTCTTCGGCATCACCTGGAACCCGGGGAACTTGTTCGCCTGGCTGCAGGGCATTGAGGGAGTGAGCGCCGCCAGTCGTATCGGCACCGACTCGCTGACTCCCCGCTTCGGTCAGATGCTGCCCAAGCTCTTCCCGAGCGCCGAGTTCATGGATGCCGAGCCCCTGCTCAGTGCGGCACGGCGGATCAAGACGCCAGAGGAGATGGAGGCATTGGGCCTGGCCGCCTCGGTGACCGAAACCGCGTTGGCGGCGGCCATCGACGCCCTCCGACCCGGCATCACCACCCGTCACCTGACCGCCGTCTTCATGGAGACCATGGCCGCCCAGGGCGTGACCACTCCGGCCACCCAGCGGGTGGCCTGGGTCAGCCGGGGACCCCTCCCGTCCTGCCCCACCTGGGTCGAGGAGGAAATCGGGCCAGACGACCTGGTGGCCTTCGACGCAGGGGTGGTGGCCGGTGGCTACATGGCCGAGGTCGGGCGGACGTGGCCAGCCGATTCTGACCGCGTGAGCAGCGACACCACGCTGCTCGTGCAGAAGTCGAACGACCTGTGGGCTGCGCTTCTCGCCGCCTGCCAGCCGGGAGCCTCGTGCACCGGGCTGCTCCAGGCGTACACATCGGTGGGTCAGGGGGCGCCGCCCCTGCCCGTCGCCTTCGGCCTCGGCCTTGGTTTCGATGTGCCGGTGGTCAGCGCGCACCTGCCCCAGACGGCGGCGCAGGACCACCTCGAGGCGGGGATGGTGCTGGCCGTCACCGCCCAGGTCGACGACGGAGCCCGCAGCATCTTGCGCAAGGAGATCGTCCACATTGAGGAGACCGGACCGGTCATCCTCTCCACCAGTCCGCTCTGGCGGGCTTGAATCCGCCCGACGAAAGAGGCACACATGACGACCTATGAGCCGCCCTCCCCCGAGGAGATCATCCTGTATGAGAAGGACCCGGAAACCAAAATAGCCACCATCACCTTCAACCGCCCCGAACTCCTGAACGCACCGACCATCGGGGCCCGGCTGCGCTACGCCCACTGCCTCGACCTGGCCAACATTGACGACGACGTCAAGGTGCTGGTCATCCGGGGAGCCGGTGATGACCTCGGAACGGGGGCTGACCTACCCGAACTGAATGCGCTCATGGAGGAGGGACCGCACGCATCGCTGCGTGAAGAGTTCTCGCTGCAGGACGAGGACATTGCGTACCCTCCGCCCCGGTCCTACCGGGCGCGCTCATCGCTGAGCCAGTGGTACACCGACCCCCGTGGCGGCTGCCGGACGCTGGCCGATTTCAGGAAGATCAGCATCGTGGAGGCCAAGGGCTACTGCTATGGCTGGCACTTCTACCAAACGGCGGACGCCGACCTCGTGATCTCGTCCGATGACGCACTCTTCGGTCATCCGGCCTTCCGCTACGTGGGCTGGGGACCTCGCATGTGGTCCTGGGCCATGACCATGGGCATCCGGAAATTCCAGGAGATGGTCTTCACCGGGAGGCCGTTCACGGCGCAGGAAATGGCCGAGTGCAGTTTCGTCAACAGCGTGGTGCCCCGGGCCGACCTGGAAAAAGAGGTCAATAAGTACGCCATCGCATGTTCGTTGACCCGGCCCACCGATGCCGTCGTCATGCAGAAGGAATTCTTCAAGATGATGAAGCAGCACCAGGGCGAGTACATGGGCAGCTTGCTGAGCTCGTTCCTCGAGTCGCTGGGTGGCCAGGTCAAACCCGACGGCGAGGACCTGATGCTCGGGGCCAAGGCCTACGGCGACGGGCTGAACAACGCCGTCAAGAACAACGACGCCAACTACCCACCGGAGTGGCGCCTCAGCAAGTCCGGTCGAGCGAAGCCCGAATAGAGCCACCCGATGTCTGAAGTGGTGGCTCCGCTGACCGGCCTGGCCGTGCTCGATCTGTCGAGCGGCATTGCCGGCGGGTACTGCACCAAAATTCTGGCCGACGGCGGGGCCACCGTCATCAAGGTCGAAGCACCCGCGGGTGACCCACTGCGCACCTGGTCCGCCTCGGGAACAGCGATCCCCGAAGGGGACGATGGCGCCTTGTTCCAGTACCTGGCGGCGTCCAAGCGCAGCCTGGTGATCGACCCCGACCAAGCCGACCCCATGGCACAGCTCGAGGAGTTGCTGGCACGGGCCGATGCCGTGATCTGGTCCTCCGGATCCCCGCTGACCGATGTGCCGGAACTGTCGCCGGCGTCCCTCCTGGCCTCCCATCCGCAGCTGACCGTGACCGCCATCACCCACTTCGGCCTGGCCGGACCCTGGAGCGGCCGGGCCGCCACCGAGTTCACCCTGCAGGCCTGGTCCGGTGGCGTCATCGGTCTCGGCCGTGGGGATCCGACCCGGGCGCCGGTGTTCGTGGGCGGTCAGGTCGGTGCATGGCTGTCCGGCGCCTACGCCGCCGTCGGCACCATGGCGTCGCGACGTCGGGCCCGAACCACAGGGACCGGGGAGATCGTCGACGTCTCCATGCTCGAGGCGATCGCCATGTGCCTGACCTACTACCCGGTCACATATTTTGACGCCACAAGCCATCCCTTCCGCTCGAAGCGCGCCGTGGTCACTCCCGGAGTCGGTCAGGCCAAGGACGGCATGGTGGCCGTCGGCGTCGGGACGGGGCAGCAATGGCTGGACTTCTGCGTCATGGTGGGGCATCCCGAGTGGGAAGAGGACAAGACGCTCTTCCGAGAGCGCGGCCACCTGGCTCCGATCATTGACGAATGGTTCAGCCGACACACCGTGGAGGAGATCCGGGAACTGGCCACCGCCTTCCGGCTGCCGAACTCGGTCATTGGGAACGGGGAAAACCTGCCCCACCTCGACCAGTTCGAGGCACGTGGGTCGTTCGCCACAACACCGCGAGATGGATTCACGCAGCCTCGCTCGCCCTTCCGGATGCAGCCGGCCATACTCCGCACCCCCGAAGCCGCACCCGCACTCGGTGAGGCAACCGCACCCACCTTCGAAGCGAAGGCAGAAGCACCAGGGAGCGACGCGGGCCCACGCCCCATGAGCGGCCTGAAGGTGTTGGACATGACGGCCTTTTGGGCCGGCCCCTCATGCACCCATATGTTGGCCATGCTCGGCGCCGACGTGATCCACGTCGAGTCCATCGGCCATGTCGACGGGACACGCATGTTGGGGGCACCCCCAACCGTGGAACAGTGGTGGGAGCGCTCCCCGATTTTCTCGGGCCTCAACACCAATAAGCGGAGCCTCACGCTCGACATGCAGAGCGAGCGCGGCATGGCCCTACTGAAAAAGCTCATCGCTACGGCCGATGTGGTGGTGGAGAACTACACGCCCCGTGTATTCGAGAGCGTTGGACTGACGTTCGATCTCCTGCAATCGCTCCATGACGACGTCGTGCTCGTGCGCATGCCCGGCTTCGGACTCAACGGACCCTGGCGTGACAACGCCGCCTTCGCCTACACCATTGAGGATGCGTCGGGGCTGACCTGGTTGACCGGCTATCCGGATCAGAAACCCCTCGAGCCTTACTGTCTCGGCGATCCCAACGCGGGCGTTCACGCCCTGGCCGGGCTCTTGTTGGCCCTGGAGCATCGGGACCGGACCGGAGAAGCGGTGGCGGTCGAGGTGGCCATGGTCGACGCCGCCCTCAACATCACGGCGGAACAGGTGCTGGAACACTCGGCCTACGGATGCCTTCTCGAACGCGATGGCAACCGAGGTCCGACTGCCGCGCCGCAGAACCTCTACCTGACGTCCGACATTGACGAGAAGGGGCGTCAGGACACCTGGGCGGCCATTGCCGTGGCCACCGACGAGCAGTGGACCGCACTGGTTGACGCACTGGGCCGCCCCGAGTGGGCGTCAGATCCCGAACTGGCTACCGCACCCGGTCGTCGAGCTCGACACGATCAGGTTGACGAACACCTCAGCGCGTGGTGCGTCGAAAGGTCAGCCGATGACGTCGTGGCCCTGCTCTGGCCAGCGGGAGTACCGGTGGCCAGGGTCATGCAACCCCACCAGCAGGGGGAGCTCGAGCAACTTCAGGCTCGACACTTTTTCGAGACGGTCGAGCACCCGGTGATGGGTGCCGCCCGCTACTCGACCATGCCGATGCGGTTTTCCCAGGGGCCGTCCGAGGTGCATCGGTCCCCGGCGCCGCTCCTGGGCCAGCACACCATAGAGATACTCAAAGAGATCGGGGTGAGCGATAATAAGATCGCCGAGCTCCATCGTGACGGGGTGATCGGCCATGCGCCGGCCGGCACCAAGTCGTAAGGAACAACTCGTGCACACGACGTGGGGAGCAAGATGACCGATCAACTCATGAACACGCCAGTGGGCGTTCCCTTTGCCATGACAAACGGCAACCGGGTGCCGGCAGCGCGCTACTTCGACCGGGATTTCGCACGCCTCGAGAGCGAGCGGTTGTGGTCGCGCACCTGGCAGATGGCGTGCCGGTTGGAAGAGATCCCAACACCGGGCGACTATGTGACCTACACCATCGGTGACCAGTCACTCATTGTTCTGCGGCTTGACGAGACCACCATCCGGGCCTATCAAAACGCCTGCCGGCACCGCGGTACGCAGTTGGCCATGGGCAGCGGGTCGTTCCGGGGTGGTCAGATCGCCTGCCCGTTCCATGGGTGGCGCTGGAACCTCGACGGCACCAACTCCTTCGTCTACGGAGAAGGAGCCTTCACCGAGTACGTGGCCGATCCGCTCGAGCTCTGCCTGCCCCAGGCCAAGGTCGATACCTGGGGTGGCTGCGTCTTTGTCAACCTCGACCCGGGCGCACCGCCACTCCAAGAGGCGCTCGACCCTATGCCGTCGCTACTCGATCCACTGGGCATCGATCTGATGAAGGTGGTCTGGTGGAAGGCGGTCGACCTGCCGGCCAACTGGAAGCTGGCCATGGAGGCCTTCATTGAGGGCTACCACGTCATGGCCAGTCATCCCCAGATCACGCAGGGCCAGTTCGACGACTACAACCCCGACGCGCTGGCCTACGAGGTGCATGACAATGGCCACTCGCATTACATCAACCGACCGGGTGCACAGCGCAGCCAGCGGCGAAAGGTCGATTATCTCGATGAAGTGGAGGCGTTGATAGACGCCAGCCGGATCCTCTGCGAGGGGCTCGAAGCCATGACATTGCCCAGTGACCTGCATGTGATCGAGACACTGCGCCACCGAGAGGTAGCTGAGGACGCCTCGCTGGGGAGCGAACTGGTCAAAGTCATTTACGAGCACGCCGCGCAACAGGGCATCCCCTTGCCGAAGCTCAGGGGCAAGGATCTGATGAAGTGGGGCGGAGTCTTCTTCGTCTTCCCCAACTATTTCGTGCTGCCCCAGTACGGCAACGCCTTGTGTTATCGATTCCGGCCGGTCCACGGCGACCCTGAACGCTGCTTGCTCGAACTCTGGTCTGTGTCCATACCTGGAGCGAACGATGACATCGGAAAACCCGAGCTTCAGGGACCATTCGCCCCGGACGACACCGACCACTGGCCGCTGATCCCGCTGCAGGACTTCGCCAACATCACCCGTCAGCAGAAGGGCGTGCACAACCGCACCTTCGTGAACACCCGCATCTCGCACATCTACGAGGTGGGCATCGCCAACCTGCACCAAGAGGTAGATCGCTTTCTGGCCCAGGACTGACGATGCCCAACGTGCGGGTCGACCCCGAGGGCATCGTGATCTCACTCGATCCGCCGGAATCACTCATTGAAGCAGCCTGGCGCCTCGGGTACTACTGGCCGACCCGGTGCTACGGGCAGGCCGAATGTACGGCCTGCCACATCGAGATCGTCGAGGGCGAGCACCACGCATCCCCGATCGGTGCCGAGGAGGCGGCCACGTTGGCCACCATGGGTCCCCGCGGCCGGCAGGTCCGGCTGGCTTGCCGCACCACCTTCGATGGTGATGCGGCCGTCTACAAGCGGGGTGTGCGTGTCGCGGAGTAGCGGCGACGACAGGTCACGGCGCCGCCGTACCGGCCGCTTCCCATTCTTCTTTGTGGGTTCGGGCATTCTCGGCCAGCTGCGCCCAACGACCTTCGCTCTCGCTCACTTTGATCCCAAAGGGACTGGTCCCGCGGAACTCAAGGACCTCGACGCCGTCGGGGCCGGCCCTGTAGGAGTAGGGCGCACCCGCCGGCACGTAGAAGCCCTCTCCCGACTCGACGACTTGGTTGCCCAAGTGCGCCTCGCCTTTCATGACGTAATAGAGACAGTCGACATCATGGGAATGACGGGGCAGGGCGTAGTGCGGGGCATACCAGAGGCGCACCAGGTTCATACCGCCATGCTCGGTGTCCCAGAAGAGCACCTCGTTCACGTAACCAGCCGTGGTGCCCACGTCCTTCAGCACGGCACGATCCGGCATCGGGTCCATCACCGGACGACCCATCAGCGTGGTGTCGCCCAGGTCCTGACGATCCTTCCGTCGGAACACCTGCAGTCCCCGGGATCTCGTGGTCATATGCCCCCGCTTTCTCGCTGGACGGATCATTCTCTGACGTCGCCAACACACTCTTTCGATACCAAAGTACCGCGACACGGGAGGGGTGGGCCATGAGCCAGGAATTAGCGGGGAAGATCGCCATCGTCACCGGCGGTGCCAACGGGATCGGCGCCGCCACGGTGGCGACATTCGTCCAGGAAGGTGCCCGGGTGGTGGTGGCCGACCTCGACGATGAGGCCGGCGAGGCCTTCGCCGCATCGCTCGGCGAGAGCGTGGCCTTCTGCCATGTGGACGTGTCGGATGCCGATCAGGTGCAGCATCTGATCGGTTTCACGGTGGAGCGCTTCGGCGGCCTGCATGTCATGTTCAACAACGCCGGGGTGGCCTCGCCCCTGACCCGGTTCCTGCATGACGACCTGGCGGATTTCGAACGCCTCATGCGGATCAACGTGCTGGGAGTCATGCTGGGAAGCCAACGGGCCGCTCGCTATATGAAGGACAACGGTGGGGGCTCCATCGTCAACTGCGCCTCCATTGCCGGCATACAAGCTGGAACCGGTCTGGTCACCTACCGAGCCTCCAAAGCAGCCGTCATCCACCTCACCCGATCGATCGCCGTCGATCTGGCGCAGTACGGCATCAGGGTCAACGCCATCGCTCCGGGCAACATCCAGACCGACATGACCAGCTACGACATGGACGCCGTGACGCGCTTCACCCAGCCGCTGCCCCGCCGCGGACAGTCGGCGGACGTGGCCAACGCCGTGGTGTACCTGGGCAGCGATCGTTCGGCCCAGATCACCGGGATCGTGATCCCGATCGACGGCGGGACGACCGCTGGGCCGCCGGCTTCACAGGTCAAGTTGATGCTCGCAGCTGGAACAGAAAAGAAATGAACTAGCCCTCCTGTCCTTGGCCCATGGCATGGAGGGCCGCCACGTAGCCGAAAACCATGGTGTTGGCGATGCTGGCACCCGGCCCGAGGTAATGCCGACCCATCACCGTGGCGGTGCCGTTACCCGTGGCGTACAAGCCCTCAATGGGTTGGTCGTCTTGGCCGACCACTTGCGCGTGCTCGTTGGTGACCAGGCCACCGCAGGTGCCGATGTCCCCGGGCAGCACCTGGACGGCGTAATACGGCGCCTCATCGAGCGGACCGAGACACGGATGCACGCGGCGATTGGGGTCACCCAGGGCCCGGTTGTAGGCGGACTCACCCCGGTCATAGTCGGGGTCGATACCCTGGCGGGCGCCTTCGTTGAAATGCGCCACCGTGTCGGCCAGGCCCTGGGGATCGATCTCGCACTGGATGGCCAGCTCTTCGAGAGTCGGCGCCTGCTTGAGGAGACCAGATTCGTGCAATGACTTGGGGAAGTGACCGGGCCGGGAGCGTTGGTGGGCGTAGCGCTTCCGGTAGCGATCGTCGAAGATCAACCAGCACGGGACGGCCTTACTGGTCTTGTTGCGGGCATACATCGCCTTGCCGACCTCCATGTAGGAGTTCGACTCGTTCACGAACCGCTGACCAGCCGCGTCGACATACATGGTGCGCGGGCGCTGGCGGGCCTGGTCCAGCGTGGACTGGGCAAATCGCCCCGTTTTCGGCGACGGAAGCCACCAGGCTTCGTCCATCAGATCGGTTTTGGCACCGAGACGCATGGCGGTTTGGATCACCTCACCGGTGTCCCCGGCATTCGACATGGTCCATCGGCCCTTGTTGGGTTGATCGCCCCCATACTGCTGGCGCATCTCGCTGTTGTGGGCAAACCCTCCGGAGGCGAGCAAGACGCCACGGGTGGCGCGGATCAGCACCGGCGAGCCGTCACGTACCGTCCGCACGCCGACCACTCGGCCGTCTTCGACGATGAGGTCCTCGAGTGGAGCCTCAGTCCATACCGAAACCCCCCGCTCGAGGGCAACCTTCAATGCCTGAGCGATGAGGGAGGCCCCGTTGGTCAGCAGAGCCTGACGGCGAATGCGAGCAGCCGCGGTGCGCATGACCACACGGGCCGAGATGGCGAAGGCCCGGAGGCTGCGGTTGTAGTTGGAAAGCGAGCGGGCTTCGTTCGTCATAACCGAGAGGCCGAGACTCTGGGCCAATCCGGGCTGAAGCTTCTCCAGCCAGGGTCCGAGTTTGCGTCCGTTGTAGGGAACGGGCTCAATTCCGCGCCCGACATCGTGCCCACCCTTGGCACTCGAGTAGTAATCGCTGTAGCCGCGGCAATAGACCAGCCGAATACCGAGACCGATGAGGAAGTCGACCATCTGGGGCCCGGCGGTCAGGAAGGCGCTCCGGCGCTCCAGTGAGGAACATGCCCCAACGTCACCCACGACGGTTTCAAAGTGGATCAGCGCGTCCTCGTAGGAGTCCGCCTCGCCGGCCGCCCGCATGACCGAGTTGTTCGGCACCCAGAGAATCCCGCCCGACATGCACGTCGAACCGCCGATCTTCTCCTGCTTTTCGAGGACCAGCGTGCTGGCGCCCGCATCGGCCGCCGCCAGTGCCGCCACCATGCCACCGCCACCTGATCCCACGATCACCACGTCAAATGTGGAGTCCCACTCGGTCACGTCATGACCCCTGGGCTGTGAAATCGACCGAGAGCGAGGACAGTCCGCGCAGGAAGTAGGTCGGCAGGTAGTCGTAGTGACGGTCATCGGCGGGCCCATGAGCTGCCTCGGAAATCGTCACGTTGTCCAGCCGATCGAAGAGGCTGTTCACTACGACCCGACCCTCCGCCCGGGCCAGGTGGGCACCGGCACAGTGATGGATCCCGTGCCCGAAGGCAATGTGATTCTTGGCGTTGGTCCGATAGAGGTCGAACGTGGATGGATCCGGGAAGGTCCGCGGGTCACGGTTGGCGGCACCCGGCAACAGCATCACGCTGTCCCCGGGCGCGATGGTCGCATCACCCACGGTGACCGGTACCCGGGCCATGCGGAACTGGACCCGCAGCGGGCTTTCGTAGCGCAGCGTCTCCTCAATGAAGTTCGGGATGCTGTCCCGATCCTTACGCAGGATCTCTTGAATGTCCGGGCGCTCGGCGATGATGCGAAGGGCGAAGGAGAGCAGCCGGACCGTGGTTTCCTGCCCTCCGGCAAAAAGATTGGCGGCCAGCAGCGCCACATCATTCACCTCAGGCGTGGTGCCATCAGAGAAGGTGGCCGTGGCCATGTCGGTCATGATGTCGTCGCGCGGCTGGGCACGGCGATCCTGGATATACGACGTGAATTGGTTGTAGAGGAACTCCAGCGGCTTGTGCTCGAGCTGGCTGTGGGCCTTGCCCATCCGCTCCCGGAACAGGTTGTGGTCCGTCTCGGGCACGCCCTCGAGGTCGGCGATGACGAGCAGTGGAAAGGTCTCGGCGAATTCGCTGATGAACTCGCAGCTCCCCGATTCGACGAACTCGTCAATGAGGGCGTCGGCCTGGCGCCACATGAACGCTTCGTTCTCCCGGAGACGCACCGGCGTCAAGAGTCGCATCAGCAATCGACGGTGGGCGGTGTGCTTGGGCTGGTCGAAGGCGGGCAGCTGGTCACTGAAAGGCAGCAAGTCGCGATGCTCCTCAATGATGTCGCTGACATCGTCACCCTCAAAGGGCACCGGGAACTTCATGAAGGGGCCGCTCACCGCGTTGCAGGAGGAGAACTGGGAGGGGTTGTTGTAGATCGCCCGGGCTTCGTCGTAGCCCGTCACCATGTAGACGCCGAAGTTCGGCTCCCGCCAAACAGGCGACCGGGCCCGCAGGGCGTCGTAATAGTCGTAGGGGTCGGCCTGGACGTCTTTGTCCGTGAAGAAGTTGATCGTCTCCGGGTTCACGGTCATGCGACTCTCCTTGAGATTTGTTTTGATACCGAAGGAAACTCTAGGGGGACCACTCGGGATCGCGCCGAGCCGGCCAACCCTTGCCTCTCTCTGATATTGGTGCCATGATTCTGACACGAATATTCGCAAAGTGTGGGGAGCTCATGGACAGCATCAGCACAAACGACGTCTATTGGGATCCGTACAACGTCGAGATCACGGCCGATCCCTACCCGGTCTACCGGCGGCTCCGCGAGGAGGCGCCGCTCTATTACAACAGCGAGCATGACTTCTATGCGCTGAGCCGCTACCAGGACGTTGAGCGAGCATTGCTGAATCCGCAGACCTTCATTTCGGGCAAAGGTGGGATTCTCGAGTTGATCCGAGCCAACATCGAGATGCCTCCCGGCGTGTTCATCTTCGAGGACCCGCCGGCGCACACCATCCACCGAAGATTGATGTCCCGCGTGTTCTCACCACGCTCGGTGGCCGCACTCGAAGACAAGGTCCGGGCCTACTGCGCCCAGTGCCTCGATCCGTTGATCGGATCCGATCGATTCGACGTCATTGCCGAGCTCGGCAGCTATGTGCCGATGAGGACCATCAGCATGCTGTTGGGTATTCCCGAGGGCGCGCAAGAAACCATCCGTGACCAGGTTGACGCCAACCTGCGCACGGAGGCCGGCAAGCCCATGGAGGTCTCCACGGATCAGCCCTTTGTCAGCGGCTCGAGCTTCGCTGAATTTATCGACTGGCGCATGGAACATCCCGCTGACGATCTGATGACCGATCTCTTGCAGGCGGAGTTCACCGACGAGACCGGAAAGACCCGACGCATGGAGCGGTCCGAGCTCTTGATCTACCTGGAGGTCATAGCGGGGGCAGGCAACGAGACCACCAACCGTCTGATCGGGTGGACGACGAAGGTCCTGGCCGAACACCCCGACCAGCGCCGTGAGTTGGCGGCTGACCCGTCGCTCATTCCCAATGCCATAGAGGAGATCCTTCGCTTCGAACCACCGGCCCATCACATGGCGCGAGTGGTGGACCAGGACATTGAGCTGCATGGCAAGACGTTGACCAAAGACGACATCGTCATCTTCCTGGTCGGATCGGCCAACCGTGATGATCGCAAGCATGCGAACGGAGACTCCTTCGACATTCACCGGACGATCGGGCAGACGCTGACCTTTGGCAACGGGATCCATCTCTGCCTGGGTGCCGCCTTGGCTCGGCTGGAAGGTCGAATCGTGCTTGATGAGTTCCTGAAGCGCTTCCCAGATTGGGACATCGATCTCTCAGACGCCCACCTATCCCCCACCTCGACCGTTCGGGGCTGGGAGACCTTGCCCGTTGTCGTCGGATAACGACGCCGTGGCGGCGGACGGTGCGGCGCATCAGGCGCGTCGCTATGACAGCACGCTTCGCCGCGAACGGGCCGCCCAAACGCGGCGGCGGATCGTGGACGCTGGAGTCGAGCTACTACACGGCACCGATGTTCGGAATTGGGATGTCCTGTCCATCCGCGCCGTGGCCAAGCGGGCCGGAGTTAACGAACGGACGGTGTACCGGCATTTCGGGAATGAGCGTGGACTGCACGATGCCGTGATGGGCGGGCTGGAGGAGCAGGCCGGAGTGGTTCTCGAAGGCATGCGTCTCGAAGACGTCACCAAAGTGACGACCCGCATCTTCGAGCATGTGTCGTCGTTTCCGCTGGGTCCGGACCGGGTTCTCGATCCGACCCTGTCCGAAGCCAGTCAACGGGTACACGCAGCGTTACTGGAGGCGGTGTCGGCCAGCACGACCAGTGATGGGTGGTCGACCGAGGACCGCACCATGGTGGCCGGGATGCTGGACGTCCTTTGGAGCGTGAGCGCATACGAACGCCTGGTGCGCGACTGGCAGCTCACACCCGAGCGAGCCATTGCGGCGGTCAACTGGGTCATGCAGATGGTGGAATCCGCCGTAGCCCAGGGACACGCACCATCACAACGGAGCTGAATCCCCGGTTGGATATGACGTGCTTCGCAAGATCGAATACGTTTCCGCAAGTAACGAGCCGACTACAGCTGTCGTCCGAAAGGAATGAGTGCCATGGAGATCCGAGGAAAAAAGGCTGTCATCGTTGGAGGCGCCTCGGGAATGGCCAAGGCCAGCGCGGAATTGCTCCATCAGAAGGGCGCCACCGTCGCCATCTTGGACCTTCCGAATTCAGCGGGAGCAGAGGTAGCCAAAGAGCTCAACGGCACCTTCCACCCCGTCAACGTCACGGATGAAGCTGAGGTCGAGAGTGCACTAAGCGCGGCCCTCGACGCGCTCGGGGAACTTCATATCGCAGTCAATACGGCGGGCGGCGGCACGGCTAGGCGCACTCTTTCCAAGGACGGCCCGCACCCTCTGGACGAGTTTCGGCGCGTCATTGAACTGAACCTGATTGCGACGTTCAATCTCAACCGCCTCCAGGCCTCCCATATGTCGACCAATGAACCCGAAGACGGTGAGCGTGGTGTAATTATCGACACCGCGTCCATCGCCGCCTTTGAAGGTCAGATTGGTCAGGTGGCCTACACGGCCGCCAAGGCTGGCATCGCCGGCATGGCGCTGACCATGGCCCGAGACCTGGGGAGTCTAGGAATCCGCGTCCTGGCCATTGCTCCCAGCCTCTTCACCACTGGCATCACGGAGGGTATCCCCGACGAATTCGCCGCGGCCCTGACCAAGGATGCCGCCTTCCCGAAAAGAATGGGACGACCGGAAGAGTACGGGCGACTGGCCGTGGCCATCGTTGAAAACCCCATGCTCAATGGCTCCTGCATACGACTCGATGGGGGTCAACGCTTCGCCCCCAGGTAGGCCCAGTCGAGTGGAAGGACTGCTCAGACGGTGCCGTCACGAAGACGGTCTCGGAGCACGAACTTTTGCACCTTGCCAGAAGAAGTGCGTGGAAGTTCCACGACCGCAATCACCTCTTCCGGCCATTTCTGACGAGCCAGCCCCGCAGCCTCCAGGTGGTCCCGCAATTCATCGAGCGTCGGGGGTGGGTGGTCCCCAACCATCCGGACGAACGCTGCTGCATGCTCACCCATGCGTACGTCGGGTGCGGCGACTACCGCGACTTCGGCCACTCCGGGAACTGTCAGGAGCACTTCCTCGACTTCAGCGGCGCTGATGTTCTCTCCACCTCGAATGATGACATCGGAGATGCGGTCGGTAATCGATAGATAGCCGTCGGTGTCGAGAACCCCGACGTCTCCTGTGTGATACCAGCCGTCATCGTCGAAGACCTTGGCAGTCAGCGCAGCGTCGGTATACCCGAGGAAGCATTCAGGCCCACGAGAGAGGATTTCACCCGGTTCTCCAATGCCGACCTCTTGGCCGTCTAGGTCTATGAGCTTGATCTCGTTGCCAGGCAAGGTTCGGCCGGCCGTGGAGAGCCGCTTCTCAAGAGGATCGGCATAGTTGCATCCTGTGATCGAGGGCTGTTCAGTTGATCCGTACATCGAATACATGATCAACCCGAGCTTCGTCGCCCGCTCGACAACCGCACGAGGTACTGGTGCACCACCCATGCCTTGGTAGTGCAATCGCGCCAGGTGGTTCTCCCCAAAACGAGGATCGTCGAGAAGACTCAGGAGGAAGTAGGGCGCGCCACCACCGGCAGACAGGTTTTCGGACTCAATGAGACCGAGAACACTCCCGGGATCCCACTGATCAAGCAAGTGCACCGGCCGACCAAGCGATACTGGGATCAAGAGTGCGCCGAGCATGCCGATGGCATGACTTATCGGATTTGCGATGAGATTCGGCAGCTGGGAAGGCGGCTGAGCGGCACCAAGTTGCGCGATTTCGGCACAGACCGTCTGGTGCGAATGGATCACACCCTTCGGATTGGCCGTGGTTCCGGACGTCCAGCCGATCAGAGCCGGAGCGGCCGGATCAACGGGCAGCGGATACTCGGCGGGATCGGCCGTGAGGAGCTCGTCAAATCCCATGCTGCCGACAGGACCACTGCCATCGACCACCACGATCTGCATCTCCGGCGGGACAGCGATCGCCTTCAGATTGGCCAGAAAGTCCTGGTGGCCGAACCGAGTAGCCGTCACATGCACCCGCGGTTGGCACTGGTCGAGGATGTACGCCGTTTCCTTCGTTCCGTAGATGTGGACGATCGGAGCAACGACTGCCCCCACCAGCGCCGCTGCATAAAAGGTCACCGCCCCCTCCAGCCAATTCGGCGTTTGAAAACTGACGACATCTCCTTGGCCCACGCCGCACCTGACGAGACCAGACGCAGCCCGACGAGCCAGATGGAGCACATCGCCGAACGTTCCTCGCCAAGGGCGCGACTGAGAATGAATGACAAAAGGCAGCGTCGAATTGGCCGCCAATCTGTCCGAAATTCGCTGGCCAAGACTTTGTTGTGTCCACCAGCCCTCAGCGACGAATCGCTGACGTTCCGCCAACGAGATCTCGCGTGTCTTCCAAGCTGACTGTCCCATCAGGCTCGCTGCGACCTCCCCCAACCCAGGCTCTTACCCGGGAGATTCGACTATATCTAACGAGTGAGACACCGTTCCGTCCCTGGTCTACAGCATCGCCAGCAGAAGCGGAGCTGGAGACAACCGACTTTGTTATTTGCCCCACACACTCGAAATCACAATCGGATCTGCTTCGTAGAATGCCGGGTACATCCCAAGCCCTATCTATCTATTGAAGGAATGCCATGCAACGTGACCTTCACCATGAACAGGCACTCTCACTGATGCAGACACATCCTGATCGTGTGAAAACAGGCACGGCGGTGGTGACGGGCGCCAGGGGCATCGGGTACGAAGTGGGTCGAGGGTTGGCGCGGGCCGGATTTCACGTCGTCTTCGGCGTCCGCAACCCTGAGCTCGGTGAAAAGGCGGTACGCGCTCTTTGCACCGACATCCCGCAGGCTGAAGTGACGCATCAGCGGTTGGACCTGGCTGATCTGAGTTCGGTCGCCGAATTCGGAATGGGTATGCGGTCTCGTCATGAAACACTTGAGGTACTCGTCAACAATGCTGGCATTGTCATGCCACCAAATCGAGAAACCACGGCGGATGGATTCGAGCTGCACTTCGGTACCAATCACCTCGGCCACTTTGCACTTGTCTCGGCGTTGTTGCCACTCCTGAAGGCCGCCGACAAGCCACGAGTTGTGGTCGTAGGAAGTCTGGCGCATCGCCGAGCGAAGATCGACTTCGATGACCTGCAATCTGAGCGTAACTACCAACCTTTCAAGGCATATGGACAGTCAAAATTGGCCAACTTGCTGTTCATGGCCGAACTACAAAGGCGCAGTGATGCGGGCGGTTGGACCCTGACGGCAGCCGGAGCCCACCCCGGTTTCGCCCGGACTGAAGCCATTCTGCGATCCGATGACGGCCTGGCCAAGCGAGTGTTCACTCGAGCGATGTCGGGATTGATACCGACAGCCGCCAGCGCGGCTCGGCCGATCGTATTTGCTGGTTTGTCACCCGAGGTGAGCCCAGCGGGCTACTACGGGCCATCGGGACCCGGAGAGATTGCTGGTCGAGCTGGTCCGGCCAAGCTCTCAGCACTCGCTCTTAACCCCGAACTCTCGGCCAGATTGTGGCGTCTGTCCGAGAAGCTCACGGGAGCCAGCTTTGCCGCTGAAGGTTGAAGTCAGGGTGGTCTGGCATTCATCAAGATGCCGCTGCAGCATCGTGCCGTAGACTGTGTTCCCGTTGGTGCATCCCGCACCGCCCCGCTAAGAGCAAGGACCGCGGTGGCTGAGCTGACCACGGAACAACAACCCATCACCTTCGCCGAATTGGGCCTGCGCCCCGAACTGCTCGACGCGCTCGCCACACTGGGCTACGAGGAGCCGACACCTATCCAGGCGGCGGCCATCCCCGTCCTGCTGAAGGGACAGGACATGCTCGGGCAAGCCGCCACGGGGACGGGAAAGACGGCAGCGTTCGCTCTCCCAATCCTGCAACTGCTTGCAGCCGGCGAGCGAGGTCGCGAGCCCATTGCATTGGTCTTGGTGCCAACCCGTGAACTCGCTATGCAGGTCTCAGAGGCCCTGCACCACTACGGCCGCCAGCTCGGAGTTCGTGTTGTCCCGATCTACGGTGGCCAACCCATCGGCCGTCAGCTGCGGTCGCTTGAAGCCGGCGTCGACGTGATCGTGGCCACACCTGGCCGCGCGCTCGACCACCTACGGCGCCGCACACTGCGTCTCGCTTCGCTGCAGGTGATGGTTCTGGACGAGGCCGACGAAATGCTCGATATGGGCTTTGCCGAGGACCTCGAGGCGATCTTCGCCGAGACGCCAGAGAGTCGTCAGACAGTGCTCTTCTCGGCCACGCTCCCCAAGCGCATTGACGCCATAGCTCGCAAGCATCTCCGCGACCCGGCCCGCATCCGCATCATGGATGAGGTACGCAGCAGCGAGGAGTCGCCCCGGGTACGGCACTCCGCCTATGTGGTCCAGCGTGCCCACAAAGCGGCCGCCCTCGGGCGCATACTCGACATCGAGTCCCCAACAGCGGCCCTCGTCTTCTGCCGGACCCGCGAGGCCGTAGACGGCCTCACCGAGACGCTCAACGGTCGCGGCTACCGCTCCGAAGCGCTGCACGGCGGGATGAGCCAGGAGCAGCGGGACCGGGTGATGGGGCGCCTGCGGGCCGGAACCGCCGACCTCCTGATCGCTACCGACGTAGCCGCACGCGGCCTCGATATCGAACAGCTCTCTCACGTTGTAAACTACGACGTGCCCTCCTCGGTGGATTCCTACGTCCACCGCATGGGGCGGGTCGGACGCGCTGGGCGAGAAGGCGTAGCCATCACATTGGCCGAACCGCGCGAGCACCGGATGCTCAAGACGATCGAGCAGGTGACCAAGCAGAAGATCACCGTCGAAAAGATTCCCACGGTGGCGGACCTACGTGAGCGACGGCTCGACCTCACCCGCGCCGCTCTGCGCGAAAGCATCCTTGAAGACGACTTGGACAGCTTCCGCGTCGTCGTCGAGTCGCTAGCCGAAGAGTTCGACGTGATGGAAGTGGCGCTGGCCGCAGTCAATCTGGCCCATGCCGCAATTGGGGGGGCCGACGATGGGGAAGACATCCCCGACGTGGTCGTCTCGGCGTCACCCAAGGGACCAGCTAGCGACGGCCGCCCAGGTCGAAGCCAGCGAGCCGCCGCAGGGGGTGGACCGGGGAAGACTCGGCTCTACGTCAGCCTCGGGCGCGAGGCGGGTCTGCGGCCTCAAGATCTCGTCGGTGCCATCACGGGCGAAACCAGCCTCAGCGGACGAGACATTGGCTCCATTGAGATTTCCGGGCGATTTTCCCTCGTCGACGTGCCCGAAGGCACCGCCGACGAGGTGATCGAGGCGCTGCGCGGCACCAAAATCAGGGGCAGGAAGGCCACCGTTCGCCGAGAGCGCTTCTAGCGGCCAGGTTTCCTAGCAAGAAGATTCAGTCCGGCCGGCAAACCCAGAGATAGCGCCGCCGAAGTGAAGTTCAGGTCGAAGGTCCAGAACCAGCACTCAGGCGAAGGCGGGAAGGACCTCATGCTCAAACAGACGAAGGCTGGTCCAAGCCAACTCGGGCGGAATACCCCCACACATTGGGTGGAACATCGAGAATGCAAACGGGGAAGCCCGAAGCTCTTCGACGTATTCCTCAGGAGTCAGGACGACGTAGGAGCCCGTCGCCCGCAACTCCTCCACATCAGTGGCAACCCGGTATGGCGATCCGACGTTTGTCTGCGCCTGCCATGCACCGTAGGCATTTGTCTCGTGCAGAAAGTACGGCCCCATCTGTTCCCAGCCCGATTCGGAATCCTTGGCCAGAGCAACTGTCCGGTTCTGCCCAATGGGGCTCGGACCAGGATCGGACAATCCAAGAACCAACGACTCATCGCGGTAGACGTCCCAGACGTCGGAGATGGAGGGCAAAAATCCGATACCCATCCGGGCGGCGCGCCGGGCCGCCACATCGCTGCTTCCGCCCATCGTGATCGAGGGCCCGCCTGGGCTGTAAGGCCCAGGGGTCACGTGGACCAGCCGCCCACGGTACTCAAAGGGCTCCCCAGTGAAGGCACGCTGCAGCGTCTCGATGACTTCAATCACCCTCGATGCGCGCTCACGAAGTGGTACGGCGAACATCGCAAACTCCTCAGGCACATAGCCGGCAGCCACAATCACGTCGACCCGACCTCGGGTGAGTTGGTCCAGCACCAGCAGATCCTCGGCCGCGCGCAAGGGATCGTAGAACGGGGCGATCAGCGCAGCCAAAGTAAAGCGAACCTTGGTGGTTCGAGCTGCCATGGCGGCAACCATGGGAAGCGGGCTCGGGAGATAGCCATCGGGCGAACCGTGATGTTCGGAGATGGCGATGGCAAGACATCCCAACTCATCAGCCCAAGTGGCCATGTCGAGGGCAGCCGCGTAACGGTCAGCCATGGTGATCCCGGCCAGAGCGGGGTTCCGAAAGTCGAAGCGGAGTCCGAAGAACACTTGTTCAGCCATTTGGATGTACCACGATACGCGGCGGACCTTCTGAGCGCCTCCTGAGCTCGAGCGCTTCGGGAACCTCGTAGAGAGTGATGCCTCTGCCCACGTATTGGCGGATCTCTCGGTTGAGTTCAGTCATGCGTGCCCCTCGTCAGAGCCCATCACACCGCCCGCCAGTCGGAGGAGCACGCGGGCTGCTTCATTTCGCGTTATGACCCCGAGGTGCTTGGCTCCCTCACCGGGTCGAACCCCGAAACGACCGGATGGCTCGTCGTAGCGAGCCGGCTCTGATCAGAAGGTCATTTATAGGCGATGGCTGCACTGGCCGGACCCGCCAGCGGCAGCACCTCAACCGACTTGAAGCCGATCTCTTCGCACCAGCCCCTGAAGTCGGCACCAGTGAAGTCAAAGGCGTCACCGAACTCAATGAGCATGTTGAGACTCATCATCAATCCGAAGACGTTCTCTCGACGGTCGTCGTCAATGAGGTTCTCGACTGCGATGAACGCGCCACCGGGTGGCAGAGCATCGAAGGCGGCCCGGATGAGCTGGAGCTTCCGGTCGAGATTCCAGTCATGCAGGATCATCCCCATCGTGATCACATCAGCACTTGGGAGGGCGTCGGCGAAAAAGTCACCCGACCCGGCCGTTACCCGATCAGCCATGCCGGCATCTTGAATAGTCCGAGTGGCAATGGGCTCAACCACAGGCAAGTCGAAGCTGGTGCACTTCAGATGTGGGTGGTGCTGCGCCAGGATGATCGACAACTGACCGGTGGCGCCCCCGACATCGCACACGCTCTCGTAGCGGGAGAAGTCGAACTTCTCGGCCAAGGCATGAAAATTGCCGGCCGAGATCCCCGACATGGCCCTCATGAACTGCTCGAGCCGGCCAGGGTCCGCATAGAGCTCCTCGAACATCGAGCGCCCAGTGGACTTGACCTCGTTCTGAGGGTCTCCGGTCTGCAGTGCATCGGTGAGCCCGCCCCAGAAGCCATAGAGACGGGCATTGGCCATTTCGAGCATCCCGCCGATGTAGGCCGGGCTCGTCTTGTCGAGGAACAAGGCGGTGTCTTTGGTATTGCGATAAACGGCGTCATCCCCATTCCCGTCACGGGCCAGGAGACCCAGGGCGACCAGACCGTCAAGGAAGTCATAGATGGCCCGGGATCCCAGGCTGTGGTGCTGGGCGATTTCCTGTCCGGTCATCGCACCGGCGCCAAGGGTGGTGAACAGACCGAGCTCCACCGCCGAAAGGAGCGTCTTCGAGGGCCAAAAGCCCATCCCGATCTGCATGATCAGAGACGGATCAGGTGAGGAATTCCCTTCGAGATCACGTTCGTCACTCATACGTGCACTCCTTTCCTAGGAATTCTGCTTGCTCGAATCACGCCGCAATTTGCATTATCAGTTAAGTGGAACGATGGCACATCCGTGACAGCCGTAGGAATCGGTCATTTCGAGGCGCACCCAAGCGACAGGTTGGCAAACACGATCCGCCTCGCCGAGTCGACTCATAGTGGTCAGCTCCAGAACCCGACCAAGTGCTCGCCGAGAACTCTCCCTTGATTGTGACCGGCTCGGGCGGCGGGCGGACGCGACGACGGATCCATCATGTTGATGCCAAATGCTTCGCTGGAGTTGCTGTCCGGGAAGATCGTTTCGACTCTGCTGCCGCCTGCGCGCAGTTCGTCGATTTGCGCTCCAAGATGCATGCCCCAGCCAATCGGATGCCGTGATCGGCCGCCAAATGGTGAGAGCACAAGCACGCGCCCATACCCGACCGCCAGATCGGCATTTTCGTTGCGTCGGTAACCGCCGTCGATGTATCGGTTGTCGCCGATGCTGTAGGGAGGGACCCCGAAGCCATTGGCACAACTGGCGGCAACGGCATCCACCAGATCGACTCCGGCATGGCGATCGAACACGACAGGTTCACCGGTTCGGGCATCGACCGCCACGATGCGTACCGGTCGTGGCGGCCAGTGGTGGCTAGATAGCCGAGCGGCGACGGTGGCACGCCACTCCGAGTGCCCAGAGCCGTCGGACGCCGCGTCCATTTCCAGCGCCGCCGCACCCATTCTCCGACGCATGTCGGCCGCGTCCACCGCGGAAGCGATGATTTCGCTCGTTATTTCCATGTGGTTCGCCACCGGTACACTCGAAGCCCGGCCATGGTCGGATCCGATCGGGCCAGACCGCCGCTGGGGCGCGGCGGCAAGAATGTTGGCTAGCAGTTCGGGCGGTCGGATCTCGCTCGTTATCTGAGCCGCAGCTGTTGCTCCGGCCGAGGTCCCAATGATCAGATCGGCTTCAGTCACATCCAGTCCGGCATTGAAGAGGCCGGCGATGATGCCGATCTCCCATGCGTTGCCTGCTGATCCACCACCATGGAGGACTAACGCTCGCTCGTTCGCGGGGGGTGCCGTCGAGGTGGAGTACGGAGCTGAAAAAGGTGTTGTATTCAAGGAGTCGCCTTTCACGAATTACGTGTCGAGCGCTCCCGTGGCGACTATCTCAGTCGCTCGATCCTGGACTGCACGGGAGCACCCACTGTCGAACTACGTTCATTGCGCTCACCTCCAGTCGATGGATTGCCGTCGTCGAAACGCTAGCCCGAAAGCGACGTACAGAAGGGAGCTCAGTGCTGCTGGCCGGTGCCAGCCGAAAGCTCCGCGATCTGCGCCCGAGCTGCAGCCACCAGCTCCTCGTTCGTGTTGGCGTGTCCACTGAGGCCCCAGCCGCCCTCAACCGCCTCCGTCAGCAGGACCCAGGTCCGCTCCGCCAGGGAAGGGTCGCCTGCGGCCGTCGCGACCAGATCGGTGAATTGACTCACCACGGCCAGTTGCTTGTTCCGGTCGAGGGCTCCAGCGTTGGTCAACACCTGGACCCGTACGTAGCGACCGTCGCCGTCCACGTTGGAAAGAGCCGGACCGTTCATCTCGTGGACAAATCCGGCGGTGTTTTGGCGGAACATCGGGATGTCGGGGACACCTTCAATGGTCATCAGCGTCCGCGCCAGATCAGCTGCGAGTTGGTGGGGATTCTGAAATGTGCCAGTTGCGGCATAGACATCAATCATCGGCATCTTGGGCTCCTTATATGTATGTAGACCTACATATATGTTTACCATGGGTATGATGGTTTGCATAGATGGCGAGCGAGGATGTCTGAAATGGACGAAGCCACAGACGGGTCAGGCGGCAGCAAGGCACCACGGGGTGCCGTCCGAGCCCGGATGGTCGAAGGTGCAGTGCGCCTGCTCGCCACCAAAGGGATGGAAGGCACCTCGTTCGCCGAGGTCCTGGAGGCCACCGGTTCACCGCGAGGATCCGTCTACCACCATTTCCCCGACGGTAAGCCCGAATTAATTCATGCGGCCCTGGATCTGGCCAGCGAGCGAGGGCTGGCCGCGATGGAGGCCACCCGCGGACAACCAGCCGCTGCGGTCATTGGGCGATTTCTGGCCTTGTGGCGTGCGCTACTGGCCTACTCCCAGCTCACAGCAGGATGCGCGGTTGTCGCAGTGACGGTCGCCGCCGGTGACGATGATCTTCTCGGTCACGCCGGCGCCATCTTTCGAACCTGGACCGAGCTGCTGACCGAACTCTGTGTGGTCGGCGGAGTTGATCAGATCTCAGCACGCCGGTTGGCGATCACCGTCATTTCCGCCACAGAGGGTGTCGTTGCCGTGTGCCGAGCAGAACGCAGCATGGAACCATTCGAGGATGTCGAGGCCGTCCTCCTCTCCCTCGTCGACGGATCCGGCGCCACTTGATCCCGAAGCTTCGTGCGACAACGGATGGCCTTGTGCCACAACCAAACTAAGGAAATGAGGTATCAATGTTGACCGAACCGCTCCCAATGAGCGCCCTGGAACTTCGCTCTCTGGTGACAGAACAGGGCATGCTTGAGCTCTCGTTGCACGATGTCCCCCTACCCTCCCCATCCTCGAGCGAGGTAGTGGTACGAGTCGAGGCCGCACCTATCAATCCGTCGGACCTCGGCCTGCTCCTGGCTGGCGCCGATGTGGCCTCGGCTGTGGTCGCCGGAACCTCCGAACGACCAATCATTACGGCGCCACTGGCCGACGGGGCACTTCGCTCCCTGGCCGCCCGAGTCGGCAAATCACTCACCGTGGGAAATGAGGGGGCAGGCACCGTGGTGGCCGCCGGATCCTCGCCAGAGGCACAGTCGCTCATGGGACGAACTGTGGCGGTGGCTGGAGGCTCGATGTATTCGCAGTTCCGGTCAGTGAACATCGCCTCCTGCCTTGTCTTGCCACCCGGCACACTCGCTCACGAGGGGGCGTCGTCATTTGTTAACCCACTCACCGCACTGGGCATGATCGAAACCATGCGACGAGAGGGGCACAAAGGCATCGTGCATACGGCTGGTGCTTCCAATTTGGGCCAGATGCTGGTGAAACTCTGTCTCGAAGAGAACGTTCCGCTCGTCGCCATCGTTCGCAAACCCGAGCAGGTCGAATTGCTCCGATCGATTGGCGCACTCCACATCTGTGATTCGAGTTCACCCACCTTTATGCCAGACCTCATTGCCGCCATTACGGCAACTTCGGCCACCATTGCCTTTGACGCAATCGGGGGCGGCAAGCTGGTCAGCTACATCCTGACCGCGATGGAGGCTGCCGCTAATGCTTCGGCTGAGGGATATTCGCGATACGGGTCAACCGTGCACAAGCAGGTGTACATCTACGGTGGTCTCGACCCCAGTCCAACGACGCTGACGAGAAGCTTCGGTTTTGCATGGGGCCTCGGTGGATGGCTACTCACCCCGTTTCTCGGGACCCTGGACCAGGACACTTTCACCAGGTTGCGCTCACAGGTGGGCGCGGGGTTGCAGACAACGTTCGCAAGCTCCTACACGGGTCAGGTCTCACTGGCAGGATTGCTTGACCCGCACGTGTTGAGCCGGACCGCAAAACAGGCAACTGGGGAGAAATACCTCGTCGTGCCAAATCCGACCTGATGCGCTCACAGCGCACCAATCCCTTTCTCGACGCGGAGTAACTGGACCGGGGTCTATTTGATCCCTTGGGCTATCGAGGGCTGCATGGAGTTCCAGGTCCTTTCGGGCCCTGATGGCTTAGGTCTTGAATATCACACGACACCTGCGGCCAGGTTCTCAAACAATTCAACCAGCTCGTCGATCAACGCCTCAATGCTCAGGGAGAGCTCACCCCGAGCCCAGGCGAGCCCGATCTGTGTCGACGCTCCAACGAAGGCATACGCCCTGAGTCGAGTTCGATCGGGATCTTCGACCTGCTGACCCGAGAGTGTGAACCATGCCTCGACAGCGTGGGTAGCAAAGTCATCTCGGTGCCCAGCCAACGGGCCAGCAGACGTCTCGAATGCGAGAAGCCGAAGGACCCGTAGGTCCTCGGTAACCGCCCGAACATACGCATCGACGGCGGGTCGGATATTGCCGGGCCCGCCCGCCATGATCGCCGGAGCTACACGAGCAACGAGGTTTGTCCGAATCTCCTCGAACACCGCCTCCGCCAACTCTTCGATCGAGGCAAAGCTCTCGTAGAAGTATCGCTTGGTCAGAGCGGCCTCGGCACAGATGTCTCCGACGCCAACGGAGGAGATCCCCCTGGTACCGAAGAGTTCCAATCCCGCATCGAGCAACTGGCGACGGCGAAGGGCGATGCGATCCGACGCGCTAACCCCACGGTAGGGGCGCACAACTGACCCGGTCGTATCGAGTTCCATCGCCACCAATGCCTCCCCCTCTTGACCGCTCTGCCCGATCGTATGTTGACACTCAGGCGTATCAGATTTACAGTGCTTCAAAGTTGATACTAGCAAGGGTCAGATTTACCCGTCGGGCATGATCCCGTGCCCCTGGCCGCAATACAGGAGAGCTCAAGATGACCGCAATCGATGTGAACGGCTTCGACAGCGGCATCCGCGAGGCGGTGCCCATGCCTCTGGACGACGAAGCTCCGGCCAGGTTGGGACCCGATTCGCTCGTCTGGAAGTACTTCGGCGACATCCGGGTAGCGCTCTTCGGGTTCCAGCGACTGGCCGGCACGGAGAACTGCATCGAACAGCTGGCCAAAGGGGTCGAGGACCACTCGCTGTTCTTCACCGACACCATTGGACGCGGCCGACGCACCGGTCCGCCAATTGCGAAAACGGTCTATTCAGCTGAGCCGCTCTATTGGGGCCGGACAATCCGTGACTTCCACAAGCCCATCAAGGGCACCATCACCAGCGACGGGTCCCGCTATCACGCGCTGAACCCCGAACTGTTCTACTGGGCCCACGCCACCTTCGTTGACCAGGTCATTTACAACACCGACACCTTCATCAGGCGACTCTCCTACGAGGAAAAGGTGGAGATCTTCGAGGAGAGCAAGGTTTGGTATCGGCTCTACGCAGTGAGCGAACGCGGCCAGCCCGAGACCTACGACGATTTTGTGAAGTACTGGGATTCGATGTTGGAACGGTTCGTGCCAACTCCAACCATCATGTACGCCACCGGCTATATCCGAAAAGGTCTCCCCCGCCCCAAAAAGCTGCACAAGATTCCTTTCCCCGTCTGGAAGGCACTGTCGGCCCCTCTGAACGCGCTGATTCGCACGGTCGTCGTCGGGACCCTGCCACAGCAGATGCGCGACGTATGCCAGCTCGATTGGGACCGAAAAAGGGAAAAGCGGTTTCAGCGCTTTGCCGCCACCCTGCGTGCGCTGAACCCGTTAATCAATCGGCTCCCACTAAAGGCGCGCTATTCCCCATGGGCCGCGGAGGCGTGGCAGCGCGAAGGCGTGGACCCTCGCAAGCTGAACAGCAAAGGGCCTAAACCAGCCCAGATCTCGGTGACTCAGGCACTGAAGGAGGGCTCGAACCCGCGGAAGAGGACGGTGGCACGTCAGCGCGCCCTGGGGACCCCACCCGAGGGGAGCGGCCTCAAGCCCGTGTACGGCCCCGCCCTTCCCTCACTGAGGGAGTTGCTGGCCTTCCGCCGTGCCCCCCAGAAGGTATTCACACAACGCCGCACCGCCTTCGGGGACATCAGCTTTCTCAGCACCCCAAACGGGAAACTGGTCAGCCCACTGAGCCCGACCGCCTGCCAGGCGGTGGCATTGAATCGAGACAAGACCTTCGCCGCCGAGCCAGCATGGGGCTTCCTCATCGGCAGATTCTTTCGTCGCGGCCTCCTGCTGATGGACTTCGAGGAACATCGCTCGCATCGGTTAATACTTCAACAGGCCTTCACCGCTTCACACCTGAAGAGCTACTTGGGACAAATGCAACCATTGATCCAGCGCCGAGTCGCCGAACTCCCCGACGGCAATCGAGTCCGTCTGCTGCACGAGTTCAAAAAGCTGACCCTGGACGTCGCCCTGGAAGTCTTCTTAGGCCTCGAACTCTCGCCGGCAGAAGCCGCACGGATTAACAAAGCCTTTGTCGACTGTGTGAGTGCGGGGCTGGCCTTAGTTAGATACGACATCCCAGGAACACGGTGGTCGCATGGTGTGCAGGGACGCAAGGTGCTCGAAAAGTTCATGTACGAGCATTTACCCGCCAAACGGGCTCAACAGACACCCGACCTGTTCTCGACGCTATGCCATGTCAGCTCCGACGAGGGACACACCTTCAGCGACGAAGACGTGGTCAATCACATGATTTTTCTCTTGATGGCAGCGCATGACACCTCCACCATCACCTTGACCACCATGGCCTATTACCTGGCGCGGCACACCGAGTGGCAGAGCAAGGCGCGTGCGCAGTCACAGACATTGCCCGCTCAGATTGACTACGACGACCTGTCGCAATTCACGACGCTCGACTCGATCATGAAGGAGTCACTGCGCCTGAACGCGCCGGTGCCCGGTCTGTCCCGTGAGGCCCTTGTCGATACCGACATTGACGGATACTTTGTCCCGAAGGGCACTCGGATTGCTGTGATGGCCGTGGCCAACCACTACAACGGCGACCTGTGGACCAGCCCCGACCGATTCGACCCAGAGCGCTTCTCGCCTGCTCGGGCTGAAGATAAGTCTCATCCATTCGCTTGGATGCCCTTCGGCGGAGGAGCGCACAAATGCATTGGTCTGAATTTCGCCCACATAGAGATCAAACTGATCATGCACAATCTGCTCCTCACGCACGAGTGGACTGTGCCACCCGGCTACGCGTGGAAGCTCGATTACACCACGCTGCCGGTGCCCAAGGACGGCCTGCCGGTGCGACTTCGGCCGCTCTCGTGACCGTCACAAATGAGGCCGCACCGATCACCCCGGAATTGGCTCCCGCTGTTCCGCCCGCTTCCATCGATCAGAGGCTGATCGACCAGCTTCGAGACCAGTTGCCGAAATCATCCGAGGCCCATAGTGCGCTGGCGCCTTTCACCGGCGAGCCACTTCCAGACGTTCCCCAATCCGATGCCGTGACGGTCAAAATGGCAGCCGAGGCCGGACGAATCGCTCAGGTCGATTGGGCACAGGTGCCGATCACCCGGCGCCAGGATCTCATACTCCACTTCGCCAAGTTGCTGCTCGACCATCAGGACCAGCTCTGCGATCTCATGCAGTGGGAGAGCGGCAAGGCTCGCGTGCACGCGGCGATTGAAGTCCAGGGCGTCGTGTCCGTGGCACTGCACTACGGCCGCCATGGCGCGGAGTATCTGGCCGACACAAAGATGCCGGGTTTCGGGCCCGTTCGCGCTCGGGTCGGCTACCGGCCCAAGGGAGTGGTGGGCGTGATCGCCCCTTGGAACTATCCCCTCTTCCTCGCCGTGGGCGACGTGATCCCTGCCCTCATCGCAGGCTGTACCGTGATCTCGAAAGCGGACTCCCAGGCTCCATTGACGCTGCTGCTGGCCCAAAAACTGGCGCGTCAAGCCGGACTTCCCGATGACGTCTGGCAGGTGGTGGCGGGATCGGGCACTCACATCGGCCCGCCGCTCATCGAAACCATCGATTACGTGTGCTTCACCGGATCGACGGCAACCGGACGAGACATTGCTCGTCGGTGTGCGGAGCGGTTGATCGGTGCCTCGCTCGAGCTTGGTGGCAAGAATCCAATGATCGTGCGGGCCGATGCCGATCTCGACGCCGCCGCCACCGGGGCGGTCCAGGCTTGCTTCTCAAGCGCCGGCCAGATGTGCATCGGGATCGAACGCATTTACGCACATGAGAGCATCCTTACTCCATTCGTCGAGGCCTTTGTCGAGCGGACCAGTGCGCTCCGTCTGGGCGGCGGCTACGACGTGGCGGTCGACATGGGGTCGTTGACATCGCAGCGCCAACTCGACGTCACGACTCGCCATGTCATCGATGCCGTCGACCGTGGGGCCACCGTGCTCGCGGGTGGGCGGGCTCGTCCCGACCTAGGTCCTTTCTTCTTCGAGCCAACGGTCCTGACGGATGTGACTCCCGACATGGCTGTCTATGGCGAGGAGACATTCGGCCCGGTGGTCAGCGTCTTCTCGGTGGCTTCAGACGAGGAGGCGGTCGAAAGGGCGAATGAGGGTCGCTATGGATTGTCAGCGAGCGTGTGGACCCGCGATCTTGTCGCCGGCAGGACCCTGGCCGCGCAGATCGTGGCTGGGGCGGTGAATATCAATGACGGGTACCTCTCCGCCATCGCCTCATTACACGCCCCGATGGGAGGGATGCGCGAAAGCGGTCTTGGGCGGCGCCATGGTCGCGAAGGTATCGTGCGCTACACCGAGCCACAGACCGTAACGAGCCAGCGGATCCCAACGCCGTATCCTGAGCACTTCCGACAGTTCACGCTCGATCTCATGAAGCGCGTGATGCAAGTAAAGGTTCGACTCTCCCGGCGGCCGTGGACCAAGACATGAATCCAACATCCTTGGCGCGCCGCGTCGCCGATGAAGCCACCGCCGCAATAATCTTGTGGCGGGCCGGGGTCATCCCGCGCGACCTGCGCTCCATCCGAGAGGGTCGGCGTTCAGTACAGCGTTACGGCGTCATGGGCGGCGGACCGGCCGCATGGGCCGCGGCCTATCCCGACCGCACAGCGATCATCGATGATCGGGGATCGTTGACGTTCCGCCAGTTCTCCGAGCGAACCTACCGGTTGGCGAAGAGGCTGACTTCGGAGCTCGCAGGCACACCGGCCACCGTGGGGATCATGTGCAGGAACCACGCCGACGCCCTGGTCGCCATGTGCGCCGCATCGGCCACCGGAGCCCGGGTCGTCTTGTTGAGTTCGGACTTTGGCCCACGGCAGATCATGCAGGTAAACAGCCGCGAGCATCTCGACGCTGTGGTCTATGACGACGAATTTGCAGAGACTGTCGCAGACTTCAAAGGTAAGCGGTGGTCTGCGTGGTCCTCCGGCCCCTCCGCGGAGACTGACTTGGATCGGCTCATCGCCAGCACGCCCACTGGTGATCCACCGCGCCCCTTGCGTCCCTCCTCGTTGGTCATCCTCACGAGCGGCAGCACAGGCACGCCGAAGGGCGCTCCACGGGGTGAATCCAGCTCATTGCTGTTGCCAGCCGGACTCCTCTCTCGAATTCCCTTGCGTGGGAACGAAACCGTGCTGGTCGCCGCCCCGGTTTTCCATGGCTGGGGTCTGCTCATCGCGATGATGGTTCTGAATCTTGGCTCCACGCTGGTACTTCGGCGCCGCTTCGATGCCGCCCAGACGTTGGTCGACCTCGACGAACTCGGGTGCTCAACGTTCATTGCCGTCCCAACGATGCTGCGCCGCATGGTGAGCCTGGCTGGAGAGATCCGCACAGCTGACTTGGCAAAGCTTCGCATAGTGGCCAGCGGCGGCGCCCGGCTCGATTTGGCCTTAGTGGAGGGAGTGACGGCCCAGTTCGGTCCGGTGCTCTACAACCTGTACGGTTCGACCGAAGCCTCCTTCATCAGTATCGCCACCCCCGAGGACCTTCGTGAGGCTCCCGCGAGCGCCGGAATACCACCGCTCGGCATCACGGTGCGGATCGCCGGACAGGACGGTCGCCATGGCGCGAACGGCGCTGAGGGCCGCATTCTGGTCCGCACTCCGGGACAGATCCCGGCCTATACCGATGGCCACTCCAGCGTGGGAACCGATGGTTTCCTCGATACCGGTGACCGCGGCTATCTCGACGCCGCGGGCAGGCTGCATGTGTCTGGGCGTTCGGACAGCATGATCGTCTCGGGTGGCGAGAACGTCTTCCCAGAAGAGGTCGAGTGCGCGCTGTTGGCGCATCCCGACATCGGCGACGCCGCCGTCACGGGTGTCGATGATGACGAATTCGGCCAGAGACTGCAGGCATTTGTCGTCGCCGCCAAACCCGATGGCATTGACAGCGACACGATCCGGGCGTACCTGGCCGCCGAGCTTCCTCGATCCCGCATGCCACGCGACATCGCCGTGGTACTTGAATTGCCGCGCAGCTCGGCAGGAAAAGTGCTCCGCGGCGACCTCGATGCTCTAAAGAGCCGGCTCCAGTGAGAGGCATCGAACTCACCGACCAGGTCGCCGTCGTCACCGGCGGCGCCCGAGGCATCGGTCGAGCTACCGCCCAGGCCCTCAGTAAGGCCGGGGCCAGAGTGGCGATCGGCGACATCGACGCCGATGAAGTCGAGTCCACCGCAAACGATCTCGGCGTATACGGCGGGTACCTCGACGTCACCAATCCTCAAAGCGTGACGCACTTCTATGGCGCCGTCGAGGCACAGCTGGGCCTAGTCGATATCTGGGTCAACAACGCCGGGATAATGCCGGTTGGTCCCATCCTCGAACAGGACGACGCCGTCATCCGGCGTGCTCTCGACGTCAATCTGCTCGGAGTAATGAACGGATCCCGCGTGGCCGCACGGCGCATGGTCGAGCGTGGACATGGCCGCATTGTCAATATTGCCTCGGTGGCGTCCAGAGTCCCCGCTGCCGGCATGGCCGTCTATAGCGCCACCAAGTTCGGCGTCCTTGGATTTGGCGAAGCCCTCGATGCGGAACTTTCGCCACGCGGTGTCCGTGTCTCAACGGTGTACCCATCGTTTGTGGCCACCGAGATGATTGAGGGGTTGCACTCCGGCCCGAGACTGAAGCCCGTACCTCCGCAACACATTGCCGATGCAGTGGTTGTCGTGCTTCGACGCGGTGACCGTCACGCGGTCGTGCCGTCACAGCTGGGCTTCCTGACGGCCACGTGGAATCACCTGCCCCGCCCTCTTGCTCGGTGGCTGAGTACCCAGATCGGCATGGACCAGGTGTTCCTGAACGCCGACGATGCGCGACAGAACTACGACACGCGAATCAATCACCCGCCGAACACTCGCACTTAACTATTCGTTCCAATCCGGAGGTACTACATGCCACACGTCAGCCAGAATCCCAGTGACATCTCTGTTCTCGAAGGACGGTGGTCCCTGGACCCCGACCGAACCACGGTCGAATTCCGTACGAAAATCATGCGGGTCATACCTGTCAAAGGAAGGATCAAAGCGGTTGAAGGTGGTGCCAGTGTTGTCACCGGTGGATCAATCGACGGGACACTCGTCCTCGATGTTGGGACAATCGACACCGGTATCAAAAAGCGAGACGACCATCTACGTACCGCCGACTTCTTCGATGCCGATAGATATCCAACTATTGAATTTGCGGCTCAGTCTGCTCGCAGATTGTCTTCGGGAGAATTCGAAGTTGCGGGGAACCTCACCATCCATGGCCAGACTCGACCGCTCATGACCCTGGTCGAACTACACCATCAGCCAACGGAAGTAAGGGTCTCGGCCAACATCGAACTCGATCGGACGGCATGGGGCGTCGGCCCGACCCGCCTCGGCCCGTCGACTTCGGCTCAGATCGTGGTGGTGGCCCACTTCGTCAGGGAATGACGGGAACCATGAATTTCCCGACACCCTCAGAGTCACGTTGGTGCGCCGTCCCCGTCCAAAAGGATATTGCATGAGTCCTCTGGATCTCGCTGACCTGTCGAGAGTCTTCATCGACCCAACTGCCTATGCCGATGAAGAGCGGTTCCATGCCGCGTGCCGGGTCCTGCGAAGAGAACACCCGGTGATCAAAGTCGAGTCGGAGCGCTTTCGGCCCTTCTGGGCCCTCACCCGCCACGCCGACATTCTCGAGGTCGAGCGGGACCATGAGCACTTCCGTAACGCACCCCGTCCGTTGCTAGTGCCCGCCGAGATGGAGGCGCGTGCTGAGGCGGGCGGTGGTCCGGTTATGCGCACACTGATCCACATGGACGACCCCGACCACAAAGCATTCCGAAGCATCGCTTCGGGCTGGTTCCTGCCTGGGCGGATTCGCCTACTCGAGGAACGCGTTCGCCAACTCGCCGTTCGCTACATCGATCACTTGGCCGACCTTGGCGGCTCGTGCGACTTTGCCCAAGAGGTCGCCGTGGGGTTCCCGCTCCACGTCATCCTTTCCATTCTCGGCCTGCCCGAAGAGGACTTTCCCAAGATGCTCCAACTCACCCGGGAACTCTTTGACAGTGAGGACGACGACATCATTCGCACCAGGGACCCCGCCGAGAGAATGGCCATGATGCTGAGCACGTTTCAGTACTTCATGGAGCTCACGGCTGATCGCCGGACTTCTCCAACCGACGACCTGGCCTCGACCATCGCCAATGCCACCATCGACGGCCAACTATTGAATGATTTTGAGGCCGCGTCGTATTACGTGATCATCGCCACCGCGGGGCACGACACCACCAGCTCGTCGATCGCTGGCGGCCTCGAGGCACTACTTCGGCACCCCGATCAGCTCGCCCGTTGGCGACACGATCCCTCGCTCGGATCCACCGCGGTCGACGAGATCATCCGATGGGTGACCCCGGTCAAAGAGTTCATGCGCAGTGCCACCGAAGACTGCGTTATCGGGGGCGAAACGATTCGCTCTGGCGACTCCCTTTATCTCGCCTACCTATCAGCTAATAGAGACGAAGCTGCTTTCGAGGACCCGTTCCGCTTCGACGTGGGGCGCACGGACAACAAGCATGTGGCCTTCGGGCAGGGCGTGCATTTCTGCCTGGGTGCCCACCTGGCCCGCTTGGAGATACGGATCTTTTTCGAAGAGCTCTTGGCGCGCGTCGAGAACCTTGAACTCGCTGGTGAGCCTGCGAAGACGGCCACCGTGTTTGTCGGGGGTCTCAAGTACCTGCCCATTTCGTACCGCGTGCGATGATTTCGGCCTCGTGACGACATCCCGATCAATGGAGACGCCGGTTCCCCGAGTCCTCAAACAAGAGCAGATGGATGCATCGCCGGACATCGTCGAGGTGGCGCCGGGCATCCTGCGCCTTCAGCTGCCAATTGATTTCACCGGCTTGGGCCATGTCAACACCTACGCCCTCGAGGATACCAAGGGCTTCACGCTGATCGATCCCGGGCTCCCCGGCGAAGAATCATGGAAGATGCTCCGGCATCGCATGGATGCAGCGGGCATTCCCTTGGAACGGGTCCACACGATTGTGGTCACCCATTCACACCCTGACCACTTCGGTGGTGCTGGCCTATTGGCCGAGAAGAGCGGCGGTGCCATTGTCGCTTCCGAACGCTTTCGTACGTTCTTTGATGCCGTTGACCTCAATGAACGCGAACTCGAGGATGCTGACAGCATCGATGGAGACGAGAACCCGATCCCCGGTATCCGGCTCGGGGGTCCCTCCCCTTGGGGCGGTTCGACCATCGGGCCACCACCCGAAGCACGAGAGAGGATGCTGGCGCATCGCGCCGAGGGCTTCAAATGGTTCAAAGTGCCGCGGCCAACGCACGGGGTGGCTGACTGTGACCAAGTCTCATTGGGCGGTCGAGACTGGGTCGGCCTCTTCACGCCAGGTCACACCGACGATCACCTCTGCCTCTACGACGAGGAAAACGGAGTACTTCTCTCTGGCGACCAGGTATTGCCGACCATCACGCCGCATATTTCAGGCCTGATCCCAGGCGACTCGCTCAAGATGTACACCGACTCGCTGGACCGACTCTCCGCCCTCCCCCATGTGTCGATCGTGCTGCCGGCACACGGACAGCCGTTCCACGACCTGGCCGGCCGAGCGAGCCAGATCAAGCGCCACCATGACGAGCGCTTGGCCCGTCTGCTCGAGATATGTGATGCCGCCGGCTGGGCCAACGTCATCAACCTGTCCCATGAGCTATTCGCTCCACGGTCCTGGGGTTCCATGGCTGAAGAGGAGACCTTCGCCCACCTCGAACGCCTGCTTGCAACTGGCGCACTGCAACGTCGCGAAGAGGCCGGCGTACTCCTTTACCGCCCCTGATCCACACGCAACCACAACCCGTGAACCATCGACTCAGACCGGATTCCGGCAAGCTCGCTATCGAACTGGTACGGCGTGACCGAAATACATCAGTTCCCAGATGGCTTCGTCCTTGTAGGTCTCAAGCAATTCATCACCTCGAAAACGGCTGACCACGACCTCGCCCACGAATCGCAAGTAGGCCCCGTCAAAGTGCGCGAGCTTGGCCGCGACGCGCTTGATACCTTTGACACCGTCGATCATTCGGTCGGCCGACAGGTCATGGTGACGGGTGAAGGTCACCACGTACCGTTCGTCGCCACACACGTACGTGTAGCGCGTCGTTGCCGCAACCGGCTTGCCGGTCGTCTCATCCATGTAGATACCCTCGCGCTCAAATGTAACTTTTTCTGGATCGTCGCCGACCAGGACGTTGTCGCGAGCAAGCATGAAGATCGGGATCGGCTCGAAATCGAACTTCTCGGTGGCCGTGATATAGGACGCGATGACCGAGTACGGACCGGCCTGACCTCTGGCCCAGTACCAGTCGTGCACAATCTTGATCAGGCCCACGTTCCCCCAGTTGTGGTCGTGGTACCCGACGCCCGTGGTCTCATGGCGCTCGTCATCAATGCTGTAGCAGGCAGTCACCGCACCTTGTGGCACTGACGGGAGCCAGGCGAATTCGAGCGCCCGATCGGGGCCGAAGAGCATGTAGCCGGTGGACGGGCGCCACGGTGGGACTTCGCCCTCCAGAGTGACCTCAACGGAGATTCCCTCCACCCGAACCTCAATGCGGTACTGGTGCAGATCCCCTGAGAAGCGGTTCTCGCCCATGCGAACGTCGCACTGATCCCGGGCACTCTTCCACTGGTCGGCCGCGTACGAAATGATTTTCTCGAAGTGCCGGCCGTCGGCCAGGTCGAGATTGAGGCGAAGTTGCGGAGTGAGTGGATGCGTGGGGTCGGTGACCTCCTTGTTGGCAAAGACCAGGACCAACTTCGCTCCATCAGTGAGGTGGGCGTCGAAGTACCACCATTCGTAGGTGCCCGGCGAGTTGTCCGTGCGGGCGCCGTCTTCCCACGGTTCAATCGACGTCCGTGAAAGTCCGAGGCGCTGATAGTCAGCATCGGAGTCCGCCATTGTGGCCAGCCTGTCCGTCATGTTTCTCTCCTTTTTCCTTGCTTGCGGATCACTCGTTTCGAGAGGCCAGGCAGGAGGATGGCGACCAGTGCATCTGCATGCGCATTGATCCACTCGGGCTGGCGGGGATCCCGACCGGCGACGAGGCGAACCTCGGCGGCCGTCACATAAGGCTGAGTCGCCGCCCCGACCAGCAGGTAGTACAGAACGTCACTATCGATCGGAGCGGCCGAGCCGGCGTCTCGAAGTATTCGCCACGCAAAACTGATGGCATTGAATACCGGCTTGATATGGGTCTCGGTAATCCATGCCAAGCGAGCGCTGGCTGCTGTGCCTTCGTGCACCATGATCTGGTTGAGTTCGGGGTGCTCAGCAGCGAATTGCACGAATCGACGGATCCCCTCAGCGAAAGCATCCGCGAGATCAGGGACGGTGGCCCGCGCCAAGTCGTTCGGAAGAGCGCCGTCAAGGGCGCCGCTCAAGAGACCGAAGAGGTAGTCAACTGATGCAGTCCAGAGCGCTTCCTTCGACTCGAAGTGATAATTGATCTGAGGTTGGTGGGCCTCAATCCGTAGTGCGATCGCTCTCGTCGACGCCCCGTCGAACCCCTTCGCCCCGAACTCAGCCACCGCCGACTGCAGTAGGGCTTCCCGAATGTCAGCTCTTGCCCTTCGAGTCCGGACCTTGTTCGGAGCGTCGTCCTTGCCTTCCATGCTCTGGAATTGTAGACTTATTATCATTCGATAACAAGGAGGCCAGTGCATGGGCGCTGCCAATGGAGCGACCAGCCAGGAACCAGATGCCGTTCGTCTGCTCCCGCTGTCGAAGAACCCCTTCCAAGCACCGGTCGACCGGGACATGCTTCCTTCTGAACGCAGGTTGTTCGTCGCGACGCATCGGACCTGCATATTCGGGTACGGCCGCCAGTCCGATGGGCCCGCCATGTCGGTCGTCTATTACGTCCCAGCGGAGAACGGCGACATGCTCGTGGCCACGATGGCTGATCGGTCCAAGGCGAAGGCCGTTGTCCGAAATGGCAAGGTCAGTCTTTGCGTGCTCGACGAAACCTGGCCCTTCGCCTATCTGCAGGTGTACTGCGACGCCATCATCGACGGTGACGGCGAGACCCTGGTCGACGTGATGATGGCAGTGGCCGAACGGATGTCGGGCGAAGCACTTTCCCAAGATCTGCGCCCAATGGTTAAGGCCATGGGGGAAGAAGAGGGCAGGATTCTGGTGCGTTGCCGGCCGTATTCGACCTTCGTCACACCACCTCGGCACCTCCATAACAACGACCAGGAGGAGCGGCTGACGCATTGGGTGTCAGCGTCAATGCCCTGGGACGCTTCCGACGCACCTGGCTGAGCGCGGCGCCCCGGTTGATGATGTTGCTTTCCTGAGTCAGGAGGTTGACGGGGCGCGCCACAAGTCGATGCCCCCGTCGACGGCGTATCGGTCGATGTCGGCGATTTCTTCGGGAGTGAACTCCAGCCCGTTGAGAGCTGCCACGTTTTGCTCCAGTTGCTCGACGCTACTGGCTCCTATCAGCACCGAGGTGACTCTGGGGTCGCGCAACGCCCAGGCGACGGCCATTTGCGCCAATGACTGCCCTCGCCCCTGGGCGATGTTGTTAAGGGCCTTGACCCGCGCCAGATTTTCCTCGTTGAGCATTTCCCGCCTGAGTGAACCGCTCCTCTTCGAGGCCCTGGAGCCCTCAGGGATCCCGTCGAGATAGCGGTCAGTCAGCAATCCCTGGGCCAATACCGAGAACGCGATGCAGCCGACCCCTTCGGCCTCGAGGACCTCAAGCAGGCGGTCTTCGATCCACCGGTTGAACATTGAGTACGAAGGTTGGTGGATCAACAATGGCGTGCCGAGCTGGCGCAGAATGGCCACGGCCTCCGAGGTTCGCTGGTCAGAATACGAAGAAATACCAACATAGAGCGCCCGACCGGACGTAACCGCTGTGTGAAGCGCTCCGACGGATTCTTCGAGTGGCGTGTCAGGATCAAAATGGTGGTGATAGAAGACGTCGACGTAGTCAAGCCCGAGGCGTTGGAGACTCTGATCGAGACTGGATAGGAGGTACTTCCGGGAGCCGAGGTCTCCGTAGGGTCCAGGCCACATATCCCAGCCGGCCTTGGTGGAGATGAAGAGCTCGTCCCGGTGGTCACCAAAGTCCTCGTGCAGAATCCGGCCGAAGTTGCTCTCGGCGCCGCCGTAGGGCGGTCCGTAGTTGTTGGCCAGGTCGAAATGGGTGATCCCCAAGTCGAAGGCTCGGTGCACGATGGCCCGTTGGGTGTCGAGGGGCCGATCGCCCCCGAAGTTCTGCCACAGGCCGAGTGACACGGCCGGCAACTGAATGCCACTGCGCCCACACCGGCGGTAGGTCATGGACTGGTAGCGATCTTCGGCCGGAACGTAACTGGTCATGGTGCGGCTACTCCATTTCGTGTGATTGATCCTTTTTGCTCAAGAGCCCAGGCCACGACCGTCAGGTCGAGGTCGCCGAGCCCGAAGTCGACCATTTCTTGCCACTCCTGAGCCAGGCCGCCCAGCGCTTGGAAACGGTCATCGGTGGCGGCCTCTAGCGCGAGATGCACGTCTTTGAGCGCCAGCGCCAATCCGAACTGTTCCGAGAAGTCACCCTGGGCGATGCGTGGCAGCTTGGCCGCCTGCCATGGGGACACCAGCGGGTTGCCCTCCAACGCGTTCATGACGATCTCCATTTGCAATCCCAATTCTTTGGCGAGTGCCACTGACGCGCTCACCGCCTCGGCCTCCAACGCCAGCCACGCGTTGGCCACGAGCTTGAGTCGGGACCCTGTCCCGACCGGGCCAACCCAGATCGTCCGTTGGCCCAACGCGGTAAAGAGGGGTTCCAACCGCGCGTGAGCCTCGTTGGGCCCGGACGCAAAGATATTCAGCTGACCCTTCTCTGCGGGCCCTTTGCTCCCCGACACCGGCGCGTCAATGAACAGCACATCAGGACGATCGGCCACTGCCAGTGCGGCAACGCGTTCGATGCCAGCGACACCGATGGTACTCATCTGCACCCAGATGGAACCGGAAGCGAGCGCAGCCAGCATGCCCTGATCCTTGGCCACCGACAACACGACATCCGCGTTGGGCAACATCGTGACCACAATGGCGGCTTTTTGTGCCGCATCGGCCGGCGACTCGGCTACTTCCGCTCCGAGAGCTCTGAGGTCTTCCACCGCGGCTGGACTGCGGTTCCATACGACCGTTTGGATTCCAGCACGCAGTGCACTGGCCGCCATGGCATGGCCCATGGTGCCGATACCGAGAAATGCCACCGAGTCGTTCCTTCGAGTCATCGTTCTCTCCTTTTCGCTCTGCTCAAGGAATGAGCACAATTTTGCCGTGAGTATGACGCTGCTCGAGTTCTCCGAATGCATCGCGCACCTGCTGCAGCGGATAGGTCGCTGCGATTGGAAACTCGATCGCTCCCGACGCCACCAGTCCCGCCATTTCGGTCAGCACCTCGGGAGTAGAAGCGGTCACACTGCCCTCGGCTTTGACGCCGAGTGCCTGGGCCTTCTCGAAGGAAGCGATTGTCTCGATGCGGTCACGCGGAATCCCGAGGTCGACCGCGAGCTGGACGTAGTCCGGTCCGAAGAGATCGATGAAGGCATCGATCGTCCCCCCGGGCGCCGCTCCCCGCAGACTTTCAGTCATGCCTTCTCCATAGAGAACAGGGACGACACGATGCGACCGAAGCCAATCGACATTCGAGGGTGAAGCGATGCCGAGGACCTGCGCATTCCGGAGGGCCAAGAGCTGGACCACGAGCGTGCCCACACCGCCTGCGGCCGCCGACACCGCCACGGTCTCTCCCGCTTTGGGGTCCACTGCGCGCACGGCTGCAAATGCGGTGCAGCCGACGACGTAGAGAGATCCGGCGACCTCCCAGCTCAGTTCCGGCGGCTTGTGGATCAACTGTGAGGTGGGAACGGCTACGTGCGTGGCGTGGCTCGAACGCTGCCATGAGAACCCCAGCACGTTGTCGTTCACGGCGAAGTCATCGACCCCCTCGCCGACCGCAACGATGACGCCGGCCAGGTCACTTCCCTCCCCGGAGGGAAAGGTGGCGGGAAATCGGTCGTGCAATGCACCCGATCGGATCGCCGTCTCACCGGGATTGATCCCGGCCGCCTTGACGGCCACGACGACCTCACCGGCGGCTGGCGCGGGCATCGGCACCTCGGCGACATAGAGCACATCTCGGTCGCCGTAGCGATCGAAAAGAACGGCTCGTGCGTTGCTTTCCGTCATTGCATCCTCCATTTCGAAGGCGACATCGAGTTCCGACTCGAGTCGCTGCTCGTCGAATAGTCCTTCCGGGATCCAACCTCATGGATATCAGAGACCTGCCCGATCTGCTCACCTGAATTGGAGCGAGCTCCGCCCCGAACGAGTGGGCGAACCGACGCGGCGATCGCGGCGGCGGCCAATAGGACAAAGACAAGCATCACGTCTCGAGCCGGGGCGTACATGGTGGCGATCCCGAGACCCACTACTGGAATGGACAGGCCAACGTAGGCCCCTAGGAAGAAACCTGCCAGCACTTCCGCTCGGGCGCCCTCAGGTGCAGTTGACGCCGCGGCAACGAGGGCGCCTTTGAAGACCAGTCCGGCCCCAGCTCCAGTGATCACCCCACCGATGACGAATATGGCGAGGTTGCCCACCCACATTGCACCAGCCAGCAACGCCAACCCGATGATCACCGTTGGCACGCTCCGACGCAAGATATTTGTGTTCGACACACCACGTTGGGCGATCTGAGCCACTGCGCCGGCCGCGAAGGCGGCAAATGCGACGGCACCGGCCACGGCGTGGGACTGCTCGTGCAAGGTTCCGGCCAAGAAGCTCGGGACGAGCGAATTGAACACTCCGTACACGGCGAAGGACGCCATGCCGGCGAACGTGGCGGCGAAGAAGATGCCACGAGCGTGGGTGGGAACGGCGATGCGTTGGGGCCGGTAGGCCGGTCGGACATCCGGCCGGCGAACCGTCTCGGGCGAGAACGCAACCGCGGCCACCAGTACGACGAGCAGGACACCGAACACAATGAACGGCAGGCGAAGCGGAGCCGGAGCGAACTGGGCCAGTAGGCCGGCGACCAGCGGACCAAACCCAATGCCGCCGAGGTTCGAGGCAGTGGCCACGATCTCGGCTCGACCGGTGGAGGTCTCCGGCCTGGCGGTGGCGTGGAGCTCAGCCAGGTAGCTCGTGGCGGTCGCCGTCGTCAGTCCGACCGAGATCCCCGAAATGATCCGGGCGATGATCAAGCCGGAGAGACTCGGCTCGAAAATGAAGACGAGAGCGCTCACCACGTTGGCGGCCAAGGCGGGCACAAAAATGCGGCGCCGACCCATCCAGTCGGAGAGGTGACCGGCCAGGAACAAGCTGCCGACCACGCCCACGGCATAGACGGCGTAGACGATCGTCACCATCAGGTTCGAAAAGTGGTCCCTGGCTTGATACAGCACATACAACGGGGTGGGCACGGCCGAGAAACCCATATTGACCAAGAAGGCAGCCGCAGTGAGCCAAAAGGCCACGTGGTGGGCCCGCCGTGATGTGCGGGGACGACTGATCAAGGAGGCGATGGTGGACGATCCATCGCCATCATCGTGGGGTGGTCGGCGGAAGGGAATTGCGGTCATGCTTCAGCGTGCGCTTTTAGTGGTCTTCTGTCCAACGAATGTCACAAAGAACTGTCATTCGTCTGACGAATGACTAGTCTGGCACCGTGGAGCTCCGCCAACTCGAGCACTTCGTGGCCGTGGCCGAGGACGGCAGTTTTACCAAGGCAGCGCGGCGGCTCAACTATGTCCAATCGGCCCTCTCGGTCTCGGTGCAGGGGTTGGAGCGAGAACTCGGCGTGCGTTTGTTTGACCGCACCACGCATCGGGTCACCCTGACCGACGCTGGCGAAGCCATCGTGCCCACCGCTCGCCGAACGCTCGCTGCTGCCGAGGAGACGCTTGATGTGGCGGCGGCCTTCAAAGGTGTACTGCGCGGACGGCTGCGCGTCGGCATCATGCAGGCCTTCACCTTCATTGACGTGGCGGATGTGCTGGGGCAGTTCCATCGTCTGCACCCCGGAGTCGAAATCGGGGTCCATCCTGCCGCCGGCGGTACAGCCGCGCTACTCACCGAGCTTCGCCAGGGCACCCTCGACGCCGCTTTCGTCGCCTTAATAGACCCCCCAACAGGAATGACGACGATTCCACTCGGCTCTGAACAGCTCGTGCTCGTGGCACCTCCGGACAAGATGCCCAGCGGAAAAAGGGCGGTTCGTTTAGATACTTTGGGTGATGCCAGCTTTATCGACTTCCCGGCGGGCTGGGGAGTCCGCACGGTGGTGGACCGCGCCTTCGCCGCCGCTGGTGTCGAGCGACGGGTCACCATGGAGATCGCCGACGTGGCCACCTGCCTCCAGCTTGTAGGTGCGGGACTCGGCATCGCCCTGTTTCCCCCTTCGATGGTCCCGGCGGATGACCCGCGTATCCGGGTTCGGTCGATCTCTCCCAACGTCACTTGGCACGTAGTATTGGCTACGCCAGCGGGGCGAACGAGTGCCGCCATTGATGCGCTGGCGGCCCTCGTCGACGAGGCACGGACACTCGCCCGTCTTCCCTAGCTATTCGGCGCCGATGACCTTGAAGTCCTGATTGACGAAGATATGGTGCGGCCAGTTCACGCCAATGTTGTGGACCTCGTAGTCGCCGTTACTCAGCTTCACCACGCGGTCAACAATGCCGCCGGGGTAGGCGGCCAGTGCAGCTTCGGTGGCTTTGTTCGCCGTGGTCCCGCTGACGATTGTGCCCGAACCCTCGCTGTAGGCCTTAGGGATAGTGCCGACCTGCTTGGACGTCGTTGGTGAGCCCTTGGTGAAGGGGACAACGTCAGCCGCGGTGGCAGCCGACGAGTTCCCGCCGCCCGTTGTTGACACGGTGATCTGGGTGGCCTTGATGGTCGTGCTGTTGACCGTGCCTAGGACGAGGACCTCTTCGCCTTTCGTCACCGAGCTGGCCGAAGTCGACTTGGACTTCTTCTCGTACTTCGTAGAGGACGTCTCATCGACGGTGACCTTCTGACCCGCTGCTGTTGTCAGGGTGAAGCTCGACTTGGAAACACTGCCCACCGTGCCTGATGATCCTCCAGGGGCCGGTGCAGACCGGGCGTTCGATCCGCCCTTCGCAGGTTGCGCAGCTGATGCCGGGGAGGCAGCGGCCAGACCGATCGCCAACCCAAGTAGCGGACCCATAACGGAGGCGGCCACGACCCGTCGGACCTTTCTGCCGGAGAGCTCACGCCATAGACGTAGCTCTTGCGACGGCGCGCTCATGACGCCCGAACTCGAACGGTTCTCTTCGGCACTCGATGTCCTTGATGCCGGGTCCGGTTCCGAACCAACGGGAAAGGCTTCTTGGTTGCTCATTTTGAAATCGCTCATGATGGTGCTCCACTTCTCGATGTACCAATGCAGAATGCCTGTCGTTCTTGTGATCTTCCCGGGGATTTCCTGTGAGCAAACCACGAGTTCGAACCCCAATCTGGATGGGTCTCGACGCTGGCACACTGTGTCTTTTTGCAATCCTGGGTCGACGACATTGGTTGAGCACTCACTGCCATCCGGCGACGCAGCTTCCTGCGGGCACTAACTTCTGCGTTGCGTGGTCACCCAGACAGAGCGACGAACCGCAACCAAGGAGGCCATCGTCTCCGCCGCTATCCAGCAGTACCTCACTGCTGGCAATATTGAGGTCTCACTCGATACGGTGGCATTGGAGGCCGGCGTGGCCAAGGCCACCATCCTCTACCACTTCGAAAGTCGAATGGGGCTCCTTGGCGCAGTGGCTGATCGACTTCTTGAAGAGTTCCTTGAGCGGATCGGACCTATTGAACAGTTCGATTCTCCTCTGGGTGGTATCCGCGCCTACTTAGAACAAGGTCTCGAACCTACGGCATCCCTCTTTACCCAGGTGAGTGATGCGCTTACCTACGCAGGACAAGCCAGCATCACCACTGGCCTCGACTTACTCGTCGAAGCGCTTCGCCTCGGTGGAGTGACCGAAACCCCCGTCGTCGTGGCCGCTGCCATGCAGACGATGATCCGACAAATCTCTTTCGGCTACGTCGACGCCAAGGGTATCGACCGGTTCATCATGGAGATCGCGCACATGTTGTAAGACCGTGACGCGTCACGGGCCCAGTGAGACCCGACTTCTCCAGCGATGCGATCAGTGGCTATGTGGCTCGCTTCCCTCATATACTGACCATCGGTCAGGATATGAGCCCGAATGAGGGAGTTCACAGTTCAGTTATGCGACATCGAGCGAAGTACCGAGCCGCGATCCGCACGCAACCTCAAGGGGTAGGAATTGGCCGACGTTTGGTGGCGCCCCTGATGGTGGCCGCTATTTGTGCGGCGTGCCTTCCCTCGGCCAGCGCAGCAGCCGGGGCACCGCCCCTTCCTGCCCAAAGCCGTGCCGGTCAGTGGATCGTCGATGCCCAGGGTCGAGTGATCGTGATGCATGGAGTCGACCTGGTGAAGAAGACGGCGCCGTACTACCCGAGCATGTTCGGACCACAGGATGCTGCATTCTTGGTGAGCGAAGGGTTCACGGTGGCCCGTATCGGGTTCATGTGGTCAGCGGTAGAACCCGAGCCCGGTCACTTCGACGATGCGTATATAGAAAAGATCATCGCCCTGAACACCCTGCTGGCTCGTTACGGCATTCGAACCTTGATCGACTTCCATCAAGATGACTGGGGTGCCAGCACCATCTACGGCGATGGAGCTCCGCTCTGGGCTTCACTGGGCCGTTCGGCCGATCAAGATTTTCAAGCTTTCTGGGATAACCGGTCCGGCCCCGAAGGGGTGGGAATTCAAGTCTCCTTCATCGCCGCTTGGCAGCACGTGGTGTCGCTCATCGATGCCAATGCATCTGCTTCAAATATTTTGGGGTTCGATCCGTTCAACGAGCCCTACCCCGGTTCGGGCTATCCGTCGTGTAGCGACTTCGCTCCCTGTGCTCCATTTGAGACGGGCTCCCTGGCCACGTTTTACCAGTTGGTGATCGATGCCATCCGGTCCACCGGGGACACACATCTCATCTTCCCTGAGGGCGTCGCTCAGAACGCAACGCAAGTCCCCTCCCTCCCGGCGTTCAGTGATCCTCAGACCGCCTTCAACTGGCACTACTACTGTCCGGTCTCCGAGCTCGTGCCCGACGTCACTGGATTACTCACAAATTTGCTCTGCACAAAGGGCGACGCCACTGACTTTTCCAACATCGTTACGTACACCAATCGCCTGGGTGCGCCGTGGATCGTGAGCGAGTTCGGGGCAAATGAAGCTGATCCCGAGTATGCCAAGGAGGTCGACCTTTTCGATTCCCACTTCTTGACTTGGATGTTCTGGCAATACGACGGCAACTTCGATCCGGGCGATACACCGCTCGAGGCCATAGTGAACGGCAGTCCCGGTTCGGAGGCCAACGCAAACCAACAGAAACTGAACGCACTGGTCGTGCCCTATCCACAAGCCATCGCCGGCACCCCCCACACCTACAGCTTCGAGCGCTCGACTCACACCATGACTTTGACCTATTCATCCGCCCCGGCTCCGGGAATACGTCTGACGCTCGGTGCCATGACTCAGATCTTCGTCCCCCGACGTCAGTATCCCAATGGATATTCGGTGAAGGTCAGCGGAGCCACGGTGGAATCGTCAGGATCGTCGACGGATCTACTGCTGGCGTCGACGCCAGGTTCACATGTCGTGACGGTCGTCGTCTCCTAATGCGCTCACGGACTTACGAGGTCGTCACACGTGAGATTTCCTGTCGAAGAGAACCCGCCATCGCGGCATCTCTGCATAGCTGCATTCCCTACTGACCGAGCCCAAACAGCGGCGTGACGCGGTTGCGACTGTTATGCCGATGCCGCGAGCGCTTACCGGTAGCGCATCGGAGATGGCGATGGTTGCCGTTTGTGTGTCTGCCAAGTCGCTGAACTGGGCTGGTCCCGCCACGATGTCTTGTGAGAAGTAAACCCACGTAGACGTCGCCCGTCTGGTCCACCGCTACGCCTTCAGGAAAGCTGAACCCCGAGCCTTGAGGAAGGCCGAACCCCGAGCCAACGGTGTGCTGGGTACTGACGACGCCAATGGGGGGGGTCGGGGCGGTACCACCGCTCGCCCCTGCCGAGTTCTGTAGGCACACCAGCGTGCGGAGAGCACCGAGGACACTGCACCCGGCCACCAAGAGCAGCGACGTCCGAATCCGCCTGTTCGCCAACTTCGCCGCCATGAAGCTCCTTTTGTTTCTCGCCTGGACAAAGCCGTTGCGTTAAGAGCCACTCACTGCCGTATGAAGCAGCTGAGTGAAATCCGAAGATGAGGAACTTTTTCTTTCCTCAATCCGCCAAGAAGTGGAGGGTATTCGAATACCTCGAAATCTTTCACAATCGCCAGCGCCGACACTCGTCGCTTGGCATGCTTACATCCGTCGAGTTCGAAGCTCGGCAACGACCAACGACAGCGGCTTGAAATCAAGGGAACTGACTTCACGAAACCCAGGGCACGCCACAGCCTCCATCAAACCCAGGCCGGTTCAGTAACACGATTGTGCTCCCAATGGCTTGCCTTGCGCTCTTCGTTTTCCGGTACCCACCTCATCCAGTGCAGCGATACATCCAAAGATCCATCGATTGGTACCAAGACCGCATCACAGGCAAGCGTCAGTAGATCACCGTGCACGACAAACACATGGCCAGGTTCAGTTTTAGAGGCGCTCACGGCACCCCATCGGAGCGTCTTGCCTCATTCCGTCATCTCGACGTATCGGCACAATTCATTTGCCAATCGAAGTTGCTCCATTGGGTGGGGATCGCCACCGCCATCGCTGGACTCATATCCGATTAGGGCCTCAGCCGAGGATCACAAAACGCAATCAAATGGGCGCTAAAGCCTCAGCGCGCCTTGGACATCCGGCTCTTGCTTTTCGATTGGCTTTGGTACCTCTCTCCAAGCCCATTGAGGAGGTGATTCTGAATGAACTGTCGGGTTTCGTCGGGGCGATCGTCGTTGAATGTGTACCCAGGAATCTCTGAAAGTGAAACAACTATGCGGATAATCCACTCCGCCGCACTGGATACATTCAGGTCGAGGCGTACCTCTCCACGCTCACAGGCTTCAACTAAGTAACGTTCCATGAGGCTCACCATTGGTCCGAGGAAACGTACTGACTCTTGAGTCGTGAGCAATGTCGCCTCGTACGAAAGTGCAAACAATTGAGCGTCGCGCTCGGCCTTCCGCCACGACTGCACGATCAGGACAGCAGCGACAACCTGGTCATCAATCGTGCTGAATCGTATCATCGCTTGATCCATATCCTCGATCAAGCACTCCACCGCGATGCCAAGGACTGCACTCGTCAGAGAATCTCGATCGTCGAAATATTTGTATACCGACCCTCTCGAGACACCGGCAAGATCGGCGATATCACGAACACTCATTCTCGAAGACCCATATTTGACAAAGCCCCGTCTCGCGGCGTCGAGGATCTGGGACTCAATCTCGGAACGGTTTTCGAACGTGATGGGTTCAAGATCAAAGAAACGTGGCTGTTGTCGCTCCGCTAATTTCTTGTTACTCATATACGCCTCTCTGTCTCCGGAATCCAAACGGTGTTGATCATGACATAAGGGGCCACCGACAAAGGGTTTTGGCCCCCCATGAACTGGAGTCTCGAACCGGAGTCAAATCCGGTCCGCGGAGGCCCTCCGATGGGGCGCCGACACGACATCTGGGGCGCTTTGATGTAACACGGCTGCACGAATCGTGACCGAAGCAATGGAGAAGTACCCGCTGGCCGGCGCCTCCCTTAACGAAGCCAGTCATAAATACTCCAGTGCGGTAGGGCTCCTATCAAAGCATACTTTGAGGGCTACATTGCAAATCATAGTTCAGAGCCAACCACCAAGGGCTACAGCTTCGCCTACTCCAATAGCTCGTGGACTTCTAAGTTCCGCGCCTTCGGATCTACGGTGCTGCAATAAGACCGCACCTACTGATTTGGTGAAAAACTAGCCGGAAGACATTGGGTCTGAAGTCCATCTGGAGCACTAAATCCTCCCGATGTGACTTCGAGAGAAAAATAGCAAGTTGGGGACGCCGTAGGTTGTCCGGCTGTGTAAGAAAGAGGAACGGTTAATCCGCCAAAATCATCATTTTTGATTGTGTCTAGACCCGCTACAACATCGGCGGCCGTCGGATTCGCCGGTAGATTCTTTGAGGCGGCTTGAAGAATCAGGCCGGCAACCCATGCGCTAGCGAGGAATTGTGAGTTGGGGCTTCCTCCGGTGCTCTCCTGGACCGCTTGGTCGAACTGTGCTGTCGCTGGTGCCTGGACCATGAAGGGGAATACTGGAGATGTCGCCAGAATTCCCACCGTCAGCGGTGTGTTGAGAAGAGCGGGCGCGAAGACGAGACTGATGGCGATGTAATGAGGGTGGTAGTTCTGGTTGGCACAATCTTGTACGAACCGATCGATTGACGCCGGATCGAGTCCGAGAAATAGCGTCGTCACACCGGCGCTTTGGGCGCCTAGACACTCGGATGTGTAGTCCGGCTGAGCAAGGGACACACTGGCGTTGTATACCTCTTGACCTCCTAAAGTCGGCGCGTCCTGCTCGATTAGCGTTGAGACATTCCCGCAAATCAGCGCGAATTCTACGCAAGTTATTTGGCCGATCTTGGTGTACCCCGCTTGTATATCGTCCTTGATTGCACCATCAACGGTGACGCGGATTCCGGCGCCGTGAGGATAAAAATCCGGATTAGAGTACCACTGGGTCTCAACGTCGGTTCCTCCGATGGTTGGTACCCCCTCTTGCTGCAGGTATGGAGCAATGGTTGGAGTCGACAGAACACCATCGTTTGAAATGAACGCAATGACGTGGTCTGCCTGCACCATCGTCTGTGCTTCGGATAGTGCTGTAGATGGATCGCCGCCGTCATCAGCGGTAATCAGCTTGACCTTGTGGCAGTTAAGTCCGCCATGTTGGTTGATGTAGTTGGTCCAGATCTGCGCACCCTCGCGACCCCCCCCCAATAGGGTCCCGAGCAAGCCAGTGTCAGATCCGATCTGACCTAAATTCACCGTGCTTCCAGTCGCTGCGCCTGTGCAGTTGGCTGTTTGTGCCCCCGCCTGCTGGCTTGCAGCCTGGCGCCCAGGGATCGACGGAACGGTCGTCCCTACCACGCCACTATTTCCCCCAGTTTGCGCAGTTCCAACTCCGCCGACAGCCGTAGTTGTCGTTTCAGACGAAGCAGTGGAACCGAGAGAACTCGATTGCCCTGTCGATCCGTTCCCCACCGGCGCGCCGATCTCGGAATTCTCCTTCAACACCTGCTGATATGGCAACCGGTTTCCACATGCCGCAAGTCCGATAACGGCTGCCACCGTCGCGAACGATGCCAATATCACCTTTCGACAGTTACGCCGCGCTCTTTTCATTCCATTATCCCCATTCGTCTTCGATCTGAAGTCCCTGTGTCGGCACAATTTCGACTCGGCTTGCCAAGACCAATTTCCACACTCGAGTACGCGGTTTGAGGTCCGTGACCAATCCACCGCTTCGGTCTCGTCACCGAGAGGCCACAGTCGGTTCGTGCGTTCTCCGTAGCGCCCAATGACCGGCCACCCGAGACGCAGCAATCAGTGCAAATCCAACCAACATCAGAACCAGATAGAAGCTAAGCCCGTCAGGCCCGATATGGTCAGCAACCTCTCCATATGTCGGCGTGATCAGTTGATCGGGTGACGAACTTCGTGGAACAGATGTCACTGGAGCCGAAGCGGAAGGAGTCGGTGGTGCTGCACTTTCGACTTCTGGACTGTTCGTCGGCAGAGGCACGACAATTGGACTGGTGGTCCCTCCTCCGTTTCCAGCATCGATACTTCCGGTCGTCCCCGCTGAGTCTTGTACGGAGCTTCCATTTGCTCCGGCGAGGCCCGGCACCGACGAGAGCTGAACAGTTGCTTGACCAAGAATGACGATAACTTCGGACGCCCCCTCAACGGGCAGGTTCTTGGTAAGGGTTATCTTCAATCCTTCCGACGTAATGCTTGTCGATGTCTTCGCACTCGGAAGGATTTGAAGCGACACCCCAGCTGAACTGAGCAAATCATTCAAGATGGCCAGGCTTGGTAGTGCAATGTTCGCGCCAATCAACTGAATGCCATTTTGCGTGAGACCGACCTTGATGCCGGCAACAGTGACACTTCCGAGATCTAGAGACGATGCCTGTGTCTGATTCCCATTTGAATCAATACCCATCGTCGCACTGGCTTGGACCGTGCCAACTTGCACCAAAGTGCCGAGAGAGAACGGCTGAGTTAGGGACTGCGCCGTCGCTGCAATCGCTCCACTGCTGTCCGCCGACGTTGTAGCGGTCGCCGACGAAGAAAGAACGCCTGGTTGCTCGGATGCGGCAATCCCTGCGATAGCACTTGATGACGACTCAGAGCTTGTCGCATTGAGCGTGTACGGACCCTGAGATGCACTTGATGAGGGGTCAGACGGACTGCTCGACTGGACGTAGCCGGGAAGGTTCTGGGGAAGCGGAGGAAGCGTGCCGCTCCCGAGCCCGCTCACAAGACCTCCGACCCCTTCGATTGTTTCGCCAAGAAAGGGAGCTCCAGCAAATGCTGTCGAGTCCCCGAAGGAATCCAGCTCAGCTTGAGCTGTACTGGGCGATACAAAGAGGAGCTGAGGGGCAAGTAGGGGGACGTTGGCCGCATCGACCTCAAAACTCACGGTGTTTGCGCTAGCCGTCATGTTGAAGCTCTCCGGAGCAGTGGCACGTGCACGCGCTGAGGCGAGGCCCAATGTCGCTGAGACCAGAAGCAAACAAACAAAGACCAGACTCGCTCCGCGAACCCACCCTGGGCAAGTCACGCGCTTACCCCTAGATAGGCCGCCAACACTTCGGATTCACCCAGCTCACAGGGTTGGCCAACAAAATCGACTTCACCTTTTTTAAGTACATACACGTATTGCGCCAGATTTAGTGCACGGCTTACGTACTGTTCGACGAGAAGTAAAGCAGCGCCGCTGGCGGCGGCCTTACGCAAATGTACGTAGAGTTCGTCCACAATCTTCGGAGCAAGACCCATCGACACCTCGTCAAGCAAGACCACTTCGGGTCTGCCCAGATACATGCTCGCCAGTGCCAGCATCTGCTGCTCACCCCCGCTCAGACTCCCTGCAAGCTGCCTTCTACGTTGGGCCAAGCGAGGAAATGCGTCAACCGCCGCATCGACACCGCCCTTTTCGTTCGGCTTGGTCTGCATCCGCAGGTTCTCGTCCACGGTCATTGCAGCGAAAATCCCGCGCCCCTCTGGCACGTGTCCGATTCCAGCCCTTGCTCTTCGATGGGGTGGCCAACCCGTGATGTCTTGGCCATTGAGAATGACGGAACCCGACATCGGCCGCAATAGACCTGAAGCAACGCGCAACAAAGTTGTTTTGCCTGCGCCATTTGGTCCCAGGAGACTAACTACTGACTCGTCAGGAACGACCAGGCTCACGTTTCGCAACACAACGTGCGACCCGTATCCAGCTGTTACGTCTCGAAGCTCGAGCATCAGCCGACATCCTCTCCCAGGTATGACCTACGAACCGTGTCGGACGAGAGAACGTCAGCTGACTCGCCTTCGTAGATCAGTTTCCCGAAGTCAAGTACATAGATGTAGTTGCAGATTTGACGAATCAACGCCATGTCATGTTCGACCAGGAGTATCCCAAGGTGTCGCTCAGCTGCCACTTCAGCGACAACCTGCCCAAAATGTTCGGTTTCAGCTTTGTCAAGACCTGATGACGGCTCATCGAGCAAGAGGAACGTAAAGTCGGCGGCGAGAACTCGAGCTAGTTCGACCAATCGACCCTGACCTGTGCTCAGCTCACTAGTAGGCGTTCTTGCGAAGTGCGATAAACCACATCTTTCGATTTCTCTATCCGCAGCACGAAGGATTTCTGATCGCACTCTGTGCGAACCAAAGAGCTGAGCCCATAGGTGTCGACCAGCGACCAACGCTTCAGCGCCCAGGGCGACGTTGTCTCGGACGGTGGCTGTCTTCACGAGCTCCACACGCTGGAATGTTCGGCCAAGACCGATCTGGGCGCGCCGGGACGTGGTCATACCGTCAAGACCAATTTCACCCAAGCGGATTGAACCGGTCGTCATCTCTACCACGCCCGTACATGCATTGAAGGTTGTGGTCTTTCCGGCACCATTTGGTCCGATAAGTCCGGTGATCTGATTTGACCTTGCAATCAAGGAGAGCTGATCGACCGCCTTCACACCTCCGAATTGCACAGACACGTCAGAGAGTTCGAGGTCGCATACAATCACGCTGTGCCTGCTTCCACTGGGCCCAGCCAAGAGTTCGGCGTCCGCTCATCCAATCGCTGGCTGGCGCGGATTCCGCGTCCCACACGCCGCACGCCAATCGGAATGATTCGAGTGGCGACGATCACTACGGCTGCTCCGAACACGACACCCGAGTAGTTCTGGACCGTAGGGTTCGATATGTACGACACAGCCACGACATAAAGACCTGCTGCGATGAATGCCGACAAAACTGGCCGCCGTCCCGACACGAAGAGGACAGCGATCATTATTAGAGAGATTGAGAAATCAAAGGTAGGTCCACCCGTAGTCTGGGTCACCCCGCCGAGAAGCGCGCCCCCAATTCCAGCCAGAAACGCCGAAAGACAGAAGACCAGCATCTTTGTGAGATTTGCGTTGACCCCGTTCGATCGAAGAAGGGGTGGAGACTCCGACAGAGCAAGCAACAGTCGGCCAAGTCGCCCTCGTCGCACCAGTACGACCAATCCGCACACCATCAATGTGATGAGTAGCGTCAGAAAGTAGTACGCCCGGTCACTCGTAAAGTTGATGAACCCCCATCGTGGACGAGGGACGCTCAGACTGTCGGTGGCGCCGAACATGAGAAAGGTCGGAAAGAAGACCCGCTCAACGAGAATCCCAAACCCGAGCGTGACCACGGCGAGATACACGCCGCGAAGACGGATTGCCGGTATCGCCACAAGGATTCCAATTGGAACTGCAGCAAATGCTCCAAGTAGGAGCGCAATCCCCCAAGGCACGTGGTGATTGGCGAGAGTTGCAAAGGTCGCGGACCCGACTGCCGCGAAGGTCATTTGACATAGCGACACTTGTCCAGATGTCTGGGCAAGCAGGCTTAGCGACACGAAGATGACGACGAACGCAAGCCCTGTTGTCCAAATCGTCAAGTGAAACCCGACAACAAAAGGGAGGACACACAGTGCAGCAACAAGCACTCCCCCCCCCGCCACTGCCGTTGATCGGCGTGTCGGGGTAGGCGGACTTTCAATTCGGGTTGCTCGGGCCCCCCTCTCCACCAACCTGTTGGGCGGTATCACGAGTAGAGCGACGACGAGAACAATGAAGGGTACGTTGGACGGTAGCTGTTGGAAAGCTTGGTGATTGCCCAGGTAGCCCTGTGTTATTGACTGCCCAATTCCGATCGCTAGGCCACCCAGATACGTCAGGGGCAAGTTTGAAAATGCTCCAACGGCTGCCGCTCCGAAGCTAAAGATGACCAACAACGTCAGATCATTGACGTCGAGCCCGAGGAAAGTCGCAAGTAGCAATCCAGATATGGCTGCGAACGTTGATCCCACGATCCACGAAAATCGGCGCACTCGGGATGGGCTTGTGCCCAGTATATCGAGGAGAGCTGGATCATCGACTACGGCTTGCATCGCGGTCCCAATGCGGGCCGTGCGGAACATCATGTAGAGGACTCCCGCAGCGACAAGGGCCAGAGCCGTAACGATGATCTGGAACTCGGTAACGTTTACCCCGCCGATCCTGATCAGGTGGGTGGGGAGGAAGGCCTCGAACGGAAGCGTGGCCGATCCGTACACTGAGGTCAATACCGCATCTAGGCCAACAAGAATCCCAACCATGGCCACGATCTTGATGGCAGTTGATTCTCCCGACAACACGTTGGCTAGCCGTTCGAGAATGAGGCCGCCAAGTACACCCGCAAGGAGTACCGCCAGGAGGGCAGCTAGAGGCCAGGGCATTCCATGCTGAGTTCTGAACGTGTACATGAGATACGCGGCGCCAGCGGCTTGTGCCCCGAAGGCAAAATTGAAAATCCCCGAGGTCTTGAAGGTCAGAACCAGTCCAAGGCCAGCGATCGAATAGATCGATCCGTCAGCAATACCGATAATGACGTATGTAATAAAGATCTTCATTTCGTACGGTTCGTCTGGGAATCGACGGATTTCACGGGGCGGATGCAAATGCCGCATGGGACTGAGCCGTCCTGATCTTCACCCCTACTCATAACAGAGGTCGGTTTTCCGAATGTCATCGGGCAGGCGGGATCGTGGTACATGCCAGGCGCTCCCACAACGAGTACGCGCGACGCCTCAGCTACTTCTGGGCCGCTGATCGGTGTTGACGCATCAGTTAACTTCACCTCAACGTGCAAGAGTGTGTTGCTCAAGAGGCGAACCCTTCGATCTCCAATTGTCCGCCGGGCACGAAACACGAGGCTCACTTGCGCGTACAGCGCCAGCATCTCAATAGCAATGCCGGCGGACAGCCACGGGACCTGGTTGGCGACAACCCCTCGATCTGCAACGCCAAGCCAGGTGAGGACGAGACCGATGCTACAGGCGATCGTGAGCACGGTTGATCGGATACCACTCTCGATACCCCAGGGAAATGCCCGATACAACGGCCCTGTGCGCGTCATCGACGATTCACGTCGGCAATCCGGCATCAACGTTGTACCTTTCATTGGTGCCATGGGCGGGTTCTTTCGGCATCGGTTGTTGAGTGGTTCCAGATCTTGGCGCCGTACTAAGTGGAACTATCCGCGGTCGGTTATCTTCTCCACGAACCAACCCCAATTCCGTCAAGCCATCTTCGAGAACTGACTCGATCCGATCAAGCTTCTTCCATTCATCGCGGAGATCTGCGGACAGCCATAGGGCTGCTCCGACTCCCATCAAAAAAATTCCCCCCAAACCCCCAGAAGCGACATACGGAATCTGCTCCGCGGCCAACCCCTCCCGGCTTACGCCAAAGTAACCGAGGACGAGTAGTAAAGCACCAACGGCAGTCAGGACAATCGCCGCAACACGATCCCATTGGCTACTCAATTGTCGCAAGCTATCCACAACTCCCCTTTGAACGACTCATGGCACTGATCACGGCACTGATACTTCGATCACACTTGGTCCAGACAATCATCACGAACCCTGGGTCTGGCCGCTGAAGAAGTCCACCAGCGGGCCGAGTGCGCCAATCGTCCCAGTTAGTGGTTCCAATTCCGGTGACAGAGTGGTAAGCGTGGCGAAAACCTTGTTGGCTTCGGTAAAGAAGGCCTGAGTGCCAGGGTTGATCCCCTGGAGAACGGCAAGCTCAGTATTGAGGACGTTGAGATTCGTCACGGCTTCGGCGCTGAGCTTGCTGCACTGAGGTGAGATTTCCGCGATGGCGGGATCGATCACCTTGCTCAACCCTGGTATCTGCGATGCGGCAGCCGTCAATGAGCCTGCTCCGGTGTTACATGCCAGCAAGAATCCCACCGAAGAGCCGAACTGAAGTGTCGAAAGAAACGGGGTGAGCAGAGCCACGCTCACGGACTGAGACCCTGCCGTCGTTGTCGGTGGACCTGATGCCGCCGTGGTCGAGACATCTGACTGCGGACTGAGAGGACTGGACAATGCGATTGGTCCTATCGGGAGCGTGGCCGAGCCGTTCAGTTGGCCCAAGGACGGACCAGGTGTCGCCTGCGAAGGGGTCACGCCACCTGAAGCCGTCGGTCTGGCTCCTAGCTGTTTCATGTGGGTAGTCCGGTGTGTGTTGCCCTTGAGATTGGACTCGATTGCTCGGAGCGCGCTGCTTCGAACTGACGCGTGCGAGCGGTAACTGTTCAGTCCAACAACAACAAGACTGACAACAACAAAACTGACAACGCCTGCTGCAACTACGTCAAGGGTGCGGCGGGAACTTCGCTTGCCATAAATCTTCATGTTCCGCACGCCCCCCCTTCAAACTGAAGATACCAACACACATTCAACACAGCCTGCCAAACCCCAAAGCACAATCGTCCGACCTCAAGCATGTTGCGCTGGTACCCGTGAGAACGATTATACAGGAATCGTTTATTTGATCAAGCCCTGATCGAGGGTCTGGGGCGCGCGATGTTTGATTGGTAGCCGAGCGCCGCAGATCCAGTGCCCTGACCACAATGGTTCGACGCGTCTGGGGATTGAGAAGGCTGGTGGGCCCGAGCGAACGGCACGAACCGGGGCTTTCAGCTGGGTAATCGTGCTCAGGTCGCACTGACGGGATTCCTGAGTCCGAAACAGAACGGTCGATCCGTCGTTGGGCTGAAAGGCCGAGGTTGTGCGCCGCTTTGCGGCGCGAGCTTTGGGTTGGACCAATCGATGTTGTGCTACGCCCCTCATCATGGCCCGGTGCTTGCGTTCGAGAGCGAAGATTTCGGGGTCGGTGGTGTGGGCGTTGCGCCTGCTCGGGTGGTGGACGCGCCCCCAACGATGCTGGTCAGGGCACTAGCAGAATCGATTGCCAAGAATCCTCGCTCCGAGGCGGGGTAGATGTGCCGACGTGATTTGGCGGGAGGGATTTGTCTGGTCTCAACGGTCCAATGAGCACGTTGTGCAGAAATGAGGAGTCACCCACGGTCCCAGCTGCTCTTTCCGGGTCAGTTCAGTATTCAGTGGCCGCCGAAGAGTTTACAGGGATTCGCAGTGAGAATCCGTTCGAAGGATTCTCTGTCCATTCCTCGCTCCCGTAAGCGCGGCCAGAACTGAGAGAAGAGAAAAGTGTGGGGTCGAGTGTGCATCTGTTCCTCGATGTCGGAGCGACGCTTCTCAAAGGCAATGCGTGCTCTCTCGGGCACCGGATAGGGCCAGCGGGCAGATCGTAACCAACAAGCGTGGTCTTGACTGAGACAGATTTTGTCTCCGTATCCACTTTCAAGAAGTGCCATCACCAAGTCGGCTCGAGCGTCATCGGACGCCAATAGCGTCCAACCAACGCGATCGATCCCAACGAATGATCCAAGTGAGGCGATGTCTCTGAGGATCTCCACGTTTCGCGCCTGGTCCTGATGACCGACCAATACCCGAGAGAGATCAACTCCTTCAGCTGCAAGAATACCCTGCTGGATATTGCCACCGACTGAGTTCTCACAATGCGTGATGATGCTTAAGCCGGATTGTACTGCGGCCATTCCAGCGGCTCGTACGAACCGACGCTCCATCTCGCTGGGCGGGTCACCAGTCGCTACCTTGATCACACCTGGTCGGATACCTGTACGGCCGATGCCGTTCGATATCTCGTGAAGATAGAGATCAGCAATTTCCTCTTCGGTTCTTGCCTTCCAGTAATAAGGAATTCCCACCTGCTCGGTATAGAAGCCCGTTGCGGCGACAATCTGCATACCGGAAGTTTCTGCCACCTCAGCTAATAGCTCAGGATCTCGCCCCAATTCGATTGGGCATGGATCGACGAACGTTCGGACACCGTGCTCGAGTAGTTGATGCATTCTTTCGACCGCAAGCGATACGACTGCCTTGCGATCCCACTTGTCCCCTGGGTCCAGATGATCGCCGGGGTAGGAGATCACGACGTGCTCGTGAACGAGGGTTATGCCAAGGTCGCTGGCATCGACGGGGCCCAAGACCGTTTCGATGATGCTCACTGAGGGACTATCCGCCAAGCCAGGATTGGACTAGTCACTTCTACCCACCACTTCCCTCTGGGTGAGGTTGATTGTGCTCACGAATCAATGACATCTGCCGCAAGATTTCCCAAATTGATCATCAGGTTGCGACCATGCCGCGACATGTCGTAGCCCGACTTTGGATATCCATTCGTGAGAAAGGCGAACGAAACACCAGATTCGGGATCGAGGAATCCGACTTGACATGGTGCACCGGGATGCCCGAACGTTCGCAGTGAACCGGTAGTCGGGAGGTGAAATGGGCCGCCATCTTCGCCCGCAACAAGTACGAAAAGACCCATTTTAAGTGGCTGGGACCTACCGCCATAGTTTTCATCGCCCATACTGGGCATTGAGATTCTCACCCTTGTGGCGTCGGCAATAGTTTCCGTTGACCACAGGCCTGATTCCGTTAGTCCCTGATAGAAGAGAGCCAGGTCCGCCGCAGTCGCCACCACTACGTGACTCGGCTCAGCGGCAGCAATGACTTCCGGCTTCGCAACCAGGTACATCGGATTCCAAGGATCGATTTCATTCGGATTTATTTCTGAGCCGTCGATCATGATGAACGGCGCCAGATCGATTTCCTGTCTTTCGAGTGGAAGGCCCAGTTCGAGTCCCAACCCAAGGGGCAAAGCCACTTGGCTCCGGATGTATTCGGCAAGGGTCATTCCGGTACGGCGCTCGACCATCTCGCCGATAAGCCAACCCGCCGATGTCAAATGAAACTGAAGCTGCTCGCCCGGCGTGGATGTCAGATGCCATCCGGCGAAAGCGTTGAGGCGTTGCTCTCTGTCCAGCATCTTGGGATACCCCATCGGGGCCAATGGAAGGCCGGCAGTGTGGGTCAAGACGTGTTCGACCAACACTCCTTCCTTCCCATTGCTTGCGAACTCGGGAATGATGTCTGCGACGGTCTCATTGACTTCCAACAGGCCGTCACTGATCAACTTCCAAGCAACTCCCGCAACCACTGACCTACCTGCCGAGCCGAGGAGATAGCGTGTTGTCAGGGCAGTATCGCCGTAGCACTCGAATGCAACTAATTGACCGTGCCGCGCCAATGCAACCTGACATGAAGGCAGATGACCGCTGTCGACCTCTATGCGTGCTCGTTGGAGTAGGACGTCTACCCGGGCCGAATCGATCCCAACTGATTGGGGCGATACAACGGCGTGGTTAAACCTTTCCGCCACAGAACACCCTCCCCGGCACCATCGAAGCGGTACGGCGCCCCGGTCACGGATACATTCACCCACCCGAAGCCCGGGCGATGTGCACAGTATTACAGTTGATGTCTTTTTGGTCAATGGCCAGAACCGATCCACCCACACGCCGTGCTGCTACCTGGAGTCACTTTTACCGTGTCGTGAACCGAACAGGCATTCTTGCCCGTCTGAACAAGGTCCCAGACGGCTGTCATAGCATCGTGTAATGAACATATAGACATGAATTGCTATCTTGCCTACACTGTTCGTATTCGCTGACTGTGTATAAGACGATGAGTAATTCGCACCGAGGTAGGGGGCATCTGATTTGGACGATGACACGTGGCCCAGCGCTGCTCAAGAGATCGACCTAAGCGGACCCCCAACGAGGGCCAACAGCTCGGAGACCGATCGACTTCGAATATCGCCCGAAGACTCCGTTGAAGCGGTACGAACCGAGGTGTGTGCGTGGATTGAAGCCCATGTCCCCGCTCCCTGGCTGGCAGCAGCACGCTCAGGAGACCGCACGCGACTCCGGGAGAGTCGCAGCCTTGCAGACTATGAAGCGTGGTATGGGGAGTTCGCCCGTTCCGGTTTGGTTGCGCCCGGGTGGCCCGTCGCCCACGGAGGTCTCGGATTGGATCGTCCCGCCATCCAGGTCATCAATCAAGAACTGGCTCGGGCCGCCCTTCCCAGGTTGAACTTCCTTGCCCTCCATTTGGCTGGTCCTACAATCCTGCAATGGGGAAGTGAGAGTCAGAAGGACCGATACTTGTGGCCAGCAGCCAACAACACCGCAGCGTGGTGTCAACTCTTCAGCGAACCAGGTGCTGGATCCGACCTTGCTTCTCTTGGTACCCGCGCCAGACCTGACGGAGACTCCTGGGTCATATCTGGCCAAAAAGTCTGGTCAAGCATGGCCCATCATGCTGACTTCGGGATGCTTCTTGCCCGTACCGATCCCGAGGCGACGAAACACGCTGGGATCACCTATTTTCTGCTCGACCTTCGTTCTCCTGGCGTCGACGTTCGCCCACTCCGGCAAATGACAGGAGATGCCGAGTTCAACGAAGTATTCCTCTCCGAAGTTTGTGTTCCAGACATATGTCGTCTAGGACCCAGGGGGGAAGGATGGCGGGTCGCGACCACCACTCTCTTAAATGAGCGGACCGCACTCGCAGGAGAGGCTGGTTGGTCGGGCGGTCAGCCTCCTGAACAAAAGCGTGGACAAGGAGGTCAGGATCGCAAGGCTCCGAGTATGGGGGGCCTATCAATCGAAAGACTGATTGGTCTCGCTCAATCATCAGATCGCAGTGTGGCATGTCGACAGCGAATCGCTCAGGCTTGGATTGAGAGCCGCGTAATCCGATGGACACTTCAGCGAAGCCAAGCAGATGGAACCAGGGGCCGGGAACCCGGCTCGGAGGGCTCAATCGCGAAGCTGCTCCAAACTGAGCACAACCAACGACTCCAGGAACTGGCTGTAGATGTCCTTGCGTTATCCGGAACTGCACGGTTGGCCGAGGATGAATCAGCCGAGGCCGTCTGGCGTGGATTCCTCCGCTCCCGAGCAAACACCATCGAGGGGGGTACTTCGGAAATCCAACGAAACATTTTGGCTGAACGTCTGCTGGGGTTGCCAAAAGAGCCGGCCCCTGATCGGACACTTCCATGGAATCAGCTGCAGAAAGGCAGCCCTACGTCATGACCAAACAGCTGGAGGGTCACGTCTCTGTAATTACGGGAGGAAACGGAGGAATTGGTCTGGGAATGGCGATGGGCCTCGTCGCCGCTGGCGCCAACATAGCAATCTGGGGAACGAGCGAAGAAAAGAATGAATCGGCAGCTGACGTGCTCAAAGAGCTCGGAGCAGAGGTCCTGGCTTTACAATGTGACGTCCGAGATCAGAGTCAAGTGGAAGAAGCATTCGCCACGACCGTTCGCCGGTTCGGCAAGGTTGACAGTGTGTTTGCCAATGCCGGCCTCGGAGGAAGTGGAGCAAGCAGTATCACCGAACTAACTCTGGATGAGTGGCGTTCCATGTTCGCCGTGAATGTCGAAGGTGTCTTTCTGACCCTGCGAGCAGCGGCACGGCACATGATCGAGCGAGGCGCTGGCGGCTCACTTGTGGTCGTTTCCTCTACGGCCGCCATTCATGGTGCTCCACGGAATACCCATTACGCAGCGTCAAAGTCCGCCCTGTTGGGCCTAATGCGAGGACTTGCCGTCGAGCTCGCTCGATACCACATTCGGTGCAACGCGCTCGTCCCTGGTTGGACTGAAACAGGCCTAACGAGCTCGGCACGACAGAACGAGAAATTCATGGAAAACACCACCTATCGGACACCCGTTCGACGATGGGGATTGCCGCAAGACTTTACGCAGATAGCCCCCTATCTCGCCGATCCTCAAATCTCGTTTCATACTGGCGACACGTTTGTCGTCGATGGTGGCTACACCATCTTCTGACCGCTGATCGTCGCGATCTTGAACCGTTGTGTACTCTTAGCGGCTCAGTCACATTCGCTCAAGTACCGTTGCGGTTCCCATGCCGCCACCGGTGCACATGGTCACCAGGGCCGTAGTACCGTCGCCTCTTTCGAGTTCGTCGATCGCCGTAAGAATCAACATTCCACCAGTCGCTCCAATAGGATGACCTAGCGCGATAGCTCCACCGTTAGGATTGACTCTCTCCGGATCCAGATCTAGGTCACGCATAGCTTTCAATACGACCGCCGAGAACGCTTCATTTATCTCCCAAAGATCAATGTCAGCAACGTTCATTCGTGCCTTGTCCAAGCACTTCTTGGATGCAGGCCCTGGGGCAGTGAGCATCATGACAGGATCTGAGCCCGCTACCGCTGTGCTTCGAATCCGTGCTCGAGGCACCAACCCATTCGCTCGAGCAAAGTCCGACGACGCCACTAGAAGAGTACATGCGCCGTCGACCACCCCTGACGAGTTGCCGGCATGATGGACATGATCAATGTGATCCACGGGATAGACGCGCATGCACATCTCATCAAATGACTCAGCAAACCACTGATTCGCCCCCCTCCCGAGGTCGGCGAATGCCGGCGCTAGCCGAGCAAGTGCTTCAAGGGTAGTGCTGGCCCGCGGGTGCTCCTCTCCACCGAGCGCAACGGTGCCGTCTGGATTCCGGACTTCTATCAGGCTTCGATCGAATCGACCCTCTGACAGCGCCCGATTACAACGCCCCTGGCTCGTGACAGCCAAACGATCACAGGACTCGCGACTAAATCCCTCCACGGTAGCGATCAGATCCGCCGCGACTCCTTGAGGTACGAGAGGATAGGTATCCCTCAACTGAGAGTTCCGACCGTCGATTGTCGGGGGTTCTGCTATATCTGGAGCAGGCCACCTCGACATCGACTCGACACCGCCAGCGACGACCAGATCGTACATACCTGAAAGCACGCCCATCGCGGCCACTGTTACCGCCTGCTGGCCGGAACCACAGTGTCGATTTAGCGTAAATCCTGGAACGACAGCTGGCCAACCTGCAGTCAGAAGAGCCAGGCGGCCAATACAGGCCCCATGGTCGCCGGAGTTCATTCCGTTGCCGATGACAACGTCATCAACGGAAAGTGGATCAATACTGGTCCGAGCGACAAGTCCATTAAGGCATTGCGCCAGGAGCTCCTGTGGGTGGATGTGGTTCAGAGCTCCGCCCGCCTTCCCCTTTCCACGCGGGGTTCGTACTCCGTCAATTATCCAAGCCTCACGCTCCATGGGCCTCTCTCCTTGCATCGATCGTTCGTTTCTTTGCTTCGGCTCAACACGAACACTTTGTTGCAACTGAGTCGATTCGCTGCAACCTCATCGAGACATTGATCTCGTCTCAGCCATCCTGATCTGAATCTCCATAGAGAACTTTGTACCGGCGAATATCCCGATTCACCCTACCTTTGTCCATGTTCACAGCATCTCCGCCGAATCTTGATCATGATGGACACCTGTCCGGCCATGATCGATCGAGCTCTTTGAGTCGATCAGACGTCGGCGGCTGAAAGGTGTAGGCACTCAAGTCGATTTGTTGGTTCATGGTCCAAAAGTCGACGATCCGCCACGGCATATTGACCGTGACACGCCCCTGACTGTTTCGCGCATAATTCGTCACACTCGGATGACACCACACCATTTTCGAGTTGGCCGCATCCAAAGACTCGTTGTACTGATCATGGACGTCCTGCCTGACTTCGACAGCTCCACTGCCGGTTTCAATCATCTTGGAAATGAGTGTCAAAATGGATCCAAACCAAGACTCAACGAGGGACAAGAAGCTTCCGCCACCTGCGTTGGTCGCCGGCCCGTACATCATGAAGAGATTTGGGAAACCTGGAGTCGTCGTTCCTAAATATGCGCTGGCATTGTCGTCGCGCCAGACTTCATGAAGGCGGATTCCCTCCCGCCCACGAAAGTCGATCGGCTGTAGATAGTGGTGTGTCTGGAAACCCGTACACATAACAATTTGGTCAAAGCTGTATTTAGTACCACTAGACGTTCGCACTCCGTGAGGAGTTATTTCCGTCACAGCCTCCGTAACAAGTTCGACGTTTGGCTTCCTTAGAGCGTCGTACCATCCGTTATCCATCAGCATTCGCTTACCGAACGGCGGATAGTTCGGAATGGACCTTTCGACTAAGTCGGGGCGGTCAGCAAGGGCCGCCTCGATGTATTTGACGAACTGGATCCTATGGCGTTCGTTGATCTCATTAACGGACCGATCCGGGAACTCCCAATGGGGATCAACGCGATGTGAGGCATGAACCTTGTCATTCCAGAGCCACGAGAGTCGAGCTCGATACCACGTTCGATAAAACGGGACATTTTCAAGCAGCCAATGCTCGTCCGCGGTCACAGGATTGAAATAGTGCGGGATCGGCGAAATCCACTGTGGAGTGCGCTGGAATATTACAACCTTCGCAGCCTCGTTGGCAACGGCTGAAACGACCTGCATCGCGCTGGCGCCGGAACCAATTACCGCTAACCGATTTCCATGAACTTCTGAATTTTCAGGCCACTGGGCTGAATGACATAGAAGACCTTCGAATGTTTGCCGCCCGGGGATATCAGGCATCGCCGGCTCCTTAAATAAGCCCACTGCGCTGATAACGGCACTGACCACGATTCTTGAGTCTTGGCCACCATGGTGAATCGACAGATCCCAACATTGCAATACGTCGTCCCAATTCGCAGCCACGACTTCGGTATTAAATCGGATATCTGCCTGGAGGCTAAATTCGTCGGCAAAGTCCTCGAGGTACTGAAGCACTTCCGGCTGACGGGCAAAATGGCTACTCCATGCTCGAGGAAAAAATCCGAAGGAGTAGAGCGCGCTCGGCGTGTCGACGCCTGCCCCTGGATAGCGATTCTGACGCCACACGCCACCAACGCCGTCGAGGCGCTCGAGAATTACGTATGGAACACCCAATTCTCGCAGCCGCAATGCCGCAAACATGCCAGAGATTCCGGCCCCGATGATTGCCACTGAATACTGGGAACGCCTCGCTTTCTCGCAGTCTTCCTCTGGACGGCGAGCTTCGCCGGCTCCGGTAAATCCCATCTGCCTCGCCATCATCGGCTCGTATTCGCCGGGAACCTGTTCAGCCAGATAACAACTGGCCATATCAAGTAATAGAGACCCAGTAGGAGCTGGAACAGTTACTGGGCGACCTGCCTTCCAAGCTGTTATCGCTCGAACCGCCTCTTGACGGATCTCGCCTTGGATTTCGTCGGAAAACCCGCCGGTCCTGTGCTCGTCCATGCCGAAAAATCGCGTTGGGCGATAGGGATCCCTAAGCCACTTGAGGTCGCCCGTCAATTGGTAGAGCGACATTAAAAGAGTGGGCAAGTTGGCCGCCAGTACGACCTTCTCGAGGCTTGCCGCGTCGAGATCGCCTTTGGCGGAATTGACGCTCACTGGTCCCTTACGACGGAGTCGCACAGACACGAACTGACGAAGACTCCCATTCACATGGGTGATTGACGCGATTCCTCATATTCGGAGCTGCTTCCCCCTGCTCTTCCGAATCAAACCCATTCTCGACAAACTGCACGTCTACCCCAGTTTGCGAACTGGGACTGACAGTTAGCCCGCAGCACACAGTTCGGCCGCATTGTCATGCAGGATTTTCCGTTGAACGTCCGTGGTTAGGGATGCCAAGAGTGACTGGAAGTCAGCTGGACTGGCGAGTCCTTCGGCATGTGGGAAGTCTGAACCCATTACAAGTGAATCCGTCTGTCCTAGATTCTCTGCGATCCATGGGATGTTGTCTTCCGGGTAAGGAACGACACGAACGTGTCGGCGCAAGATCTCACTCGGTCGTTCGGTGAGCCGCCCACCTATCCAAGGGCCTTTCCGGCCCATTCCACGACTTTTGTCCATCAATGTCGCAAAATGCGGAATCCACTCGGCACCGTGCTCCGCACTTAAGATTCTGAGGTTCGGGAAGCGACCGAATAGGTTGTCGAAGATCAGGGCTGAAATCGTCTCTTGGATGGGACGCTCGCCATAGACGTGCTGCCACTGCCAGGCCGACATACTCCACGAACCAGGGTCGGGATTTAGACCCCAGGCAGGCGAGATCGCATCGAAGTACCAATGGGGCATGATGTGGAACGCGGCGACTGCTCCAGCTTCGTTCATGCGAGACCAAATCGGGTCGAAATAGGGATCGCCGGGAGAACGGCCATTGGCTGGTCCCGTGGGAAACAGCACAAAGTGCGCGCCCCGGTCCAAAACCCACTCAACCTCCCGAACCGCAAGGTCGAGGTCACGAAGTGAGATCACTGGCGTGGCGTAGAGACGGTCTTGATAGTTAAAGCCCCATGTTTCGTCATACCATCGATTGAACGAATGAACATTTGCGAAGAGTGCCTCGGTATCCTTGACCCAATGCTCCGCAGCCAGGCCAAGCTCCCCAGGAAATAGCACGCACTTCTCAACACCTTGTTTTTCCAGCAGGGCCAGGCGAGGTTCGCGCTCTAAGTATTCGATCTGCACTCGCTCAGGAACGTACGCCTCTTCAGGCGTGCCAGAGCCCATTTGACGAAGCATTTCTTTTAGAGACCCGGGCCGGTATGCCTCATCCCAGTCATGACGTCCCCCGTTGAATGTGGCAATCGATCGGCCAGCCAGAATGGCGCAGTCACCATTCGGCAGGGTCATTGGAGTAATGGTTCGATCCAAAAACTCCTTTGGAAGGTAACGGGTTACTGCGTCAGGTGGCTCATAGCAATGCGTATCGCAATCGATGATCTTGAAGCCACGATCAGACATTCGGACTTCCTTTCCAACTCGAGGAGGCAACGCCAACCCGTTTCCTGCCTCCAGTGTACAATGTACGCACCATTCTTGCAATGGGCGATCGGGGTACCGGAGTCGCTCAATGCTGGAACGTTTCGCGACATGCGCGTTCAAGCAATCGAAGATTGCAAAGCAACCTGACGGCGGCGACCATCAGACTTCCATTCTCTTTGGTCAGATCGCCAAAGCGCGATCAAGTTGCGGACCACGCTGAAGTGGAATCGGTCTGGGTCTCCCGGGCGGGAAGCGTCGCAGGGAGACCCTGGCCTTTGCCACTGGATCAACGATCTCAGCGATGGACGGGCGCCGGTGAGTTGACGAGTTGCGACGGCCGTGTCCTTTTCTTCGAGGGTGCAACCAAATAGCCAACCGATTGCAGGACAACTTCGCTTGGATAAACTCTCGCTACCCCCATCTCGAGGGGTACACATTGAGCGATCTCGAGGGGTACACATTGAGCGAGAAGCAAAACTTTCGAGTTCCAAAGCGGAACTCAATAAATAAGCATTCCTCGGAGATTTTTCCCGTTCCGCATATCTTCATACCCCTCGTTGACGGCATCCAGTGTGTATGTGTTCGTAACAAGCTCGTCGAGCATTAGACGGCCCTGCATGTAGAGCGACAAGAGTCGAGGGATGTCATTTCGCGGATTTGCGTTCCCAAAGATGCAACCAACCAATTCCTTGCGTTGCATCGCCAGCTCGAACAAGTTCAACTTGACGTCGGATTGCGCCATCGGGGCGACCGCTGTCACCACTGCTCGGCCTGACTTCTTAACCAACGATAACAATGGAGAGACCATTGCCCCATCGGCAACGCTGGCAGTCAGGATCGCTTTGTCAGCCATCGCCCCGAAGGTAAGGTCAGCGACAATGGCTTGAGCCTCCTCCATGCTCGCGGCCGCGTGCGTGGCTCCGAATTCACTTGCCTTGCTCGTCTTCCATTCGACTGGGTCGACAGCAACGACATATCTGGCGCCAGCCATGGCTGCGCCTTGCACCGCATTGACGCCAATGCCGCCGATTCCGACAACGACGACAGTTTCGCCGGACCGGACGTTTGCGGCATACGTCGCGGAACCCCAACCAGTGGTCACTCCACACCCAACTAGCGCCGCCTTGTCTAGAGGAATGTCCTGGTTGATCTTGATGCAGCTGTCTTCGTTCACGACCGTATATGGCGCGAAGGTTCCGAGAGTTGCCATGACTCCGAGATCGAGACCATCCTTACTGTGGTGCCGCGAGGTGAAATCCCCCAGCTGCAGACCGGCGAGAATGAAGGCCCCAAGGTCACATAGTTGCTGTTGTCCTATCGAGCATGAAGGACACTTACCGCAAGAGGGAATAAAGCCCAGGACTACATGATCGCCGACGGCAAGCGAAGTAACGCCCGGCCCGACTTCGACGATCTCTCCGGCGCCTTCATGTCCGCCGATTATGGGAAATTGGCTAAGACCAAATGCTTCGGCCGTCTCAGGATCCAAAACCATGTCGCCAGTTACAAGGTGCTCGTCGGAGTGGCAGAGCCCGGATCCAGCGAGCTTCACCGTAACTTCTCCGTACTTGGGCGAATCGAGTTCAATGTCCTCAACGCTCCAGTCGGTTTTAGGCTCCCAGAGAATCGCGGCGCGAGTCTTCATCGATGCTCCTTCATCCGTTTAGCGTTGCCAAGTGCCTACACAAGTCCTCTAGGGCTGCGAGCTGCGGGGCAGTCCCAGTTAGGCGACCAAGTTCGGGATTGATCCGTCTCGGACCTCACCTCAGCCCTTGCGCCGCGCCAACAACGACGGCTCACCCTTGAATCGCAGACCCCTCGAAACAATGTCTCTCGCCTCATTCAATTGCAGCATACGATCGACTGCGGACAGGTTAGCAGCTTTTGTCTATTTGTCAATTACAAACGAGCCGGGGCGTGCTCTTCGTTGGGTTGCCAGGCACCAGGAATTTCCATCGATGTCAAACGGACGTGCGCATTTAAGCTTCGACGCACAATCGGAGAACGGCTGGTCGATCGACTTTCCCATTGCCTGTTCTCGGGATTGCTGCCGTCGCCACTATGAGCCGCGGAACTTCGTATGGGGCCAAGGCCGAGCGAAGTTGACTGTGAACTTCATCTACGTTTGTCATGTGCCCCGGGGCAAGGACGATGGCGGCGATCGGCACCTCGCCAAGTCGATCGTCTTGAAGCCCAACTACGGCGGAGTCAATAACCCCTGCAACAGCATTTAGCGCTGACTCAACCATCGCTGGATATACATTGAAACCTCCGCAGATCACGACATCGCGAAGGCGCCCGTGCACTGTAAGTATCTGGTTCTCGTCCAAGGACCCGAGGTCACCCGTCGCTATCCAACCATCGCGTGCACCATCTGGAGCAGAAGCGGAGTCACGCAAGTAACCGCTCATCGCCGAGCTTCCACGAGCCCAAATTTCCCCGACATCGCCCACCGCCATCGGGGAACCAGAACGGTCAACAATCACCACTTCAGCGCCAGGCACGATTCGCCCAACGCTGCCGGGTGGGCGGATGCCTGCCAGCACGTCATCATAGCGCTCAAGAGCGATCGCTCCCCCAAACTCCGTCTGTCCGTAATTCTCAAGGACAGGAATCCCGAATCGGTCTTCAAATCGAATTCGAGTAGCTAATGGAAGACGGTCCGTTCCGACACAGACCATCCGCACAGCCGACAGGGAACGATCATCCGGGTGATAGGCAAGGTCATAGATCATCGCCGGCGTCAGGTTCAGGACTGTAAAGCCGTGGCTCTTCGCGAGGTCGAGCACATCCTCAGATCGAAATCGCGGGAGAATCATGAGGGGCTTCCCGAGGTACCAAGGCGTTAGCACGCCCAAAACACCTGACATGTGTGCCAGGGGCGTAAAGACCGGTGACGGTGCTCGGGGAGGATCGACCAGAGGCCGCCCGTGATGAGGGACACCGCTCCCGATGGCAACGCCACTCAACGACGCTCCCAACGCCCGAGCGCTGAGAACCGCGGCCTTCGGACGTCCAGTGGTTCCAGACGTAAAAAGGATCAGTGCATCCTCACTTGCCTTAACCGTCTTTGGCTCAGCGAGAGATGTCAGTTCAACCAATCCCTCGTCAGGAGTCAGTAACGCTTCAGACCGCGTCTCCACAAGTCTGCGATCGATCTCATCGGGTGGGACAAGATGACTGATGGCTACTACCGCTGATCCGGCGAGCCAAGCGCCGTGTAGGGCTACTAGCGTCGACAGATCGTTGGAGATGCGAATTGCGATTCGCGAGTAACCGCTAGGGATTGAGTCGGCGATAATCTGGGCCATTTGAAGCAACTCTCCGCAACGCAATTCCGTGCCATCCGGTTGGATCACCGCGATGCACTCAGGCGTTGCTTGACCAATTCTCTCAAGAATCCGTCGGATATCGCCGTCGCCGGGAGAACTGATCATGGTCTCTTAGGCATGAACTCGAGCTTTCGGATCGATTCGGATTTGCGATTCATTTGCTCTGTAAGGCCTCATCCCGCCGAAGGACCCCACGAACACGATCGTGTGTACACTGTACGCACGATCGTGTTCGTGGTCAAGTCAAGAGCACTAATCGCACCTGATCTTTGTCCGAAAACGCGCCAAGCTCAAGGGAGCTGCGATTTCAGACCGGCAATCATCGCGTCCAATCCAAATTTGAAAGTCTCTTTGACGCGTCGATTCCTCGTTGGATCGCTACCCAGTGAGACGCCTCCAATGCCCCCCGATAGGAGCATCCCAGTGGTAAAAGCCCAATAGAACCCAAAGGCTGTTCGTCCCTCCGCGGCCCCAAATCCCGCTTCCTCAAGGATCTCTTGAACAGCTTGAGCGATACGACGTTGCTGCGAACTCTGGGCGCGGGTTGTCTGACTTCGACGAATCACAAACCCCGGAATCCATGAATGCCCCCACATCTCATCCCAAACCGATCGACTCACCATTGCCAGGCGCTCATCCCAACTACCTTCTGATTGCTGGGGTATCTTCACGCTGGACAAAACCGCATCAGCAGCTAGCTCTAAAAGCGCGTCCTTACTTTTGACATATCGATATGTGGCCATTGGCGAGCAGCCAAGGTGGTCTGCCAGCATCCGCATCGTCATTTGGTCGACACCGACACGCTCAATCATCTGAAGCGCTGCACTGACGACACGATCTAGGTTCAGATCATTTCCGTCATCACCCGCTAGTTCACGTGATGTGCTTTTCATCACTGCACGATGAAGCCAGAACGCTCACGACATTCCTCCACGATATTCCCGGCTTTCCGTATCTACCGCAACTCCGCTATGTGTCGCATTTCAGTCCAAGTATCGTCTACGGAAGGGGTACTTAAGACTGTATCAAAGCACATCTCCTGGCCATCCCAAGGTCTTCACCGTAAACGTGTGTTCGCCTAGACCAGGGTAGGGAGTGGTGTGAGCCGCTCGACGCAACGACGGGTCGAGGGGCAACGGCAACGCTGGCATCCGTTTGACGGCATCCGGTGTCGATACCATGTGCTCAAACAACCCCGGAACGCGAACGGCGGCGAGAGACACGGCCTCTTCGAGAGTCAGGACGATGTTGCAGCAGACGTCCTCACCGTCAAGAGCATCTTCCCACTCCTCAGCCGTTCTGGCCGCTACGCTTTCGGCGACTCTCTCCCCAATTGACTCGTCATCCAACTCGCCGGTATCACCAATCGCTATTAGGTCACAAAAGCGATTCCAGAATCGATCTTCAAGTGCTGCGACGGCAAGGTGACGATTGTCAAGAGTTTGATAGAGCGCATAACGGGGACTACCTCCGACTACTAATCCCTGGTTTGGCTTTGGCCATTCGCCCGTCGAGAAACCCTCACTAAGTGCCCAGTACTGAAGGGGAAATAGATTCTCCGTCATCGATACCTGCAGGTGCGTCCCCAGACCGGAGGAACTCCGTCGTAGCAACGCGAACGCAATATTGATCACGGCTCCGTAGGCGCCGGCGGCGATGTCTCCGATCAGCACCTGCGGAAGCACTGGTGATCCGTCTGCTCCTGTGCTGAGGCTAAGTATCCCTGCCGCCGCCGCATAGTTCAGATCATGGCCGGCCGTTTGGGCCAGCGCGCCGCTATTTCCATATCCGGTGACAGAGCAGTAAATCACTGTTGGATTGATTGCTGCAATATCGGAGTAGCCGAGGCCAAGCCGATCCATCACGCCGGGACGGAACTGTTCGATCACGATGTCAGCCTCCCGCAACAGCTCTCGAGCAGCTTCTGTATCTCCAGAATCTTTCAAGTCGAATTCGACACTCAGCTTTCCCCGGTTGAGTACAGCGAAATTCGAGCTTGAAACGCCGAACTGCGGCGAATAGGACCGCATCTCATCCCCGGTCCCAGGCCTTTCAATCTTGATGACGCAAGCTCCAGCTTCAGCCAGTAGGAGTGTCGCTAAAGGACCTGGCAACAGAGTGGTGAAGTCCGCGATTCGTACACCAGTAAGGGGGAGGCTATTGATCGGCACGCCCTCGCTCTCCACTATGGCAGTTTTTCTGAATGTGCTGCTAAGGAATCGAACCGCAATACGGCCTCGTCCTGAGTCTCTTGGGCTCCCGATGCTGCACAAAGGGACAGGACGTTGCGCAAATGCCCTTCGATGTTGTACTCCCTCAGATACCCGTAACCGCCATGGATTTGCAACGACCCATCCGCAATAAGAATTGACGCCTGGGAAACGGCACCCAACATCGCTGCAGATGCGTACGACGCACTTTCGCCCAGATCGGAACGTGCGGCGACTTCTAGAACATCTTGCACGCAGCGACGCAGCAGATCGCCATTCTTCGAGACCATCGAATGAACGGCCGGAAGTGCAAGCAATGGTGCGCCAAACTGCTTTCTCTGTGCAGCGTAAGCGACGGCCTGCTCGTGTGCGACGGCTGCGATGCCACACAGAATGGCCGCCACGCCAATACGAAACACCAGACGTGCTCTCCAACAATGGGCTGGCGCCAGCACGGACTCTTGACTCAGACCCTCATCGAAAATGAACGCACTTCGCGTTTCCGCTCCGGGAAGTCCCGTTCGGCGTAGTGGTGTCCCAAAGTCGATCTGTTCTGGCTCTATAACAACAGCTGTTGCCATCTCTTCACCAGAGCCCATCACCACCAAGGTCGGTGAACCACCTGCACTGTCGATCCGACCTATGTGACCAGAAAGACGAACTCCATCTTCCCTTCCTAAACACAGGGTGTTAGACGTCGATGCCATGTCGACAATGGCCGCTTGCTTGCCAAGACTTAGCTCTCGAACCTTCTCGTACCATTTCGGATGCTCACACAGAATAGAAATGGCTGCCTGCGTATGCACACTTGACAGTGCGAGCGAAGGGGCGCTTCGCCCAAGGCCCTCCCAGACGACAGCTGATGACAGCAATGATCCTCCGCTCCCGCCAAGATCGACCGGAGTGCTGACTGTCCAAAGTCCCTGATCAACAAGCGCCCTTCGGGACGCGCTCGAAGTAGCTTCATCGGACTCAGACTCGACGGCAATGCTTCGGGCACAGAATGATGAGACGACTTCGTGCAATGCGACATGTTCAGCATCGAGTCGTGGTCTTAACGTTTCTGGGTTCACTGCCAGAACCTCGATTCGTCAGGCGCTCGACGCTCAGCAAACGATGCATTCTGTTCGTGGGCTTCTTGCGTCAAGAGATACAGTGACAGCATCTGATCGTGAGCCATTCTTGCTTGACCAACAACGCCCGAATGCCTGCCTGAAAAGGCTGACTTGAGACCCGCGATTGCAATGGGACCCCTCTGCAATAACTCATCGGCCAACTCTCGAACCCTCGTGGCCAGCGAGTCATACGGAACGACTTCGTTGATCAGGCCCATTTGTAGTGCTTGTGCCGCGGAATACTTCCGGTTGAAATACCAGATTTCCTTGGCGCGCTTTCTACCAACCGTCTCCTCTAGGTACCAGGTTCCATAGCCTGCATCGAAACTGCCCACCATTGGCCCCACCTGACGAAACAAGGCGTGTTCGGCCGCGACGGTGATGTCGCACATTAGATGGAGGACATTTCCACCTCCGACAGCAAACCCGTTGACCGATGCGATTATCGGCTTTGAAATTGAATCGATCAACTCGTAGACATCAATTATTGGTAATACTGAGTCATAGTCTGCGCGGGTCGTTGGATCATGATCGCCCCCAATGCAGAAGAATTTGTCTCCGACACCAGTTACCACTGCGACACGCAGTTCACGCTCCGAACGAAACCACCGTAGAGCATCAGCCAGCTCAAGAGCAGTGCGTTTCCTAAATTTATTTCCGCTCTCAGGTCGATTGATCATCAGAGTCGCAACGCCGTCCAAGCTACTTACAAGTAGATCTGTGTACTCCACTATGCTTCCTCCTTCTGAGTTCTAAATCCGACACCCGTTTTGTTACCTAGGCGTCCTGCCGACACCATTCGAGTCAAGAGTGGCGGAGGCGCGAATGCTTGATCCAGCGTTGCGTCATACGCATTTCGCGTTGCGTGCTCGTGCACGTCGAGGCCGATGAGATCGAGGAGGCTAAGCGGTCCGACCCGATATCCCAAACCCAACTCCAGGGCAGTATCAATATCGGCGGCTGATGCCAGCCCTTCGTCAAACGCCTGTATCACATCGTTCAAATAGGGCAAGAGAAGTCGATTGACGATGAAGCCAGGAGAGTCTCCTACCTCGACAGCAACCTTTCCAACCCGTTGAACGAACGAGATGAGTGCGGTGATAACCGACTCTTCGGTCTGCAGAGCTCTGACCACTTCAACCAGCTTCATGGCAGTGGCCGGGTTGAAAAAATGTAGTCCCGCGAATCGTTGAGGATTCGGCATAATTGCTGCGAGACGGGTCACGGAGAGTGCGGAGGTATTCGTGGTGACTATTGCTTCCGGACTTACCACGTTTGCGACGGCTCTGAGTATCTCTTTCTTCACTTCTAAGTTCTCAACTACTGCTTCGATCACGAGATCGGATTCCGACAGGTCGTCGACCGATATCGTTGGATGGAGCCGATTCAACATGTCGTCTCGCATCGCGATCGAGCACCTTCCCCGATCAACCGCTGCGTTCATGGAGCCAGCTAGTTGTTCGAAGCCCGCTGCGGCCCGCTCCTTATTCACCTCCAGGATCACTACATCGTGACCGGCTAATGCACACACCTGAGCTATTCCGCATCCCATGGTGCCGCACCCAAGCACAGCAACGCGGTTGATCGCGTCCATCTCTTCTCCTGTCATATGTGGAGTCGTCGTCAGATCCGTCTTCATGTGCCGATCAGCCCGGCCTGGTCATAGTTGTAGAACCCTTGTCCGACCTTTCTGCCAAGTTGACCAGCAGCAACCATTCGCTCCACAAGCGGCGGAGGTGCGAAACGAGGATCTCGAAGTTGTTCATACAAACTCAACGACACGGCGCGGTGGACGTCCAGGCCGACAATGTCGAGCAAGGTAAAGGGACCCATCGGATGACGAAGACCATGACGAACTGCCAAGTCAATGGATTCAACGGTTCCGACCCCAGACTCAAGCGATCGAATGCAATTGTTTTCGAATGGAATCAGAAATCGGTTCACAATAAAGCCCGGGACGTCTTTAGTTGTGACGCTCTTCTTGTCAAGTGATGCGATGAATCCGATGGTTCGGCTGTAAGTGTCGTCACTTGTCAGCTGTCCCCTGACTACTTCAACAAGCTTCATTAGTGGAGCGGGGTTGCAGTAATGCGTACCGACAACTCTCTCGGGATTGGAAGCTCCCGCCGCTATCGCTGTTACTGAGAGCGTCGAAGTATTGGTGTGAAATAGAGTTTCGGGCTTGCACACATCCGATAGATGACGGAAGAGTTCTTGCTTTGCTTTGAGATCTTCATGAATTGCCTCGACTACGACGTCACATTCGCTCAGATCAGCGTCTTGCGCACTCAAGACCAGATTGTCCTTCGCCCTCCGGGCCTCTGCAGACGACATCTTTCCAATCGAAACGCTTTTGTCGAGAAATCGCGCGACATTGTGTCCCCCAGTCACCAAACATTCAGCATTCGTGTCCCGGAGAACAGTCCTGTGCCCGGAGCGAACCATAACCGTAGTGATACCCGAACCCATAGTGCCGGCTCCAATAATCCCAACTGTGAATGACGGCTCGCTCATACTTCCTCCTCGTTTCGGTCCGACTCTTCGGTTAGATGCTCTGCCCACCATCAATGACGATCGTCTCGCCAGTCATGAAATCTGAAGCTGACGATGACAACAGAACTACCCATGGTGCCAGCTCAGAAGCGTCACCCATTCGCCGAGCCGGTACGGCCCGAAGAATTCGTTCCATCATTGCCGGATCGCCCCGCACGGCGGCATTGAGATCCGTGGAGAAATAGCCAGGTGCGAGTCCGTTTACCTGAACATTGTGCCTAGCCCACTCGACTGCCATGCACTTCGTAAATGCAACCACGGCCGCCTTCGATGCGCCGTAAGCAGCGTGTCGGGCAATGCCGCGAATGGCAAAGTTAGACGCAATATTCACAACCTTGCCGGATCCTTGCGCCACAAGATGTTTACCTACAGCGCGTGTGGCGAGAAAGACCCCACCGAGATTCGTATCTAGGACCCTTGACCACTCTGATTCGGTGGTGTCGAGGAGCTCCCGGCTCGACACCACCCCTGAGTTGTTTACGAGTATGTCGATACGTCCAAACTGCGTGATTGCTGCTTCCACCATCGCGTCGATATCGTCTGACTTAGTCACATCAGTCGTAATGGCAAGCGATTTCGTTCCAACCCGCTCGACTTGCCGGGCAACCGATGCGATTTGTTCGGTGCTCCTAGCTGCAAGAACGACGTTTGCGCCAACTTCGGCCAATGCGACCGAGATCGCAGCCCCGAGGCCACGGCCAGCGCCTGTTACGACGGCCGTCTTGCCGGTAAGTACTCTCCCATCTGATGTCGTCACGGTCCCTCAGCCCTCCGACTCGAGTCACGTGCAATTAACAGACGCTGAACTTCGTTGGTACCGTCATAGATTTGGGTGACTCGAGCGTCTCGCAGAAACCTCTCAACTCCACATTCAGCCAAATCGCCTTGCCACCCAAGAAGCCTTACTGCCGCATAAGCAATCGTGGCTCCAAGGTTCGTGCAGGCGAGCTTTACCATTGCAATTTCTGCGGCCGAGAGCCCTCCTGGTCGATCGGCTGCGATGGCCCCTGCATAGAGCAGCAGCCGACCCTCAAGAAGACTGGTGCGTAGGTCTGCCAGTTCGAAATCGATATCCTGACCCGCACTGCCCCGTTCTCTTAGCACTGCGAGGAGGTGAGCGAATGCCCCGGATGCGAGACCCACACCCTGCGCAGCTGCACTTACTCTCGACTTGACGACGGATTTGAGCAGAAGGCTCCACCCGCTGCCCTCACTTCCAAGCAATGCGCTAGCTGGCACTCGCACTCCATTGAAGAAGAGCTCCGACGTCGAAGATCCATGCATGCCCATCTTTTCGAAGGCAGGACCTCGGCTTAGTCCGCGGGAACCACCATCAACGAGGAATGCCGTAATCCCATCACGACCGCTGCTGCGATCGATCGAGGCGAAACAGACGATCACATCGGCGCGATCACCTGTGGTGATGAAGGTCTTAGAACCCGAAATCACGTACTCATCGCCATCTCTGCGAGCGGTTGTTCTTAATGACGATACGTCCGATCCGGCATCTGGTTCAGTGATCGCTAGTGATCCAAAGAGACTGCCGCCACACAGGCCAGGAACATATTTCAACATTTGTTCCTCGGTGCCGGCGAGCAAGATTGGATACGCCGCATGCATTTGGGTTGCGAAGATGAGGCTGGTTGCGCCACAAGCCGCAGCGATCTCTTCTACGGCAATAGCGTACGACAGTGTTGTCGACCCACTCCCACCAAGCCGCTTCGGAAAGATCAGGCCACCCAATCCGGCATCAACAAGTGACAAATATGCCTCCTTGGCAAATACTCCCGTTCTGTCTGTTTCGCTGGCGGCGGGAGCGATTTTACTTGCAACGACGGCCCGCACAACTGATCGAAATTCCACATCTTGGTCAGCAAGCAATACGTCCGCGATTCCCTCATCGAAGGAGCGACGTATTTCACATGCGGCTTTGGACACTTGCGTTTGGTTCACGTTAATCAGCCATCGATAGGCTGTGAGGGCTATCCATTAGGCTGGCGTGGAGTACCTCGACCCAGCGCGATATCGGGAACCTGCCGGCGGGTCGATCGTTCGAGGTCGCTAACGCACACCGCCGCTGCGTTCTCCAACGCGGGACCGGAGCGATGTTCGTCATCCGCACCATTTGCACCTTGTCTTCGGATCGGAGAGTCGAAGGATCTCTCGTACCCGACGTATCTGGAAGTACTCGCGTTCATTTCCCTTCGCCTGTACCTCAGCCATCAGATCGCGCCTCCAACGCCGTGCGCTGACCCGATGGTTCCGGCTAGCAGTTCGTTCGCGATTTCATCGTTGCTAAATCCAAAACGGAGCAATATATCGACAGTCGCCGTACCTACCCTTGGGACTGTTCCGGAGTGAAATGTTTCCTGAGATGCCAACCGCCAAGGGCTTCGCAGTCCAAACATCAGCCACTCACTCGACGTCTTTTCGGTTAATCGCGCCTGGATGTTCTTCACGATCTCATCGCGATTGGCTCTTCGTCCGGCGTTGTCCGTCAAGCGGTGATCATCGGATAGGTGAAAAAGGCCAAGCTCAGTGCAAAGACGCTCCCAGATTTGATCGTTACCGATTGCAAGCACAATTGCCGTATCTGCTGTCTCGAATGCCTGATATATCGCGATCACGGAATCGGTGCCTCCGCTCGGTTCCGGCTCTGCCTCACCCGCCAGAAAGCTCGCGATTCGCGGGGCCATGAGAGCCAGTGCTGAGTCCAGGAGCGACACATCAATAAACTCGCCCTGGCCAGAAACGGCTTGACGTCGAAGTGCAGCGCATATGCCAACAGATGCAACCAAAGAGGCCGTGATGTCAGTAAGCGCAGTAGAAACTCGTTGTGGCGTCCGGCCCCTCTCTCCCGTAACGCTCATTAGTCCCGAACGCGCTTGGGCCACCAAGTCATATCCCGGCAAAGAGGAATCCGGTCCAGTCATCCCGAACCCAGAGATGGCGCAATGAATCAGCCGTGGGAACCTTGATCGCAGATCGCCTGGGTCAAGTCCCAACGAAGCCAATTTGGATGGATTGAAGCTCTGAATTAGGACATCAACCTGGGGAATTATTCGATTCAAAATGAGCTGAGCTGCCGGCGATCGAAGGTTCATCGCCAGGCTCTGTTTCTTGCGGTTCGCAGATGCAAACCACGCTGAGGTACCTCCCACGAAGGGTGGACCCCAAGCTCGAGCATCGTCCCCTTGAACTAGACGCTCCACTTTGATTACCTCTGCACCCAGGTCGGCCAAATACATTGATGCCGTCGGACCGGCATACGAAGAACTGAGATCCACAATTTTGATTCCCGATAAGGGGCCATCGGTCCCCCCAACTGATTCGCGACTAACCATCACTGACCACCTCGAACTTCTGCCTGACGATCAAGGTATTGATCGACACCAGACACCTCGAGCCGAATTTCCCGAAATTCGCTTTGATCGGTGTCATCCCTCGGTCTGAAGGATTCGCTTGCATCCTTCGATCTCATTGCGATCTTTTACGGAGGGCGAGAGCGGCCGAGCGAGATGCATGCCAACGAAGTGTCCTAAGGCTCCTAGCTGAATAAGGTCCACGCGCGAACCTTGTGAGTGGACGACGAGGACCTTCCACCACACTTTTGGCATGACTGAAGGTCTCAAAACCCGCGCGCCCGTGGTACTTCCCAGTGCCGCTTGCGCCGACTCCACCGAACGGCATGGATTCCACTCCAACGTGCAACAGAATGTCATTCAACGTGACGCCACCGCTAACAGTTCGTTGCAGGAATCGTTCACGCTCATGGGTGTCCTTACCGAAGTAATACGCAGCGAGAGGTCGCGGGCGCGCATTGATTCGCTGAATGACATCGTCGATCGACGAGTACGTGTGGATTGGCAGGATGGGTCCGAACAGCTCTTCACGGCATACCGACATAGTGTCATCGGAGTTCAGCACCAACGTAGGGGGAACTAGCCGACGGTTACCATCATCGTTGATCGACACCAACTCAAGTACCTGCGCGCCCTTGGCCCGCGCATCAGAAAGATGGTTGCAAAGACGTTTGAAGTGATCCTGGTTGATCACCGCAGTGGCATCGTCCCCCATGCCGTTGGGAAAACACTGCTGCGCTGCAGCCGTGAGGGCCTCCACCAAACGGTCACGCCGATTCTCCGGTACATATGCATGGTCGGGCGCGACACAGAATTGTCCGGCGTTGAGTGTTTTCCCAAATATTAGCGCCGTCGCGACCTGTTTCAGATCGACGTCATGATCAATAACTACAGGGCATTGTCCTCCGAGCTCAAGCGTTACTGGAACTAGATTCACCGCTGCGGCCTCCATGACCCGCCGACCAGTCGCAGTCGACCCGGTGAAGAAGATGTGGTCGAATGGAAGGCGGCAGAATTCGGCCGCAACTTCAGGACCACCTTCAATCACCGCTAGCTCACTGGGCTCAAAATACTCCGAGAGGACCCGAGCGAGGACGTTCCCGGTCCGGCCAGTCACTTCGGAGACCTTGAGCATCGCTCGGTTGCCCGCTGCGAACGCCTGCCCCAACGGGTGAACCGACAGTGTTACCGGAAAATTCCAAGGGGAGATGATGCCTACAACCCCGAGTGGTTGGTAAATGGTCCGTGTCTTCAGACCAGCGGCGCGCAGGAAATGGCCCGCTGGTGAAGAACCGTCCTTCATCCACTTACGCACGCGCTTCTGAGAATGTCTAAGCGCGGACAGAGCTGCGGTGATATCAGTGGCAAACGACTGAACGGAGTTTCGCTGTCCAAAGTCTTCGGCGAGAGCCACGACAAGTTCATCGGAATTCTCGCCGATGGCGGCCATGAGCCGAGCAAGTCGATCGATTCGAATGTCTGCAGCCGGCGGGTTCTCGACTAGGGCTGCACGCCGTTGAAGATCGAGAACGCAATGGAGGTCTTGGCTCAATTTGTCTACCCGATCGAGTCCGCGAGGTGCGAGATCAGTTACATTGACGGCGAAGCGCACACAGGAACATCGCCCGAAACTACAATGTCTCGCTATTGAAGCTGATCGGCAGACTCTTAACTACGTGGACACCAAGCGGTGTCCCAAACTCGGGGATTCCGGATTGGCGCGGGTTCAGAAGTCTCCTCGGAAGCATCGTAAATGCTTCTTCAAGTTCGGTCCGAGCGATATGCATTCCTAGACAACGGTGCGCACCAAATCCGAACGATACATGCGTCTCTCCATCGCGATCTGCATCAAAGGTTTCAGGATCTGGGAAAGCCCTCGGATCGCGTCCAGCTGCCGCGAATGACACCATGAAGTAAGTCCCCGCAGGGTAATTGATGCCCTCGTATACAACGTCTTCATTCGCCATTCGGCCTGATACCGCTGCCGATACCCGGTACCGCAGGAGCTCTTCAACCATCAAAGGTGCGGAGCTGGGGTCGTCTACCAAACGGCGCCACAGTTCAGGCTTTTCCAGGAAAGTGAGCATGCCCCACGACAGCTGATTGGACGTCGTGTCGTAGCCGGCCACAAGAAGAAGCACCACAAGGCTGACCAGCTCCTCGTGTGTAAGCCGATCACCACCATCGGTTATGTCCACCAAGGATTGAAGAAGGTCGTCGGACCTCTGACGAGATGCGATCAGCTCTTCGACATAATTCGAAAGACCGACCACTGCCGAATCCAGATCGGCAATGTCCTCGTCCACATTCATACTGAAACCCTTTCCCAGGTCCTGCACCCACCGCATGAAGCGGGGTACATCTTCCACGGGAACGCCAATGAGTCGACAGAGGACTCGCATGGTAAAGAGATCTGCGATATCAGTGGCGAAGTCGCATTCTCCCTGATCCGAAGTGTCATCCAGGATTTCTTGAAGGATCTCTCGCATCATCGGACGCGACTGGTCTGCTTCGCGGGCCGTAAACGCAGCAGCGACCATTCGACGCAGTCGGGCATGCGCTGGTCCCGATTGGCTAACGAGCATACCGCGCCACCAAGAATAAAACGGGCCCTCCGTAATCCCAAACATTGCGGCAGCAAGTTCGCCCGGTGTGGTCAGACGCCCATCTCTCAGGAGCTCGCGAATCGGCTGATGCCCGAGAACGACGGCACCGAAAGGACAGCGACCGATCTCTTCTTCCGCGAGTGCTTGGGAGTAAGCGCCGTACGGATCCGTCTGGAATTCCTTGCCAAGCACATCTACAAATGGAAGTTCCTCAAGGCGCATCGGTGTCTCTCCTATCGAATCCCAATGGCATCAAGCCGGCGGCCCTGGTCTGGCAGATCGAATGCCCTTAGGCAATTTAGCATATATTGTGCATTTGTCAACGCCATCGCAACGGTAACCCGGCGCACACTGCGGGACACATACAGGGAGCATCGTGGAACAAGTGAAACGGGTCTTGAATATGCAAGCGTCCACAAAGTTCGGGCCCATTCCCGTGGGGCTAATGACGGCATTGCCCAACGCAGGCATCGGCCTTTCGATCCCGAAAGAGACGAGTGATTTGAACGCGTTCGCTGGAAGCCTGCAGGCGCGCGTAGGCTTGAGCGCGAAGTTGGGAAGGAAAATTAGAAGTCGCCGCCACGCAAGGACAGCTCCAATTGCACTTGGCGATGTCAGCGAAGAAGGAAAAGGACGAACCGCCCTTATTACAGGAGCTTCTTCGGGCATCGGTTGGTCAATCTCCGAGTTGCTCGCAGCGAAAGGGTACGACCTCATCGTCGTCTCCCGTCGTGAGGTCCGGCTGGAGGCCCTTCGTCGCGAGCTTGAGGGTCGCTGGAACGTTCGAGTTTTCGTGCTGGTATTCGATCTCGGTGGTGATGGAGCTGCACAAAACATCCATAGGCAGCTGCTTCGTCAAGGTCTAACCGTCGACTTCCTCGTCAACTGCGCTGGCTATGCGCTTTCGGGACCATATTTGAGTCACTCATGGGAGGAACAAGCACAGTTCGTGAATGTGATGGCAATTAATGTCGCGCAATTGTGTCGATTCCTCCTACCAACGATGCTCGAACGCGGATGGGGCCGAGTCCTCAACGTGAGCTCTCTGGCTGCGCTTATGCCCGGGACACCCAACATGGTCTTGTATGCGGCATCGAAGGCATTTGTAGAGAAAATGACGGAGGGGCTTGCAATGGAATATCAGCAAGCTGGAATCAATTGCACCGTGAGTCTTCCAGGTATAACTGATACAGAATTGCTCGCGGAAGACACCTTCTCGGCCTATACGGAGAGCAGCCTCCTCGTACAACTGGCGGTGATGCGTCCGGAAACGGTGGCTCGCCAGGCGTATCTTGCGTGCATGCAGGGGAGGTACCGGATCGTTCATGGTTGGCACAACCGTGTCTGGGCGTTCAGCTTGACGCATATGCCTCATGCACTTCGGTACCGCATGTCGACCTTTACTGCCCGGGCCAGCCATCACAAGAGCTAAGGAGCTCTCGCGTTCTCCAACATCGTCAAGGAGAAGGAGATTCATCTTATCGCGACGATTATTCCTCTCATTCATGCTTCGACTGAACCCATGGATGTCTTCCACGGATCTCGCTGCACGACTGACATAACTGCCCGCCGTTGGCGAAGATTCTCGGATCTGAAACATCCTGTCGTTGAGATCGCCACTCGATCCTCAACCATCTCAGGAATCCAGCTTAAATACCTCGATAGCATTTTCTCGCAAGAACTTTGGCCACACTTCTTCACTGAACGCAACATTGGGCATTTCTTCAAAGATTCGGTCCAAGGACAAGCCAATTGGAAAGTAGCCCGCGTACATGATCTTGTCGGACCCACGAGTGTTTGCATACTCAATGATTTCCTTCGGGTAATACTTTGGGGCGAAGGCAGATGTCGAGTAATACAGGTTCGGCCACTTCAGCATGAGCTTGACCGCTAAGGCAGTCCACGGCTCCGCACCATGCCGCATCACAACTCGGAGTTCAGGGAAGTCGTAGCACACCTCATCGAGCAGTCCGACCTCTTGGGCAGCGTAAGGAACCCTGGGACCAGGTACTCCGATACAGATGCAAACCGGAATATCGAGCTCCACGCATTTCGCATAGACAGGGTACAGCCGCTTGTCGTTCGCGGGCACCTGCGGCGTGTATCCGCAGGGGAACACTGTCACCGCTTTAATCGCAAACCGTTCGTAAAGATCTACCAATTTGCGGATAGCTCGCATACCTTGATTTGGGTCGATGCTGTACGAGCCAAAGAACCGATCAGGATGCTCCCGCAAAGCCTTTTGAGCGACCACGTCCTTATGGCTCACAGGAATCATTGCTCGCTCCACACCATTGCGATCCATGAACGGCAGGAGCAGGTCCGCTCCCTGGGGAATCTCCTCTTCGAGGGAACGATCAAAGCTTTCAGCTTGATCACTGAACGGAACGTCCTTGAACATGTATTGGACGGGAAAGTTCGAATCCTTCGATCCCTCCTTCAACGCGGTGCGCAAGAAGTCGAATTGCTCTGTCGCATGCTTTCCTGCCTTCGTATCCATCATCAAGTCGATAACACCAATGTTGGTCGGCATACTCATGGCTACTTCCTTCCTATGAGTTGGTGGTCCAGAGCCATCTAGAACTTCTCAGGTCGACTGCAATTCGGCGTTATTTCGCACCTTGACTAGCTCGACGATCCTGACGGTCGACAGACAGGCCCATCTCTTGGAAATCCCAGGTGTCCAAAGTCAGACCCCGTTCTCGAAGTTCGTGCTTCGTGACTCGGCCCATTGAGTTACGCGGGAGGCTCGGGAGGACTTCAACGTACCGTGGCACGGCAAAATAGGGGAGATCCACAGCAAACCGATCAAAGAGGATTTTCGGGGTTATGGAAGAGGCATCCGTTAGAACAAGACAGACCTTGATCTCCTCTTCAGTCATCGAAGAGGGAACCCCATGAACGGCGACATCTGCGACACCATCAATCTGTCGGATAGCGGTCTCCAGTTCGAGGGAGGAGACGTTCTCGCCCCGACGACGAATGGCATCCTTCTTGCGGTCGACAAAGTGTAGATACCCGTCACCGTCGACCCGGCCAAGGTCGCCCGTGTGATGCCACAGATTCCTCTGAGCTGAAACCGTAGCGTCAGGATTATTCCAATACCCACTAAACATTCCGTCAGGGATCAGAGAGCGAACTACCAGCTCCCCGGCAACCCCTGAGGCAACTTCCACATCGTGGTCATCCACAATCCGGATCTCGATCCATGGCGCCGCCCGCCCGAGAGAATCCCGCCTGCGCGGATTCGATCCTGAGTTCAATGTGACGGGAGTGCATTCCGTCTGACCAAACAGCTCGCTGTTCATGGCCACGCCGAACCGGTCCTCGAAAGCCAACTGCAGCGGCGGACTTAGGGGTCCCAAAGCTGCTGAACGAATGGCGTGGTTCCGATCTCCGTCGGAAGATGCGGTGGCAAGCACAGCGGTAGCAATCATCCCTGGACCGAACAGCAGCGTGGCCTTTTCGTCACGTGCTCGATTAATGAATTGACTCGCAGAAAATTCAGGTTCGAACACAACAGACACTCCCGAAAGGAGCGTGAACATAAGCGCGTTGCCCTGTCCGCCCATATGGTAGAGGGGAAGGACTGTGAGAAGAATGTCGTCTGAATTGGGTTCAAAGAATTTCTGATACCCAATCCCTGTCTGGATGTAGTAGCCGTGCGTGCAGATACAGCCCTTCGGCATTCCGGTTGTGCCCGAGGTGTAGAGAACTGACACAACATCGGACGGGATGCTCTGAAGTTCGGGCCTCGACACTCCCGACTTAACGACGTCGTCGTATCTCAAGCAGACGACTGGTTCGTCTACTTTTGGATGTGACTCATCAAGGACTACTAGCCGCTGGAGACTAGGAAGTTCTCCCAATAGAGGACGGACAGTCTCCAGTCCTGCTTGGTCAACAACTAAAGTGCTAACCGACGAGTCCAACAGCTGGTGCCGGAGAAACTCCCCCTTGAGATATACATTCAAAGGAACCTGGATGGCGCCCAACTTGGCCAACGAGAAGAAGCAGTCCAACATCTCGATCCGATTCGGCAAAATGATTCCAACAGTTTCGCCCGGGACAACTCCAGCGGCGAAAAATCCCCGAGCCACGGCCTCGGCGCGAGATTCCATTTCACCGTAGGTTCTCTCTTCCGAGCCGCACGTGACGAAGGGACGGTTGGGTACCTCCGACGCACGTATCCGAAGGACCTCTGGAATCGTCGTCCGATTGGATTCTACCGGAATCATGCGGCTGTGATCTTCTGTCGGCTTACGGACACGTTCCTGTAACCGACGCTCGATGCTTCTTGAGGGACTTCACCAGTACAGGCTGGCGCCGATACAGGCCGCCACTGGAACATCGCTCTATTCACCTGACCGCCTCGTCGACTCGGTCGGCCGCAAAGATGCCCTTCGCGTCCTGTCTCGGATAGAACTGCGCTATCCACCGACGAAACCGAGGAAAGTACAACTCTTCGTGGCCGGCGTATGGAGGTCGCTCTACGTAGCGCTGATTCTCCCAGATTCGGAAATCATTTGAGATCTGAAGGTGCTGTGCCTCCATCATCTTCATCGCCCGCTGATCCGCGAGTCCATCCGGCGAACCATCCACCTTGGCCGTAGTCGTGCTAAAGACCATTGATTGTCCGTCGTCGACGGGCGTGACGCAGACAATTTGCAGCATCAACAAATCCTCTAGCGAAAACCGAACCACTCCAATTCCCATGCATGACTCTGTTGCGATTAGTCCGACAACCGGACCGTTGGGCGTCAGCCAAGAAGGCTCTCGTCCGCCGCCAAACTTGAGCTCATAGTCCACAAAGAGATTCGGTCCGCTTTCCTCCCAACGGACGATTGACGCTGGCTCGGCCGCACCGTGAACGAACGGAAAGTGAAGCACATCGGGCGCATTTTCCAGGTATTGGGGTGGAATCATGCTTCGAATACCACCGGACCAGTAGGAGAGTGGGGCGAAATGCTCAAGGTCGCTGAACTCCGGTGCCCCCTCCCAATTCCAAAGAGGATCTCGGCCTAACGAGTCGAACCACACAACGATAAGGCCACTGAGTTCGGCAACGTGCCATTCTCGTAGAGAGATGCGAGGGTTGGCGCGAGCAACGTTGGGAATCCGGCAGTTCTTGCCATCTGGACCGAATTCCCAGCCATGAAATGGACACGCGATATTCTCCCCGACTACCTGCCCGCCTTCTCCGATGTTTGCTCCGAGGTGGGGGCAGAAGGCATCCGCAACGCGGACTGTTCCTCCTTCGGTTCGAAAGAGGATGACCTCCATTCCAAATATGCGGAGACGCTTGACGTCGCCGGGCTTTAGAGCATCAGACCATTCCAGTTGGAACCAGCCCGTCGGATGACCTTGATACGAGTAACTTTGCATCCCTGTTCCCTCCGTTCTTTGTGCTCGATCTAGCTGGTACTGCGAGGCATCAGACCTATTCGTAGACAGGATCTAGGCGAGTGAGCATGTCGATCATGTAGGAGAACTTCTTCATGTGACGGAGAAGAGTCGCCCGGTTCCCATCCATTTGGAGCTGCGCCGACGACATTGCAGACATCGGACTCATTTCCTTCGTGATAACGGCCTTCCATGTGGCCGAAGTCGCACTGATGGTGAAGTCAGCTTCGCGCTGGCCACGTCCGGCGAGCTCCACCACTTCAGAAATTTCTCCCTTGTCAAAGTTCAGGAAAAACACCCTGTCGACCGAGTCGACAAAGATATAGACCATCGAGTACGTGATGGGTGTCGCCATCTTTCGCCAGGTTTCATCTCCGTTGAGCAAATTTGCAAGGGCCTCGAAGAACCCGATCGTGCCGAATAGCGGTTGAGTCATTGTTTCCCCCGGGTAGCCGTGGCTGAATTGCGGCAACACATACTCCTCAGTGACGCCGGGTGAAGGGTCGCCGCGACGGGGCCGGGCTCGTCCTGTTGGACCCGACTCATTTCCGTTGTCCACTACGCCGATTCCCGCGACGTCGGAGTTGCCGTCTTGCCGAGGCGATGGCCAACATTGAACTTCACAGGCAAAGCGGAGATTCCACGAGACATTCCGCCGTATCGAACAATGCCATCGTCCACGAGTTCGTAATCTGGCAAACGCTTAAGTACTTCTTCGATCATCACCTGGAGCTCGAGACGCGCGAGGTGGGCGCCCAAGCATCGGTGTGGTCCTGCGCCAAACCCGAAGTGACGGTTAGGGCTTCGATCAAATGAAATTCGCTCTGGATCGGCGAACTCCGCTGGATCATGGTTCGCAGCGAGCCAGTTCAGCGCAACGCGTTCCCCTGCCGGAATGCTCACTCCACGAATTTCAACATCCTGGGTAATAACTCGACCTTCGAGGGCCACGGGAGTAACAAAGCGAAGCAACTCTTCGACGGCCTTTGGGATGCGGCTGAGATCGTCGGTCAGCTCACGTCGTAGTTCCTGGCGGCGAGCCAACACTTGCAGCATGTTTGCTCCTCCATTTGCCGTCGTATCCATTCCCGCAATAACCAACATCGCCATCATGCAGGTGAACTCCTCTGGGAGGATTGACCGATCATCAATCGATATCGTCAACATCAGACTTGGCAAGTCAACAAGAGGGTCTTGCGGCCTGGCCATCCGGTCGTCATACATCTCAAAGAAATACTCGAACATATCCCCGGTCGCCTCAAGGTCACCTGCCACTTGCATCTGACGAACCGCCCAATCCCGAAACTTGTCCCTGTCCTCGGCGGGTATCGACAGAAAGTGCGGAATGACTGCTCCCGGGAGTGCTCCCGCTAAATCCCGAGCAAGATCGGCTGAACCGTTTTCGATGAATCCGTCAATGAGCTCGGTGACGGCTCGATGTATCTCGTCACCAAATGCGCCGACACCAATGGGTGAGAAACGGTGCAGGAGAGGTGCTCGGAACTGAATGTGCTGCGGCGGATCTATTTCGATGGGCGGCATACGTACAGGAAAACCATGGTCGGGAATACCCAGACCGTGATTGGATGAGAAGACTGCAGGATTTCGGGCCGCAGTAGCGACATCCTCATAGGTGAACAACGTCCAGTGTCCCCCGTATTGATCTGTGTGAGCTACTGGGCATTCAGTTCTAGCTTCAGACAGGAGCTCGAAGGGGTCTTCCATTGCTGCGATTGCAATGTGGTCATAGCTGTGTCGAACGTTCATTGGTTCAGCTCTCCATGATGATGGCTCGCTCCGGACAGTTAGCTGCGCCTTCTCGAATTGCTGCGATAGTCAATGGATCGACAAGGTTCAATCCATCTCGCACATACCCGAAGCCAAGGTCGTCAAGATCAAAGGCTCCCTCAGCGACAAGAAGGCAGCGCGCATGTCCCTGACATCGCGTTTTGTCGACGTAGACCTTCATTGATCTGATCCCTCTTTTCGGTATCTATCCTTCGTATCGGTCCTGATTGAAATCATGAGGAGTCGATTTCCTCTTGTGCTTGAACGAGGTCTCGCTGGCCTTGATCGGGAAACTAAACGTCGAGCTACGGTGACTTTGGCACGGGAGTCGTGAGATTCGTACACGAGATGCCCGTTTGACCGCCACAGAGATTGTCGGTCATGTAGGACTGATTAACGATCGACGTCGGCCAGGGTCCAGCATGAAGTGTCGACAATGCACACAAGACGTTGTAGGTAAAAAAGATGCTGTTAACGATTCCGATTACGGCTAAGAGCCGAATCCCTGTCCTGCGGCGAGTAGAGACCTTTAACTCCTCGATTCCACGATCGCTAAACATGTGAGATCGACCGTCAACAAATTTGCGCAAGCAGGCGAAGACGGTCCACGTAGCACCCCAAAGCACTGCTTCTAAGATTGGAAACTGATAGGTGTGACCCCGAAACAACGTGAGCCATCCAATGGTTTGTGGATAGGCATAGAGTCCGACTCGCAACCACGCAAGTTCCATCAATAGATCAAGGGTTCCCAATACAGCGAAGCAAGTGGCCGCCAGACCGACTTTTCCGAGTGCTGGCCAGCGGATCTTTGCGCGCGTCATCACTACACAACCAACCACGGCGCCGCCGATCACGACAAAGCCGTAGTTGCTCCATTCCCAGAGGATGGGTTGCGCGATAAATTGAGAACGAGGCATGAGCATTGTTGGATAGAAATTTGCCCATGAACCCCACTGATAGAAGGCCGTGCTGTAAGTAAAGAGCGGCCTGAAGTAACTGGCGAGCATTTCTTGCCAGTACATCGTCATGAATGCGATGACGAGCATCCCGTCATTGGTGAGTTGTTGCTTTTTCTGCCAACCGCGAATGACGACGAAGTAAACGACGGCCGCCAGAACAAGAAGATTTCCCACCTCGAAGGCGTGAGCTACGAAGACCTGCCAGTGCGGGATAGGGGTAGGGCCGTTCGGCGTTGGACGGACATCCCCGGACGCCACCCAACGGATCCACACATATGCCCAGAGCGACAAGGACAGAACGCCAATCGTCGCCCACCATTTGACCGGCTTAACTCGCCGGCTCTGAACCTGATTTAGGAGACCCTCATTCCGCGAATCTGCATCGCGCTCCACAACCAACACGTTCCGCCCCCTTTTTTTGGCCGCGGCTCCGACCGATGGACTGCGTACAAGTATACACCGATCGTTCTTTTGATCAAGCCCTCTCTTTCGCCCAGCGGCATTTCGAAGACCTGGACGCGTCGAAACCTCACGATTCCCATTTGAAAGCTCTGCCAGGGCGTTCCATGCACGAGGCCGTTGGCTCGCTCCATCTCGTCCGAAGCAGCAGACGTGCTCGCCTCAATGGTTCGGATGCTTCCGAATGAAATCGACTTGTTGCGCCTGGCTTGGCATCGCAGTCAAACATCTGGTGGGTTGTAGTGCTAGCTATGATTGTTGGCGGAGTCGCTGCAGAGGGGGTGAGCCCTCCGATGGCCGTACGACGGCTTGCTCCATTTCGTTGCGCTGGTTCTCATCTAGACCGACTCGCCCTGCTTGAGCCTAAGATGGGAACTCGACTTCGTTCGAATTACGAGCGTGCCCATTCCATCTCCTGCAGGCACCCGAACCTCACTCGGAGAAGACGCAGCGAGAACTTGAGGTGGGATTCGCTGCCATCGGTATATCCCATCAAGGTGTGGCCTTGGCCACATTCTGGTGCAATGAACGACAGTCGGCCTTCAGGAACGGTCAACACTCCTGCCATCACATGTAGCGGATGTGTTCGGCGGTGCCCCGGGTTAAAAGTCCTAATGCGGTCAGCATCGGCGACAAGAAACCAGGTATGACGATGGATTCTTCGATGACATCGTCGGATGGTGTCCGCTTGGTCACAGGCGAATACTCATGGATTGATCCCCTGGCGGCCGCGCCACTGAGGCGTGCCACGGCCGGCTACTTGAAGAGCGATCGGCGGATGCTCCGCCCCATTGCCATGGTTATTGTGCCCACCGGGTGCCTTGCGTAGAACACCTTGCGCACGGGCCGCTGTGTCGCACGACGAGTTAGGGAACCTGCGGTGCTGCGTACAGGATGCAGTGTTCGGCGGACTGGCCCGGGGAGCAATCCTCGCCCAAAGCTCACGGAGTCACGCCCTTTGTTGTCAACGAGGATACCTTGAACTTGTCGCCGGAACCTGCCCAGAATGCGAGCCCGCTTGATCGGGTTCAAATCTCGAAGAGCTACGACTGACATGCCATGCACCTCAGACGTTGAGCAGGGCACCGCGTAGGGCATGCGTAATGCAGCGGAGCTCTTCACCGAGCGGTTCCAAGGGATTTCGCCAAACGTCCAGCGCAACCGGCAGAAGGCATCGCGCCATGCCTGCGTACGCTGCACAGGCAAAGTTGATAGGCATCCGAGATATTCACCCGAGATACCTGTGGATAACCCCGTGGAAAATCACCGAAACAGCATGACAACCCATGGAATCCGACACTAGAGGCGCGAATCAGAAGACGTATTAGTGGCGGGGGTACTAAGAGTGCTTCGGCGCTTAAAGGTGGGTACCCGACAGTTTGTGCGGCCCCGGGCGTCGTGCGCACTCAACCGGTGTACAAGGGCAGGCAGTGTCCCCCAGAGTGGTGGGTTTTGAGGTGAGTCCGAGGGTCCACCCATAGGGGGGCCAACGGCGTGATCCTCGGTGTGTTCCTGTCCGAACGCACCAAAGGAGAACACACCGATGGCCCTTGATCAGTCTGTCCTG
>DATAUC010000110.1:0-24689 GCA_036268485.1 Acidimicrobiales bacterium
CGGGGTCGGTCATGGCGGGCGAAGCAGAGCGTCCGAGATCACCCGTACCGGGTGACTCGATCTTGACCACATCGGCACCGAGACGTCCCAGGAGCTGCGTGGCGTAGGGCAGCGCTTGCATCTGTTCGAGGGCGAGGATGCGCACGCCGTCGAGTGGCTTGCCCCAGTGCGCCGCACCCGGATTGACGATGTCGCCGAGTTTCACGGGCCCTCCAGGCCGAGCATCGCAATCGCGTTGCCCCGCATGATCCGGTACACCTCCTCGTCGGAGAGGTCCTTGACCAGCTGCTCGGCCACGGCTCGCGTGTCGGGCCAGGTGGAGTCGGTGTGGGGGTAGTCCGTCTCGAACGTCACGCGGTCGGCGCCGATGACACCGAGGGAGTCGAGCCCGTGCTGGTCGCGGAAGAAGCAGCCGTAGACCTGGCGGTGGAAATAGGTGGACGGCGGCTCGGGCACGATGTCCTTCACGCCGCCCCAGGCCCGGTGCTCGCGCCACACGTCGTCCACGCGTTCGAGGATGTAGGGCAACCATCCGATCTGCCCCTCCGAGTAGGCGAGCACGAGGCGCGGATAGCGGATGAGCACGCCCGAGAAGAGGAAGTCGCACAGCGACGACATGGCGTTGCCGAAGCTGAGCGCCGCCGCCACGGCGACGGGCGCGTCGCCCGAGGTCGCGGGCATCTTCGACGACGAGCCGATGTGCATGCAGACCACCGTGCCCGTCTCCTCGCAGGCCGCGAAGAACGGGTCCCAGGCGCCACTGTGGATGCTGGGCAGGCCGAGGTGCGGGGGGATCTCACTGAAGCAGACGGCGCGCACCCCCCGTGCCGCGTTGCGCCGGACCTCCACCGCCGCCTTCTCGGCGTCCCACAGCGGAATGAGGCACAGCGGGAGGAGCCGGCCTCCGCTGTCCCCGCACCACTCTTCCACCATGAAGTCGTTGTAGGCGATGACGCAGGCCTCGGCTAAGTCCTTGTCCTTCGCCTCCAAGAAGGTCTGCCCGCAGAAACGTGGGAACGTCGGAAAGCACAGGCTGGATTCAACCCAGTTCGCCTCGTTGTCGGCGACTCGGGCTTGGGGGTCGTAGCAGCCCGGGCGCATTTCGTCGTAGGTGATGGGCGACATCGTCATGTCGTCGCGGTCGAAGCCGACGGCCGCCACGTGGCGCTTGTTGATGTAGACGAGGTCCTCGTAGACCCAGCAGTCGGCCAGGGCGCCGTTGGGGTCGAAGGTCTGGCGGTAGGTACCACCGCCGATGTGCTCCATCTCGCCGATACCGCGACGCTCTGACTTGGGACCGCGGTCGCGGTACTGCGGGGGCAGCCAGGTCTGCCACAGGTGGGGTGGTTCCACCACGTGGTCGTCGACGCTGATGATCTTGGGCAGCGGGGTGGTGCTCCCGAGGCGGGGCGTGGTGTCGGTCATGGCGTCTCCAATGCAGCGGCGATCGGTATGAGTGCGGCCAAGGTATCGAGTTGAGCCAGGACGTCGGAAGGCGGTCCGGAGCGCACCCGCAGGATGACCTCGCGCACGCCGAGGCCGTTGTAGTGGGTCAGCTTCTCCTCGCTGCCCATGGTCCCGAAGGGGATGACGTCGAACTGGGCCGGATCGCGCCCGGCGGCCTCGGCGAATTGGTGCAGGCGGGGAATGGCTTCGGACAGTCCGCTCCCGCCGATGGGGATCCACCCGTCGGCGTAGTCGGCCACGGCGGAGAGGACGGTGTCGGTGGCACCGCCACCGATGAGGGTGCGGACGCGGGGTTGCTGGACGGTCTTGGGCCAGGCCCACGCCGGCGGCAGGTCGACGAACTCACCGTGATATTCCGCCTGCTCCTGCGACCACAGCGCCTGCATGCACTGGAGATGCTCACGGACGATGGCGTGGCGCTTCTTGAAATCGACGCCATGGTCTTCGGCCTCGGCCTGATTCCACCCGAAGCCGATACCCAGGGTGAACCGCCCACCGCAGAGATGGTCGAGTGTGGCGATCTGCTTGGCCAGCACGATGGGATCGTGTTGGGCGGCCAGGAGGATGCCGGTCCCGAGGGTGATGTGTTCGGTGACCTCGATGGCGCTCGAGAGGGCGATGAGGGGGCAGAGATTGCGCTGGTAGTCGTCCAGGCGGACACCGTCGACCAGGGCAGGTGGGGTATCGGCCCGCACGGGGAGATGGGTGTGCTCGGGCAGGTAGAACCCGTCGAACCCGCGCGCTTCAATGGCCTGGGCCATCTGCCCGGGTTTCATGTCGCGGTCAGTGAGAAAGGCGGTGATGCCGAGTCGCATGACGGTCAGGCTAAGACTTGGCGGCGAACTCGGCCAAGGTGCCCGATGTCGCCGCGCCGCCGAGTAGCCGGGAGAACCCGGCCTGTTCCCGCAGATTGGCGGCCAGCACCATGTCCCGTTGCCCTTCACGCATGAGACCGGTGATGGCCCGGGTGGCCGATCGGGGGTGGGCGGCGATGCGGGCCGCCAGCTGCACCGTCTCGGTGAGCACGGTCCCGGGGGCGCAGGTCTGCAGGGCCAAGCCGAAGTCGACGCACTCCTGAGCACTGACCCAGTCCGAGGTGAGCAGGATGCGAGCCGCCTGCTGCCATCCGAACCGGGCCGGGAAGAGCACGCTGCTCGCCGCCTCGGGCGGCACGCCCATTTCGGCGAAGGGCACCCGCATGCGGGCCGCCTCGTCGATCAGGACAAGATCACAGTGGGCCAGCATGGTGAATCCGAGTCCCACCGCGGCGCCGTTCACCGCGGCCAGCAAGGGGACCGACATGGTGGTCAGCGCGTTGAGCAGGCCGATGAAGCCTTGGCCCGCCCCCTCGATCTGTCCGGTGGCGATGGCGATCATTTCCGCCAGGTCCTGACCCGAGGTGAACCCCTTGCCCTCACCGGTCAGGACGACGGCATTGACGGACTCATCGCCATCGGCCGCCAGCAGCGCCGCCGTCACCTCGAGGTACATCTGGGTGTCGAAGGCGTTGCGTACGTCGGGACGGTTGAAGGCGATGACCCGTACACCCGGCGTCGGATCACTTTGCAGTATGCGGCTCACGGCCGCATGACCTGCCCACCGTCCACGTTGAAGACGTGCCCGGTGATCCACCCGGCATCGTCGGAGAGCAGGAACTGGCACATGCCGACCAGGTCGGCCGGGGTGCCCTGTCGCTTGAGGGCGAGGGCACCGACGATCTGCTCAATGAAGATGTCGGGCACCGTCGAGCGGGCGGCTTCGGTGTCGATCGGTCCCGGTGCGATGGCGTTGACCCGGATGTTCATCCCGCCCACTTCGGCCGCCAGTTGGGCCGTCAAGGAGTTGATGCCGGCCTTGGAGAGCCCGTAGAAGCCGGAGTACACGTAGGCCGCGGTCGACGATTGGTTGACGATGACGCCGCCGCCCCGCTTGCGCATGGAGCGGTAGCAGGCCCGGGTGCAGACCAGCGCACCGAGCAAGTTCACGGAGAGGAACTTGGTCAGGTAGTCCCAGTCGACATTGAGCAGGGAGTCGATCTGCATGCCACCGAAGATGGCGGCGTTGTTGACCAGAAAGTCGATGCCGCCGAAGCGCTCGTCGGCCAGGGCCGCCATCGCCTTGGCCGACTCCATGTCGGACACATCGACCCGGCAGGCTTCGGCCGCACCACCGGTGAAGCGGATACCCTCGGCCACCTTCTGGGCGCCGGCCTCGTCAATGTCGGCCACCACGACGGCGGCGCCCGAAGCGGCCAGTTTCTCGGCGTAGGCCTGGCCGATCCCGCCGGCCGAGCCGGTCACGATGGCCACCTTGCCGCTGAAGTCGTAGCTCATGCCTCGTCTTCCGCCGCCGCCTTCTCGGCCGCCTTCCGGCGGCGGCCGATGACCTGTTCGGCTGCCTGGTTCATGCCGGTGGAGAGCGGCCAGCCGATGTAGTGCGTCAGATGCAGCACGACTTCGCGCACCTGCTCTTCGGTGAGCTCCTGGCGTTCCAGGGCAGAGTTGAACTGAATATCGAGCAGGTCGCTCTTGCCCAGGGCGGCCAGCACGCCCATCGTGAGCAGCCGGCGGTCGCGGATGTCGAGGGCCGCGCGGGTCCAGACAGCGCCGAACAGGTGGTCCACCGTCATGGCGGCGTAGTCACCCGGCAAGGTGTCCGGATCGACGGAGAAGCCGTAGACCTCTTCCATCTTGGCGATGCCGGCAGCCCGGCGGTCTTCGTTGGCGGTCATGGCGACTCCTCAATCCCGAGGCCGAAAATATCGTCGCACTTCTCACTGGTCAGATCGGCCAGCGGGAGCGGCACCCCGAGTTCCCGCCCGAGTTCCTGTGCAGCCTCGAGGTCTTTGTGAGCCAAGGATGCGGCGGCGCGCATGGCGCCCACCATGCCCGCATCAGCATCGGCCGGCCACGGCTTGGCCGTGGTGCGGAACATCAAAGTGGAGGCCCCTCCGATCCGCTTGTCGCTCTCCTTGATGGCCTGTCCGAGTTTCAGAAGGTCGATGCCGGCCGCCTCCGCGAGCTGCTGAGCTTCCAGGGCGGCCAGCCAGGAGCCATAGGTGACCAGATTGCGGGCCAACTTGGCCGACAGGCCGGCGCCGTGGGGGCCCATGTGCAGGACCAGGCAGGACACGGCGTTGAGGATGGGCCGGACCCGTTCGACGTCCTCGGCGGTGCCGCCCACCATGCAGACGAGCTCGCCACTGGCCGCCGCGCTGGGGCCGCCGCTCACCCCGCAGTCGACGATGGTCACGCCATGGGTGGCGCCTTCGGCGTGCAGCTCGGTGACGGTGGCGGTGGCGATAGTGCTGACGATGACCACGGTCAGACCGGTTGCACCTTCAGCACCGGCAAAGACGCCGTTCTCGCCACGCAGCACGCCACGCACCTGGTCGTCGTTGATGACGGACACCAGCACCACGTCGCTGTGGCGGGCCAGGTCGGCCGGAGACGTCGCCACATGGGCGGTCTCGGCGTAGGGGGCCGTGGCCTCTTCCCGGATGTCGCACACACTGAGTGTCACCCCGGCCCGCTGCAGGCTGTCGGCCAAACCCCGGCCGATGTCGCCGAGCCCGATAACGCCGGCGCGGAGGGTGGCTGGGGTGGGAGCCGTTGATGAGGAATCACTGGAACTGGACACTTGTCTGGACTATAGTCTGTACATATGACCGAACGCAACGACTACTCGGGCGACTTCGACCCCTCCTTCGACTACGAGGATCTCTCCAAAGAAGCCCTGGTCAGGCTGGTCCGGGAGTACGCCCTGATCGTGCACCTGCTCGATCGCTCCATGTGCGCTGCCATCGGGTTGCGCTACGGAGCGGAGGCGGTCAAGGAGTTGGCCATTCAGGAGTGGGTCGGCTCCAGCCCGGTCTACGGGGAGCGCCTGCGCCGGATCATGGCCATTGAGGGCAACGGCGTGAGCGCCATCTTCAAGGTGCTCCAACTCGACCCCGGCTTCCCGCACCACTACCTCGACGTGCACTACGAGCTAGTCAGCGAGACCCATGGCTACTTCGAGCTGGCCTACTGCGGCGCCCTCATGGACGCCGAGCCCTTCGGCGACACCATGGTCACCAACATGTGCCACCACATTGAGGATGGCACCTTCGACATCACGGCGCAGGCGGTCAACCCCAAGGCCCACATCCGCCACGTCCACCGGCCACCGCGCGTCCCAGGCGATCGGGTGCCGCACTGCCGTTGGGAGATCGTCATCGAGGATGACACCGTGACCATTCCCGAAGCGGACATCACCAAAATCACCCGCATGACCACGGCGGCCACGTTCACCTTCCCGCCCTTCAAAGACGGCACGCCCCACATCCCAGAAGCGACCCCGGTCGCCGGGGTCTGACCATGTTCGACTCGTTGCCCGATGAGACCGAGTCTTCGGCGGGGACGGATCCGGTCGGCGCGTTGCCCGAGCATCAGCCGGGTCGACGTCACCTCTCGGACCGCCAAGCCGAGGCAGTGGAACGACTGGTGGTGGCGGCCGCGGCGGAAGTTGAAGAGCGGGACTACGCCGAGATCTCCGTGCGCAGCATCGCCAAGCGGGCCGGCGTGGCCGCGGCGACGGCCTATACCTACTTCTCGAGCAAGGACCACCTGCTGGCCGAGGTGCTGTGGCGTCGCATGCGCTCCTCGCCCTATCTGGTCCAGATGAACCAGCCGCTGCCCGAACGCGTGGCCGATGCGGTACGCACCATGGGCTTCGGCACCATGGAGAACCCGGCCGTAGTGGCGGCCTGCACGACAGCCATGTTGGGTGAGGGGCCCGACGTGAAAGCGGTGCGGACGCGTATCGGCGTGGAGATCCTGGCTCGCCTGAAGGCGGCGTTGGGTCCTGACGCCGATCCCGCCGTGTTGCGGGTGCTCCAGATCACCTACACCGGCGCCATTCTCAGTGCCGGCATGGGCCATCTGCGCTTTGATGAGTTGCCGGACCGGTTGGCCGAGGCCGCCCGCCTCTTGACGAGGGAGCCGTCATGACGACCGTGGAGCCGTTGGCCTACAGCCCGTACGACTACGTGATCCACGAGGACCCGTACCCGACCTACGCCCGTATGCGGGCGGAGTCTCCGGTCTTCTACAACGAGGAGCTCGACTTCTACGCCTTTGCGCGGCACGCCGACGTGTTGGCCGCCTTCCGGGACATCGATCACTACTCGAGCGCCTATGGCGTCTCGCTCGATCCGGCGGCGTTCGGGCCCAACGCGCACCGAGCCATGTCCTTCCTGGCCATGGACCCGCCCCGGCACACCCGCATGCGCTCCATTGTCGGCAAGAGCTTCACGCCCCGACGGGTGGCGGAAATGGAGCCCCGCATCCGGGCGCTGGCCATCGAGCACATGGCGCCGGCCCTCGAAGCGGGCACCTTTGACTTCGTGGGTGACTTTGCCGGCTTGTTGCCGATGGATGTCATTTCAGACTTGGTTGGGGTGGCCCCGAGCGATCGGGCCGAAGTGCGACGTCTGGCTGACCTGCTCGTGCACCGGGAAGAGGGCATGAACGACATCCCCCAAGAGGGAATGGAAGCGGCACTTCTCCTGGCGGGCTACTACGGCGACATGGTGGCGGATCGTCGCCAGCACGAGCGCGACGATTTGACCTGGTCCCTCCTGCAGGCGGAGATAGACGGGGATCGGCTCACCGACGAAGAGGTCATCTCCTTCCTGTTCTTGCTCGTGGTGGCCGGGAACGAAACCACCACCAAGTTGTTGGGCAACGCCTGGTACTGGGGCTGGCGCAATCAAGGTGAGCTGGCCAAGCCCTTTGGTGACGTCGAACGGGTGCCGGACTGGGTGGAGGAGACGCTGCGCTATGACACCTCGACGCAGATGATCCTGCGCGTGACGCGGGCCCCGGTGACGGTGCAGGGGATGGACATTGAGAAGGGGCAGAAGGTGCTGCTCCTCATCGGCTCGGCCAACCGGGACGAGGACGTCTTTCCCGATCCGGAGACCTACGACCTCGATCGTTCGACCCAGAACCTGATCAGCTTCGGTGGAGGCCGTCACTTCTGTATGGGCGCTGCGTTGGCCCGCATGGAGGCGCGTATTGCGCTGACGGAGCTGACGAGTCGCGTCGCCTCCTATGACGTCGATCCGGCCGGCCTCCAGCGAGTGCACTCCATCAATGTGCGCGGATTGGCTGCCTTGCCGACCACGGTCACCTTGCGCTGATGCCTCGCCCATTGCCGCATCCCGATCGGCGTCCCGCCGTGGTGACCGGAGCCTCATCGGGTATCGGTGCGGCGACTGCTATCCACTTGGCTGAGGCCGGATATCCGGTAATTTTGGGTGCTCGGCGATTGGACGCGTGCCAGGTCACGGTCGAGGCCATTCGAGCCAACGGGGGCGAGGCGGCTGCCTTCCCGCTCGATCTTGGTGATAGCGACTCGATCACCACATTCGTCAAGCAGGCGGCCGACGCCTTCGGACCCGTTGAAGTGCTGATCTCCAATGCGGCCCAGATCCGCGCGGGTAGCGCCTTGGCTACGTCGCCATCTGATTTCGAGGCGGTGGTGCGGGTGAACCTCGGTGGTGCGCACCACCTGGTGCACGCCTTTGGGCCCGGCATGGCGGAGCGGCAGCGTGGTGATCTCATCTTTGTCACGTCCGACGTGGTGGCCCATCCTCGGCCCTACATGTCGGCCTATGTGTCATCGAAGTGGGGCCTCGAGGGTTTCGTCACGGCCCTGCAGATGGAGCTCGAGGGCACCGGCGTGCGGGCCACCGTGGTGCGTCCCGGTCCGACCCAGACCGGCATGGGGATGGACTGGGATCCGGACATCGCCGGAGAGGTCATCACCGAGTGGGAACGCTGGGGACTGGCCCGTCATTCGGCTTTCATGCGACCGGGAGGGGTGGCGGCGGCTATCGCCCACGCCGTGGCCACGCCGCGGGGCACCCATCTCAGCGTCATTGAAGTCCAACCCGAAGCACCCATTAGTGAGAAGGGGACCTTGTGACCATCGATACGCAGCTGCGCGAGCCACCACGCGTCTCAGGTGGTGAGGGCGAGAACGCACACCTGGACGAGCTGCGGATCGATCCCATAGCGCTCATGGCCCGGGTGCGGGCCGAATGTGGCGACGTCGGCGAGTTCACCATCGGGGCCAAGGACGTGGTGCTGCTCACCGGTGCCGACGCCAATGAGTTCTACTTCCGAGCGCCCGAAGAGGATCTGGACCAAGCCGAGGCCTATCCGTTCATGACGCCCATCTTCGGCAAGGGCGTGGTCTTCGACGCCTCGCCCGAACGTCGCCGCGAGATGATGCACAACCAGGCTCTGCGCGACAAGTTCATGCGCGGCCACGCCGCCACCATCGCAGCCGAGGTCGAGGGCATGGTGGCCAACTGGAATGACGAGGGCGAGATCGACCTGCTGTCATGGTTCGCCGAGCTGACCATCTACACGTCGTCGGCTTGCCTGATCGGCGGCCGCTTCCGCCGCGAGTTGGACGGCCGCTTCGCCGAGCTCTATCACGACCTCGAGCAGGGCACCGATCCCATCGCCTACATCGACCCCTATGCGCCCATTGAGAGCTTTCGTCGTCGCGACGCGGCCCGGGTGGCGCTGGTCGAGCTGGTGCAGGGGATCATGGAGCGCCGGGCCGAAGGCCCGCCGGCTCCCGAAGGCGAGTCAGACCTGCTCGACGTCCTCATGTCGATTAAGGACGAGGACGGCAGCTACCGCTTCAGTGCCGACACCGTGACTGGCATGTTCATCTCCATGATGTTCGCTGGCCACCACACCACCTCAGGCACCGCGGCCTGGACGCTCATTGAGCTGTTGCGCCACCCCAATGAGTTGGCGCTGGTCAACGACGAACTCGATGCGCTCTACGCCGACGGCTCCGAGGTGAGTTTTCAGGCGCTGCGCGAGATCCCCCAGCTCGAATCCGTACTGAAGGAGGCACTGCGTCTGCACCCGCCGCTCATCCTCCTGCTGCGCGTGGCCATGGAGGACCTGACCTACGGGAACTTCCGCATTGCCGCCGGCAAACTGGTGGGGGCCAGTCCATCCATCTGCAACCGGATCCCCGAAGACTTCCCCGATCCCGACGCCTTTGTGCCGGCCCGCTATCTGGAAGGTCGGGAGGAGGACCGGGCCAACCCGTGGACATGGATCCCGTTCGGCGCCGGCCGCCACCGCTGCGTCGGGGCCAACTTCGCCATGATGCAACTCAAGGCGATCTTCTCGGTGCTCCTGCAGGGGTGGGAGTTCGAGGCCGCCCAGCCGCTCGATTCGTACCGCAACGACCATTCGAAGATGGTCGTCCAGCTGCAGCAGCCCTGCCGGGTCCGTTACCGCCGCCGTCAACAGCCGGTCGCCTCATGAGAATCGTGGTTGACCGTGATCTGTGCCAGGGCCATGCCGCCTGTGAAGGGGAAGCACCGGAGGTGTTCTCTGTCAGCAAGAAGGGGGAACTCACGGTGCTGCTCCCCTCGCCACCCGAAGAACGGCGGGCGGCCGTTGAACTCGCCGTGAAGTACTGCCCGACCCACGCCCTACGCCTAGAGGAGGACTGAAGCGATGCCGGCCTATCCCCGAGCAGAACTCGAAGAGATGGTGCAGCGCTGGCTGGAGGTGAACCGGCAGGGCGAAGCCAAGCAGGACTGGCAGCACATGGCCGATCTCTATACCGAGGATGCCACCTACGGCTGGAACGTCGGATCGAACGACGAGTTCATGGCTGTGGGCCGGGAGGAGATCCGCGAGATCGCCCTCGGATTGGAAATGGCCGGCCTGGAGGGCTGGACCTACCCGTACCAGAAGGTCCTCATTGACGAGCAGCAGGGCGAGGTGTTGGGTCTGTGGAAGCAGATCGCCGATGCCACGAAGCCCGATGGCACGCAGTACGAGATTGCCGGTCTGGGCGGCAGCTGGTTCCGCTACGCCGGAAACTTCCAGTGGAGCTGGCAGCGTGACTTCTTCGATGTCGGGAACGCCGGCACCGTGTTCCTTCAGATGATCGGGGACGGGACGCTCCTACCCGGTATGCAGCAGCGCATTGAGCGGGCCATGTCCGGTGAGCGGCTACCCGGTCACTACCCGCTCGGTCAGGCTCCGGTCGGACTGTGGGAGGTCCCGGAGGGCGCATAGGGCGGGAAGGCGACGGCCAGCTTCTCGGTCATTTTCCGCACGTCGTCACCTCGCAGGGGACCGTCGGCGTCGAGCTGGCTGGCGAGACGCCTGGCCCAGGTGATCTCGACTTCGTCGATGGTGAAGGGACGACCCATCAGGCCCCATTCGGCGTCGGCGAAGCAGATCACGGCGTGGACCGGCATGCCGGCCCCCACGATCTGCTTGACCGCACTGGCCTGCCGGAGCACGCCCGGGATCAGGTTGGTGCGGTTGTGGCCGTTGACGAAGAGGGCGGGCCGGGAGACGAACCAACCGCCCAGGTCGCGCTGCTGCACCCGGCCCTTGTATTCCTTGGTGTCGATCACCCACACGCCGGACGGCACAATGGCGATGTGATCGATGTTGGCCCGGCTGCGTCGCTGGGCCCGGTCGTGCAACACCAGCCCGTGGTCACCAACGACCCGGTTCAGGTAGCCGCCGACCATCTCCTCACCCCGTCCGCCGACCTCCCAGGCCCAGGTCGAACGGCGCTCGCCGGTGAAGGCTTTGACCACGGGAGCGAGGTAGCGGCCGAACACCTCACGGCGGTGAGCGTCGTCGGCTTCCCGCCGCCGGGTGTACTCCGCCCGCGCCGATGCCCCAGGCTGTCCCCGGTCGATTGCCCCTGCCGATCTGCCGTCCCATTCTTCTGCCGTGTCCATGTCACCCTTCCTGCCCTCTAGGGCACAGTACGGCTGGGTTGTCACAGGCGTAAGGGCCAAAAGGCCTATCTCTGCCGGCGACCTATCGTGGGGCGAGGTTCGTGTCACTGTGGCCCGGTGCAGGTGCGACTGAAATCCGTTGCTGTGCTGGTCAAAGGAGCCGGAGTCGTCATCGTGGCGGCCGCGTTGCTGACCGGGTGCGGTGGTGGACGGCACCCGGTCCCGGGGGCGACAGCTTCTCCTTCGTCCTCCTCTTCCACAACCGTGGCGCCCACCACAACGACGAGCGCGCCTCCTCTGCCTCTGCCCGTGACGCCGATCGCCTGGACCTCCTGCAACGGCGACCTGCAGTGCGGCACCCTCACGGTGCCCCTCGACTACGCCCATCCCGAGGGCGCCACCATCGGTATTGCCGTGGAGCGCCACCTGGCTGAGGTGCCGAGCCAGAGGATCGCATCCTTGGTCATCAATCCGGGCGGGCCTGGCGTCTCGGGCATCGACGACTTCGCCAACGAACTGAGCGTGCTGACCGCGCAGTTGCTCGATGACTTCGACGTCGTCACCTTCGATCCCCGGGGAGTCGAGCGCAGCGATCCCGTGACCTGTGAAGAGAAGCCAGGGGCGGCACCGGCTGACCAGCCCGATCCCATTCCCCAGACGGCGGCCGCGCAGGAGACCATGATTTCGGGACTCCGCCAGTATGGCGAGCAATGCGAGACGGCCAGCGCGTCGATCCTGCCGTTCGTCGGCACGGTGAACGTGGCCCGTGACCTTGATCGACTGCGCCAGGCGCTGGGGGACGGCGGCCTGACTTACATGGGCCAGTCCTACGGCACCCTGCTCGGCGAGATCTACGCCCAGATGTTCCCGACCCACGTTCGGGCCATGGTGCTCGACAGCGTCATCGACCCCGCGCTCACGCTGAACCAGATGACCCTGGGCCAGGCCAAGGGATTCGAGGCGGTCCTGCAGTCCTTCTTTGCCTGGTGTGCGGCGGCCAACTCGTGCCCGTGGCGGCCGACGGGCGATCCGACCGCGGCGCTGTTGGCCCAGATCGCCTCCAGCCGAACGTCGCCGGCGCCGGCCGGCGCCGGTCGGACGGCTGGCCCGGGCGAGCTCTACGACGCCCTCCTCGAGGGCCTGTACTCGCCCTCGGACTGGTCCAAACTCGGCCAGGCCCTGGCGTCCGACGCTGGGGGCAGCGGAGCGGCGGTCGTGGCCATGTCGGACAGCTACGAGAAGGACGGTTCAACCAATGGAGCCGATGCCGGGGCTGCCATCGACTGCCTCGACCATCCGGCTTCGAAGGATCTCAAGGCGTACAGCTATCTGGCCGCTGTCTTCCAGGCATCCGCCCCCGTCTTCGGGCCGCTGCTGGCCTGGGGTGAGGCCCTGTGCGCGGTCTGGCCGGTGGCTGCCGACCGCATACCGGCACCGGTGACGGCACCGGGTGCCCCACCCATCCTGGTGATCGGCACGACCCGCGATCCAGCCACCCCGTACGCCTGGGCCGTCAGTGTGGCCGGCGAGCTGCAGCACGGGGCACTCCTGACGCGTGACGGGAGCGACCACGTCTCCTACTTCTACAGCGCCTGTGTCCGGGGCTACGTGCAGACCTACCTCGTCACCGGGGTGACGCCGCCAGCCGGGACCGTGTGCACGTCCTGAGACGTCGTGACCACGGCATTCGATTCCCGAACACCCCACGGGCCATAGTGGTCCCAACAGAGCTGTGTGAGTCGTAAGGAGAGAGCGTTGTCCTACCCCGAAGAGGCATTGACCGCTGGAAACGTGATGATCACTGGATACAACGGTGACTCGATAAACGCCTACCAGGCCACGTCCGGCGAGGCCGGATCACTGCCAGGTGTCATCGTCATACATCACCTTCCTGGTTGGGATTCTGCGACCAAGGAGATCGCCCGCAAGTTCGCGGCCAACGGCTACAACGCCATCTGTCCCAACCTGTATTACCGCGAAGGCGCTGACGTCGATCCGGACGACGCCGCGGCATCGGCCCGAGGCAAGGGGGGCGTGCCCGACGAGCAGGTCGTGGGCGACCTGGAAGGCGCCATGAAGGCGTTGCGGGCCCTACCCAATTCGAATGGAAAGGTTGGCGTGATCGGGTATTGCTCCGGCGGTCGTCAGTCCTTCCTCACCGCAGTCAGCCTGCCGGTCGACGCGGCTGTGGATTGCTACGGCGCCTTTGTCACGGGTACCCCGCCCGAAGGATTCCCGCTCAAGGTGACGCCGTTGGTGGACAAGACCGGGTCACTGGGCTGCCCCTTGCTGGGGCTCTTCGGCGCCGACGACCAATTCCCCAGCCCCGAGCAGGTGGCTGAGCTCGAGCAGGCACTGAAGGACCACGGCAAGACCTACGAGTTCCACAGCTACGAGGGAGCCGGTCACGCGTTCTTCGCGTCGGATCGCACCAGTTACCGCCCGGAGGCGGCGCTCGACGGTTGGCAGCGCATCTTCGCCTGGTACGGGAAGTACCTCGCCGGATCGGAGGCCTGAGATGTGTTCCTACGTCACCGTGCCCGCCGATGTGCGGGGCAGCGCCAAGGGTCCGAACGGCTGGTTCTCAGTGAACGGAGCCTCGGTCTACTTCGACCATCCGTTCCACGCGGCCTTCGAACACACCCTCAACATCGACTTCGTCGACCGTGACCGGGGTCCGGACGCACGGGTCGCCGTGGAGTTGAGCGCCGACTCGGCCCGCGAGCTCGTCCGCTGCATTGAGGCCGCCCTGGAAGCGGCGGGAGCGGCCGCCCTCTAGACCAGAATGATGGCGTGAGCGACCCGACCCTCCCGTTCGCGGCCGGCGTTCATTTGCCGTGGGCTGGCGTTCCGCCCGATGTCCGCCGGTGGGCCGAGGCTCTGGGCGGAGGCCCACCCGAGCAGGTCGTCGATCTGGCCGGTGGGTTTTCCCCGGGAGCAGCCTGCCGGCTGGTCTTCCCGCGGGGACGTGAGATCTTCGTGAAGGCCGTGGGTGCCGAGCTCAACCCGGACTCACCGAGCATGCATCGACGCGAAGCGGTCATCGCCGCGGCCTTGCCGGACTCGCCCTACTGGCTCCGCCTGATCAGCACGTACGACGATGACGACTGGGTCGGCCTGGCCTTTGTGGCCATCGACGGGGGACACCCTCGTCACCCGTGGGATTCGGGCGAGCTCGTCTCGGTGCTGGGCAGCCTTGAGCGCATGCACGAGGCGCTCACGCCCAGCCCTGTCGATGCGGTGGCGTCGTCGGCGGAGTACCGACTGAGCACCTTCGGCGGTTGGCGGGCACTGGCGAGTGCACCCACCGTCCCGACCAACCTCGATCCCTGGTCCATCCGCCACCTCGACCAGTTGGCCGAGCTGGAAGATGGCTGGCCCGCCGCCTGCGAGGGGACGACGTTGATTCACGGCGACCTGCGCTCCGACAACATGCTTCTGCTCGACGGGGGTGTTGTCTTTGTTGACTGGCCCCACGCATCGGTCGGATGCGCCGCTCTCGAACTCGTGGCTTGGGCGCCCACCGTCGAAATGGAGGGCGGTCCCGAGCCCGAGGCGCTGCTGGCGCGCTACGCGCCGTCCCATCAGTTCGACGCCGACGTGGTGACGGTATTGGTGGCCGCGGTAGCCGGATTCCTCACCGAGCGATCCTTTCGGCCTGATCCACCCGGCTTGCCAACGCTCCGGGCCTTCCAGGCAGCCCAGGGCGATGTGGCGCGGTCTTGGCTACGTCAGCGCACCGGGTGGTGACTTGGCTGCGGCCACCCCGAGCGACGAGGCCAGGTAGGCCAGTGCCTTGTCGGTGGACCCTTCCTGCGAGGGGTGGAAGTCGCGGCGCAGATAGGTGGGCACGGCGCGCAAGGCGAACAGGTAGGGCGGGAGATGGCCCGCTCGAGAGGCGCGGCGAAAGGCCCGGAAGGTGAAGCGCTGTTTCGTGGTCTTGTCGCGGGCCAACAACTGCGTACCGAAGATGATGAATGCGCCAGTGAGGGCACCCACCGTGAACACCATGGAGACGAGCCGCCGCAGGTAGTTGCCGCTCATGAGCTGGTAGACGTCGAAGGCCACCGACCGATGCTCGACTTCCTCGGATCCGTGCCAGCGCATGAGATCGAGCATCTGGGGGTCGGCGCCCAAGGCTTCAATGGTGTCCGATTGGTTCAGGATCCACTCGCCCAGCACGGCGGTGAAGTGCTCAATGGCCGCAATGGCTGAGAGGCGCATCACCAACCAGGTCCGGCGGAGCGGCCGGGGCACGGTCCGACCGAACGGCTTCTCGCCGCCGAGGTTTTTGCGCATCCATTCACCCTGGGCCACCGTCTTCTCCAGATTGATGCCGTACCGGGCCAGGTATTCCAGACCCCCGTCGTGAGCCCGGGCGTGGGTAGCTTCCTGGCCGATGAACCCCTTGACGTCGGCGCGCAATTTGTCGTCGTCAATGAACGGCAGCGCTTCCCGGTAGACATCGCAGAACCAGCGCTCACCGGGCGGCAGCACGACGTGCAGGACGTTCATCATGTGGCTGGCCAGCGGATCGCCGGGAATCCAGTGCAGCGGTGTTTCGGTGAGATCAAAGCGCGGGCGCCGGGCCCGGATGGGGGTCTCCGAACGGGACGCCACCGAGGTCACACTCATGAGGCCAGCCGCCATTGGGCCAGGTCGCTCGACTCAGTTCCGTCGTCAACGAAGGCGATGACCTCGCTCACCCAGGCTGTGATCTCCTTGGGGTGCGTCCGAATGACCCAGTGGCCGGCGTCCACATTGCGTCGCCAGACCGTGGTCGACCAGCTCTCCAGACCTTCGAGGAGCGAGGCCGTTACGAAGCGGTCCTTGGTGGGCACGATGATCTGGACCGGAGTGTCGGTGTGGCCGGCCACCGGGTTTCGGAACTTCGGTCGGACGTTGGCTCGGTAGAGCTGCACGCCGTGGGCGAAGTCGCTGGGCAGGGTGGGCGCCGGCCAGGTTGCGTCGGCGGCCGCTCCCTCCAGCCGGTGGAGGCTGCGGGCCCACACGGCTGGATTGGCGCCGGTTCGGGCGAAGAGGTCGGGCAGCCACGGCATGTGGAAGAACGCGATGTACCACGAGTGCAGGGCCTGACGCAGTGCCGTCACCATTTCCGATGGGCGCAGGCTGCGATGGCGCCGAGCCCACAGGGCGGCATGGTCGAGGGGAGGTCCGGAGATTGAGGTGTAGCTGGCGAAGGTCCCGGCCAGTTTTCCGGTCACGACCGCTTCCCAACTCTGAATGGACCCCCAGTCGTGAGCCACCAGATGGACCGGTGCGTCCGGGCTCACGGCGTCCACCACCGCCGCCAGGTCTTCGACCAGGAGCGGCAAGGCGTAGTCAGCCCGCCCGGCCGGCGTTCCGGACTTCCCAGCGCCACGAACGTCGTAGGTGACCACGTGAAAATCAACAGCCAGAAGCTCCGCCACCGGATCCCACACCGCGCTGGTATCGGGAAACCCGTGGACCAGGACGACGGTGGGTCGGGTGCCGTCTCCCCGTTCGGTGACGGCCAGGTCAATACCGGCGCCCCGCACCGTTCGTTCAGTCATGGGTCAATTGAACCACATTGCAACAAATATGTCGATATGTCGTAAATTCAGGGCGTCAGAGCGGGGAGCAGGAGCTCCGAGAGGAAGGCTTCGAGTTCAGTCAGGGGCGGCACGAGCACCAGGGTTACAACCAGCCTGATCAGCCATTCAGCCAGGATGTCGGGGTGGCGACGGGCCAGGCTCCCGGCGTCCATGGCGAGGGCGAGCATCGGGGCGATGCCCTGGGCTACCCGTTCCAGAAGCGCTGGCAACTCCCCCAGAGTGGACAGCGTGATGAGGTCGGCATCGTCGGCCAACACCTTGGCCAGGACGGGATGGGTGCGCAGGTCGTTGATGACCGAGGCCATCAGGGTGATCACGCCGGTGGGCCCCACCGGCTGCGAGACCCGGCCGGGGAGCGACGCCACCAGGCGCTGCAGGTCCCGGGCCGCCAGGAGGCGAGCCTGCTGGGCGATCGTCCCCACCTGGCGGTAGACGGTGGTGCGATCCACGCCGAGCTCCCGCGCCACATCCTGGACCGAGGTACGGCGCAGACCGTGGCGGCTGAAACAGCGTGCGGCGGCATCGAGGTAGGGATCGAGTGCCGCGGCCGGCTGTCCGGTCAGCCCGGTGACCAGGGTGGCCAGATCGAAGTCCATCGGAGTGGAAGACACCGGCGCAGTTGTAGCAGTCGGGATAGAACATGTGCACGGAATCTCGGCGGAGGGCTGCACATGCGAGTTGAGGGGCGGCGCAAGGTTGGCGGCCGGCGCGCCGGCGCGGGGATGCTTACGCCGTTGATTGGCGTGGCGCTCCTCGGAGGGACGCTGGTTGGTGGCGGGGCTCTGGTCAGTGCGGCGCCGGCGGCGGCGGCGAATTCCGCCGCCTGTGCTCCATCACCCAAGGTGACGGCATCGCAAGCCTTCTCGCACATCGGAGTGTCGGCCAAGACAATCACCGTGGGCAACGTGTCCATACTCTCGGGCCCGGTACCTGGACTGTTTCAAGGCGCGCCCATCGGCGTCGAGGCCTACTTCGACTCCATAAACGCCAAGGGCGGCGTCCATGGCCGTAAGCTGCTGGTCGATTCGAAGGACGACAACTTCAACGGAGAGCAGAACGAGCTCGAGACGCAGAACGCCATCAAGAGCGACTTCGCCATGGTGGGGAGCTTTTCGCTCTTCGACAACTACGGCTGCAAGGCCCTGGCCGCCAACCCGAGCGTGCCCGATGTCTCGGTGACCATCGACCCATCCACCAATGCATTGGCGAACAACTTCAGCACGGCACCTTCGACGGTCGGTCTGCAGCTAGGGCCCCTCGAGTACTACAAGAAGCATTTTCCGAAGGACACCCGAGTGGGGACGATTGTCTCGAACGTGGCCTCAGCCGAAGCACAGTGGGCCGGTCAATCGGCCGCGCTCAAACACGTCGGCTACAAGATTGTCTATGTGCGTAACGTCGGGCCTCTGGAGAGTGATTTCACTACTGACGTCATCAACATGCGCAAGGACGGTGTCACCGCGGTCGATCTCTCCGCTCTGGACTGGCAGGTGGCCGCCATCTTCATGCAGAACGCGGCGGCTCAGAACTGGCACCCCGGATTGATCTTCTCCTTCGGGCCGGTCTACGCCGACCAGTTCATCGCGCATGCCGGCGGACCGGCGGTGACCAACGGCATTCAGATCGGGCAGTCGCAGGCGCTGTATCTCGGTCAGGATGCCGCCAATCTGCCGGCTGACCGGGCGTTCCTCAAATATGTCAAGGCCGTCAACCCATCATGGACTCCCGACCTCTACACCCTGTTCGGCTGGACCTCAGCCGCCCTTTTCGTCCAGGCCTTGAAGGCGATCGGTCCCAATCCGACGCGAGGTGCGCTTCTCAATCAACTCAAGAAGGTCACCAGTTTCAATGCCGGCGGACTGCTCGGGCCCGTCAACCCGGCCCAGAAGAAGCCAACCGGCTGCTTTGTCACGCTGCAGATCGTGAACGGGCAGTATCAACGAGTCGATCCCAAGACCAAGGGCTTCGACTGCCACAGCACGTTCTTCTACGCTCCGAAATCGGGTTCATAGGGCGCCGAGGTCAGAGTTGCCTGGACGCTCGTCGGCGCAACTAATCTTGCCGTTCCCGGGCCGCTAGCTCATCCGGAAGAGCAGGGGACTTTTAATCCCAAGGTGCCGAGATCGAGACTCGGGCGGCCCACCAGAACATGCAGTTCAGAGCCGCAAAGCGACCACATTGCCGTGCGGGTTACTCCATCTGACAACGGAATGACAACGCGGGATGAAACGCTGGTTCACAAGTCAAGCCAATAGCGCTTCGCTTAGCGCCGCTCCTGCCTGTTGCCATTCCAGGCATTACGTGGGCATAAATGGAAAGAGTGGCGATTGAGGCGTGCCCCAACATTTCGCTAACGACTTTGACCGGCACACCCGCCGCCAGCATGAGGCTGGCCGCTGTGTGCCTGCAATCATGAAGCCGAATTCGTGGCAACTCGGCAGCCTTCACGGCGGCATCGAACCACGACGAGATGGTGTCGGGGTGATACGGCCTACCCAATGCATCGGCAATAACGAAGCCCGCCGGTTCATATACCTCGCCAGCTTTGAGCCGCTCCTCGGCCTGCCGAGCGCGAGCCGCCCGAAGCATTGACGTAAGTGCATCATCAAGCGGTATGGATCTCCTACGGCTTCGGTTTTTGGAGTTGAAACAACAACGGTGCCTCCGCCCGCCGTGACTCGCGTTCGACTTATCCTGAGCACGCTGTGATCAAGGTTGACGTCTTCCCAAGGCAAGCCACAGAGTTCGCCCCGGCGGAGTCCTCGGGTCAACAAAATCGCCCACCCCAGAGCCATGCGGTCATTCTTCGTGCTTTCCAAGAAGCCACGAGCCTGGGTTGTGGACCACACCCTCATCGTCGGCGACTTAGAACGCGGGCGCTTTACGCTGGCAACCGGGTTTCGGGTGATTAGTTCATTTTCTATGGCCCACTTGCAGGCCGACTTCAGGTTCCGACTGCTGAGGCAGCAGAACGAGCTGAAAGACCATCGCGGCCTTTCAATGATTTTTGAGTCCTAATCGTTTCGATCATCTTGGTCACAGCCCCAGGAGTCAGAGCAGTAACCTTCGTCGCCCCGATGTGAGGGAGAATCCAAGTCTTGACCACTCGACGGTATCCGTCGATCGTTGACGTAGGCCGTGGCTCTCCATCGCGGGAAGCCAATGTTCGTCAAGTAATTGCTTGACCGTGAGGTCAAGGTCCTTCCGCCACATGCCGTCAGTGACCTTGCCGACAATTGAGTTCAGAAACTCGCGGGCACTGTCACCTCTTGGTGGTCTGGCTGGCTCCTTGCGGTTAAATCCTCTTTTGGTGTGTTGACGACGACCACCGGTTGCCGGATCTGTGGTGCTCCACGCGACTGCGAATGTCCCATTGGCGCACTGGCGGATTGGGCCTTTCATGACGGCCCGCCTTCCACGTCCCCTGGCGATGCAAGCACTCCGCCTCGTCGCTCTCCTGGGGCAGCTCCGAGAAGGCCAACGTCCCTGGCCTTTGTGACTCGTTTCTTGGCCATATCCAACGTCAGGTCCATCTGTTCCCTGACCGTCGTCGTGGGAGCGCTGAGAAGGTCTTTAACCAAAGGCACAACTTAGGCACACTAGGGCTATGTCCTTTTCCACCAGCCATCTAGTGGACCTAACTCACGCAGTCCGGATAGGACGAGATGGCAGCGCGAAATTGCTCCGCAATCAGGCGGGAGTGTCCGCCGCCGCCGTGGGCAGTGCCTGCGGCGTGACGGCCAGCACGATCTCCCGCTGGGAGAACGGTCGTCGCCGACCAACCGGGCCACAGGCCGTCGCCTGGGTGCGCTTGCTTCGTCGCCTAGAGCGAGCCGAGGCCAACAGATGGACCCCTAGCGCGGGCGTCAAACCCTTTCGGGTTGTAGCCGTGACCCTGCCGTTGGCCGACGCAATGTCCAACGCTAGCGGGAGGGGCAACAGGGTCTGCTGAAGCTTTGGTTTCCACTTAACGTTGAGAGCTTCGGCTCTCTCGAAAGGATGGAACCATGCCAGCCCCTTATCCCGCCGAGTTCCGCGCTGACGTCGTCAGAATGGCACGCAAGTGGGAAGCCACCTTTGCCCAGATCGCCAAGGACTTCGGCATCTCCGAGGCCATCCTGCACGCCTGGATCAAGAAGGCCGACGTCGAGGACGGTGTGCGCCCCGGCATGACCTCGGCTGAGGCCACTGAGAATCGAGAGCTGCGCAAGCGCAATCGGGTGCTTGAACAAGAAAACGAGATTCTCCGCCGGGCCGCCGCCTACTCTGCTCGGGAGCCCCCCAAAAAAAATACCCGCTGGTCCTTGACCTTGCCGCCCATGGGATCCCCGTCACGGTGACCTGCCGGGTGCTGGGCTTCTCCACTCAAGCCTTCAACAAGTGGCGCCGGAACCCGGTCTCTCGACGTGACTGGGATGAGGCCCACCTGATCGATGCCGCCATCGACATCCACGACGACGACCCGGCGTTTGGGTATCGCTTCATCTCCGACGAGCTGGCCGACTCAGTTGAGCTGGCCGAGGCCGGCATCAGTGCCAGCGAGCGTCGGGTACGGCGCCTGTGCTCGCACAGGGCATCTGGAGCGTCTTCACCAAGAAGAAGGGCCTGTCCAAGAAGGCCGGACCGCCGGTCCACGACGATCTGGTGGGACGCGACTTCGGCGCAGAGCGGCCCAATGCCTTGTGGCTGACGGAAATAACGGAGCACCGGACCAATGAAGGCAAGGCAAGCTTTACTGCTGCGCCATCAAGGACGTCTACTCCAACCGCATCGTCGGCTACAGCCTCTCTGATCGGATGACCGCCGCGCTCGCCGTCTCAGCGTTGCGCAATGCCATTGCCCTCCGTCGCCCGGTCGGCACCGTGATAATTCACTCAGACCGCGCATCTCAATTTCGGAGCAAGGCATTTGTCCGTACGTTGAAGCACAATGGACTGACCGGATCGATGGGTCGGGTCGGCGCATGTGGCGACAATGCAGCCATGGAGTCGTTCTTTTCACTGCTGCAAAAGAACGTGCTCGACCGCCAACGCTGGGAAACCCAAGAGGAACTCCGCATCGCCATCGTCATCTGGATAGAACGGACCTATCACCGTCGCCGCCGCCAACGTGTTCTCGGTCGACTCACTCCAGTCGAATTTGAGATACTTGACACCGAGATTCAAGCCGCCTGAAACCTGTTAACCGAAATCGGAAACCAAGCTTCAGCAGACCCGGAAGTATCGAGTGGAGGTCTCACCTAGGTCGTAGAAGCGATCAAGCCCCCATCCATCCTGGCCGTACAAGTTCAATATCCGCTCGGCGGCCTGTACCTCCGTTTCACCACCAGCTCGATCAAGCTCGACCAGCTTGTATTTGAATGTTTCCGCCATCGCATCGAGGTTACGGCCGCCAAATCCATCGTCCACTGGCTTATTGCGGTCCTCTGGCAGCACTACGTCGGGCTATAGGCCGACCGCAGCTGCAGCGTTCTTCCGGACTAAAGAACCCTCCCTAATATAGCGACGCAACATGGCCGTGCTCTTGTGGCCAATTGTTGCCTGTATGGCTCGCTCAATGACGCCTGCGGCAACGATGGCGGTGGCCAATCCGGCTCTTAGGGAGTGCTTGGCGATCAGTTGCGTGCCTGTCGCAGCGTTCTGAACCGATCTCTTGACGATGAGGGCCGCCGACTGCGAATCCAACCGTTTGATCGGATTCTCCAACTCCTTCGCCCGATGGGCAGCGCTCATTGCAGCCAAACGGGAGTCGATGGTTGTGAGGGAAAAAGAAATGGGCGAGATCCGTGATGTAGAAGAGAGAAACGAGCGGCCTACTAGGTGGTTGTCCTCTTCCAAATCGATCGGAAGGGGTATATAACACACGTAGGGATGTTCGGAATTCAGGGGGCACTGTGAGGAACAAGATTGCCGCGCTGGTGCTGATCGTTTTGTCGGTTGCAGTTGCTCCGCTCGTGGTGGCATCACAATCCTTGCAAGTCGCGCCAGCCGGGGCACTATTGCCTTGCGCTGACTCTCCATATACCAACTATCTGGCAGGAGTCGCCTACCCGAGTGCCTATCCCCAAAGCTCCATGCCTTCTGGAAGCGCTGCTTATCTTGTGACTCGTCCGGGTCATTTCTGCTCGAATGCCACTCAAGGCGTTCTGTCGTCGGCTTGGTCGATGATTGCCGGAAGTGGACCAGGACAATGGGCACAGGCCGGATTTGAATCTGCCAGCGGATACCGCGGGGGTGCCTACGTGTACTTCACTCAATACAACGACGGCAATACCAGCAATACCTGCAACGGAGTGTGTAGCACTTGGTTAGATCCCACCGGAACCACCAATGACGGGGCAAACAATCTCTATTACGAAGCCTATTACACGTTCGCTCCATGCTACTTGGGCTGCGAAGCACTGGTTGTGAACTCGACCGTTGAGACGTTCACGCCATTTAGTATCTATGGAACGGTTCCTGGCTGGTCCGGCTGGTCCCACAGTCTCCCGGAATTTAGCGGAGAAGCCTACAACGCCGCTACTGATGTTCCTGGAAACGGCACTGACGGGTGGGCGACCTTCACACAGATGGAATACGAGAACGGCCAGAATCTGAGCAACACATGGAGTGGATATGACAATCCATTCTTTACTGCAGCAGTTGACGGAACAAATGACCCGCGAGCTACGCACGATGCCGTTATAAATGGCGGAGGTACAAGGGGCAACGCAATGGACGTCTATTGCGATTCCACTTGCACCCCTTGATCGTTCGGAACTGCACGACCCCATTTAATGAGAGGAGCGCTCAGTGAGATACCTTGTCCGAGTTTCGGTGCTTCTGGCTCTAGCTGTAGTTGTGATCCTGGTATTACAAGTTCAGAGTTCTGATAGCCATGTCAACAATTCGCTTCAATCAGCGACCAAGGGTCCAAAGTTGACGGACTACTCTACCGCCGTTGGAACCCTGCCCGAATCCGAGCGAATTCAAAGTTCACTCACAATCGGCAATGGATCAATATCCATAAACCCAGCATCTCCGAGCAGTGAGCCATTGGTCTCCCAAGAAACGGCGGTCGCCGAGGCGGCTCAAACGAGCATCCCAGGCGTTGCAACAACACCAATTCAACCAACGGTTCTGTTTGGCGATTGGAGTAACAACGATCTTGGCCCTGTTCCCAAGAATTTGAATCGACCTCAAGGCGCTCCAATAGATGCAAATGCACCTCAAACCTTTACTCCAACTTACGTCAACTCTCCGGTTTGGGTGCTGGAGTACAAGGGCATGGTGTTCCCAACCCAAGGCCCAATTCCGCAAGGTCCTCTGTCGGATAGCCAGGACGCCACGACAACTCAGCCAGGGTATGTGCCGACACTGTTCGTCTTCGTCGATGCCACCACTGGGTCACCCATTGGGGCCGAGACGTCATAGACGGGCACCCCTCAGGCTCTGATTTGCCTCATCACGACGGAGCGGACCGTTGAGGGGTGCCACCTGATGCCGCCGTGAGCAGTCGGGATTGCCTCGGCATTGAGGCCACGGGCAATGGAGGACCACCCTTCTCCGTTGAGACTCGCCTCCAAGATGCGCCCTACGACCTCCTGGGGAAGCTTTCTGGGCCGTCCGAGCTTAGCCTCGATCCACCGAAAACCTGAGGTGATCCGTTGAGATGCTTGAACCGTCCTGGGAATTGTGGAGGCTCCATCTTTTAGAGAGAGGATGGAGTCTGTGCCAAGGAACAAGCCATACCCAAAGGAGCTGCGAGAGCAGGCCGTCGGCCTGGTGCTCGAGTGGCGCCGTGACCGCAACCGCACCGACGGCGGCCTGACCGAGATCGGCGAGAAGCTCGGG
>DATAUC010000111.1:0-19064 GCA_036268485.1 Acidimicrobiales bacterium
CGATGGCCGCTGTCAGCGCCGTCATTTCCATGCCCCAACTCTGGCAGGAGGGTGTGACATTTCGGGGCCCAAATACCCAGGTCAGGGCCCAGAAATACATTAAATTCCCATGTACACATTGTGCCGGAGGAGCGACCGTTCTGGCGCCCGAGGAAGAGCCGACTTGGAGCCGACGGGGCCGACATGAGGCAGCCTCAGCCACATCTGACGCGCAGCCTCAGGCCGCGCTCTCAGGCGCATCCGGTGCGTCCGCCTGCGCCGTCCGGCCGCCGGTGTGCTCCAGGATGCGGGCGGCGACCAGCTCCGGGTCATCCCACATCGGGATGTGGCCCAGCCCGTCGAGGCAGACCCAGTCGGCATCGGGCAGATCCTGTTGCATGCGGCTGTAGTAGCTGGGCCAGCGCAGCAGTCGATCGCGTGAGCCGTAGAGGATGCGCACCGGGCAGTGGATCTGCTCGAGATCGAAGATGCCGGGGGTACCCACGAGGCTCAAGACGTCCTTGACGATGGTGCAGCCGCGGGCCCCTTCGAACATGGCCAGGGCGGCATCCGTGGGCACCCGGCGGCCGTCGGCCACCACGTCGCGTAGGGCCACGCGCCGCAGGGTGGCGTGCCGGGCCACGAACGGCAGGAGCGGTCCGGCCCAACGGAGCAGGAAAGCGGTGCGCGTGAAGTACGCGGCAATCGTGTGCTCGTCGCGACTTCCCGGCTCCCAGCCACCGGCGGGACACACGCCGACGGCAGTGAGAGCACGGCCCCGGGCGGCCAACTCCAACGACAACCAGCCGCCCAGCGAGTTGCCGGCGATGTGGGCCTGGCCCAGACCCAAGGCGTCCATCTGACGCTCCAAGATGTCGGCACAGGCCCGGACGGTGATCGGAACCGACATGTCCCATGGATCTCCGCCGAAGTGACCGGGCAGGCTCCAGGCGAAGACCTCATGGTGCTGGCTCAATGCCGGCAGTACCGGCTTCCAGGCCCGCCAGGTGTCGGTGAATCCGTGAAGGAGGACGAGCGGCTCGCCGGCACCTTGGCGATAGGGAACAGCGGGAGCGGCGGCAACAGCGGGAGCGGGAGCGGAAGCGGCGGCGGGAACGGGAGTGGGCGGCACGGAGCGAATGTAGCTGGGGGTCGGGGGCTTGACTTAGAGCGCGCTCTACGTCTTAGGGTGGACCCATGGTCATGGCCGCAGCGTTGAGCATTTCCGATGCAGCCGAAGCCACCGGCCTGAGCCCGCACACCCTGCGCTACTACGAGCGGGCCGGGCTGATGCTCGAACCCGTCCCGCGCGCCTCCTCCGCCCATCGTCGATACTCCGAGACCGAGATCAACTGGGTCGAATTCCTGACCAAGTTGCGTTCCACCGGGATGCCCATCCGCACCATGCGGCACTACGCCGATCTGGTGCGGGCCGGCGCGGGCAACGAAGCGGAACGCCTGGCGCTGCTGCAGGAACACCGTGACACCGTCAAGGCCCAGCTGGCCGCTTCGGCGCGGAATTTGCGGGCAGTGGAACACAAGATCGCCATCTATGAAGGAAGGACCACCAACTAATGGAAATCATCGCACTGGGAACTCAGGGACTGATGGTGTCGCGCCAGGGACTGGGCTGCATGGGCATGTCCGACTTCTACGGCGCCACCGACGACGAAGAGTCCACCGCCACCATCAACCGGGCGCTCGACCTAGGGTTGACCTTCTTCGACACGTCGGACATGTACGGCCCGTACAAGAACGAGATCCTGCTCGGCCAGGCCCTGGGCTCGCGCCGGGACCAGGCCGTCATCGCCACCAAGTTCGGCATCGTGCGTGATCCCAACGATCCGACGGTGCGTTCGGTCAACGGCCGTCCCGAGTACGTGCGCCAGGCGTGCGACGACTCGCTGGGCCGCCTGGGTACGGATCACATCGACCTCTACTACCAGCACCGGGTGGACCCGGACACGCCGATTGAGGAGACGGTCGGCGCCATGGGCGAGCTCGTGGCGGAGGGCAAGGTGCGCTACCTCGGTCTGTCCGAAGCGGCACCGGCCACCATCCGCCGGGCCCATGCCACCCACCCGATCTCGGCCCTGCAGACCGAGTACTCGCTGTGGTCGCGCGAACCCGAGGAGGAGATCCTGCCCACCCTGCGTGAGCTGGGCATCGGCCTGGTGCCCTACAGCCCGCTGGGTCGGGGCTTCCTGACCGGCACCCTGCGCACGGTCGACGCGCTCGACCAGAACGACTTCCGGCGCCACAGCCCCCGCTTCCAGGGCGACAACCTGGAGGCCAACATCGCCATCGTCGAGAAGATCGACGCCCTGGCCGCCGCCAAGGGCGCCACGGCGGCGCAGATAGCGCTGGCCTGGGTCCACGCGCAGGGGCGGGACCTGGCTCCCATTCCGGGGACGAAGCGCCGGACGTATCTAGAAGACAATCTCGGCGCCCTCGACGTGTCGCTCAGCGTCGACGATCTGTCGCTGCTCAGTTCGGTGGCCCCGGCCCGCGGTGACCGCTACGCCGACATGTCGCCGGTGAACCGCTGAACCGCTGAGCACCTTCGTTTAGCCGAGCCCTGCGCAAACCTGGCTCTGCTGAGCGGGACGGCCCGCCGCGGCCCTAGGCGGTGAGTTCGAGCAGTCGCTCCGTGATGGTGTCGAGCGGCGCGGTGGCGGCGATCTCGCTCTGCAACGCGCGGGCCCGAACACTGAACGACGGATCGCCCAGGATGCGGCGCACGGCGCGGGCGATCTTGGCCGGCGACGGGTTGCCCGTGCGCAGGTCGATGCCGGTGCCGGACCAGCGGACCCGGGCGGCCACCTCGGGCTTGTCCTCGCTGTTGCCGGCGACCACCAGCGGCACACCGTTGGCCAGGGCCTGCTGCACGCCGCCGTAGCCACCGTTGGTGATCATGACGTCGACGTGCGGCAGCAGGAGATCGTGCGGGATGAAGCGCTCCAGCCGGACATTGGCGGGCAGGGCGGCTCGCAACGGCTCGGGATCGGGGCCGCCGGTGGTGGCCACGACCAGCAGGTTGTCCTGGGCCAGGGCCTCCATGGCGGGGGTGAGCAACCGGCCCAGGTCGGCGTTGTCGAGCGTGCCCTGGGTGACGTGCACCACCGGCCGGCCCGCTTCGAGCTCGTCCCACCATGGCGGCGGATCAAACGAAGCAGACGACGACGGCGGGCTCAGAATCGGCCCCACGAAGCGGACGCTCGGAGCCAGGTCGCTTCGTGGATACTCGAAGCCCTCCACCGTGCCCTGGAAGTAGGAGTCCACCACCTTGGGCGCCAGGTCGATGAAGTAGCCGCGACATTGGGGTGCGCCCGACTCGACCAGGCAGCGTTGGGCCAGCTTCTGAATGTCGCGCACCGCCACGTGCTCGGTGATCCAGTTCAGGGTCAGGTTGCGCGCCTGGTGCAGCGGGCTGGTGCCCGGCTGCATGGAGATGCCGAACGGCGCCGTGTCCCGGCTCGTACTGGCGTAGGGCATGACACCGACGCAGACGACGGCCGGGCGGTCGGCCCGGGGCAGGTGCACCAGTGGCAGCGCCCCGAAGAACATGGTGTCGACCACGATGCCATCGGCGGGGAACCCGGCCAGAATTTTGGTCAGGTCGGCGAACTGACCGACCAGGGGACCGATGAAGATGCGGCGCAGGTCGTCCTTGACGCCGCGCACACCGCGCTTGGAGGACGACTCCCGCTCCGGGTTGGCCACCATCAGATCGTGGGCGTCGTACTCGGCCGCGAACGGCACGAAGCGGGCCCCCGTGGCCGTCACTTTGTCGCGGTAGTGCTCGGTGGTAAAGAACACGACGTCGTGGCCGTCGCTGACCAGGCGACGCGACAACGCCAGCAGCGGCGCCGTGTGGCCCTGGGCCGGCGTGGTGCACAGCACGAACCGGCGGGAGCGCGAACTCATGGAGCGAGCGTGATGACCACACCGGTCCAGGGGGCCAGAGCCAATGAACCATCCACGTTGACGCCCTCGAGGGCGCGGTCGGTGGCCACGGCGATCGATCCCGAAAGCCCACTCAGTTCCTGCTCGCCATCGGACATGTTGAGCGCCACGACGGTGCCCTCGCCACGGGCAAAAGCCCACGTCCCCTCGGGCGACGGCAGGGACCGGTACGAGCCAACAGCCAGATCCTCGCTGGCCCGCCGGGCCGCGATGGCGCGGCGGGTGAAGGCCAGCACGGAGTCGAGGTCGCGTTCCTGATCGGCCACGTTGCACGCCGCCGGGTCGCCCATGGGCAACCAGGTGCGTACACCCGGGGCGGTGAACCCGCCGCCGGGCTCGTTGGCCCACGGCATCGGCGTGCGCTCGGGATCGCGGCCCTTGTAATAGGGCCAGTAGCGAATGCCGACCGCATCGAGCAGGTCGGACTGTTCGATGGGCCCGTCGGTCAGCCCGATCTCATCACCTTGATACAGGAACGGCGTTCCCCGCAGCGTCAACACCATCAACAGGGCGACCCGCACCTTGGCCAGGTCGCCGCCGGCCCAGCGGGTGGCCAGGCGGGTCACGTCATGGTTGGAGCCGGTCCAGATGGGCCAGGCGCCGGCCGGCAGGGCGGCTTCGGTGTCCTCGACGATGGTGCGCAGGGCGGCGGCCTCGAGGGGCGCGTTGACGAACACGAAGTTGAACCCGCCGTGCAGCTCGTTCTCCCCGTCGCCGTAGAACTGGGCCATGGCGGCCAGGTTCTCCACGTTGGTCTCGCCGATGAGCAGGCGCTCGGGCTCGTACCCGTTCGCGATGGTGCGCCAGTGTTGAAGGATGTCGTGCGCCTCGGGGCGGTCGCTGTTGTAGACGGCCTTGACGCCCATGAGTTGCTGGTCGAGCGGATCGTCGGCCGTGGCCGGCGGGTTGTCCCGCAGCTCGGCGTCCTTGATCATCATGTTGCACACGTCGATGCGGAAGCCCGACACGCCCCGGTCCCACCAGAAGCGCACGATGTCGTCGAAGGCGCCCCGCACGTCGTCGTTCCACCAGTTGAGGTCCGGCTGCTGCATCTCGAAGTTGTGCAGGAAGTACTGCCCGCTCGGCCCATCGAGCTCCCAGGCCGAGCCCCCGAAGATGCTGACCCAGTTGTTGGGCGGGCCCCCGTCGGGAGCCGGATCGGCCCATACGTACCAGTCCCGGTGCACGGCGTCGGGTGCGGAGACGGCATCGATGAACCACGGGTGCTGGTTGCTGGTGTGGTTGGGCACCAGGTCCATCAGGATGCGGATGCCCCGCGTCTCGGCCTGGCGCACCAGCGTGTCCAGATCATCCAGCGTGCCGAAGGACGGATCGATGCCGCAGTAGTCCGACACGTCGTAGCCGTAGTCCCGATTGGGGGAAACCGTCACGGGGGACAGCCAGATGGCATCGATCCCGAGGTCGGCCAGGTAGTCCAGGCGGCTGATGATGCCGGGCAGGTCGCCCACGCCGTCGGCGTTCGAGTCGGCGAAGGATCGGGGGTAGATCTGGTAGAAGACGCCACCGTGCCACCAACGGTGCGGGTCGGTCGTGTTGGAGTGCTCAGCCACGGCCGTCACACCGCTCCCAGCGCGGTCATCCCGCCGTCGACGTTGAGGCTGGCCCCGGTGATGTAGGCCGCGTCATCGGAGAGCAGGAAGCGCACGACCGAGGCGATGTCCTCGGGCTGGGCCAGGCGGCCCAGCGGTGTGTGGGCCAGGATCCCCTCGGTGGCGCCGGGTAGTTCGAGCAGGGGCGCCAGTAACGGCGTGTCGACGGCGCCCGGGCACACGGCGTTGACCCGGATGCCGTCGGCCCCGAGCAGCGTGCAGGCCGAACGGGTCAGTCCAAGAAGCCCCGCCTTGGAGGCGCAGTAGGCGGGCAGGAACGGGTTGCCCACCCACGCCTCGATGGAGGACAGGTAGACGATGGCCGACCCCGGATTGGCTTCGACCAGGGACTCGTGCAGCGCCCGGGTCAGCGTGGCAGCCGCCCGCAGGTTGACGTTCAGCACCTCGTCCCAGCCGTCATCCTCAATGAAGGTGACCGGCATGGCCCCGGCGATCCCAGCGGCGTGGACCAGTCCACCCAAGGGGCCCAGGTCCGCTCGTGACTTCCTGACCGCCGCTTTCAAGGTGGCCGTCTTGGTCACGTCGACCTTGAGCCCGAGCGCGCGCACGCCGTACTCATCGATGCAGCGCCGAGCCACCACCCGGGCCGCCGCACCATCGCGATCCCAGATGGCCACGGCGCGGCCCGCCTCGGCCAGCGCCAGTGCGGTCGCTTGCCCGATGCCCGAAGCGCCGCCCGTCACCACCACGCCGGTGGTGGGGGAGGCCGAGCCGCCGATGTGGGTGCGCCGTCGAACGGCGCGCGGGGCTCGCCGGGAACTCGCGCTCGTCGACGGGGTGCCGGTCTTGGTGCGGGGCGACGTGCGTGGCCGCTTGGTCGTGCCGGGCGAAGTCGGGGTGGTCGGCGTGGTCGGCGTGGTCGGTCCCCGTCTGCTTACTGGCGCCATTGTCGGGTGGATCCTTCCGGGCGTAGTGGCCCAGGAGGGGCCGGATGTGCTTCAGGAGCGTACCGACAACGACGCGGGGTCCAACAGATGGCCTACGGCTGGCCTACAGACGCTTCTGGGCCACCGCGATCACATGGAGCGCCAACGCGCTGGGGAAGCTGGCGCCGTAGGAATCGAAGGTGATCTGCTGACTCAAGGCACCCTTCACAAAGGTCAGGATCGTGATGGAGGCCGTGATCGATTGGTTCGATGCCGTGATGGGCAGGCTGATGGTCAGGCCCGTCGTATGGGCCGGGGCGCTGAAGCGGGTGACCGAGACCGTGCCCACGGTGGCGCCGGATCCGGCCGACTTGGCGATCTTGTCCCGCAGGGGCCCGTTCATCAGCGTGATCATGCAGGCGGGCGTCTTGGGGTTGGCCATGGCGTTGAAGGTGGCGACCGCCTTCTTGGCCGAGGGGAACACGGCCACGCTGTCGTCAATCTCGAGCGACTGGTCCGCGCTGTGGAAGTCGGGACTGTTGACCTGGGGCGGGTTGGACTGAATCAGGCTGGAGGACACGCCGATGCAGCCGGCCAACTGCTTGGCGCCGGGGAAGTTGGAGCTGCCGTCGCCCGAGTCCTTGGCCGAGGTCCAGCCCTTGGGCATGTCGCTCAGGGCGAGCAGGGTCTTCTTGGCGGCCGCCTTTTGCGACGCCGACTTCGCTGAGGCGGCGGACGCTCCGGCCGGATTGGCCAGGCCCAGCAGGCCCGCCACGACCGCCACCGTGCCCAGGGTCAGGATGGAGCTGTGTATCCGCCTGTTCATATCGCCTCCAGGGAGTCAGGGAAGGTCCGCCACCCTCCGTGGCCAGCCAGGATAGTGACCGGCCACCGACAACTTCGTGCCTGCCCTTGCCGATCGCATGGAGGCCCGCTATCTTTGGCACTCTCAACCCGAGAGTGCTAACGAGTGCCAAGGAGGCCCGTTCAGATGAAGTTGCATCCGCTCGATGACCGGATCGTCGTCCGGCCTGGCGAGTCTGAAGAGACCACCGCGTCCGGTCTGGTGATTCCCGACACAGCAAAAGAGAAGCCCCAGCAGGGTGAAGTCCTGGCCGTGGGCCCTGGACGTCGTTCCGAAGACACCGGCGAGCTCATTCCGCTCGACGTGAAGGTCGGCGACACCGTCGTGTACTCCAAGTACGGAGGCACCGAAATCACCGTGGAGGGCGAGGATCTCCTCATCCTTTCTGGCCGGGACGTACTGGCCAAGCTGGGCTAGTTGCCCTTGATACCGCTGCCGAGCTGGGGTTCTCCTCAGCCGGCGGTGGGTCACCCATTCCCTGATTCACAAGGACTCGAGAGGAGTTCGACACTGTCATGCCCAAGATTCTGAAGTTTGACGAAGCCGCCCGCCGCGGCCTCGAGGCCGGCGTCAACAAGCTGGCCGACACCGTCAAGGTCACGCTGGGACCCAAAGGTCGCAACGTGGTCATTGAGAAGAAGTTCGGCGCCCCCACCATCACCAACGACGGCGTGTCCATCGCCCGGGAAGTCGAGCTCGACGACCCGTTCGAGAACATGGGCGCCCAGCTGGTGAAGGAAGTCGCCACCAAGACCAACGACGTGGCCGGCGACGGCACCACGACCGCCACGGTCCTGGCCCAGGCGCTGATCACCGAGGGGCTGCGCAACGTAGCCGCCGGAGCCAGCCCGACCGGCTTGAAGAAGGGGATCGAGAAGGCCGTCAAGTCGGCCGTCGAGTCCCTGGTCAAGCAGTCCAAGGAAGTTGGCGGCAAGACCGAGATCGCCCAGGTGGCCTCCATCTCGGCCGCTGACCCGGCCATCGGCGACGTGCTGGCCGAGGCCATCGACAAGGTGGGCAAGGACGGCACGGTCACGGTGGAAGAGTCGAACACCTTCGGTATCGAGCTTGAGCTCACCGAGGGTATGCAGTTCGACAAGGGCTACCTGTCGCCGTACTTCGTGACCGACCCCGAGCGCCAGGAAGCCGTCCTGGACGACCCCGTCATCCTCTTCTACAACTCGAAGGTGAGCGCCGTCCACGACCTGGTTCCCGTGCTCGAGAAGGTCATGCAGACCGGCAAGCCCCTGCTGATCATCGCCGAGGATGTCGACGGCGAAGCGCTGGCCACCCTGGTGGTCAACAAGATCCGTGGCACGTTCACCTCGGTGGCCGTCAAGGCTCCCGGTTTCGGCGAGCGTCGCAAGGAGATGCTGCAGGACATGGCCGTCCTCACCGGCGCCCAGGTCATCAGCGAAGAGATCGGCCTCAAGCTGGAGAGCGCCACGATCGACCTGCTGGGCACCGCCCGCCGGGTCATTGTGACCAAGGACGACACCACCATCGTTGAGGGTGGCGGCAGCAAGGACGATGTCAAGGGCCGCGTGGCGCAGATCAAGCGGGCCATTGAGGACACCGACTCGGACTGGGACCGCGAGAAGCTGCAGGAGCGCCTGGCCAAGCTGGCCGGTGGCGTGGCTGTGGTCAAGGTCGGCGCGGCCACCGAGGTCGAGCTCAAAGAGAAGAAGCACCGTATTGAGGATGCACTGTCCGCCACCCGCGCTGCGGTGGAGGAGGGCATTGTGGCCGGCGGTGGCACCGCTCTGGTGCGCAGCCGCAAGTCGGTGCTGGCTCTCATTGAGACGCTCGAGGGCGACGAGGCGACCGGAGCCCGCATTGTGGCCCGTGCGCTGGATGCCCCCCTGCGCTGCATCGCCCAGAACGCCGGCCTCGAAGGCGCCGTACTGGTCAGTGCCGTCGAGAACGCCAAGGGTGCGTTCGGCCTGAATGCGGCCACCGGTGAGATTGAGGACCTGGTCAAGGCCGGGATCATCGACCCCGCCAAGGTGACGCGCTCAGCGCTGCAGAACGCGGCGTCCATTGCGGCACTGCTGCTCACCACCGAGGCCCTCGTGGCCGACAAGCCCGAGAAGGGTGGCGACGCTGCGGCGGCCGCTGCCGCCATGGGCGGTATGGGTGGCATGGGTGGCATGGGCGGGATGATGTAACTCCCGCCTTTCGCTCAGGCGATTGGTTGTTGCTGTGGCCGGGTCTTCGGACCCGGCCACAGTGCTGTCCCAAGGCGGTTCTCATGGCTGGGGACTGGTCTATTGACTGGACGTATACTCTAAGAGTATAGTAGGCGGTATGAGCGTACCTATGGCCCTACTCGGGCTCCTCGACCGCGAACCCAGCCACGGTTACGACCTGAAGCGCGACTACGACGCCTACTTCGGCCGGGGTCGGCCGCTGCCGTTCGGCCAGGTGTACGCCACGCTGGCCCGCCTGGCCCGCGACGGGAAGGCGATGGTGGGTGAAGCCGAGTCGGGCGCTGGGCCCGATCGCAAGCGCTACGCCATCACCATTTCGGGGAAGAACGAGGTCGAGGCGTGGCTGGCCGAGCCCATCCCGGCTGAGCCGCATCTCCAGACCGACCTTTTCGTCAAGGTCGTGCTCTCGCTCATGCTCGGTCGCCCGGCCGAGGAGTATCTCGACATCCAGCGGGCGGCGCATCTGACCCGGATGCGCGAACTTACGGAACTCAAGCGCAACGGCGGCGTCGTCGATGCGCTTCTGGCTGACCATGGTCTCTTTCACTTGGAGGCTGATCTGCGCTGGATCGACCTCACCGAGGCTCGGCTCGCCTCGCTGGCCGAAGCAGTGGCGGTATGAATCCGGTGAACGGGAGCGCCGCGGTCGTGGCCGGCGGCACCATCCTCGAGGCACGCGACGTCATGCTCTCCTTCGGCGAGACCCCGGCCTTGCGTGGGGCGAATCTCTCGGTTGGGCGAGGGGAGGTCCTCGCCATCATGGGGCCAAGCGGTTCGGGCAAGTCGACCCTGCTGCATTGCCTGGCCGGCATCCTGGTCCCTGATGCCGGTGAGGTCCTCTTCGATGGCCATCGGCTCGACAACAGGCGGGAGACCGAACGCTCCAAGGTGCGCCGGGATCGGTTTGGCTTCGTGTTCCAGTTCGGCCAGCTCGTGCCGGAACTCACGGCCGAGGAGAATGTCGCGTTGCCACTCCTGCTCGGCGGCATTCGCCGTGAGGATGCCCTGCGCCAGGCCCGGAGCTGGTTCGGGCGCCTCGAACTTGAGGGGCTGGAGCGCCACCGCACCGGGGAGATGTCCGGCGGCCAGTCCCAGCGCGTCGCGTTGGCCCGCGGTCTTGTGGCCAAGCCAGATGTGCTCTTCGCAGACGAGCCGACCGGGTCACTGGACTCACTCAGTGGTGAGTTGGTCATGGACCTGTTGATCGGCGCGGCGCGGGAACAGGGATCGACGGTGATTCTGGTGACCCACGAAGCCCGGGTCGCCGCCTACGCCGACCGTGAGGTCATCGTGCGTGACGGAGTGGTGGCCACCACCGCTCCGGCGATGGCTCGATGATCCGGCTCGGCCTTCGTCTCACGCTGGGCAGCGGTCGTGAGGCCGCACTGCGGGTGCTGGTCATGGCCGCCGCCGTCGCCCTGGGTGTCGGGCTGCTGTTGGCCTGCCTGGCCGGCGTCAACGGGCTGCACGCCCAAGCCAATCGTGCTGCCTGGCTCGACAGCGCGGCCCAGGCGTCGCATTCGACTTCGCCGAATCAGTTGTGGTGGCTGTCCGGTACTGATCAGTTCGACAACCAGGAAATCGACCAGGTCGACGTGGCCGCCGCCGGCCCGAAAGCGCCCATCCCGCCGGGGATAGCGCGTGTGCCGGGGGCGGATGAGTACGACGCGTCGCCCGCCCTGACGGCGCTCCTCCGCTCCGCCCCTGCCCGTGAACTGCGCGACCGGTATCCGGGCCGGCAGATCGGGATCATCGGTGCCGCGGCGTTGCCGTCCCCGAATTCGCTGATCATCATCATCGGCCATTCGGCGCATCAGCTCTCGCGCGTTCCCGGCGTGGTCAGGATCGCAGCCATCCAACGGACGCCGGCCGACTGTTATGCCTGCCAGAACGTCACCGGGAGCGGATCCGTCCTCGAATTCATTCTCGCCGCTGGTGCCGTCGCACTCCTCCTGCCCATGCTGATCCTGCTCGCCACGGCCAGCCGGCTCTCGGCCGCCCGTCGCGAAGAGCGTTTCGCCGCCATGCGGCTGGTGGGCGCCACACCGCGCCAAATTTCGGTGGTTTCCGCCGTGGAGGCAGTGGTGGCGGCGCTCACGGGTGTCGCCATCGGCTTCGCCCTCTTCTTCACGTTCCGGCCGTTGCTTGCCCACGTGCCGTTTACCGGAGCGCCCTTCTCACCCGGCGATCTCTCACTGCACTGGGGCAACATCGCACTGGTCGCCCTCGGCGTTCCGGTCGCCGCAGTCATCTCGGCTCGCCTGGCGTTGCGCCGAGCGCAAGGTTCACCACTTGGCGTCCAGCGGCGAACCTCGCCACCGCCACCTCGAATCGGGCGCATTGTCCCCCTGCTGGCCGGCATGGCCTTCCTGGCGTACTTCGACTCGGCCGGCCGTCCCCGCGCCGTCGGTGGCCAGCTGCTCGAATTGCTGGTGGGCTTCGTGCTGCTCGTGGTGGGGCTGGTGCTGGCGGGACCGTGGTTCACCACCGCCGGTTCCCGGTTCATGACGAAGCGAGCCCATCACCCCGCCGCGCTCATCGCGGGTCGCCGGCTGCTCGACAATCCCAAGGCGGCCTTTCGCTTCATCAGCGGTCTCGTGATCGCCCTCTTCGTGGCCAGCGCCCTTATCGGTGCGCTCAGTTCCATCAACGCTGTTGCGGCAGCGGCCGACGGCGGCGGCTCCGGCAGCGCCACCCTGGCCGATCCGTTCTGCGCCTTCTCGACTACCGACTGCCCTGCGGCCGCGCAAGTGCCTTCCGTCCCGGCCGCTGTGATGGCCGAGCTCCACTCGACGCCAGGGGTGCGAGCGGTGACGGTGGTCCACGACAGCCCGTCCCAAGCAGGTTTCGGTCGGTCCTTTGGCTACGTCTCATGCCAACAACTGGCTCGGACGCCGGCCATCGGGACATGCGCTCCTGGCGTCACGGTGGCCAGTGTCGGTTACTTCCTCTCCCATGTGCTGGGGCACAGCTCGCATGCATCGGTCATGGACTGGCCGTCGGCCGGAATTTCGCCGGCCCAAGCCGAGCGTCTTCCGGTCGATGCCATCGTCGTGGCCACCGACGGATCGTCGGATGCGCGTGAACGGGTGCGGACGGTGCTCGAGCGGGCATTTCCCTTTCAGGGCGCGCCGGTGGCCATTGATTCGCTCGACCCATCGACCGCTCGACTGCTGAGCATGATCCAGGACATGACCGATGTGATGATCGTGGCCAGTCTCATCATCGCCGCCTGCAGCCTGGCGGTGAACATCGCCGCTGGGTTGGGTGAGCGCAAGCGTCCATTCAGTTTGCTTAGGCTCACGGGCGTTCCATTGGGCGTCCTGCGCCGCATCGTGGCGCTCGAGAGCGCGCTGCCTCTTCTGATCGTCGCCGCCGTGTCGGTCGTGGTCGGCCTGGTGTCCGCTGCGCTGTTTTTGCACTCGCAGGTGGGCATCGCTTTCCGGATCCCCGGCCTGGCGTTCTGGGCGACCGTCATCGGTGGATTGGCGGCGTCGCTGGCGATCATCGCATCGACGTTCCCCCTCCTCAATCGGATGACCGGGCCCGAGGTGGCTCGGAACGATTGAGCGGGTGAAGGTGCGGTGCCGCCTGGACGTCACCTTGAGGTCACCGGAAGGACTCGTCGCACCCGAGTTGGCCCGGCCAGCGGTCAGAATGGCCGCATGACCCTGGCCGCCCGCATTCCGGCCGGCGTGGACGGGTTGGCCGGTCTGGAGCTGGGTGGGGTGCCCATCGCCACCGCGTTGTCGCTGACCACCGGGTTGCCGTGTTACTTCGTGCGCAAGGAGGCCAAGAAGTACGGCACCGAGCGCATCTGCGAAGGCGGGGACATCGGCGGGCTCCGACTCCTGATCGTCGAGGACGTGGTGACGACGGGCGGCCAGATCGTACTCTCCAGCGATGACCTGCGGGCCGCCGGGGCCATCGTGACCGACGCCATCTGCGTCATCGACCGGGAGTCGGGTGGACCCGACCTGGTGGCCCAGTCGGGCATCACCCTGCACTCGCTGTTCACCATGACGGAGTTGCGGACCGCGGTCGCTGCACCGCCGGAACGGGATCCCTCATAACTTGAAGCCCATGTCGCAGCGCCCCGTCCCACCTCAGGTGATCCCACGCCCAGCCAACTGGCGCATGGGTGAGCCCGCACCATGGGCGGGACTGCCCGATACCGAGCGCCGGGGGATCGACCTGGTCCGTGTCGTGGCCGCGCTGGAGCAAGCCGGGCAGAACGGCCCGGTGCCGGCTGACATCGGTGTCGATCGGATACTGGGACCGTCGATCCTCATTAACGAGTCCGTCCTGCCCGACGTGCGCTTCATCAACTCGGCCGTGCTGGCGGTCCTCTTCAATGAGGGCGGCGAGGCCCGGCTGATCTTCACCCGGCGCTCGTCGTCGCTGCGCGCCCACCGGGGCGAGGTGAGTTTCCCCGGTGGCCGCCTGGATACGGGTGAGAGCCCCACCGCGGCCGCCCTGCGGGAAGCCTTCGAGGAGGTGGCCCTCGATCCGTCGTTGGTCACGCACCTCGGGTGGATCCACCCGGTGCTGACCCTGGTCTCGGGTTCTCTGATCATGCCGATCCTGGCCACGGTGGACGCCCGGCCCAAGCTGGTGGCCAGTCCGGCCGAGGTGGAGCGGGTCTTCGACGTGTCGTTGACCGAGTTGGCCGACCCCGACATCTTCCACGAAGAACGCTGGAGCATCCCCGGCCGCGAGATCCCGGGCAGCCCCGACAACAGTTTTGCCGTGTGGTTCTTCGAGGTGGAGGGCGAAATGATCTGGGGCGCCACGGCCCGCATGATTCACGAGCTGCTGAGCGTGGTGTTGCTGCCGCCGCCTACGTAAACGCGACGCTGAGCTGGCCCAACGGCCCGAAGGTCACGTCGAACTGATCTCCCGGCTTCACGCTCAACGGCGCGATGAGCGAACCGGCGATGATCCGGTGACCCGGCTCGAGCGTCGCTCCGTGGACTTCGAGGAATTGGCGGACGACCTCGACCGTTCTTTCCGGCTCCTCACTGAGGGAACCGCTGGCCACCACGTCACCCCGGCCCGCCGTGGCCGTTGCGGCCGCTGCCGTGACCTCGACCGCCAACGTGCTGACGTCGATACCCTCTGATTCGGGGCCGAAGATGACACCGCGATGGAAGATGTTGCCGGCCAGGATGGGCTCGAGGGCCTCGAAGCCGAGGTTGAGGTCGACCAGCTCGAAGGCCGGAGCGAGGGAGGCGACGGTTCCATCGGGGCCGACGCGGATGGCCACTTCGACTTCGAGGGCCGGGGCCGTCCACCGGGCGATCGGCACCGGTACCCCGACGGGGAACACGGTCGCATCGGTCATGAAGCCGACCACGGGGCTCGTGATCCCGAAGTGCGCCTGAATGGCCGGAGCGTTGAACCCGATCTTCCAGCCCACCGCGGTGGCGCCGCCCTCGAGCGCCTCCCGGCGCCCCTGGAGCAGCGCGGCCATGCCGTGGCGGACTTCGTCTGGCGCCTCTGTCATCGGAGCAGTCTCGCGCTGCGCCGGGGCGGCCCGGGGCTCCTTGGGTACCCCACGCTGGGGCGACTCAATTTCGGATCGCGACCGTTCGAAAGTGGCCGGAGTCGCGACGCGCAGGGAGTAAAGTGGTGGATCGTCGGCGTGTCGGCCCGGCGTTCGTTTTTGACATGCCGGTGTGGACCGCGAGCCGTACCGGCCCCATCGAATGCCGGAGGGCGAACAAGTGGCTGAGATCGAGATCGGCATTTTCAAATCCGGACGGCAGGCCTACGGGTTTGACGACATCGCCATCGTGCCCAGTCGGCGCACCCGGGACCCCGAGGACGTCGACATTTCCTGGCAGATCGACGCCTACAACTTCGAGTTGCCCATGTTGGGCTCGGCCATGGACGGCGTCATCAGCCCCGCCACGGCCATCGAGCTGGGCCAGCTGGGCGGCCTCGGTGTCTTGAACCTCGAGGGTCTGTGGACCCGCTACGAGGACCCGATGCCGCTGTTCGACGAGATCCGCGAGCTGGACGACGACAAGGCGACGGCCCGGATGCAGCAGATGTACCAGGAGCCGATCATCCCCGAGTTGGTCACGGCCCGTATCAAGGAAATGAAGGCGGGCGGCATCACGACCGCCGCTTCGGTCACGCCGCAAAAGACCCAGGAGTTCGCCAAGGCCTGCCTGGACGCCGAGCTCGACATCCTGGTCATTCAGGGCACCGTGGTCTCGGCCGAGCACGTCTCGAAGACGTCCGAGCCCCTCAACCTCAAGAAGTTCATCCGTGAGTTCGACCTGCCGGTCATCGTCGGTGGCTGTGCGTCCTACCAGGCCGGCTTGCACCTCATGCGCACCGGCGCCGTCGGTGTCCTGGTCGGTATCGGTCCGGGCAACGCCTGCACGTCCCGCGGCGTCCTCGGCATCGGCGTTCCTCAGGCCACGGCCATCGCCGACGTGGCCGGCGCCCGCATGCGCCACCTGGACGAGACCGGCGTCTACGTCCACGTCATCGCCGACGGCGGGATGTCCAAGGGCGGCGACGTGGCCAAGGCCATCGCCTGCGGGGCCGACGCCGTCATGATCGGCTCGCCGCTGTCCTCCGCTTTCGAGGCTCCGGCCGGTGGCTTCCACTGGGGTATGGCCACCTTCCACCCCACCTTGCCCCGGGGCGCCCGGGTCCGCACCGCCGTCCGCGGCAGCCTGCGCGAGATCCTGCTTGGACCAGCCCACGAGAACGACGGCCGCATGAACCTGTTCGGCGCCTTGCGCACGGCCATGGCCACCTGCGGCTACGAGACGGTCAAGGAATTCCAAAAGGCTGAAGTAATGGTCGCTCCTTCCCTGCAAACCGAAGGAAAATTCTTCCAGCGGTCGCAGGGTGTGGGCATGGGCCATTGAGCCGGACTCGGTGACCGACACTGTTCTTGTCGTTGACTTTGGGGCCCAGTACGCCCGTCTGATCGCTCGACGGGTGCGCGAGGCACACGTCTATTCCGAGATCGTCTCCTCCAGCATCACCGTCGAAGAGGTCCTGGCCCGCAAGCCCAAGGGCATCATCTTCTCGGGCGGACCGAAGTCGGTCTACGAGACGCCGGCGCCCTCCATCGACCCGGCCATCTACGACCTGGGGATTCCCATCCTGGGCCTCTGTTACGGGGCCCAGCTCATCGCGCTGCAATTGGGTGGCACCGTGTCCCGCACGGGTCAGGGTGAGTACGGCCGCACGGAACTCTCCATGACGGCCTCCTCGCCGCTGTGCGCCGAGTGGCCTTCCGAAGTGCAGGTGTGGATGAGCCACGGTGACGCCATCACCGAGGTGCCGACGGGCTTTGTCGCCACCGCCACCAGCCCCGGTGCACCCGTCGCCATGATGCACGACGAGGACCGCCGCATCTTCGGGGTGCAGTTCCACCCCGAGGTGGTCCACACCGAGCGGGGCAGTGAGATCTTCGAGCGCTTCCTGCTCGACGCCTGCGGGTGCCTGCCCAACTGGACCCACGTGTCGATCATTGAGCAGCAGGTGGCCGCGGTGCAGGCCCAGGTGGGCGGTGAGCGTGTTCTGTGCGCGCTCAGTGGCGGCGTGGATTCGGCCGTGGCGGCCGCCCTGGTCCACAAGGCCGTGGGCGATCAGCTCACCTGTGTCTTCGTGGACACCGGGTTGATGCGCTCGGGCGAGGCCGATCAGGTGGAGGACACCTTCCGGCGCCAGTTCAAGATCGACCTCATCCACGTCAAGGCGGCCGACCGCTACTTCGATGCGCTGGCCGGCGTGACCGACCCCGAGCGCAAGCGCAAGATCATCGGCGAACTCTTCATCCGCATCTTCGAAGAGGTGGCCCGCGATCTGGGTGCCGGTGGCGGCGACGAGGGACCGAAGTTCCTCGTCCAGGGCACCTTGTACCCCGACGTGATCGAGTCGGGCAGCGATACGGCGGCCAACATCAAGTCACACCACAACGTCGGTGGCTTGCCCGAGGACCTGGCCTTCGACCTGGTCGAGCCCCTGCGCCTTCTGTTCAAGGACGAGGTCCGGGCCGTCGGCGAAGAGCTCGGCCTGCCCCACCACATCGTGTGGCGCCAGCCCTTCCCCGGCCCGGGACTGGGGGTGCGCATCATCGGCGAGGTCACCCCGGAGCGGGCCGAGATCCTGCGCAACGCCGACGCCATCGTGATCGAAGAGATCCGGCGCGCCGGCCTGTACGGCGAGCTGTGGCAGAGCTTCGCCGTCATGCCGGCGGTGCGTACCGTCGGGGTGATGGGGGACGGGCGGACCTACGCCTATCCCATCGTCATCCGGGCCGTCACCAGCGACGACGCCATGACGGCCGACTGGGCCCGCCTGCCCTACGACCTGGTGGAGCGCATCGCCTCCCGCCTCATTAATGAGGTGGAAGGGGTCAATCGGGTGGCCCTCGACGTCACGTCGAAGCCACCCGGCACGATTGAGTGGGAGTGAGCGCAGCAGAGAACGGCTCTACCCCACAGCTGTTCGCCACCAACCATGACCATCGGTTGAGCCCAGCGGCGCTGGTGGACGACCTGACCCTGCCCCAGCGGGCCGCCGTCGAGCATCGGGGGAGCCCCTTGCTGGTGGTGGCCGGCGCCGGCTCGGGCAAGACCCGGGTGCTGACCCGACGTATCGCCCATCTCCTGGCCACCGGTGATGCCCCTCCGTGGGGCGTCCTGGCCATCACCTTCACCAACAAGGCGGCCGGTGAGATGCGCTCGCGTGTCTCGGACCTGGTGGGGCCCCGGGGCGAGAAGATGTGGGTCTCCACCTTCCACTCTTCGTGCTTGCGCATCCTGCGCAGCCACGCTGGCCGTCTGGGCTACCGCTCCAACTTCACGGTCTACGACGACACCGACTCGCGTCGGCTGATTGAGATGATCATCTCGGAGTTGGGCCTGGACACCAAGCGGCTGCCGTCGCGTTCGGTGGCGGCGGTGATCGGGCAGGCCAAGGCGGAACTGATCGATTTCGAGACGTTTCGGGAGGGTGCGCGGAGCGGACCCGATCCGTTTCAGCGGCGCATCGCCGATGTCTACACCGAGTACCAGCAGCGTCTGCTGGCCGCCAACGCCCTGGACTTCGATGACCTTCTGATGGTCACCGCCAATCTCCTGCAGTCCTGCGAAGACGTGCGCACCGCCTATCAGGAGCGCTTCCGCCACATCCTGGTGGACGAATTCCAGGACACCAACCGGGCCCAGAACGAGATCGTGCAGTTGCTCGGCCGGGCCCACGGCAACGTGTGCGTGGTGGGCGACTCGGACCAGTCGGTCTACAAATGGCGCGGCGCCGACATCCGCAACATCCTCGAGTTCGAAAAGGACTTCCCGAAGACGCGCACGATTCGCCTCGAGCAGAACTACCGCTCGACGCAAGTGATCCTCGAAGGTGCAAGCGCGGTTGTAGCCCAGAACACGCAACGTAAGGGCAAGAACCTGTGGACCTCGCGCGAAGGCGGATCGCTGATCGGTTACTACGAGGCGCCCGATGGCGAGAACGAAGCGCTGTTCGTCGCCGACCGGATCCAGCAATATCTGCGCAAGGC
>DATAUC010000112.1:0-13972 GCA_036268485.1 Acidimicrobiales bacterium
GTAGACCCGGCTGTCCTGGCTCAGCAGGCGGAGAACTCGATGCGGCTCCCATCGCCACAGATCGAGACGAACCCGAACACCCAGGCCATTGTCAATCTGCCCACTTGGCTCTGGCTCGATCAGGGCACCTGGAACCCGGAGTCGGTCTCTGCATCGGTCGGGACAGTAACGGCGACGGCCACAGCAACACCCGAGCAAGTTCAGTGGACGATGGGCGATGGAGGATCGGTTGTGTGCAATGGGCCTGGTACTCCCTACCAACCCTCGGTCCCAGCGGAGTCCCAGGCGACCAATTGTTCGTATACGTACAGTCGATCCTCGGCGGGGGAACCTTCGGCCACCGGTGACCCCAACGACGCCGGCTTCGCGGTCACAGCAACGATTACCTGGGGAGTGACCTGGTCGGCCCAAGGCGAACCGGCGGGAGGGGTCCTGAACCCTTTGACCACCTCATCTTCGAGATCGTTACCGGTTGAACAGATCCAGAGCGTATCGGCGGCTGGCCCAACGTCGACAGGAGGCGCCCCATGAGCTCGATGCTCGATCGCAGCAACGGTAGTTCCGGGGCTGCGGGCTCCCGCATGGGTAGGGATGAATCGCCGGGCCGGGGAGGCAGTGGGTCGAGCGAGAGACTGCCGAAGCCCAACAGGGTTCGCCGGCCGGTCATGGCGCTGGCATCGACCGTTCTCATCTTCGCCAGTATCGCCATCTTCGCTGATCTCTATGCCAACGCCGGCCACCGAGTGCCGATTGTGGCTGTGGTGCAACCGGTTCACCAAGGGCAACAGATCTCTAGTTCCGATCTCGGCGAAGTGGAAGCATCCATCAGCGGGTCAGTGCACCCCATTCCATACTCGGCCGTCGGATCGGTCGTAGGAAAGGAGGCGGCCGTGGCGCTGGTGCCCGGCTCCATCCTGACGATGGGTGATGTTTCAAGTGCCAGCAGGATCCCGGGTGGCGATGCCATCGTGGGGGTCGCCTTGAAAGCCGGGCAATTGCCGTCAACAGGAGTCGCCCCTGGTCAACAGGTGATGGTGGTCCAAACAGGGCTACCGGGGAGCCCGGCCCCTACGTTTCCGAGCTCTAGCTCAGGCCCTGGTTCGACATCGAGTCAACCCAGCGGTACCGGTGTGCTCGTCCCGCGCGCTGACGTTTACGACGTGGCTTCACCCGGCATGGCATCTGGGGACTCGTCGACCCAACTGGTCTCCATCCAACTGCCAGAGAACCTGGCGCCGGCCGTTTCCGTAGCAGCCGCCGCAGGAGAAGTGAGCCTTATCGTCATTCCACCAGGATCGTCGGGCTCGTGAGCCTGTTCGCCCTGGCCTCGCTCAAAGGTGCGCCAGGCACGACGACGCTGGCTTGTCTGGTTGCCGCAACCTGGCCACTCGATCGCCGGGTGGTGGTAGCCGAATGCGATCCATGCGGTGGTGATCTCGCCGCGCGGTTTGAGCTAGTGACCACGAGGGGGTGCCTGTCCCTGGCTACGGCGGCGCGCCGTGATCCGGATTCGGTCGTGGCCGATTCCCATGTTCAGCGATTGCCGGGTGGCTTGGAGGTCCTCGTTGGGGGAAGTTCAGCGGAGATGGCCCTCGCTCAGTCCGTGACCCGGGCCAACGTGAATCAGGCAGTGGTCACTATCGCCAGCTCTGTCGACGTGGTCGCCGATCTTGGCCGCTTGGTCGCGCCGTACGACGCATGCCTGCAGCTACTGCAGGAGGCAGAGGCAGTTGGTGTACTCATCGGGCCCGATCACGCCTCGGTCGCTCATGCCGTTGATCAACGAGAGCTGCTCACTGATCTGTGTGGCGAACGAATTTCACTCATGATCGTTGGGCGTGGCGCATGTCGCCCTCGGGATGTCGAGTCCCTAACCGGGATGCGGGTCTCTGCCGAAATCCCCAGCGACCCCGCAGCTGCGGCCGTTGCCTCAGGTTCGTCCGGCGGTGCTCGTCGGTTGGCCCGATCGGTGCTGGTTAAGTCGGCCCGCCGCATTGCGGATTCGTTCGCCTCGACCACCCAAACCGGCCAAGCTGACCAGATCGACGAAGCTCGACGAACCGCCGAGCCGAATGGGACCGGCGAAACCGGTCGGACAAACCAAGACGAGCGCGATGCCCGCCCCAAGGACCAAGGGCCGCCTACGACGCTGAAGGTCCTCCCATGATCTCGGCGATCAGACCATGACCGCGTCCCTCGCCACGAAGATCCGGACGTTGGTGGCCGAGGACCTCGCGGCCGAGGGCGTATCGGCCCTGAGAAGCGAGGACCGGCGTGAGTTCGCGCGCCAACGCATATTCGTCCACATGGACGCTCTCGGCATTGAACACCTGGCCAGCGACGCGCCACTCCCTACATCTGAGGAGGAGCAACGTCTCGCCCAGTCAATTCTCGATGCCTTGTTCGGGATGGGCGGCCTCCAGTCCCTCATTGACGACCCTGCCATCGAGAACATTGACGTCAATGGATTCGATCGCGTGTGGGTGACCTATGCCGATGGCACCAAACGAGCGATGCCACCTATCGCCGACTCCGATGAGGAGCTCATCGAGATCATTAGGTCAGCAGCAGCAAGGTTCGGGTTGTCGGAGCGGAGATTCGATATCGCTCGCCCTGAGCTCGATCTGCGACTTCCGGATGGCAGCCGGCTTTCGGCTCTGATGGCCGTGACTGCCCGTCCGGCCATCTCCGTCCGCCGCCACCGGTTCGTCGATCTTTCGATAGAGGACCTCATCGGCCTCGGGACCATCGATGCGGGAATGGCCTCGTTCCTGGCCTCAGCAGTTCGAGCTCGGAAAAACATTGTCGTCGCTGGTGCGATGAACTCGGGCAAGACGACGCTCCTTCGAGCTCTTGCTTCGGTGATTCCGCCACGAGAGCGTCTCGTGACCATCGAGCAATCTTTTGAGCTCGGCCTGGATCATGACAACGCTCGGCATCCGGACGTGGTCGCCCTGGAAGCAAGACCTGCCAACCTCGAGGGTGAGGGAATGGTGGGGGTTGCCGATCTGGTCCGTCGAGCCCTACGGATGAACGCCGACAGAGTCATCGTGGGCGAGGTCTTAGGCGACGAGATCCTCCCCATGCTCAATGCCATGAGTCAGGGCCGCTCAGGATCCATGTGCACGATCCACTCCGATTCGTCAGCCGGAGTCTTTCGCCGCATCGCGTCCTACGCCGTGCAAGCTCCCGAACGCCTGCCCCTCGAGGCCACCAATCTCCTGGTGGCCGGCGCAGTTCACTTTGTTGTGTTCTTGGATATCGAGCATCCGACGATGACCGATAGCGCTACGTACGAGGACGACTATGCCCGAGTCCCGCCCGGCTGGTCTGCATCGGACGCAGCCGGAGGTGCCGGCCATCAAATCGCCCCAGGCGGTGATCCTCGTGGTGCCGACGCCACCGACCGCACCAACGACGACGACCATTCGATCTGGTTTGCCGGTCCCGCACGCCGCCAACGTTTCGTCTCTTCTATTCGCGAGGTGGTCGACGCTGAAGGGTCGCAGGTCATCTCCAATGAGATATTTCGCCCTGGCTCGGATCGGCGCGCTGAGTTAGGCGCTCCACTCCGCCCTGACACCCTCCGAGAGCTGCTTCGCCATGGCTACGAGCCGATCAGCGACCACGACCACCACGAAAGGGTCTGGGCGTGATCGGGGTTGCAGTCCTCTGCGCCCTTTGCTTCAGCCTGGGCGTCGCTGGTGTCGTCACTGCATGCACCCAGCATGCTCGATTGCAGAAGGCCTCCCCATCGCTGGGTCTGACAGGACGACGAGCCTCGCATCGAAGCGCTCTGCGGTCAGTACTGGGAGCACACGGCGGACTTAGGCTGGCCATGGCTTGCGCAGTAGGGGCGGTGGCAACGGTTGTGACCCGCTGGCCCGTCGCCTTTCCGATCGGTGTCGTCGCCGCTCTCGGTCTACCCACTCTCTTCAGGCAGACGTCCGGTGCGTTGTCGGTGGCCAAGCTCGAGGCCGTTGCCACTTGGACAGAGATGCTGCACAGCACGCTTGCCGCGTCGGCCGGACTGAACCAAGCGATCATGGCCACCGCACCCATGTCGCCTGTCCCTATTCGTCCGGCGACGATGGCGTTGGCCGGCAGGCTCCAGGCCGGGATGCACAGCAGGGAGGCACTGATTCAATTCGCCGACGAAGTTGCGGACCCAAGCACCGATCGGGTGGTGTGCGCCTTGATCCTGGCTTCGTCGTCACGGGCGCAGCGGCTTGGGGATTTGTTAGGTGCACTAGCAGACTCGACCCGAGAAGACGTGGCCGCCCGACTCCGGATCGAGACCAGCCGGGCGTCGTCGCGAAGCGGTATCCGCACCGTGATCGTGTTCAGCGTGGCGTTCGCAGTCGCGTTGGCCGTGCTTGCTCGCACCTACCTCTCGCCCTTCGGATCCCCAACCGGACAGGTGATCCTGGTTGCTATCGGAGCGCTCTATACAGCCGGACTCATGTTGATGGTTCGGATGGCGAAGCCGCCAGCACCGGTGCGACTGCTCCCGCAGGAAGGAGGAGCCGAGTGAACGCCGCCATCTTCTGTGGCCTCTTCTTCGGGGTGGGCGTCGCCGGCTTGATCAGAGGTATTCGCCCGACGCGACCCCTGTTTCAGGGCTTAGGCATGGACGCGCTTTCTTTGGGATCTTCCCGGGCCAACCATCGAGGCAGGTGGCCTGACCTCATTGGTGCGCCCGTAGCGGCATGGGCGGCCGAGGCCGGGCTCACGCGGGGTCGACTCTGGAACCGCGTCACGACCGCCCTGACTGTGGTCGACATGAGCGTCGATGATCTGGCTCTTCAGATTGTGCAAGCCGTGGGTACGGCCGTGCTGTTGCCGCTGGTGGTGTGGGGGTTGCTGCAGGCCGGTGGGATCAACCTGCCTCTCTTGATTCCCGTCGTAGTCCTCCTGGTCCTTGTCCCGGTGGGGGCCTGCGTCCCGGTTCTTGTGCTGGAAAAGGAAGCGACCGAGCGTCGCCGCCATGTTCGAACCGTGGTCGGGTCCTTCGTTGACTTGGTCGTACTGGGTTTGGCCGGCGGCGTGGGAATCGAAGGAGCTCTGCAATCGGCGGCGGGAGCTAGCTCCGATTGGGCATCCGTACGCATCCGACGGGCATTGGCGCTGGCTCAGGACTCGGGTGAGCCCTCGTGGTCTGCGATCGGACGGTTAGGCGAGCACCTGGGCGTCCCGGAATTGACCGAACTGGCGGCGACGATACGTCTGGCGGGCACAGAAGGCGCACGAGTGCGCCGGTCGCTGTCGGCGCGAGCGTCCGCCCTTCGCCGACACGAGCAGGCCGAGGCCGAAACCGAGGCCAACACCGTGACCGAACGACTGTTTCTGCCCGGAGCATTGCTCCTGGTGGGGTTCCTCCTCTTCGTGGGTTATCCGGCGTTCAGCCGTATTCTCACCGGATTTTGATTCGAAACAGCAGCCGATCAATCGCGCAGGACAGCAACAAAACCGGAGGACAGAAGAAAGAGAGGACCAACCATGCTCCCCGTACAGATCACTGCACTCTGGACCTACCTCAAGGCCAAGACGCAAGCCCGTGGTCGCTGGGATGAAGCCGGCTCAGCAGTGGAGAAGGTGATCCTGACCGCCATCTTCGCAGCCCTGGCCATCGCCGTTGGAGCCATCATCGTCTCCAAGGTCACGGCAAAGGCCAATTCGATCAACCTGAACTGATGCGGCGGACACCTCGCCTCGAGGAGCGCGGTTCGGCGACCGTTGAGGCCGTGCTGGTCATCCCAGTTCTGATGGTATTGCTCCTACTGGCGGTGCAGTTCGCTCTATGGGCTCACGCGTCCCAGGTCGTCCACACGGCTGCCTCGGAGGGCGATGCCTCGGCTCGCTCCTACGGTGGAGGAAGCCAACTGGGAGAAGCACGCGCTCGGGACGTGCTGCGAGCATCGCAGTCGAATGTCCTCGGTCCTGCCGTCCAGGTAACCGTGTTGCCCGGCGACGAGGTGAAGGTCACGGTGAGGGCCAGAGCGGTGTCCATCCTTCCGGGGATCCAGTTGCCAGTCTCGGCCACCGTGGCCGGGTCAATCCAAGAGTTTCGGGCAAACGAATGAGAAGCGACCATGCTCGAGGTGACCTCGGCAGCCTGACTGTCGAGTTGGTTGTGCTGACGCCGGTCGTGGTGATGTTTGCGTTGGCTACCCTGGCGTTCGGACGTGTCTCCCAGGCTCGTCAGCAAGTGGTCGAAGCGGCGCAGGCCGGCGCGCAGGCGGCAGCAATAGGTTCCGATGCCTCAGAGGCACAGCAGGCTGCGCGGACGGCAGCTTCGACCGGAATTCTGGCCAGCGACCATACCTGTGCGAATCCGCAGATCAGTACGAACGTGGACCACTTTGTGCCTGGTGGTTATGTCGTGGTGGAGGTGACTTGTCACGTCGAGTTCTCCGATCTACTCGTTCCCGGCCTTCCAGGCGCGACAACCGTGCAGGCGTCGTCGACGGCTCCGCTCGATCCGTACCGCTCAGTGCCATGAATCGCCGGCGGCGAAACGGTGGCGCTGGCCCGTCAGGCGAGTCCGGGGCCATAACGGTCTTCGTGGCGTTGCTGGCCGTGGCTTTGTTCGCCGTGGCTGGGCTGGTGCTCGATGGTGGGCGAGCTATTAGCGCACAACAGGCGGCCCAGGACGAGGCCGACCAGGCCGCTCGCACCGGCGCCGAGGCGCTGTCGGTCAATGCGCTTCGCACCGGCGCAGTCCAGCTCGATGCTCAAGCTGCCGTGGCCAACGCCGTGGCGTACACGGTGGCGGCCGGCCACCCGGGGACGGCGACGGTAGTCGGCAATGCGGTCGAAGTAAGCATCCACTATCGGGTACCGACTGACATCCTCGGGATGGTCGGGATCGGCACCTTGCCCGTGTCCGCGACCGCCCGTGCGGTTGACGTACATGGCGTCACTGGGGAGGAGTAAATGAGTCGAGGAATCGTGCCTTCAATTCCCAGAGGTCAGCAAGTAGCCCAAGGCGTACTCTCCGGATCGACGCTCCTACTGGTTGCCGTGGGCGTTCCCATCGTGCTGGTGCTGGTGGGTGGTTCGCCGGTTCCCCATGGCTTGATACACGCCGTTCGAGTGGACATGTCTCTTCGCCAACTGTTCGACAAACCAATCGCAGACACCTGGATCGTGCATGCCGCCTTTTTACTGGCGTGGGTTGCCTGGTTGTGGTTGAGCGTCTGCGTGGTTGTAGAGATGGTGTCGTGGGTATCGGGCCGGACTCCCGTTAGGGTCCCCGGGAGCCGGACGATGCAGGCGATGGCTGCCTTTTTGGTTGGCACCACGCTGGCCGTCATGTCTGCAGATCGCATACCTGGGCCCGGTGTCCACGGCACCCCCCGGGTAGCGATGGCTGCGTCGACGAGCACAACGCTACCGAGCACGAGCTCCTGTTCGCTGCGGTTTGGGCCGGCAACGGTCGAGGTCCCGGGGGGAGTTGGCATGGTCGACCCCGACGCAAGATCGACCGATGCGAATCATCGGTCCACTACTAAGACGAACCCCACCCTGTCGCGTCCGGGTTCTCGATCTGGACCACCTCGGAGAGGTTCCGGGCTCTCGGAAGGGCGCACGATAGATCGGCCACGCGAGCAAGCCTCAGGCAGGGTCGAGGGGTCGTCGGCCCGGCCGGTCCCAGAAAGCGGAGAGGAATCGGCCGAGCTGTCTGATGTTGTCGAGACAGTTGCAGCTCCGCCAGTGAGAACGTACGTCGTGCAGCCGCACGACACGTTGTGGTCGATCGCCGGGTCGCAGCTGGGCTCGCCGCTCCTGTGGCCCGAGATAGCCGAGGCTAACTACGGTCGTCCCCAACCCGATGGCGGGGTCCTGACGGATGCGCACTGGATTGATCCGGGATGGGTGCTGGTTCTTCCTACTGACGGGTCGGTCGCCGAGGTGGTCTCACCATCCACGAGCGCTGCCGTGGGGGTGATTTCTGTTCCTACATCCGGAGCCCCTGTGTCGCCCCCGCCGACCACTATGCCGCCGCCGACTGCTAGGCCATCGTCACCCGCTCCTGTCCCTCCAGGCACAAACTCGATGTCGCCCTCGGCCGTAAGTTCCCGAGTGGGCTTCGATCACACCATTCGCTCCCAGGCAGATCCAGTGGGAGCAGCACTGTCGGTGCATCGGACGGACGGCAGGCCGAAGGGGCAGCCAGAGGGAGGCCACGGCGGATTCCCAGTAACTCCTATCGGCGCCGGGCTGCTCGGGGCGGGTCTCGTAGGCATTATCGATCGGATGCGTCGCGCCCAGCAACGGCATCGACGGGCGGGCGAGCACATCAGGTTGCCCCAACCGGCCCTTTCGAGCTTGGAGCGCAGGCTGCGGATCAGCGATGACCCATTGGCTCCGTACGCCGTTGACGCCGCGCTCAGGAAGTTAGCCTCCGGTGTTTTCACCGCTGGTGGGCCAGTGGTCGCCGGGGTGCAAGTTCACCCCGACGACATCGAGCTGATCCCGCGGGACGATCGCTGGACAGGAACAGTGCCAGACCCATTCGAGGATCGGATTGGCAGTTCATCCTGGTTCGTCTCCCGGAGGCTCCTTCCCTGCGCCGAACCACACGACGCCGAGGGAAGCCGGGTTGGTGAAGCGCCCTGTCCGGCGCTGGTCACCGTGGGTCGATCCGAAGCGGGTCCGTGCCTGGTGAACCTCGAGGCAATGGGTTCGTTGGCCGTTTTGGGGGAGCCGACGGCCTGTGACGGCTTGTTGCGGGCGTTGGCCCTCGAGCTAGCTACGTCATTTTGGGCTGACCAATTCGACCTGGTGCTGGTGGGGTTCGGACAGGAACTGTCGAGGTTCGAAAGGGTTCGGGTCATGCCGGATGCAGCCCGGCTGGTCCGCGAGCTCGAGCACCGCGGACGCGACGGGCGCTCGCTCTTGCACACAGCGGGTTACCGGTCTTTCAGCGAGGCCCGTATGGTGGCAGAGTCCGATACATGGGACGCCCTGGTCGTGCTGTGCGGCCCCTCCATCGGCTCCTCCGAGGCTCAGGACTTGGTCGATCTAGCTGGTGAGGCTGAGACTGGGTTGGCCGTCGTGGTCTGCGGGGATTCAGACGGTAGTCGGCACACCCTGACGCTCGACGGATCGGGAATGTCGTCCCCACTGGATCTACTAGGAACTGTGGTCTGGCCACAGCGAGTCGAGTCGTCGGAGCTCGAGGGACTCGGAGGATTGTTGATTACCGCGGCGGACCTCTCGTCGGTTCCTGCGTCGGTGGACCCATACCGATCCATACGTGCACCGCTTCCGCTCGTTCGACCCAATCGGAGTGAGGGGTTCAAGCCACCGGACGATGAAGACGACCATCAGCAGACGCCGCCACGAACCGGGGGAGCATCCGAACGTTCGAGAACGGGCTGGCCCCACTCCAGCGTGGCGCTACCGGACTTGGCGGAGAAGGACGAGATGGCCGGCACCGACGATTCCGATCTGCCTCCTGGTGGCAACCCCGAAGACCGTTCCGAGGACCTTCCAGAGGTGGAGGTTCTGGTACTGGGAACCGTCGAGGTCCGTGGCAATGCCCGCCAGTTCACTAGAGCATGGGCGAAGGAGCTGGTGGTCTATTTGGCCATGCACCCCGACGGGGTCTCTAACGACACGTGGGCCACTGCCTTGTGGCCCGACCGCTTGATGGCGGCGTCGAGCTTGCATTCGACAGCTTCGGTGGCGCGAAGGTCACTCGGACAAGCACATGACGGTGGCGACCACCTTCCCAAGGGCCATGGTCGCCTGGTTCTCGCTCACACCGTAGGAACAGACTGGGATCGATTTGTCCAGCTGGCCGATTCGGAGCACCCTGGTCACTGGCGAGCGGCAATGGAACTCGTGCGTGGCCGTCCATTCGACGGGTTGCGGGCCTCGGACTGGCCAATTCTCGAGGGGCTATCCGCCGCGATTGAGGCATCTGTTGTTGACGTAGCTACCCGGTTGGCCTCGCAGTGCCTCGGTGCCCGGGACCCGGCCGGTGCCGAATGGGCGGCGAGGCGGGGCCTGTTGGTGAGTCCCTACGACGAGCGCCTCTACCGGATACTGCTTCGATCTGCCGACCTGGCCGGCAACCCGGCTGGCGTCGAGGCCGTCATGTCCGAGCTGTTGCATCTGGTGGCCGACGGCGTTGAGCCCTTCGACTCGATCCATCCCGAGACGACCGATTTGTACCGGGTCCTGACCCGGCGTCGGTCATTCGTTCCAAGTCAGCGCTGAGGGCAGGGATCGTACGGGTTCTGCCGTTGATCGGACGGATCGCTTTGGCTGGTCTGGGCTTGACGGTTCGACTGGCCTTGGCTGTTTGTTTCGACTGGCCTGGGCCTGACCGAAAGTCGAACGCAATGTCGAATTGGCGCCAGCATCGCCGGGTGAGCTCGACGGTGACGTGGTCGGCCTCGGTATGGAGGGTGCCGGTGGTGTCGATGAACTTGCCGTAGAGGCGCTCGGGGGTCATATCTCGTAGCGCTTGAGGCTGCGGAAGGTCGGGATCCCGTCGACGAGGGGCGACCAGGGCCACTTCATCCGCCGCCTGGGCCAGCGCGGCGGCATGCAGGAGATCCCGGTGACACGACACCGATAGGCAACGCGCAGTACCATACCCCTTCACTATCCATGAACCGGCGCGCACAGGGACGATCTGGAGGTCCCGGCGCAGCTGGGATTAGGGGGGACGGCCATGAGAACAGCCCGAATGGCCGCTCACCGCAGGCGGCATTCCAAATTGCTGGGCCCTCTCACCATCGGCGCCGCCGCACTCACGCTGGTCACGTCGGTCACGGTCGTGGCGATCCCGGTCGCGCAAGCGGCCACTAGTACGACGGGTGCCTCCTCTGCCACCAGCACATCGACCCCTCCTGACACCGGCTCGACTCCGCCCGACCAGGCATCGGAGCCCGACATCACTTCCCAGGTACAAGGCGACGTCACACAGGTCGACGGCCTGGCGGCCACCGTCAACGGGTGGGGACTGTCATGCGATGCAGCCGGTGCCCTCGATCTCCAACTGGCCTTTGTGGCCGACGCCCTGAACCAGGGCAACGTGGTCGGTGCTCAGACACTGCTCCAGGCCTTCACGTCCAACGTGAACGACCAGGGACAAGAGGGCCTGCTGTCGGGCAGTGAGGTCGCCCAGTTCGACACCAGCGAAGCAGCCGATCTGAGTGCGATCCCTAACGGGGGCTATTTCGCCCACGAGTTCGCTCCCACCACCTCGGTGTCGGTCACCAACGAGGCCGGGTGTCCGGCCAACTCGTCATTGGAGTCGCTATCCAGCCCTGGCGCGGTCAGCAACGTCTGGGACATCATCCGGTTGCTGCTGCAAGGCGCCCTCCACGAGGTGCCTGTAGTCGGCGGCGTCCTGGCTGCGCTGGTCGAGATCCTGTGGCCGGGCTCCGAGAGCGACAACAACGTCACCTGGGACAAGATGCGAGAGTACGTCGAGCACGCGGTCAACCAGGCAGTAGACGAGAAGACGAAGGCCGATCTGGAAGCGGACCTCCGCGGACTCGACAGCGTGCTGCACAACTACACCGTGGCCGTGTCCGTCCCGAAGCCCTGGACCGAGGCAGACAAGAACTACATCGAGACCCAGTACGTCAGCTCACTCAACGCGTTGGAACACGATGCACCGGCGTTCGAGCCGGCAACTCGACCGTACCTGGTGCTGGCCGAGTATGCCCAGTTGCACAACATGCTCTTTGCCCAGTTGAAGGACGGGATCGTCAACGGGGCCACGTTCAACCTCCCGGCCGCAGCCGTCGCCGACTACAAGGTCCAGATCGCGTCAAGGATCTCGGACGCCACCAAGTACGTCCCCCCACAGATGGACGCAGCCCACAAGGCGCTTCCCATCCCGGCAAATGGGCCCCACAAGAACATCGAGATCTATAACAGCAATGCCATTTTGTCGGACGCCCTGGTTCCTGCCGTTTCCGACGAGCAGTTCTACTGGCCCTACATGGACCCGGTGAAGTATCCCAACCTGATCAATCCGGTGAATACTCGGGTGCTCTACACCCCGTCCTACGGGCTCATACCCGATGCCAATTTGCCCAAGTTCAACGGAGAGGGAAAGAAGCCGATCGTCCACATCTCCGTCTGGGGGTTCGACCGGATCGATGCCATGCAGCTGACATACGGGTCGGGGTCGCAACCCGATCCCCGCATGGGCGACGAGCAACACTGCACCGCTGTCAACCAATGCACAGGCGGCACCCTGGACCCACCGCACGGAGGTTCCTTCCAAGCCGCTGAGGTGCCCGATGGCTACGGCTACATCACGTCGGTATCCGGGTCGTCAGGTGACGTGCCCGAGGCGGTCCGCTTCGTCTTCACCAAGAACGGCAAGACGTTCGATACCGGCCAGATCGGTAGCCAGACGGCGAAACAGAACTTCAGCATTTCGTTCCCCAACGAGGTGGCGGGTTACGTCCTCATTCCCGGCGTGGCACCGTCTCCGTATGGTTCGGCCAACGGCATGATCTTCGGCTTCCGCTTCGCTGACAGCTACGGCAGCTGACCGCCGCAACACGATGGTGAGGAGGGTCTTCGGCCCTGGCGGCACCCCAGCTGGACGACCTGGGCATGTTGCGCCAGCACATTGGCAGCCAGGGGATCGGCGATTCAGTCCTCTAGGACGACGGCGAGCAGACCGAGCCGGCACTTTTAAATCTGATCCGCCGCCCTGGCCTACTGATCGGCAGCCGCCGGGACGCTGAGCGGCAACTCGTCAACGACGTCGCCGGCGATACCAGAATGTTCCACGACGGCGCCGACCGACGAGTCTGACCTGTCCCGCCGGAGCAGCACGGTGGACAGGAGTAGGGCCACGGCCACAGAAGAGGCGGCCACCACGAAGGCGAGGTTGTACCCGCTCCAGAGAGCGTCCTTGGTCGTATGCCCGGCGGCCAGCTGTGACCTGGTTTGGTCTTCCGAGATGGTGCCGAGCACGGCCACGCCGATGGCTGCCGCCACCTGCTGGAAGACGTTGACCACGCCCGAGCCCAGCCCGGCGTCCTTGGGCTCCACACCGGCTAACGCGATGGTGATCAGTGGCGTGAACAGCATGGCTGCGCCCAACCCGATGAGGAGGAATGCGACCATCAGCAGCGGGAAGTAATGGGTGTGCTGTCCGGCCAGCGAGAACAGAACTAGGGCCACCATGACCAGGAAGATCCCCATCACGGCCGTCCGCTTTGCCCCGAAGCGACCCATGATCCGGGCGGTGAGACCGAGCGACAGGACCAGCACGACCAGCGTCTGCGGCAAGAAAGCCAGCCCCGTCTGCAGGGTCGTATAGCCCAGGATGTGCTGAAGGTAGAGCGCCCCGATGAAGAAGATCGAGTACAAGCCGACCACAACCAGGGTACGGACAATGCTCGAGCCCACCAGTCCTGGCGACCTGAATATGCGCAGGGGCATGAGCGGATCGGCAGCCCGCCGTTCCCACCACACGAAGGCAGCCAGGACGGCGATCGACCCGGCCGCGAATCCCAACGTGTGGGCTGAGCCCCATCCGTAGTCGACCGAGGTGACGATGGCGTAGACCAAGCCGAGCATGCCGAGGGTGCTGAGCACGGCGCCGGCGATGTCGACCCCTCGCCCGAAGCCCAGGCCGTTGTTCTCGTCGATGAGCCAATAGCCGGCCAGCAGCGTCACCACGCCGATGGGGATGTTGATGAAGAAGATCCAGTGCCAGCTGAGGGCCTGGGTCAGCACACCACCGACCAGCAGACCCACGGCGCCACCGCCCACGGCCACGAAAACGTAGGCACTCATGGCCTTTGCCCGCTCGATGGCTATGGGGAACTCGGTCACGATGATGGCCAGGATCACCGAGGAGGAGAGCGCCGCGCCCAGCCCCTGGACGAAGCGGGCGCCGATGAGCATTCCCTGGGAGCTCGAGGCCCCGCACACGGCCGATGACACCGTGAACAGGGCTACGCCGGCCATGAACACG
>DATAUC010000113.1:0-3345 GCA_036268485.1 Acidimicrobiales bacterium
GCGCACCGACTGGGCCCGCGTCAGGCCGCCTTCGACGACGGTGTCGGCTCCATGGCCCGACGCTACGTCGGTGCCGCGGGGCACCACCAGGACCACGCCCGCCGAAGAGGGGCGGCAGGCCGCCACGGCCCATTCGACCACGGGTCGCTCGGCCAACAGGGCGAACTGCTTCAACTGGCCGAACCGCTGGCCCGAACCTCCAGCCACCACGACCGACCACACCGTCACCACGGTGCGGTGGTTAGGTCAGTGCGTCGTTCAGACGCTCTTCGGCTGTCTCTTCGTCCACGTTGAGGGCGAAGGTCAGCTCGGAGACCAGGATCTGGCGGGCCCGCTGCAGCATGCGCTTCTCGCCGGCGGACAGTCCCTTGTCCTTGTCCCGGATGGAGAGGTTCCGGACCACTTCGGCCACCTGGTAAATATCGCCCGACCGCAGCTTCTCGGAGTGGTTCTTGTAGCGGCGGGACCAGTTGGTCGGCATGCGCGCTTCCTTCTTGCGCAGCACGGCGAAGACTTCCTCGACCTCTTCGTCGTTGATGACCTCGCGGAGGCCCACACCTTCGGTGTTGTCGGCCGGCACATTGAGGATCAGGTCCCCGTAGGCCAGGCGCAGGACCAGGTACTCACGCTTCTCGCCAAAGGCGACCTTGGTCTCACGCTTCTCGATGACCGCGGCCCCGTGGTGGGGATACACGACTTTGTCTCCGACCTTGAACGACACAGAACTCCCTTGCACGGACACGACGCCGGGCCAGCGACGGTTTAGAGGTGCCGTACGAGTCCAGGCAGGTCAGCCGGTCGGACAGCAGCCATCCATTGTACAGGATCGGGCCACTTCCCCGCCCCCAGGCGTGGAACTACTCGTAACGCTCGAAAATACTGGCCTCGACCATACGGGCCAGCCCGTCCCGCACGGCCCGGGCGGTGGCCGCTCCGATGCCCTCCACCGATTCCAACTCGGCCGCACTGGCCGACATGATCTCGGGCAGGCTGCCAAAGCGGGCCACCAGGCGCTCGACCAGGGCGGTCGAGAGCTGGGGCAATCGATGCAACAAGCGATACCCATGCGGCGCCATTTCGGCGTGCAGCTGATCGTCGGCACCGGGCAGGTTCAAGGTGGCCACCACCTGAGGCAGGTCCATCAGGGCATCGGGCGACAGCGAGCGCAGGTGGCTCAGCGAGCTCTCATCGGCGTAGTCGCGCAGCACCAGCGTCAACGTGTCACTGACGCCGGCACTGAGCTCTTCGGTCTGCAGGTGTATGAGGCGACCATCGGAGCCCAGCTCGACCAGGTGGCCCTCGATCTCCTCGGCAATGCGGCGCACCATTTCACCCGGTTGCAGGACGGCCACGATGTCGCGCACGGCGACGGTGTCCTCCATCTCGAGCCGGGAGAGCGAGGTCAGGGCATCGTCGAAGCGCACCCGGAAGCGTTGCAGCGTGGCCAGGGCCTGGCTGGAGCGGTCGATGAGCCAACCCGACGACTGGCTGGTGTGCTTCAACCCGTTGCGGTACACCGCGATGGTCGCCATGGCCTCGGATACGGCGATGACGGGAACATCGATGGAGCGGGCCACCCGTTCGGCCGTGCGGTGCCGGGTGCCGGTCTCGGTGGTGGCGATGCTGGCCTTGGGCACCAGGTGGACGTTGGCCCGGGCGATGCGCGAGGCATCGGCGGCCAGGATGATGGCGCCGTCCATTTTGGCCAGCTCGGAGAGGCGTTGGGGGCTGTACTCGGCATCGAGCAGGAAACCGCCGGTGCAGACGGACAGGACGGCCGGGTCGTCCCCCACGATGATCAACGCGCCGTGCTTGGCCTGGAGGATCCGGTCCAGCCCCTCCCGCAGTGCCGTGCCCGGCGCGACCAGGGCCAGCGCGTCGTTCAGCGGCTGGCTGCCACGGTCGACCACACGGGCATCGTACCCGCCGGGTCGGACTTCTCCACCTGCGCCAGGGCTTCGGCCAGGGTCCGCACCTTGTGCACCCGCATGCCCGCAGGCACGGCCTCATCGGGAGTTGAGGCCGGTACCAGGGCCCGGGTGAAGCCGGCCCGTAGCGCCTCGCTGAGCCGCCGGTCGGCTCCGGGGACCATGCGGACCTCGCCGGCCAATCCGAGTTCACCGAAGACCACCAGATCGGCCGGGATGGGCCGGCTCAAGGCGGCCGAGGCCACCGCCATGGCTACGGCCAGATCGACAGCCGGCTCCGTGATCGAGATGCCGCCCACGGCGGCCACGAACACCTCGAAGCCGCTGATGGCCACATTCGTCCGGCAGCCCAAGACGGCCAGCAGGAGGGTCACCCTCTGGGCGTCGATGCCCAGGGCATGGGGCCGCGAGCCGACCTGGCCCGGACCCAGGAGGGCCTGGACCTCCACCGGAAGGGGTCGCCGCCCTTGCAGGACAGGCACCACGACGCTGCCGGGGATGCCGGTCATGCGGTCGCCCAGCAGGAGAGGGCCGGGATCGGGCACGGCCCGCAGACCGTCGTCGCGCATTTCGAAGATCCCCACCTCGCCGGCCGGACCGAAGCGGTGCTTGACGGCCGTGAGAATGCGCAGCGAATGGTGGCGATCGCCGTCGAAGGAGACGACGGTGTCGACCAGGTGCTCGATGGTGCGGGGCCCGGCCAGATCGCCGTCCTTGGTCACGTGCCCGACCAGGACGATGGGGACCCCGGACGCCTTGGCCAACCGGGTCAGGCGCTCCACGCAGGCCCTGACCTGGTTCAAGCTGCCGGCCGCCCCGGGCAGGGAGGCATCGGAGATGGTCTGAATGGAATCGACCACGACCAGGGCCGGCAGGTGGCGCAGGATGGCCGCCTCAATCTCTTCGACGTCGCCGCCGGCCAGCGCCAGCAAGGTGTCGGGCACGGCGCCGATCCGGGTGGCCCGGCCGCTGACCTGCGCCAGCGATTCCTCGGCGGAGGCCAGAAGCACCTCGACCCCACACGACGCCACCGAGGCCAGCACCTGGAAGAGCAGGGTGGACTTGCCCACACCGGGTGGTCCGAAGACCAAGGTGGCCGACCCGGCCACGAACCCCCCGCCCAGGACACGGTCGAGCTCCACCACCCCGGTGGGCATGGGCCGCGCCTGCGTCTGGTCGACCCTGCTCAGCGACACGGCGGCATTGCGGGGGTCGACGCTGGCGGCCGATTGCGCCGCCGAGGCCCGGGCGACGGCGGCCAGGGAGTTCCACTCGCCGCAGTTGGGGCAGCGCCCGACCCATTGGGCCGCCATGCCCTCGCAGGCTGCACACACATAGACCGCTGTCGCTCGAGGCATGGATTCGACCTTACGGAGAGGGTGTCACAGCCTACCTCCGATGACGAACGTATGTTCGT
>DATAUC010000114.1:0-8511 GCA_036268485.1 Acidimicrobiales bacterium
GACTGCCAGGCTCGACCGACACCCATGCGAAATGATGTGGGCATGCAGATCCGAAGCGCCGAACCGCGGGATTTGGATGTCCTCTGTCAGCTCCGCATCGAGTTCCTCACCGAGTACCGGGGTCTGGCTCCAGATGCGGTATCCGACCATTTCGTTGACGAGACGAGGCGATTCTTTCAGCGGACACAGGCCAACGGCACGGTCCTCTCCTGGATCGCCGAGGATGAGGGAAGGACCGTGGGAATCGTGTCGGTGGTGCTCCAAGACGCTCCCCCGCATCCGGAAGACCCGCGTTCAGTCGAAGGGCTCCTTATCAACATGTTTGTCCGACGACCAGAGCGAGGTAGTGGCATTGGACGATTACTCCTCCGAGCCTGTCTTGCCTCAGCTCCGGACTACGGGATTCGACGGTTCAATCTCTACGCCACCGAGGCTGGAAGGCCGCTGTATGTAAACGAGGGATTTTCCCATCGCGACGACTGGATGGTGCTCCACCTTCCGCACAGCTCGTGAAGAGAGACTGATGACCTGTCGATATGGGCCTCGCTCAACCACCCAGAGCAGCCGTCGCGTGGGCGACCTCGCTCCGGGCCACATCCTGGATCTTGCTGATGTTCGCTGGACTTGTTTCGTATCCTGCGATCGTCGCTTGGATGATCAGCTTGCCGCTCACCGAGCCGACTCCCGCGTGTGACTCAGTTCCCTGAGTCACAATGCCGGCGGAGGCCTTTTGTCCAATCTCGGGTGCCGGGAGGGCGGTGAACCCGGAGACCTGCTGACTCTTGTCAACAGCCTCCTGGAAGGCGGAGGATGCGGCCCCAGCGCTGGGGTACTGGTCCACGGAGAGAGTCACCTTCTTCGAGCTGTCAGCGTTCGCGTAGATCACCTGCCGCGTGGCACCGGGAGTGCCCGACGACGTGGAGTTCGGCCCGGTGCTCTCTTGTCGGGTGACCTCGGGAAACTGTTGCTGTACCTCGCTCAACGAAATAATCGAGCCGCGCGGGAGGTTCGAGCTCACCGACGTCGTGGTGCTTCCCGACGATGCCGATGGCGAGCTTCCACATGCACCCAGTCCGAGCATGCACCCGGCTGCGAGTGCAGCCGCGACATACCGCCTCATCCTCGACAAGAGCGCCCTCCCAGTTTTGCCGGGCATCCTGCCACAGACCGAAGTTCTCCACCGCGGATGACCGGCCGGTCGACGGACGGGCCTGAGGCCCGAGCCGCCGAACGACACCGTGCATCTCGCCGACCTATCCGGCCTCTTGTTCGAGCCAGGGCACCGCCTCGTCCGACCCCTCGGTTTCCTCGACCGCCGCGGTGGTCGCCGGGGCAGACTGGCGGGCCGTACGCACGCCCAGAGCAACCATGGCCAACGCGGCCACGCTGAAGAGGGCACCGAGGGCGAAGATGTCGTCCAGACCGTGGACGAGGATCGTGTTGGCATGGCTGACGGAGGCTGCATTGGTGAGGTGTCGGGCGCCGAGTTGGGCATGACCGGTGACCGCGTCGAAGGCGGTGACGAGAACGGCCAGCCCAAGAGCACCGCCGAGTTGCTGGGAGACATTCACCAGCCCTGAAGCAGCCCCGGCATCCTCGGGCCTCACGTCGGCCAATGATGCCGAGGTCAGGCTCACGAACGAGATCCCCATGCCTCCGCCGATGAGCACCATGGACACCACGATCTGGGCGTACGACGTCGAGGCCTGGAACCGAGTGGCCAGCAGCAGGCCCACGGTCACGATGGTGGCGCCCATCATCATCACCATCTTTTGGGGCAGTCGCCGCACCAGGACGCGGCCGGTCAGCTGGGACCCCAGAAATACCGAAGCAGGCATGGGCAAGAAGGCGACACCGGCAACCAACGGAGAGAACCGTTGGACATCCTGGAAGAACTGCGACAGGAAGAAGAACATCCCGTACATCCCGGCATACAGAAGGCCTCGGGCCAGGTTGGCTGCGCTGCGAGTGGCGTGGGCCAGCAACCGGAGGGGGAGAATTGGCTCCTCGGCGCGGCTCTCGTGGTGCACGAAGAGCCCCAACAAGGCTACGCCGGCCACAAGCGAAGCGATGGTCATGGAGCTGCCCCAACCGTCACTACCGGCCTCGACCAGACCGAAGACGATGCCGGTCATTCCCAGGGTCGAGGTAATGGCACCCATGAAGTCGAACCGCCCATGGTGCCGTTCGGTTTCCTCGATCACCATCCGCCCGACTAGCCAGACAACGACTCCGATGGGGACGTTCACGAACATGACCCAGCGCCATGACACGAGGTCGGTGAGCAGGCCTCCGGCCACGAGCCCGATGGCCCCACCGGCGGCCGACACCGTGGTGTAGAGGCCGATGGCCCGGACGCGCGCTGGCCCCTCATCGAACGCGGTGGTGAGGAGGGACAGGGCCGAAGGTGCAGCCAGTGCCGCGCCGATGCCTTGCGCGGCCCGGGCTGCCAGCAGCATCCAGCCGGTCGTGGCGAGGCCTCCCACCAGTGAACTCACGCAGAACAGGGCGATGCCGGTCAGGAACACGCGGCGGCGACCGAGGAGATCGCCGGCCCGGGCGCCGAGAAGCAGCAGGCCCCCGAAGGTGAGGATGTAGGCATTGAGCACCCATGACAGTCCGCCGGAGGAGAGGTCGAGCCCCTGCTGGATGTGGGGAAGGGCGACATTCACGATGGTTGTGTCCAATACCACCATGAGCTGGGCGGTGAGGATGACAAAGAGCAGGACAGACGGGTTCTTGAGATGACGCCGAAGCGATCCCGGTGGTCCCACGGATGGATCGGTGGCCGCTTGGGGGCGCGGCGGACCAAGGAGAATGGAGGGCATTGACTACGACCTTTCCGCTGGTATTCTGAAAGCGGAAGCTTCCTCCGTTTATTATACGGAGGGTCCCTCCGTTTAGCAAACTATTCTTCTCTCAGGCAGAGGCGTACGGAAAATGTCCAGGCAGCACAGCGTGATCGAGGGCCCTGCAGTCGGCGGCGAACCAGAGGTCGAAGGCCGTCCCATGCGAGCCGACGCCCGTCGCAACAACGAGCGGCTGGTGGCTGCGGCCCGAGAGGTCTTCGCTCGCGAGGGTGGCGGGGCGTCCATGGATGCCATCGCCCGCCAGGCCGGAGTCGGCGTGGGCACGCTGTACCGCCACTTCCCCACCCGGATGGACGTGGTCCAGGCCGTCTATTGCACCGACGTCGACACCCTGGTGCATACGGCGGAAGAGGCCGTGGCCGACCTCGAGCCGTGGCCCGCGGTCGTGGCCTTCCTGGAAGCATTCGTTCGGTACGCCCAGGGGAAGCGGACTTTCCTCAACGAGCTTCGTGAGGCCTTCGACAAGAATCCCGAGCTACGGCTGGACATGTTGGAACGCGTCGAGGGATCCATGCAGCTTGTCATCGGGCGCGCCCAGGGTGCCGGCGTCGTCCGCACCGACGTGAGCGGACAGGACGTGATGCAGCTGGTCGGTCCGATGTGCACCAACGCCACCTTGTCCGAGGAACAGAGCATGCGGCTGCTGAACATGATCCTCGACGGACTCCGTAAGCCGTCCTAGCTGGGCCACCAGCAGCGAGAAGGTCCCTCTCCGGTAATACGGGCTGACATCCAATCAGGGAGAGGAAGCGCGAACATCTGCGGGTGACCGCAGGCGTCGTAGGCACCAAAGCCGGTCGGCAGTTCCCGCCTTCGTGGACTCCTGTCTTGGTCAGCCATCGCAGCTGGCGCAGCGTGGGCTGTCCGGCATGGACGACACCCGTTGGCCCAACCGCGGCCATCGTCAGGCTTTTGGTCTGATGGAGAAGCGCATCCGGCGGCTGGGCATCTTCATGGTGCTGTGTTTTGTCGCTCTCTTCGTCCAGCTCAACAACATTCAGGTCCTCAAAGCGCACTCCCTGGCCACTGCATCTGACAACCCGCAGGTCATAACCGCGGCCCGCAGCCACACTCGCGGCAATATCATCTCGTCGGATGGTGTGACTCTGGCCTCTTCGGTGCTGGCGCCGAAGGGCAGCACGTACAAGTACCAGCGGACTTACAACCCGAACACCGCCACCCTCTTCTCCCAAATCGTCGGCTTCGATTCCTTGCGCTACGGGAACTACAACGGTGTCGAAGCGGAATACGACAGCTACTTGTCCCAACACACCAAGCCGGCAACGTCGCTTCGCGACCTCCTGACCAATCGGACGGTGGCGGACAACGTGACGTTGACCGTCAACTCCAAGCTGCAAGCACAAGTGGCCGCCGCACTCAATGAGGGTGCGGCGGGAGTCAACGGCGCGGCGGCCGTCGTCCTCAACCCCACCACGGGCGCCATCGAAGCCATGTACTCCAATCCCTCCTTCGATCCGAACCCCCTCGTGTCGCAGGACACACAGACCGAGAAGACGGCCTGGACGGCGCTGCTGGCTCAGCCCGGCAATCCGCTCCGCGCCGGTGCGTACAACCAGATCTATCCGCCCGGGTCGAGCTTCAAGGTGGTCACCGCCTCGGCCGTGCTCGAGCACCGGCCCGACCTGGCGGCCATGACCTACCCTGCGGTGTCCCAGATCGACCTGCCCGACACCGGCAACCCGCCACAGATACTGCACAACTACGACTTCGCGACATGCGGGGGGAACCTGGAACAGCTGGTCGTGCAGTCCTGTGACTCCGACTTCGCCACCATCGGCCAGCAACTGGGTGCGGATGCCCTGGTCACCCAAGCCGAGCAGTACGGGTTCAACCAGCGGGTTCCGCTCGACGTCCCCCAATCCACGGTCGCTGCCTCGAACTTCGGAACGGTGGCTTCGTTCGCCACCGATCTGCCGGGACTGATGAAGTCGGCCATCGGCCAGGACAACGTCGCCGCGTCAGCACTACAGATGGCCATGGTGGCCGGCACAGTGGCCGATGGCGGTGTCGAGATGACCCCGCATGTCATGGACAGTATCCGCGACTCCCAAGGCGACCTGGTCAAGACGTATTCGCCCACGCAGTGGATGCGACCGATCTCGGCCCAGACCGCCGCCACCCTGACCACCTACATGCAAGGGGTCGTCTCCGACCCCTTGGGCACGGCCTCTCAACTCGGTCTACCCGCCAGCTGGCACGTAGCGGCCAAGACAGGCACGGCAGAGGTGGGTGTCAACTTGGAGAGCACCACCGACTGGTTCATTGCGTTCGCCCCCAACGGGAACTCCAAGGTGGCAGTGGCGGTAGTCGTCCCCAACCAGGCGGGCAAGCAGACCGGTGCGGGGATTGCCGGACCCATCGTGAAGCAGATCCTGCATAGCGTCTTGGGGAAGCAATGAACCGGGTACTTTGCCGCCGACGACGGCTGCAGCCGGTCTCGTCCCAGTAGGATATGAACCGTGATTGAGGCACCATCGCTGCGATTTACCAGCCTCCCGGCCCGCCATGGGCTGCCGGGAGGCGCAGCGTCGCGCTAGGCGACGACTTCGCTCAGGCGAGCTCAGGCCGGGAGGACACCTCCCCCCAAGCTCACCTGAAAAAGGAGTCATCGTGTCTCATTCTGTTTCCTACATCACCCAGCAGCAGCTCCAACGCGATCTCGGCATCAGAGACCTCTCCGATCCGTCCGAGGGCCCCCACGCCATCCAGCTACTCGTCGGACGCGCCGTCGATGCGCTCACGCAGGCCTGGCCGTGCGAAGTTCGCTGGTGTCCGGGACCAAAGTCCGTCCCCATTGCCGACAACTATGACCGGCTCGGTTTCGGGCCGGAAACGATCACCAGGGACGCCCGCTACACCCGCTATGTCGACGGCCAGCACATGTTGCGCAGTCATTCGAGCGCCATGATCCCGTCAGCGTTGCGCCACCTGGCCCACGGCCCTACCGACGACGTGCTGCTCGTGTGTCCGGGGATGGTGTTCCGTCGGGACGCCATCGACTGGCAGCACACAGGGACCCCTCACCAGCTCGACCTGTGGCGCATATCCCGTCGGCCATTGGCCGAGGGAGCGATGGACGACATGGTCTCACTCCTCCTCGGCGCCCTCGTCCCAGGGTTGCCCCACCGTCAAGAGAGCCGGGTCCACCCCTATACCCTCATGGGCCGACAGGTCGACGTGGCCCACGACGACCGTTGGGTGGAGATCTGGGAATGTGGTCTGGCCCATCCCCAGGTGCTGGACGCTGCGGGGCTGGGCGGTTGGAACGGACTGGCCCTGGGGATGGGGCTCGACCGCCTGCTCATGCTGATGAAGGGCGTCCCTGACATACGCCTCCTCCGTTCGACCGACCACCGGATTGCTGAACAGATGCTGGACCTCGCTCCGTACCGGCCGGTGTCCTCGATGCCTCCGATCACCCGCGACCTGTCGATCGCCGTATCCGACGATGACGACGAAGAGACCATCGGCGACACCGTGCGGGACGTGCTCGGCCCTGACGCATCCTGCGTCGAAGAGGTTCGGGTTCTGTCGTCCACCCCCTCTGAGCAATTGCCGTCATCAGCTGTTGCCCGCCTGGGGGCTCAGCCGGGCCAGAGGAACCTTCTCGTACGCATCGTGTTCCGTGATCTGGAAAAGACCTTGACCGACCAGGACGCGAACGTCCTCCGTGATCGGATCTACGGGGCGCTGCATCAAGGAACCGAGTTCCAGTGGATCGTCTCACCGGCAATCGGTCCGAAGCGTGGCCACTCAGGGGGTAACCGTTAGAAAGATCCGCTACCGTCACGAGATGAGAGTTCTTGTGCTGGGGGCGGGATTCGGTGGCCTGGAGCTGTCGGCCAGGCTGTCCGATCACTTTGGCGGAGACATCGACGTCGTCCTGATCGACCAGAGCGAGGGCTTCATCTTCGGATTCTCAAAACTGGACGTCATGTTCGGGCGGAAATCGGCCTCCGACGTGTTTCACCCCTATGGCGACCTGGACAAGCCGGGGCTGCGGTTCGTCCAGACCACCATCCGCTCCATCGACCCCGCGGCGAAGCACATCGAAACCGATGCCGGCCCCTTCGATGCCGACATCCTGGTGGTGGCCCTGGGCGCCGACCTGGATCCGTCAGCCACGCCGGGCCTGGTGGAGGCGGGCCACGAGTTCTACACCGTGCCCGGGGCGATCGCCGCGCGTGAGGTGCTGTCCGCCTTCGACGGTGGCCACGTCATCGTGGGCGTGACCTCCACGCCGTTCAAGTGCCCACCGGCGCCCAGCGAAACCGCGCTCTTGCTGCACGACTACCTGACCGAGCGCGGCATTCGCGACGGCTCCTCCATTTCGCTGGTCATGCCCATGGGGGTTCCCATTCCGCCCTCACCGGCTGCCTCAGAGGCGTTGCTCGTCGCTTTCGCCGAACGGGGGATCAGCTGGCACCCCGAAGCGTTGATCCGCGGTCTCGATCCCGAACGAAAGGTGGCTCTGTTCGGCGACGGCACCGAGATGCCGTTCGACCTTTTCCTGGGTGTTCCCGTGCACAGGGTCCCCGCCGTGGTCGAGGAGTCGGGGCTGACGGTCGACGGGTGGGTGCCAGTGAATCCGCTGACCCTGGAGACGGCGTTTCCCGACGTGTATGCCGTCGGTGATGTCACAAGTGTCGGAACCCCGAAAGCGGGCGTCTTCGCCGAGGGGCAGGCCTCGGTGGTGGCCGAGCAGATCGTCTCCCGAGCCAGCAGTGGCTCGACGCCAGTCACCTATGACGGCCAGGGAACGTGCTATCTCGAGTTCGGCCACGATCTCGTGGCCCGCGTCAGCGTGACCTTCTTGAGCGGGGCGGCACCGGTCGGGAATCTGGAAGGGCCCTCGCAGTCGATCGCCGCCGACAAGGTCACCTTCGGCACCACCCGGGTGCAACGGTGGTTCGATCGCAGCTGGACCGAAGGCGAGCGACGCCCATCCTGACCCGACTCATCCTCTGGGACATCGACGGGACCCTGGTGCACAGCGGCGGAGTGGGGACCGAGGTCTTCGCCCTGGCCATCGAGCGCGTGCTGGGATCGCCGCCCCGGGGGACGCTGACCTTCAGCGGGAAAACCGACCACCACATCGTCGAGGAATACCTGGCCATGGCCGGGATCGAGACCTCCGAGCATGTGCCTGCCGTTCTGGACCACCTGGAGCGAGAGCTGGCCTTGTGCGCCGATCGGATCGCCTCGGAAGGTTCTGCCTGCCCGGGAGCCGAGGCGGCACTTCGCTCCCTGGCTGCCATCGATTCGGTGGAACAGACCGTTCTGACCGGGAACATCGCGGCCAACGCCCTCTTGAAACTGGCCGCCTTCGGGCTGGATCGCTACCTGGATCTGGAAGCTGGCGCCTACGGGGAGGACCACTCGGACCGCCGAAAGCTGCTTTCGCTGGCCTGGAATCGGCAACGTGAGCTCCGAGGGACCGAATTCCTTCCGGACCAGACCTGGATCGTGGGCGATACGCCTCGGGACCTCGAATGTGCACGTGCTGGCGGCGCCCACTGCCTCCTGGTCTCGACCGGACGGCCCGACTTCGACGAGCTGAAGGCCCTGGGGGCGGACCTGGTGCTCAGAGACCTGAGCGATACCGAGCTTGTCGTCGCTG
>DATAUC010000115.1:0-6916 GCA_036268485.1 Acidimicrobiales bacterium
GGCACGCTTCATCAACGACAAAGGAGCGTGAGTCAATGTCCACCAATGGATCGGCTGCAGGCGGGGTGACCGCCCCCGACACAAAATTGGCACGCGATGCCACCCAGCTCGTGCGAGATTCCACCACCGATCTCGTGTACCACCATTCCTGTCGGGTCTTCTGGTTCGGGAGCTTGCAGGGGCGGAACCGAGGGCTCAGCTTCGACCCGGAGCTGCTCTACATCGGGGCAATGTTCCACGATGTAGGTCTGAATGCGCCGTTCCGAGGCAGCGGGCGGCGCTTCGAGGTCGACAGTGCGGACGAGGCCCGTCACTTTCTCCAGGGCCATGGCGTCCCCGAGGACAGCATTCGGCGGGTATGGACCGCCATTGCCCTGCATACGACACCCGGCATTCCCGAATTCATGGAACCCGAGGTCGCTTTGGTCACGGCGGGGGTCGAATACGATGTGCTCGGCATCGGGTACCAGGACATCAGCGACGTCGACCGGGCCGAGATCACTGCCCTTCATCCTCGTCCGGGCTTCAAACGAGGGATCCTGAAGGCGTTCACCGAGGGCATTGCACCCAGGCCGGAGACGACGTTCGGCAACGTGAAGGCGGATGTGCTCGAACGATTCCTCCCGGGCTATCGGCGCACCAACTTCGTGGACATCATCGAGAAGTCGGACTGGCCGGAGTAGGCACGGGTCCGGGACGGCCCGGCACCGATCCCACCGGCAATGGGGTCGCTCGGCGGCTGCCCCGGCATGCCCACTTACCAGTAAGTATTATGCAGAGGAGTCGACGAGATTGCATCGGGTCAGCTGAGGTGGTGACCAGGTAGGGCTAAGCAGGTGCGCCGGCGCCGCTGCTAGCCGGCGCGCATCGTGGCGAGGGATGGAGTGCGTCGTTGCACGACGAGCAATTCCGTGCGCTAGCTGAGGAGCAGGCGGCATTGCGCCGCGTCGCCATGCTGGTGGCGCACGGGGCCCCGCCGGACCACCTGCTGGCGGCGGTCACCAAGGAGGTCGGGCAGCTGCTCGGCGCACACCTGGCGGGGATGGGCCGTTACGAGAGTGATGACACGGTGACTGTCTTGGCTACCTGGGCCGCCGAGGGCGAAGGGCACCCCTTGGTCCCGGGGCCGTGGCCGCTCGAGGGAGGCGATCTGGCCTCGACCGTCTTCCGGACGGGCCAATCGGTCCGGATAGACGACTACCAAGGCATTCCCGGGCGCATCGCCGCGTTTGTCCGGGACGAGCTCGGGATCGGCTCGTCCATTGCCGGCCCGATCACCGTAGAAGGGCACTTGTGGGGGGTTCTGTTCCTGCATGCCAAGCAGACCCATCCGCCGTTTTCCCTGGACGCTGTTTCCCGGCTCACGGACTTCACCGAGCTGGTGGCGGCGGCGATCGCCAACGCCGAGAGCCGCGCCGAGCTCGCCCGGCTGGCCGAGGAGCAAGCGGCCTTGGGCCGGGTGGCGACCCTGGTCGCCAGTGGGGTGCCCGAAGAGAAGGTATTTGCGGCGGTCACCGAAGAGGTGGGGCACCTCCTTCCCGTCGATGTGGTGAACCTGTGCCGTTACGAGACGGACGGCACGGTCACGTTCGTCGCCATCTGGGGCAGAAGCGAGGGTTTCCCCGTTGGCGGTCGGTGGCCGCTCGGAGGAAGGAATATGTGCACGCTTGTATTCGAGACCGGAGGCCCGGCGCGGATGGACAACTTTGCCGATGCCTCCGGTTCGCTCAGCATCCCTGTACGCGACAACGGACTTCGCTCGGCGGTGGCCTGCCCGATCATCGTCGAAGGCCGTCTCTGGGGCATGATCGGGGTGGCCACGCACGTCGAAGAGCCCCTCCCCCTGGACACCGAGGCTCACCTGTCCTCAATCACCGAGCTCGTGGCCATGGCGGTCGCCAACGCCGAGAGCCGCGCCGAGCTCGTCACCTCTCGGGCGCGGATCGTTGCTGCCGCTGATGAATCGCGGCGTCGAATCGAGCGCGATCTCCACGACGGCACCCAGCAGCAGCTCGTGTCGCTGATGCTGGAACTACGGGCGGCGGAGCTCTCACTGCCACGTGATGCTTCTGAACTGCAGGCTCATTTGGAGCGAACCAGGCAGAGCCTGGACAGCGTGCTGGATACGTTGCGGGAGACTTCACGGGGGATTCATCCGGCGATTCTCTCCAAAGCGGGCCTGGGCCCTGCCGTACGGATGTTGTCGCGTCGTTCGACGGTTCCAGTCGAACTGGATCTGCGCGCCGAATGCCGGCTGCCCGAACACATCGAGATGGCGGCGTATTACGTGGTGTCGGAAGCACTTACCAACACGGCCAAGCATGCGCTTGCGTCGGTGGTACATATCGAGCTTGACGCACAGGACGTCATGTTGCGCTTGGTGATCAGCGATGACGGGATCGGGGGGGCCGATCCCGGTCAGGGGTCGGGACTCATCGGACTCGTTGATCGCATCGAGGCACTAGGGGGCCGACTCGACATCGCCAGCCCGGCCAGGAAGGGAACTTCGCTGTCGATCGAGATCCCCGTCGAAAACCAGAACGTCACCGATCTGCTGTAACGAGACCCACCCACTGGATAGCATCGGCTCGATGAGCTCACTTGGGACGGCGGTGGTGACCGGAGCGTCGAGCGGGATCGGAGCCGCCACCGCTCGGAGTCTGGCCGACGCCGGGTTCTCGGTTGTGCTCGGGGCTCGGCGTGACGAGCAGTTGACCGCCGTGGCCGCCGAGATCGGTCCAGCTGCTACCGCGCTCCACCTCGATGTCACCGACCCAGTGTCGGTTGATGGCTTTTGCCAGGCCATTCCCGAGTGCCGGGTGCTCGTCAACTGCGCGGGCGGAGCGCTCGGGCTCGATCCCATCGCCGAGGCCGATGAGGACCAATGGCAGGCCATGTACGACAGCAACGTCCTCGGCACCCTGCGTATGACCAAATCCCTCCTGCCCAAGCTCGTTGCCTCGAGCGACGGGATCGTCATCACCGTCGGATCGGTGGCTGCATTTGAGCCCTACGCCGGTGGGGCCGGTTACAACGCGGCCAAGCATGCCACCAAGGCGTTGATGGATGTGTTGCGGATGGAGCTCATCGGCCAGCCGGTTCGCGTCAGCGAGGTCGATCCCGGGATGGTGGAGACCGAGTTCTCGCTCGTACGCTTCGGCGGGGATGAGAATCGGGCTCAACAGGTCTACCAAGGGATCACTCCGCTCAGCGCCGACGACGTCGCCGAAGTCATAACCTTTGTGGCCACGCGGCCCAGTCATGTTGACATCGATACGATCGTCGTCCGCCCGCGGGATCAGGCACGGGTGTGGCTGGTCCATCGGGATCAGCGCTGACCTCAGCTGTGCTGCGCCGGTCCGAGCTCGCCGGTGAGGAACTGGGCGCGGCCGAGTCCGAACGACCAGTCTTCGAGCTTGCTTTCCACTACGGAGACGATGAGGTCTTCAGGCCGTAACCCGATGGTGACCTGGAGTCGTTCCGCCAATGACCGGTAGAGCGCCTCTTTTTGATCGCGGTGACGGTTCTGCTCGGTGATCTGGATGACCATTGCCTCGGAGCTGCGTCGGTAGCCGAGCCCAGTGCTACCCAGGAACATTCGACCCGGCTTGTGTTCGGTGATGATGATGTAGCGGTCGTCTTCGGGGGCGGCGAAAACGTCCCGTTCAACCTGGTAGACGGTCTCGGCCAGGGCTGCCAGCTGCTCGTCGGAGCGGCCCTCGACCAAGTCGATATGGACTAGCGGCATCTCAGCTCTCCTTTGTAAGACGGGGTTACTCAGTATCGGTTGCGCCATCGTCTACTCGAGGCGGCAAATCGATGTTGGCACAGGTGGGGGGTAGGCCAACAGGCATTGCTGATTGCAGCTAGCTGCATGTGCTGACCGCTCGATGAATGTTCTGCTGAGGTTATGGAAATGAACCAGGTCGGGCCAGGCCGAGCCCACAGCTCGTCAGACCCTCGGACCTCTCCTCTCATCGTCCCCCTCACATTGAGAGGAAAGCACAGGAGTGCCGCCTCAGAGGACACCGCTCCCGGCCTCTCGGACTCAGCCAAGCACCGCGGCTACATCCTGACGGCTGGGGTGCTCGTGGCCATCATGATGGGCGGGACCCTGCCCATCCCCTTGTATGTGCTGTACGAGAACCAGATGGGCTTCGGCCCGCTCGGGGTGACGGTGGTGTTCGCTTCCTATGTGATCGGCACGCTGTTCGCCCTGGTCACTCTGGGCGACTTCAGCGACCACTTCGGCCGAAGGAAGGTGATGGCCATAGCTGTGGTCTGCGCTGCTGTGAGCTCGGGGCTATTCCTCGGGGCTTCCAACATAAGCATGTTGATCGCGGCGCGCATCGTGAGCGGCCTGGCGGCGGGATTCATCACCGGAACCGCGGCGGCTGCGCTGACCGAACTCCAACCGCGTGGCGACCGGCGAGGCGCCGCCATCGTCGCCTCTGGCGGCAACTTGGCTGGGCTCGGATTGGGACCGCTGGTCGCCGGGATCTTCGCCGAGTACGTGGCTGTGCCCACTCATAGCGTGTTCTGGCTCTATTTGGGCGTCTGCGCATCGGCACTCGCCGCCCTCGTGTTCATTCCCGAGCCTGTGAGAAATCCCGACCACGCGTTCAACCTCCGACCCCATCTGGCCATTCCGACCAGCATGCGAGCTGTCATGATCGGCGCGTGCCTTGGCGTGTTCGCCGCCTTCAGCGTCCTTGGTTCCTTCAGCAGCCTGGTGCCCACCTTCATGCATGGCATCCTCGGCGTGCACAACCTGGCTCTGGTCGGGGGAGCATCCTTCCTGGCCTTCATCGTGGCGGCCATCAGCCAGGCCGTCTCGGCCCGACTGCCGGCTCGTCGCAGCCTGGAGCTGGGTCTTCCTCTGCTGCTGGTCTGTTTGGCCGCGTTGGAATCCGCTCTGTTTGCCAAAGCGCTCTGGCTGTTCCTGGTCGGTACTGTTGTCGGAGGCATCGCCGTGGGCCTCATCTTTCGGGGTGGTCTGAGCGAGATCAACCGACTGGCCGAGCCCCGGAACCGAGCCGCCACCGTCTCCACCTTCTTCGTCGCCGCCTACATCGGCCTGGGGCTGCCCGCAGTCCTTACCGGCATCATCTCCCAGCTGACGGGCACGGTGGACGCCAGTGTCTACACCGCAGCGCTGTCGGCGGCCTTCGTGATCGCAGCCGTGGTGGTCGTCTTCCGAAGCTTCGGAACGGCAGCTGCCCCCGAAACGTCCGGCACGCCGAGCGATTCCTGGTGTGTTCCCGAGGAGCCGGTCGGCTTGAGGGCGTTGGATGGTACCGGCGCTGAGTACGGAGTGACCGGTGGGTCAGGCAGTGCCAGCCGACCAGCCGGTGCGCCGCTCAGGGCGCTGTGACCGGCTTTGGCAGGCGTTCGAGCGCACCTAAGGAGACATCAGCATGACAGTCAACGTGATGAGGACACATGGCGGTACGGCGAATGTCAGCGAGGAGTACCGGCGAACGGTCGGGTCAGATGGCCGGGAAAGGGAGGGCAGCATGCTCATCAGTGCGGAGGACCAACAGGTCGCCGTCAAAGAGCCCAGAGCGGCGTCCCCCTCGTATGCAGTATTCATGCCCAAGATCCGGGGCAATCTCCGGATTGCCCTGGTCCCGCACAAGGGTCATCAGAGACCAATCGAAGGGCTCGGCGCCACCGACAGGCATATCAGCGCCCGGGTAGAAGACCTGTCCAGCGAGGGGGAAGGACCCCAGGCCGTCCGCCTCGTGGGTGAACTGGACCTCTCGGCCGCCAGCTTCGTCTTGGGACAGCTTCTCGACGTGCTGGACTGGGGCGAGGGGCTGTTGGTTGTCGATCTGACTGACCTGACCTTTATCAACTCGTCGGGGTGGTTGGTCCTCGAGGGGGCGACTCGTTATGCGTTGGAGAAGAAGCGGCTCATTTCCTTCATCAACCCCGGGCGCATGGTTCAACGACTATTTGCGCTCGGTGGTTCCGAGGTAGCGATCGTCGATGGCGAGGCCGCAAGCTATCGCAAGGCCCACGAGAGGAGATAGCCCACCGCGCTGTCAGGGACGGACAGTGGGACTGCGGCGGAAACTGCAAGGGTGAATACTAGTGAGGTGGCTAACTCCTTAGGAGCTGAGGAATCAACGCCAGGTGGCAGACTGACAACGCGGGTGGTCATCGCCGATGACGACGTGTTGCTCCGTGAAGGACTGGCCAGCCTGCTGGATCGTTCTGGGTTCGAGGTCGTCGGCCAAGCCGGCGAAGGAGTCGAGCTCGTCAGGCTGGTTCGCTCTATCAATCCGGAGCTGGCGATCATCGATATACGAATGCCGCCCGGACACTCGACCGAGGGACTCGAGGCCGCGCACCTCATCCGCCGAGAACTGCCTAGCACGGCGATCATCGTGCTCTCTGCGCACGTCGAGGTGGAAGAGGCAATGGACTTGCTGGCCGGTGGGGAGCGCGTGGGCTACCTGCTGAAGAGCCGGGTGACCGACGTCGCCGAGTTCATCCACTCCATCAAGACCATCGTGGCCGGCGGTTCCGTGGTGGATCCATCCCTGGTGCAGGAGCTCGTCCGATCCCGGCACCGGCGCGATCCGCTCGATGCCCTTTCGCCGCGCGAGAGTGAGGTGCTGGCTCTGATGGCCGAGGGAGCATCAAATGCAGGCATCGCTGATCGGATCTACGTGTCCGAGGGTACGGTCGAGAAGCACGTGCGCAGCATTCTCATGAAACTCGACCTCCCGGAGAGCGGGTCTGATCACCGTCGGGTGTTGGCCGTCCTCAAGTACCTTGAGGCCCGCTAGTTCGATGGCTGGTCGTCGTGCTCGACACGACCAAGTAAGTCGATGATGGCCTGAGCGGACAAGTCGGCCTTGGACACGAATCCGATTGCTGAGCTGGTCCTGAGGAGATCCTCGAGGTC